>JASJLI010000001.1:0-30608 GCA_037620805.1 Akkermansiaceae bacterium
CGAGCAACGCAACACTTTGAGGAGAGCTAAAGAAAACGGCCTTGTTTTCTATGATTCTACTGCAAGAGCTTACTACCCATCAGCGCTGGAAAGCGAAGATTGCCCCTCAATGGTTGATGGCTTGACAGAAGGGCTGGAAATGGGATACATTGGTGGGACACAAACACCGAATCTCGAAACTGAAGATCCTTTAGAATCAAGGGTTTCAGGGGTAGAGGTTCGATTCCCGCTCCCGCCTCCATTTCATTAAAACCTTATTACATATGGGTTTATCCGTTTCAAGGGTTCATGTGTGACCCATTCGGGAAGCTTAAGGGAAGCAGTTTCCGTTTTCTTCACACCTATTTGATAGAATCCTCCACTGTCCATGATCCACCGCGTCGAGCCATGCTCAAGCTCGTCGGAGCCTCGGCATGTTCCTACTATAACTCCATTTTTGGTGATTCTGCTGTTGTCCTGGGGGGACGGTTGGACTCTACGTTAGCATAACAAGATGGGAGCTTCGTTAATATACTCCGACTGAAGAAGGCCCTAGTGGTCCGCCTTGTCCTGCTGAGTGGTGATGATTTTGGTGCAGCCACAGAACCAGCAGAGCGACCGACAGAACGCGATATGAAAGTAAAGAGAGAGGTCAGAGTCTTCAGTCTCAGTCTGCGCAGCAAGCGCGGCCTTGTCCGTATCCTCGCTAAAGTGAGGTGCAGTCGGGTATGATGTATAACGTGGCCCCGGCTGGTTATACTTTCGGATGAGATCGAGATCGGGAGTGAACATAGCCACCTCATAAACGGAGTGGGGAACAGTTCAATTTGATAGCAATTGCCAAGAAGTAATCAGCAATAGATGCGCTAGCTAAGCAGAGAACTCAGCAACGGTATCACACAGAACCTGCATGTTCTCAGGTTTGGCGGAGGGAAGGATTCCGTGGCCGAGGTTAAGAATGTGGCCGTGACGGCCTTTCATTTTTTCAAGGAGTCGGGTTGTTTCCGTGCGGACGACGTCGGCGCTGGAGCTAAGGATGAGTGGGTCGAGGTTACCCTGGACAGCTACGTTGTCGGGAAGGGCGTCGTAGTAACTAGGCAGGTCGATCGTCCAGTCGATGCTCAGCACGCTGGCTCCGGTGTTGACCAAGGTTTCGCGTTGGTGGGCCATGCCTTTGGCAAAAATGATGACAGGGAAGTCTTCAGGAAGGGAGTCGATGATCCGTTTGATCCACTTCATGGACATACCTTCGTAGTGGTCAGCTGGGCAGAAGGCACCAGCGGAGTCGAAGATTTGGAGGGCGTCTACACCGGCATCGATTTTCATTTTGAAAAGATCGATAACCGCTGAAGTGATTTTCTCCATCAGCAGCTCGAATGTAGCGGGCTCGGAGTAGTAGAGTGTTTTCAGTGCGGCTAGATCCTTGAGTGAGCCGCCTTCAGTCATGTAGGCAGCCAGAGTCCAAGGTGAGCCACCGAAACCGAGCAGAGTTTTATCTTCACCGATCTCGCCACGTGTCATGCGCAGTGCAGCGGGCAGGTAGGCGAGTTTTTCTTCAATGTCGGAGGCGTCGAGAGCGTTGATTTTATCAACCGAATCGAGGATGTAGTCCATACCGATGCCGCCACCATCGCGGAAGTGATACGGCTGACCAAGTGCCTCGGGTATAATGAGGATATCGGAAAAAATGATCGCAGCGTCGAGTGGGAATCGTTTTAGCGGTTGTAGGGTAACCTCGGTGGCTAACTCCGGCGATTTCACCATCTCGGTGAAGGAGTATTTCTCCTTTAATTTACGATATTCCGGGAGGTAGCGGCCGGCTTGACGCATGACCCAGACGGGGGTGCGGTCGGTGGGTTCACGTCGGATAGAGGCGAGGAAACGTTCGCGGGAAGTCATAATTCAGGAGTCGGGTGTCAGGAGTCGGGAGACAGGAAGCTTAAGGTTGCTGGGGTGCTTTCACCTGAGTTGCGTCGCGGATGTAGATGATGAAAGCGGGGAGGGCTGTGAGTACGAGGATGGCACTGCAGGCGATCAATAGATAGAATGCAGCACCTTCGGTGAAACCGTAGCTGTGGAGTCCTACGCTGAGTAGGTTAACGCCGAACCAGGCGAGCAGGACGGCGATATTGGTCAGCGCAAGCATGGTGGCAACACCCAGTTCCTTAAGTTGTTTACCCCATTTTCCGTGGAGGACTATAAGTAGCCAGAGGCAGAGCAGTAGGGCGCCGTTTTCTTTGGGGTCCCATCCCCAGAAGCGACCCCAGGATTCGTCACCCCATATGCCACCAAGAATGGTTCCAGTGATACAGAAGAGCAGGGCGAGCAGGGTGACGCCGATGAAGTTTTTGGAGATACTCTTGATGAGGTCTTTATTGTTAGGCTTGAAGAGTCGGACAAACAAATAGGCATTGGCGGTAAGTCCCGCGACTGCAGCAGCTCCGTATCCGATGGTGATGCTAACCACGTGAGTAGAGAGCCAGAAATTGGAGTCTAACACGGCGACAAGGCGTCCCATGGTATCGCCTTCCATCGCATACTTAAATCCAACAAAGTGGAGGATCATGCCAGGGACCGTTGAAATCAGTAATCCGAGCCCATCACGACGGCGAAACTCGATGATGAGTCCTAATAAAACGCAAATGAATCCGACAAAGATGATCGACTCGTAGATGGTTGTGACGGGGGCTGGACGACCGCGGATAATCATCCGTAAGAGGAGACCTCCGCCGTGGAAAAGGCAACCGGTGAGGACGACTCCCCAACTTGCCCAGCGCAATGTTTTGCCAGCAAAGAGCCAGCTGAGGGCTAGTAGGAGGAAACCGAGGATGTAAAAGGCGATACTCCGCGTAAAGGCATCAAATTTGTTGTAGAAGACTTCGCGGTTGGCCAGGGTGGTGGTCTCTTCGTGCGAGTTTTCCAGGTAGGTCTCTTTGTGTGTTAGGGCTGTTTCTTCTTCTCTGGTAGAAAGAGCCGTGATGGTGGCCTCTAGTTCTGTGAGGAGTTTGAGCTGCTTAGTAGAGAGTTCGTGCTGGGGGTCAAGAGCTGCCCATGGGGTGAGCCATTCCTTGTGAATGGGATCAGTGTCTGGCGGGATGATCGTGAAAGTAGCTACGGCGGAATCGCGCTGTTGGATGTCCCTGATGCGACTTACTAGATCGAAGATGGCTAAGTGGTATGGGTTAGACCGATCGAAGGTCGTTTTTAGATTTTCAACGGCTTTTGTAAACTGGTCCCACTTCTTATGTATCTGGAAAAAGCTGAATGGTTTTCCGAGTGGGAGGTCGAGCTCCTTGGCGAGTTGCTCGTTGTTGATGATGAATTCCGGAGTCAAGCAGGTGAGGGATCGGCTGATGGAGAAGTAGTTGTAAACGGCGCTGTAGAGCTTGCCGAGTTGCTCTTCAACCAGAGTGCGGTGTTTCTTGTCCCTCTGCTGAATGGTCTGGGCTCGTGAGCGCTGAGCGTCGATGGTGGTGCGCAGTTCATTAAAGCTATAGACGTATGGGCCAGCTCCTTTTTTCTTTAGCCCGAGGTCATCGATAAGGTCTTCATTTTTGATTCTAAAACACCTCACGTCGTAGGCAGCCATGGGATCGAGCAGTAGCTGAGCCATCCACTGGCTGGCGCTGAGGTCGTCAATTTTTGATTTGTGATAACAGGAAAGCAGCGTGAAGCGGGCAAATGAATCGAATGGCTTGATACGTCCGGCATTTTGAATGGGGATATTGGCCAGGATTTTTCCAGACTCTGCGGAGATATCTTTTTCCGGAGGCTCGGATGGCGACTGGGCTAGGCTGGATCCAGCCAACGAGGTCAGGAAAGCAATCAGGGTGAGGGCTTGGAAGCTAGCTTTGATGGTCGTTTTGAAAGAGTGGCGGTTCATGGCTTTGGGCTCTAGGGGGGCTCTAGGAAATGTTGCGTGGCTGGTTTCTTTTCTGAGCAGCTACAATCAGGCGGGGAACCTGCAGGATGCAGTGGACCAACAGGCCGATAAAGATGACGACGACCGAGATGTAGGGCATCAGCTGACCTCTGTTATAAACAACTTGGAGAACAGTGGTCTCAATACCTCTTTGGCTGAATGATGCCTGATAGAGGGTGTAGTTATTCCGTCTGAGCGGATGGTTCATGTAGATTTTGATATCCTCAGTGGATTCATCCTGAGTGACCTTAACCTTGGATGAATAGGCACGAGCCATGGATGTGCCAGCGTGGTCTAGTTTCTCAAAGTCTTTGAGGTAGATGCTAAATGGCAGTTGGTGGTGCTTGGCTCTCAGGGAGATTTCATAGGTCTTGCCGTTATCTGCTGTTAGCTCGGCAGGCTTCCACTCTGGGTGAGCGATAAAGACGTAAGTACCATTTTGATCAGCTGATAGACCCGAGATCTCAACTTCGACTCCTCGCATGTTCTGATCTTTATTATCACCAGGGAGCTCTTTGAGTTTGATGTTAGCGGCTCGTCCTTTGAGTTGTGCGGATGAATCAGAATCGCCACGGGCGACGGGTGAGCAATTTTTGTAAAAATTGATGACCTTGAAGCTCAAAGGCACTGCGTCATCTGAGAAAGTTTGATCGCTGTGGAAAAACCCTTGAGTGAATGTAGTGGTGTTGTCGTATTCGGCGTCGGACCGATCAGTGACGGCGATCTCCACATCGTGAGAATTCTGGAACGTTGATGATTCTGCACCCTCCCGAATACTTATATGCCCCTCAGTGGTGGTGTAAGCCGTGATGACGGAGCCGATCATGAGTAGGAACACTCCGACGTGGGTGATGTTGATGCCGATGTTTTTAGCTTTCCACTTGGAGCCGACAAGGAGCTTGGATGTCAGGCCGACCAGGATCACGGTCATGGTCAGGCGGCCAGCGGGTAGCCATATGGGCATGTCCATCGGTTGGATAAACCAGGCGGAGAAATATTTTTCCAGACTGTAGTGTAGGCCAAAGTATTTCTGGTTGAGGGTGCCGACCACGACGAGAACTACGAGCCAGAGTGTGGCGTAATAAAAGATAGCGGCGGATGCCAGCGGCTTGAGCGGCCGTAGTACTGGGTGTGGTTTACTCATGGACTATGGGACTATTTGGCTGCGGAGGTGAGTGACTTAGCAAAGGCAGTGAATTCCGCCGAGATCTTGTTTAGTTCGGCAGAGTCGCCAGGGATTTTGATGAAAACGGATCTTCCTGATGGACGCGGAATAATGGCTGCCAGCAGACCTTTCTTGGGTGTGGCGGGGTTGAAGAGAGAAACGATGTATCCTTTTCCAAGCTTAGTCTCTATTTCTTGAAGCGTGGCGTCGACTTCTGATTCGGGTAGCGCCGCTAGTCCGAGTTGACCACGCCAGCGGTTGACGTTGCCTGCCAGTGTTCCACCAAACTCTGTGATGGAGGCACTGAGCGGAGGTGTTGAGGGGATGTTGATGGTGGCTAGGCGCATGCCACTTGCGGGCAGGGCAGTCCAGCCGTCGGGTAACATCCAGCTGTAGGGTGCTGTATTAGTAGCGCCGGCAGCTGGTGATGTAGGCGCTGCAGGAGATGCTGGTGTTGGGGTTTCAGCTTGTGATGCCTTGTCGGCCTTAGGGGTGCGGAAGTGTTGCACCTCTCCTTTTTCACGACATGATGAGTGAAGTAGGCAGACGGCTGCACTAGCAACCAATGTGGTGGTGAGTGTGAGCTTATTCATTATCGGTGCCTGGTGTTACTGGGTTGGTTGTTGTGTCGGGTTCCTCATTCCAAAGCTGAAGGAGTTGGCGAGCTTCTTTAATGCCTTCGGGGTCCTTGGCATTGGCGATGTAGGTTTCTAGGTGTTCTATGGCTTTTGCCTTGTTGTTGAGCTCCATGTAGCAACGTGATGCTGTGATGTGGGCATCGTAGAAATTGGGGTCGTGTTTGAGCAGCGCAAGGCAGTCGTCGAGAGCGGGTTGGAATCGTTTATTACGATAGTGAATGATAGCTCTGTAGAGTCGCGCTTTGGAGTGGAGTGGATCAATTTCCAACACCTTCGTGAAGTCGGCAACCGCTTCATCGGCCTTACCAGTGGCGATTAGAATGTAAGCGCGCTGGAAATAAACGTCGGCATCCTTCGGGGAAATAGAGGATGCCTTATCAAGGTCTGCTATGGCATTTTCATACTGTCGTAGCTGCACATACGCTTCAGCTCGCTTAGCATAAGGCGCAGACTGATCAGGTGCTTTCTCAATATCCGCAGTGCATTTGGCGAGCTCATCCTGCAACTGCTTGAGTGCTTCTGAATGGCCATTAGGAGCCTGTTGCGGCGTTGGGGCGGATACCTGAGGTTGCACGGGCTTGGTAGGCTCCGGCATAGGTTCCACCTCAATGGCTTTGACCTCTTTGGCAAGGTCAAACGAGAGCAGTGTGGCACCGAGCAAAATGAACAGGTAGAGCACAAGTTTCATGGGGGGTAAAAAGCGGATTGGAGTGGTTATGTCAATGGCAGAAAGCGTGCGTAAAATGCTGATCGGGAAATCTAATCTCTTCGGAATGGCGGTTTAGGCAGTATTTGCAGAATAGCTTACATCGTTTTTAGGTAGGCGCATCTATTTTTGTGATGATCATGCGTCTTTACGTAGATGAAACAGCCGAGATTGCACTAAATCTCGTAAACTTTTGATTTCAGTTTCAAATTTTACTCAGCTTAAGGTTTTGTTGAGTTTTACTGGTTGAATCTGAGCCGTATTTGGCAGAATTATTTGATCGGAAATCATGCACAGGTCGGCTGTAATTTAATAAAAGCGAACTGTTTTACGGGGATGTCCTTCCCCAGATTTTATAAACAGGGTTAGAAGCGGTCTGATCCTAAACCAATTGCTCGGCGATGGCATCGACTAGCAACGGGCCATCGCCAATGAGACGTAGGCGGTTGTTTTTAATACGTGCGATACCATTGGCTGTCAAATGCTCGACTGCTCCATCAGGCGAGTCTTCGAGGTATTGCGTCGGCAGCCCCTCTGTGGTGCGAAGCAACAGTGCGATACGCTCTGTGCGAAAGGCGTCGTCATCAATGGTTTCCGACTCGCTCATCGAGTGACCAACCGTTTCGACGGCGTGGATGTAGTTGGCCGTATCAGGAAGGTTTTTCCATCGGATGCCAGCGACGGTGGAAACGGCAGAAGGTCCGAGTCCTAGGTAGTCGTCACCGTGCCAGTAGGCGAGGTTGTGCTGAGACTCCTTGCCGGGACGGGCGTAATTCGATGTTTCATAGTGATGGAAACCAGCGGAGGTTAGTTTGTCGTGCGCGAGCGTAAACATCTCAGCATTGGTGTCCTCGCATTCAGCGTAGTGGCCCTCGGTGAGGCGGTCGATAAATTCAGTATCCTCCTCGTAGGTGAGATTGTAGGCAGAAATATGGTCGGGCTCCAGGCCGATGGCGGTGTCGAGCGAATGTGACCAATCGGCTTGGGTCTGCCCGGGGATTGAGAACATCAGGTCGATATTGATTTCATCCATGTTGGACGCACGGAGTGTGTGCACGGCCTCGGCAGCTTGCTCAGGATTGTGTTCACGACCGAGTGTTTGGAGGATGTGCTTGGAAAACGATTGGATGCCGAGGGAGGTTCGGTTGACTCCCAGATCTTTAAAGAGTGCCGCCTTGGCGTGACCAAAGGTGGCTGGGTTTGCCTCTAACGTGATATGCGTGTTTTCTAATGAGAGGGTTTCGTGAAGCCCCTCAAAAAGTTCGGTTAGATGACTGGGTGATAGCATCGATGGCGTGCCCCCACCAAGGTAGAGGGTCGTGATTTTCTGCCCTGAAATTTTGGTAGCAGCAGTTACTTGGGCTTCCTTGAGGATCGCCTGAATAAACGCCCTTTTGTCCGTATCTCCCGGGGTGTGTTTATAGAAGGAGCAGTAGGGGCAGATCCTGTGACAAAACGGAATGTGGATATAGATGATCAATTTCAGGAGGCGGGAGTCAGGGAGCGGGAGGCGGGCTTGGATTGATTAATCAGGATGTGCCTGACGCCTGCCTCCCGCTTCCTGACTCCTAATTAAATAGTCATGGCTGAGAAGCCGCCGTCGATGACGATTTCTGTGCCGGTGATAAATGAGCCCGCGTTGTTGGAGGCGAGCATCAGCGTAGCTCCAGTGAGTTCGTTAGCGTTGCCGAAACGAGACATCGGGGTGTGGCGTAGAATTTCTAGTGCGCGGGTTTCGTCGCCTTGTTGGGATGCCTCAGTCGATGGAAAAAACCCGGGCACCAAGGTGTTGACCCGGATATCGTGTTCGGCCCATTCGCGTGCGAGGTTTTTGCTGAGGTTGTGCACAGCCGCTTTGGCGGCCGAGTAGGCGAAAACACCGGAAACGGGCATGTTTCCAGCCATTGATCCCATGTTGATGATACTGCAGGGCTCGTGATGGTCGACGAAGTGCTGCCCGAAAATTTGGCAGGCAATAAAAACACTTTTGAAGTTCACTGCCATGAGGCCGTCGAGTTCTTCTTCGGTGATTTCGAGAAATGGTGTGCCTGATCCAACCCCAGCGCCATTGACAAGGATGTCCACTTTTTCAGACCTGAGTAACACGGTTGTTAGGAGGTCGTCGACTTCCTGACGATTACTAACATCGGCTTTATGAAACCAAGACTTACCTCCGAACTCATCGATGGTAGCGAGTTTGTCGATGGCGTTTTCTGGGTTACGGCCGACAAGGATTACCTCGGCTCCAGCGCGAGCGAGGGCGATGCCCATGCTGCCGCAAAGGTTTCCTGTGCCACCGATGACAACAGCGACCTGTCCGGTGAGGTCAAAGAGTGATTTGATCTGTTCCATAGTGTTATAGTTAATTGGGATTTGGAAGTGGGGAATGGGCGAAAACTGTGTCGCTTGGGCGGCGATCGAAAAAAGGAATGCCGCCCCAGCGGCACTAGATCCTATTTTCGAATATCTGTTTCCTGAATATCTGTTTCCTAATTCCAATAGGCACTACATCTTCTTCTCAATCATCCCGTTATCGCGGAGGCGTTTCATCCAGCGATCGTGCTTGGACTTGTTTTTGCGTGCGCGAACTCGGCCCTCGATGGCGGGACGTACTTTGCTTAATGATGGAGCTGGCCCGTAGTATTTTTTATCGAGTCTGACGATGGTAAATCCACGACCGTCCTCGAGTGGTCCGAGGGTTTTGCCAGTCTCTGTTTCCATCAGGATGGCGGCGAAGGTAGGTGAGAGGTCGGTGCGTTTTGTTTTCTCCACCTTGCCACCTTCAGCAGCCCAAGCGTCTTGTGAATGCTGTTTGGCAAGGTCTTCGAATTTGGCTCCCTTTTTTAATTTAGCAACAATATCCTCAGCCAGTTCAAGCTGAGTTTTAGGGGTGACTAAGGCATTTTGAGCATCAAATTTAGGGATGTAAATTTTGTGGTATTCAAGGGCATCGCCGGTGGTGTCACGCATCTTGTTTTTGTGTTTGTTATACTCTGCCTGAACTTCATTTGGGAGTGGGGGCACAGCATTTTTGAACTGCTGGGAGCGCATGGCCTGTACGATGAGCTTTTTCTCAGTCTCGCGACGGTGTTGTTGTGGAGTAACACCAGCCTGACGCAGGGATTTGTTAAACTCGGTTCGACTATTGTTATAGAGCTCGCGGACCTGGCGATTGATTTCCTGATCGATCGCATGGGAGGGGAGCTTACGGTCGCCTGTCTTGACACGGAACTCAGACAGGATGAGTTCGCGTTCGATTAGGCTATCGAGAATCTCACCACGTGCTTTTTTAACCAGGGAGTTATATTGAGGTCCCTTACGCGGCATCGAGGCATCAAGCTGCTGCCGATACGGAGTCAGGTGGTAGTTAACTTCGTTTTTGGTGATGACACGGCCATTTACCTTGGCTGCGATGCCTGTGACTTCGCGGGCTTGGGCTTGGATGGCTAGGGAACTAAGTCCCACAAGGGCTAGGAAAATGGTATGTTTTAGAGTGATCATTACAAGGAGGGAAAGGTTGTTGTTGTTTTGAAGGGGTTGATATCAGGCTCAGATGAAGTTTGAAGGTTATTCCTGCTTATGACAAGCTACAAGGGTAGACGTCTTCAATACGGTGAAGTGTTCAAATTTTGTGTTAAAAAGTTACATGCCTAGCTGAATGACCCGTGGCGAGTACGTCGGTATGGGTGATTTTACCTCAAAATTAGATGGATTTGAGCATCTGCAGCGTCTCGCGAAGCTTTTTCTCTGGCTCGACCTCTGCGAGGCGAGGGAAGCGTTTCCCTGTCAGGAAAATATACTCTCCATTACGAGTCAGCATGAGACGCTGTTCACGTATTTCCACGGTGCTGATACTGGCTTGCGCTGCGGCGAGTTTGACTTCAGTAGCGAGAAGAAGATTCTCGGCCGGGACCGGGGCCTTACCAAATCGATCCAGCCAGCGGGTTCGGAGCGACTTAAGCTCTTTAAACGAAATAAGCTCTGCGAGCTCTTTGTAGGCCGAAATACGAAGCCGGGCTTCGGGCATGTAAGTGGTCGGGAGATAGGCCCCTAAATTCTGATTATCAGGATCGAGGTGAGTGGATTCCGCTTCGCTGAAATAGAGGAAGTCGGCACGCAGGGTGACATCGACACGTTGGCTGGTTTTCCCATCGCGCAAGCGGTCGATCGATTGGCGGAGGAGCTGGCAGTAGAGATCGAACCCAACCGCAGCGATGTGGCCCGATTGCTTGGTGCCTAACAAATTACCCGCGCCGCGGATTTCCAAGTCGCGCATGGCGATTTTAAATCCGGAACCAAGTGCGGTGTATTGTTGAATGGCATTGATGCGTTTGCGGGCATCACCATTGATGAGGTCGCGGGGGAGCATCAGGATCGCGTAGGCTTGACCTCCGGCTCGGCCTACCCGACCACGGAGTTGATAGAGATCAGCGAGACCAAAGCGGTCGGCTCGGTCGATGATGATCGTGTTGGCATTTGGAATATCAATACCGCTCTCAATGATGGTGGTGGCTAACAGGATATCAGCTTTTCCTTGGACGAAGGTGCGCATGACCACCTCGAGTTCGTCTTTTTCCATCTGGCCGTGGCCGACCACGCAGCTCGCCTCAGGGACGAGCTTTTTGAGCATCGATTGCACTAGGTCGATGCTCTGTACCCGATTGTGGAGAAAGAATACCTGCCCGCCGCGTTTTAATTCGCGTCGGATTGACTCACGGATCACCCGTTCATCGTAGCCGTGGATGGAGGTGTTGATCGGCACTTTTCCGGGGAGGGGTGTATCAATGGTCGACATGTCACGCGCGCCCATCAGTGAAAGATACAGAGTGCGGGGGATTGGTGTCGCAGAAAGTGTTAGGACGTCGATGTTATGGAACATCTCCTTGAAGCGCTCCTTGTGTTTGACTCCGAAACGTTGCTCTTCATCAACGATGGCTACGCCGAGATCTTTGTAGGAAACATCCTTCGAGATCAGCCGGTGGGTTCCAATCACGATGTCCACTGAGCCATCCTTGAGGCCCTTCAGTGTTTCTTTCACCTCGCTGGCCTTGCGGAAACGGTTCAGTAGATCGATGCGAATTGGGTAGTCAGACATACGCTCTCGAATTGTGCGCCAGTGCTGCTCGGCGAGTACCGTGGTAGGTACAAGAATGGCAGCCTGTTTCCCTCCGGTGACAGCCTTGAATGCGGCTCGAATCGCGACCTCCGTTTTTCCAAAACCAACATCACCACAGATAAGCCTGTCCATGGGTTTGTCTGATTCCATATCCTCCTTAACATCCTCGATCGCATCACGCTGACCAGGTGTGACATTGTGGTGGAAGGAGTTTTCAAACTCCCACATCCAGCGTGTATCCGGTGGGTGGGAGTACCCAACCATCGTCTGCCGCTCAGCCTGCATTTGGAGAAGCTTGGCTGCGTAATCAAGGATCGATTTTTCAGCCGAACTCCGAGCCTTGCTCCACGAGGCACTTCCGAGACGTGTGAGATCTGGGTCCTTGCCACCAAGTCCGACATATTTAGAAAGAAGGTGAGAGTGGTCTAATGGAACACTGAGGATGGCGCCGTCACGGTAGCCAATGTGGATTTCCTCGTGGCCCTCTTCATCGTGTTCGATACCCTCAAACCTACCTATTCCATATTCCGCGTGTACGACGAGGTCACCATCTTTGATGTCCTCCAACGCCGTCTGTGCTCGAGCCCTCCGCTGATGGTCAAGCCGGGTGGTTTTTCTCCGAGTTTGAGGCGTCTGGTAGCGACCAAATAATTCAGCCGAGGAAATGAAGGCAAGCTTTGCGCAGGGAACGGTAAATCCCTGCACCAGTTCTCCAGATAGTGGCGTGACCCGGGTGTGAGTATGAGAACTGGATTTGAAAAAATCCTCATCCACTAATTCCTCGAAGCGTTCTTTTTCCCCCTTGTTGGAAAAGGTTAGGTAGATCGACCACTCATCAGCTCGCCACTCAGCGATCTGTTGGAAAAATCGATGCCTGCGTGCTTCGTTGAGGATAAAATCACCAGCTTCAAATGTGCCTAGAGGGCTGCCTGCGCAGAGGGTCTCATGATCGATGTCGCCATCGTCATCAATGACACCATCGGCTTGCGGAGGGGTATCGTTACCCGAGGCTAACAAGCGGTCACCCGATTGCATATAATTGGCAACCGTTGCTGTTTGTTCGGCTTCGGCTACGGTGATTTCTGATTGTTTGACTTTACGGGTTGAGACTTGGGAATCGACATCAAACTCACGCAGCGACTCGAGCTCAGTGTCAAAAAATTCCACTCTCAGAGGTGTGGAAGCATGCCAGGAAAAGATATCCATGATTCCACCACGGCGTGCCAATTGTCCATGGGCGTGCACCTGGGTAACTCTTTCATACCCATGGCTGGTCAGTTGTTTTTCTAAGTCATCCGGATCAAGGTTGTCACCGATCGTGAGCTTTAGAGCTGAGTCTCGTAAACTTTGCGGAGAAGGGGTGGCGTCCTTGAGCGAGTCTGGCGATAGGATGACGACCTGTGGTTTGTTTCCGACAGTTGGGGAGCAAAGAGTGTTCATCACCGATAATCTTTCGGCAATGGTTTCCGGGGCTGCCGTTACCTCGTCACCACTGGACTCGGGAAGATCTGGTAGCAGCAGTGGCCTGACATCCCAAAGGCCGAGCTCAGCGGCAACACGGTCTCTCACCCTTGGATTGGGATGGGTGAGCCAGAGCCGAGAACCTTTGTTTCCCTCCGTATTCGCATGTGCTGACAGAGCGGCTACAAACGCCAGGGCCGCTTCATCAACAGGATCAAACTCAGCCAATACCTGTCCTCGTACAAGCGCCTCCAGCCGTTTCTCGAACGGCGGAGTTTCTCTAGTCTCGGTAATTCCAGGTATGTTTGACGATACTGTGGGGTTACCCGAGGGTTTATATGGAGTCTGGGAGGACACCGGTGGAGATGTATACTGCTAGTCGGATACAAGGGCAAGCTACATGAGTAGGTGCTGCAATGAAAAAGACGGGAATCTTGATGGTTAAGATCGCCAAAATAAATGAAATGATCCCTTTTTTTTCTACGTAATGTGCGGTATGACTGGCGGCATGAAATGGGGATTCATTATTTGGTTGCAGTGCGCGGCACTGCTAGGGGCTTTTTTTGTGTTATCAGCATGCTCTCCATCGAGTGGCGTGTCTTCGAAAACGGACCGTTCGTCAGCGTCTTCTGGCTACGGTGCGACGGCCTCTGCGGGAGGTAATTACGGGCCTATACCATCTGCGCCATCTAAGAGTCCAAGCGCCCTCTATCGCGAGGTGAATGTTAAAAGGGATTATATACCACGAGGCACCCATGCACGGAAGTATCGTCGGACGATGATTCCCAAATACATCACCATCCACAGCACACAAAATTATTCCAGCAGTGCTAATGCACTACGCCACTCCATGGCACTTAAAAACGGAAAACTCCGCGCCCCTAAACGTAAAGGAGGCAACCGTATCGGCTACCTCGTCTGGCACTTCACCACCGATCAATACCGCGCCGTCCAACACCTGCCTACCAATGAACAAGGTGAACATGCCGATTTCGATGGCCCTGGCAACCGCTACTCCTTAGCCATTGAGATGTGTGAAAACAAAGGTAACAGCCGCTCGGCTACGATTGAGCGGACCGCAAAGTTAGCGGCGTACCTGATGCACAAACACAACATCCCGCTGCGTAAGATTGTCCCTCACTATCATTGGGCACGTAAAGGTCTGAGCACACCTCACAAAAACTGCCCGCACTACCTTCTCGATAATGGTCACCCCGGCGCCAAGTGGCAGTGGTTCCTCGCCAAGGTGAATAAGCATTACAAATCCATCACCTCCGGAAGCCCGTCTCTTATTCCTCAACCCGGAGCAGCACCTCGCGCTCTATCAGGAAGCCGGGGCACAGTCGTAGCGGCAGCACCTCGCCCAGCCCCTGTCCGTGCAGCACCTCGCCCAGTTAAAAAGCCAACCCCGCGTCCTAGCTCTCGTTATCACACCGTGAAGAGAGGTGATACACTCTACGGTCTGTCACGCCGCTATAAAGCATCGGTTAGCGCCATCCAGCGTGCCAATAATTTAAAGAGCACCAATATTGGAATTGGAAAAAGGCTCCGCATTCCCTCCTCCTGACACCTGCTTTCCGACCGCTGACTGCTGTCCCCCTGAGATGTCCGACGTCTGGTATCAATGTGATCGCTGCACCGCCTGCTGTAAATGGCCGGGCGATGTACGTGTGGAAGATGATGAGATTGAAAAAATCGCCAATTTTCTTGGTATGGAGACCCCCGCCTTCATTGAGAAATACACCCGTCTCCGAATGAACCGCGATGGTCTTTCTTTAATCGAAAAAGAAAACCACGAGTGCATCATGCTCGATGGCACAGATTGCCGCATCAATCCCGTCAAGCCCGAGCAGTGCTGCGGTTTTCCTAACAAATGGAACTTTCCTGGCTGGCAACAAGTTTGCCAAGCGAAAGCCATCCCGATGCAAAAGGCGAAGGAAATGGGGCTGTTGGAGTAGGGCGTTGATGCGCTGTTTCTTTGGTGAAGTTCTAGAGTCCTTCTTTCGCGATAATTCGCACAGAAGAATCAGGATCAACCTGGCCCGATACGGCCTCGAATCGACCGTCCGTCCTCTTTTTCAAAAAGAGAAGGCATTCTGGTGGACACGTATTGACGGCACGTTTCAGCGCAACCAATTTCTTCAAGCCTTCTTCTTTGGCCTTCGCCTTCTTATGGACCTCAAGTGAGTTCGGCTTAGTGAGGAAGGAAACCAGACCTGGAACGTCGTTCATCAGTTTCGAGTCGGGCTTGAGCAGGAAATGAATCACCTTCAAAGAATCCGGAGCTTTACCCTTGAGCACCGCTACGGATTCAAAGCTGGTCAGCATCCCGACAAACTTGTTGCTCTCAAAGAGTTCAGCTTGTCTTCGCCCATGGGAGCTTTGGCGGCCCATGAACTGTTTACCCCCAAGGTGACCCAGAGGAGCGCGAGCACCTTGATGATTTGATTTTGGGTTGTTGTCATATTTTATTAGAACCCCGAAAGGACATTTTCTTAGAATTATTTTGTAGAACGTCTAGCACCCGCTATTGGGAGCGCCTTCCTATTTTGGTGTAGGTGTAGCCAGTTGATAAACTCGAAAATTGTCAATTTTCATATGGTTGTTCACCGTTCTCAAACCGAACCACCCTTCAGAATAGGGGGCCTTGTCTGTAAAATTAAAAACGATCACACCGTCGCGCAGGTACTGGATTTTTGAATCCTTGGCGATGATCTGAATTTTGATCGTTTTATTCGCTGTATGCATGAACTTTTTATCCTGAAGGTCATGTCCCGGAAGGCACGGACGGGAACTATCACCGGGATAGCGTCGAAACCGAGTTGTGGTGTTATGGTTGGCTCCATATCCTACGTAGTATAATCGCAGCGGATGGTAGTTCTTAAATAATCCGCCGCGTTTCTGGTTTGCAAACAGGTCTTTCGGATTCTTTGGATCGGTGGCCATCCAAAAACAGTTCAAATCACTTAGTCGATCATACTGTCCGCCCTTCTTGATCAGGCTCGCTTCAAATTCGATCATGATGGCACCTGTCAGTTTATGTTTGAACCAAACGGTGCAACCTTTTGCATCGTTGATGTCTAGTTGCTCGTTTTTGATGGTTGTCGTGCCACCGGTCATTTGCTCGATTACCCATTGGGAGAGATCTCCGTTGAAGTCATCCTTGTAGAGCAACTTGCTTTCCGCGATGTCAATCGGGGTGTCCTTTGCAAGCAAAGCTGATGTTATTGTGCAGTATGTGGTGATGACATAGAGCAATGATAGGATGTTTGTTTTCATGATGTTAGAAGGGGCGGGCAGCCCTCTGGGCTTTTTACAACTCTAGGATTTTATTTAATCAACTCACCAAGGGTGTGTTCGACTTCGCGGTGCTTGTCTTCGTCTAATACTTTAGATCCATCGGGCCAGGTGACGTAGAGGGTGTCCATGGCGGCTCCCTTCTCGGTGCAGATGCGGGCGTGGATGGTGGCTAGACCCATTTGTCCAATCGTGAGGAAGAGGTCGTGTAGAAGGCCAATGCGGTCGAGCGCTTGGATGTCAATCGATGTGCAGGTAGAGCTCAGTTCGTTCGAAATTTGAACGAGTGTGGGGAAGGGAATACCTCCTTCACTACTGTCCGTGCGTAGTAGATTGGTTTTGGGTTTAAGGAATTTTCGAGGCTCGTAATCCTTATGTGGATCCGAGTCTGCGTTGATGGCCTGGAAAGTTTCTAACACCCGCTTTTGATCGCGTTCGGAAGTGACGGGCCCACGATCCATCGTGCAGACTTGAAATAGGTCACAGACGATACCATCGGTGCGGGTGTAGACGTCTGCGCTGATGATGTTGATCTCGTGTGCAGCCAGAGCGCAACAAACTTTTTCAAGGAAGAGCGGACGGTTCCACGCAGTGACGAGAAGTTCTGTATGGGAGCGATCATCGCGGGCGATCCAGGTCATGTCGCAGACGAATGCGCCATCGTGAGATGCTCGGGCGCGTTTGAGAAATGTATGGACTGACTTAATATGCAGGGAGATATTGCGTGGCTCTCTGAATCGGAAGTAGGGAGCAGGCATGCGCTCGAAGTGATGTTCCATCTGCTCGTGGTAGGACGGGCTGAGTGCCTTGCGGCAGCGTTCGAGCAATTTGACTTTGTGTTCTGAGAGAGTGGATTTGAAGTGTTCCTTGCCCTCTTTCAGCCAGAGGCGTGTGGAATCGTAGAGCTGGAGCATCAGCGTTTCCTTCCACGGCGACCATGCTTCATCGTTGGTGCCATTAGAGTCGGCCCAGGTAAATAACAGTAGGGCATCGAGATTACGTTTGTCCTTCATTAGACCGGCAAACTCCTCAATCACGGAAATGTCTGATAGATCACGACTAGTCGCATAGCGCCAGAATGTTAGATGGTGGTCCACGAGGAACATGATCATCGCCCTGCGACCACTACGGATCTGAAGTCGGCGGCAGACTTTGTCAGCGAGTATGGTGGATCCATCAATGTGCTCACGTACATTTTCGGCGCGACCGGAATCATGCAGGATCAGGGCGAGGTAAAGTGCGTATGGATCTTGAACTTTATGGAGAAGCTGACGGTAGAGCTTGCGATCTGGATCTTTTTCATCGGGGGGGTCGGTCAGGCTATCGAGTTGATCAATGCATCGTAGCG
This sequence comes from Akkermansiaceae bacterium, assembly GCA_037620805.1. Classification (GTDB taxonomy): domain Bacteria; phylum Verrucomicrobiota; class Verrucomicrobiia; order Verrucomicrobiales; family Akkermansiaceae; genus Oceaniferula. Next base: position 17,633 of record JASJLI010000001.1, read on the forward strand.
TGTGCTCGTCGGCCGTGTAGCGGTGGAAAAACTCGTGTTGAACGAGACAATCCATGGCTCCAAATTCTGGCAGGTAGTAGTCCAAGATCTTAGTGCGATGCATCATGCGTAGAATATGTGCAACCTCACCTTTGCGCTGGAGGATAGCGCGGAAGGTTTCTCGGTTCTTGATGTTGTAGCGGAACGAGCGATCGATCTTTTTGCCGGCGATGTGGATATATTTCCGTGCCTGCGGACTGAGCTTTAGTGAGCGAAGTTGGCAGTGCTGGAACAAACGCATGACTCGATTAGGATCCTCTTCGAGTGCGTCTTTATGCTCTAGAAAAATACGGCCGTTCTTTGCCATAAAACCATCAAATTTCTCAGTTTTTTTCTTTTTCCGAGGAAAAGGAATCATTCCTAATAGTCGGTTGTTTGGCCGGTCCTGGTATTCGATTTCAAAGTATTCCATCAGCGAGGTGCTGTGTCTGTAGATGGCGCGCGTGTGGCGGTAGTAATCGCGCATGAATGCCTCGCATCGGCGTAAAATAGTCTTTTGCGGGTAGCTAAAGTTTGTTGCGACAACGCCTTGGAGCCTGAGCGTAAGGATGTCTGTGCACCGACCACTCTCGTAATGAAGTTCATTGCGGACACGGTGGACGAAATCGTAACCCTCAGTGAGCTGGCGGCAGGTGCTCTTGGTGATGACCTTGGCTGTGACGAGCTCCTCAAGGGTAATAAATCCAAGTTTGACATGCGCTATCCAGAGGACGTTATGGTAGTCGCGCAGGCCTCCGCAGCTTTCTTTGACATGGGGTTCTTGGAGAAAAACGGTGTGAGAGTATTTGCCGTGGCGGCTTCGTAAATCTTTACGCCGCAAATCCAAAAATGCCTCTTGGCCTTTTTTGACACACACTTTATCAAAACGCTTGGTGAAGGTTTTATAGAGCTTTTTATCACCTACAATGTAACGCGCATCCATTAGGGCGGTTTTACTCTGTTGGTCTTTACGTGCCTCACTGACACATTCATCGATGGATCGGCACGCGTGCCCCACCTTGAATCCGGCGTCCCAGAGGATGTAGAGGATTTCCTCAATGGTTTTTGAAATACTTTTGGGTAGTTTGTGTGAGTCGCTCGGAAGGAGAAACAGAAGATCGAGGTCTGAACCTGGGTTGAGGTGGCCTCGGCCGTATCCACCCTGTGCTACCAAAGCTACTTCAGGTTTATCACCTTCCTGCCTGCTAATCGCGGCTTTAAACATGACTCCGAGCACCGCATCGAGCAGCTCGGATCGAGCGGAGGCGATTTCCAATCCACCAGCACCCTTGCGATGACGTTTCAGGATGTTCTTTTCCTCGTTTTTAATAAACCGCATCACCAGCGCGGCACTCTCACTCGCCGTAAGCTGTCCCGTGGAAATTGCTTTAAGTTCACGTTTGGCGGATTTTTTGAGGTCAGATTTATTATCGGTAGATGTCACGTGAGTCAGTGTGGGTGGTGTCTAGGTGGGGTTATAATGGATTAGGAGAATGGAACACGCAATTTTTTCCCTTATAAACGTCATGTATTGTGCGTTATGGTATTGATGAAGATGCTGAAAAAATTTCACAAATACCTGTTGCTGTTGGCTTTGCTCCTCATGGGGGTGGCTGTAGCGAAGTTTATGGTCCCCAAGAAAAGTGACCGAGAGGCTGCCGTAGGGGCTATATCCGGATTGCCTAAGGAGATGAAAGAGGCCTACACCAACACGGGGGATTTTGACGCAATTCCTGACCCTGGGCCTGGAGATTAGCTATCGCAGCACAAGGAGGCTGGACAGACCTACCCGCAGTTTGTGCGCTCCAAGCCCAACATCCCTGCCTGGGAACGACGCATTCTATATATTCAGCCGATCGGGGCGTTTGAGCATGGTAAGGCTCCGAGCATCGAGGTGCTTCGCGAGTATGCCAAGGCATACTACTATCCAATGAAGGTTGAAATCCTGCCTCCGATTGTCGCTTTCAGTGTGAACTCGCGGGTAAATGGTGGGAAGAAACAATTACTCACCACAGATGTGCTGGATATGTTAGAACGTAAACTTCTCGCGACCGCTTATTCGGTTTTGGGGCTGACTATGACAGATCTGTATGCAGGTGCGGGATGGAACTTTGTTTTTGGTCAGGCTAGGACTAAGGCTTGGGTCGGAGTGTTTAGCTTTGCTCGATATCATCCGTCATGGCACGGGGAAGAACCTGTGGATGAAAAAGAAGTGAGGAAACTCGTTTTACGCAGAGCGGCCAAAGTGTTGACTCATGAAACTGACCACATTTTTGGCATTCGTCATTGCGTCCATTATCACTGCAATATGAATGGAGCTAATCACTTGACTGAAGCGGATGCGAGTCCGATGCATCTCTGCCCAGTTTGCCTTCGGAAGATGCAGCATGCTGTGAAGTTTTCACCTACTGCGAGGTAAAAAAGCTCAAATCGTTTTATGAGAAATATGAGCTCAAAGAAGAGGCTGAGTGGGTGGCTGCTCGGTTGAAGAAGATTGAGGGATGATCGCCAATCATCAATATATACGCCCCTACCTATTCCCCTTCGGCGCACTAATAAACTCACGTACTTCTTCAAGTGTCCGAGTATTCAGCACATCTTCTTTTCTTAGCCATCCCTTGCGGGCGACGCGGACACCAAAGGCAAGGTATTGCAGATGCGCTATATCGTGAGCATCTGGGTTGATGGACGTCAGCACTCCCTTGTCACGTGCACGGTGCCAGTGGCGCCAGTCCATATCGAGTCGGCGCGGGTTGCAGTTTAACTCGATGATGGTGCCTGTAGCGGCAGCACAATCGAATATCTTTTCCATGTTCAGTTCGTAGCCTTTTCTTTTCAGAAGAAGTCTTCCCGTTAGGTGGCCGATCATGGTGATGTGCGGGTTTTCCATGGCGCGAATGATGCGAGCGGTTTGGTCCTTTTCAGAAAGTTGAAATGAACCGTGAATCGATCCTACGCAGTAGTCGAGTTTGTCTAACAAATCGTCTTCAAAATCAAGGGTGCCGTCCTTGAGTATGTCGACTTCGGTGCCGGAGAAAATTTGGAAGTCATCCCACTGTTTGTTGATCTCACGAATGGCATCAATCTGGCGTAGGAGCCGATCAGGCTGCAGTCCTCGAGCTTGGAACTGGGATTTTGAGTGATCGGAGATACCGAGATATTGTAGTCCGAGATCACGGGCCGCTTCGGCCATTTCCTCGAGAGAGTTTTTGCCGTCGGATTCCGTGGTGTGGTTATGGAATGTACCGCGGAGGTTCTCAAGTTCGATCAGGCGGGGGATTTCTCCTACCTCGGCGGCTTCGATCTCACCCATGTTTTCACGGAGTTCGGGCGGTATGCGGTCGAGTTCTAGAATGCGATAGATATCAGCCTCCTCTTTGACGGCGGGTGCGGCAGGAGAGGTTTTATCTTTAGGAGTAAAACCATACTCATTAAGCGACCATCCGTACTTGAGAGCTCTGGACCGCAGGGCGACGTTGTGTTCCTTACTTCCTGAAAAATATTGGAGGGCGAACGGGAACTGGTCATTGGAAACGGCACGTAGGTCGCACTGGAGGCCGTTTTCGAGTCGGATCGCGGCCTTGGTATCACCGCAGGCAATCACCGAGTGAACCTCGGGAAGTGTGGTGAAAAACTTCGTCATTTTCGCCGGTTCCGAGGTGGCGACAAGGAAGTCGAGGTCGTGGAGAATCTCTTTACTCCTTCGGTATGATCCAGCAATGGCAACCCGCAGCACATCAGAGTGCTGGCGTAGGGTTTCAAGCATGGTTTCAGCCAGTGGAGCCACGTCACCGAGTCGGAAGAGGTCAGCGAACTGCTCTTTCATCGCGATGGATTCGAGGAGCTTCTCGATGGATTTTTTACCAAATCCTGGAAGTGCGGCGGCGCTGCCGTCATTGCATACTGCCTTGAGCGCATCGATGGAATCCACCTTTAATTTGTCGTAGAGAGCTCGGACTTTTTTAGGTCCCAGTCCCTGGATGCCAAAGAGGTCGAAGAGTCCTTCTGGGAATTCGGCCCGAAGGTTTTGGTGGAATTCCAGCTTCCCTGTGCTAGCTAGCTCGTGGATTTTTTGTTGCAAGGCGGCGCCTATACCCTTGATTCCTTCAAGGTTGTTTGCGGCAGCCATGGCGACGATCTCGCCTTGGAAATTTCGCACCGTTTCTGCTCCATTTCGATAGGCCCGAGTTTTAAACGGGTTCTCGCCTTTGATTTCTAACAATAGTGCAATTTCGTCTAGCACCGCAGCGATGTCTTCGCGTGAGATAGCCATACCTAGTATCGTGGTCTGAGTGTGATGCTCTGAGGATTGTAGTGATCCTTCGGACTAAACAGCCAACCGGGGTTGGGTGTGATCATTTCGTAGCCGGTTAGCATAAATTCGGGCAGGATCTGATTAGAGTTTACCTCGTAGACTTTTTGACCCGTGTAATAGCCGTTGATACGGTATTCATAGTTTTGATCAAAACCATAACGTCGACCTACAGGGCCAGTCTCAGATAATCGATCGGGGTTACGTTTCTGAGCCTCATTAAATACCACAAGCTGCGCGGATCTAGCGCTTTGGCCAGGTTTGCGGAGATATCCCCAGAACCGAGTTTTTTGAATGTAGTAACGTCGACCGTAGAAGAAATTTCCAGTTGGCTCGCTAGCGATCTTGGCTGCGCGTTCAGCTGTTGAAGGTCCTCCCATATTAGGTGGGCCATAAACGACACCGGATCCACCTCCACTGGAGCATGAGTTCAGTAGTAGCGCAAAAGCTGCAGGAAAAAGAAAGAGTAGGTATTTCCACATGGGCAACATCTTCGAGAAAATGGGAAAAAGGTCAAGAATGCTTATACCACTTAGCACTTCAAAAGAGACGAATGTTCCATTTTAAGGGATGGTGATGAATTTGCGCTTCGCGGTTAATTAGGGGCCGGGCGCTTTCCCGAAATGGTTGCGTTACTTCTCGGTCATGGTGTTACAGCTGATCGTAGGGGATTTTGTAAATTTCCTCACCATCCCGAAGATCAACGCTTTTATAGCCACGCATGAATCAACGTTGCCGCTGTTCAGAAGTGCCGTGGGTAAATAGCTCTGGCTGAACGTGCCCGTGAGCTTGTTCCTGAAGCTTGTCGTCGCCGATAGCTGACGCGTAGTCCATGGCTTCTTTGATATCGCCATTTTCTAGAAATTTAAACTGCGCCTGCCCGTGATGGGCGAAGACACCCGCGAGGAAGTCAGCATGCAGCTCAAGACGAACCGACAGCTTGTTATACTCTGTTTTCGAAATCTTATTATGTTGGTTGTGAACATAATCAGTTCGTTTCATGATTTTCTGGATGTGGTGTCCCACTTCATGTGCCAGAACGTAGGCTCCTGCAAAGTCGCCCTTGGCTCCGTACCGACGTTTGAGTTCTTGGAAAAAGGAAGGGTCGATGTAGATTGTTTCTTCACTTGGGGAGTAAAAGGGACCCATTTTTGCGTCAGCAATCCCTCCCTTCATAACGGTTTTATCTGAGTAGATCACCATTTTTGACGGGCGATATTTGAGGCTGTATTTGGGTAAGAGTTTGTTCCAAATGTCCTTATTGTCGGCCTTTAGGGTGGAGAGGTAATTGAATGTCTCTTTATCGGGTTTTGCACCATTTCCGTGCCACCACCGCCGCCGCCGCTGGAGAACCCAAGTAGGGAGAGCGGATTGATTTTAAAGAGGAAACATGCCGCGATGACACCCACGATGAGAATCAGCTTGGTTTTTCCGCTGCCTCGTTTGAACAGGGCAAAAACAATGCTGCCCATGGCTCCTCCCATCGCCGGGCCACCACGACCTCCTCCTCCTGCTCCTCCGCGGACAGTGGTTCCACGACGGTCTTCAACGTTACTACTTTGTCTTCTACCTTTACAGCGAATGTATAAAAGTGGGTTTAATGAATGATTTATCAGGCTTTGAGAGCTTGCTGTCAAGGTTACGGATGTCCCCACGGTGGTCAGTGGTCACAGGAGGATGTGATTTTGCCCTAATAAGGAATTGTCAGAAGGAGGCAAATAGGTATATTGCGCCTCCACTCAAGGGAGCTTCGGCTTTCTGTGAGAGATATAAAAGGGGCTGTAGCTCAGTTGGTTAGAGCAGGGGACTCATAATCCCTTTGTCCAGGGTTCAAGTCCCTGCGGCCCTACTTTATTCTATAAGGCTTTGATGGCCTTACGGCGAAATTGGCGAAATCTAGTATGCCAATCTGAACCACTGGTTTCGGGGTCTACACCAAAGTTTCGTCGAGATTAGGTACCTATTTATTCCGACTTGGGGCTTGTCGAGCGATGGGGGATTGTCCCACTTTTCTTTTTCAAGGCTTCACGACTTCGAGCCGGAGGAACTCGGGGGTTCCGGAAGTGATGGGGAAGATGGAGCGATAGGTGATCTGGCTGTCGGTGCCGGATTGCCAGATGGTGTCATCGGTGGACCATGGATCGGTAAGGCCGAGGTCGGTGGAGCGCTGGGTGAAGATGCCTAACAGTCCGATGGTATCCGGGTTTCTCGGGTAAGTGAGGGTGAGGTATTTCTCTCCTCCGATCATTTCTATGGAGGGAGTCAGGACGGGGCTATCGGGGATGGTGGGGTTGAGTCCGAGTGCGAACTCGATGAGGGCGGGATAGAGATCGCCATCGCTGTTGTCGGTGGGGCTGAGGCTGGTGGTGTCCGGTCCGTAGAGGTCCTCCCAATCGTCGCTGAGGCCGTCGTCATCGGAGTCGGATTTGACCGCGCTGGAGAGCAGGAGCTTGCCGCCGCTGACGGCGAGGCTGAAGCCGGTGGGAAGAGGAGGGAAGACCTGGAAGTCGCTGGCGGTGACGGCACTGGCCGCCGATGAGAAGTCGATCAGCGTGACATCGCCGGACTTGAGGGAGCCCGGATGAATGCGCAGCGGGACCGGGGAGCCGACGTCGAAGGTGCCGCCGGTGATGATGAGCGGGCTGTCGAGCTTGGTGCCGAAATCCACGGCGAGTGCCAGCAGGTTGGTGATGAGGCTGCCTTCCGTGAGGGAGGCGGTGCCGGTTCCCGGGCTCAGGGTGGTGCCGGTTCCCAGCGGGCTGAAATTGAGGACGTCGAGCCGGGCTGCTCCGCCGACGTCTTGGATCATGGCGTCGCCGGAGAAGGTGGCTGGAGCGCCCCCGAGGAGCAGGCGGTTCTGCGTGACGATGGCACCAAGCAGGGGAAGCCGGACGAAGGGACCGGCGGGCAGGTCGAGTAAGATCGCCTGGCCGGCAACATCGAAGGTTTCGTTGACCACTTGGGAACCGGTGTTGATTTCGGCGCGGTCGGCGGACCCGCTAAGCGTGACGTGGGGAGCGCTGAAGGCGGTGCCGCCGAGGGAGAGCACACCGGCGGCTCCATTCGCATTCAGCCGCAGAGTGCCGGCTCCACCGGTGGCGGTGAGGATGCCGGCTCCCATGGAGAAACCGACGTCGTTGGCGAGCAAGTGGATGATTCCGGGAAAGACTTCCTCGAAGCTGAAGTCCCCGGTCAGGTCGAGCCCGGCCACCTCGATCGTCGAGCCCAGTCCGACGGTTTGGAAGGTCCCGTCGGCAAGGTTGATCGTGTAGCTTGTGCCTCCGAGTCCGAAGGTCTGGTCGATGGCTGATCCGGTGCCGTTGATCTGGAGGCTGAAGGGAGAGGCTGAGACGAGACCGGGGACCGCCGAAGCGATGTTGCCGGTCAGTTCGAGGGCGGCGCCACTTGGAATGATGAGAACCGCGCCCGTGAGGTTGCTGAGTGCGACGAGATTGGTGCCAAGGGTCGAGGCTCCATTGGAAACGAGTCCCTTGATGGCGCTGGTGCCTTCTTCCTCGAGGATCAGGTCTCCGATGATGGTCTTGCCGTTAACTGTTAGAGGAGTATCCGCCCCGGCGACTCGGATGAAGGGCCCGCCGGGCAGGTCGAGCAAGATCGACTGGCCAGAAACGTTCAGGGTTTCGCTGATGGCTGCAGTGCCGGTGTTGATCTCGAGGCGGTTGGCGGCTCCGCCAAGTGTGACGTTGGGGGCGCTAAAGGCGGTGCCGGCCAAGGAGAGCACACCGGCTGCGCCGGCCGCACTCAAGCGGAAGGCTCCGGCTCCGTCGGTGACTGTTAGAATACCGAACCCCATCGAGAAGCTGACATCGCTGGCGATCAGGTTGATAGCTTCTGGGGAAACTTCCTGGAAGATGAAGTCACCGTTCAGGTCGAGCCCGGCCACCTCGATCGTCGCGCCCAGTCCGACGGTTTGGAAGGTCCCGTCGGCAAGGTTGATGGTGTAGCTTGTGCCTCCGAGTCCGAAGGTCTGGTCGATGGCTGATCCGGTGCCGTTGATCTGGAGGCTGAAGGGGGAGGCTGAGACGAGACCGGGAACCGCCGGAGCGATGTTGCCGGTCAGTTCGAGGGCGGCGCCATCAGCGGAGAGGAGAAGGGGGCCGGTGAGTTCGGCGAGCACGATGAGATTGTCGCCGAGGGTCGAGGCTCCATTGGAAACGAGCCCCTTGATGGCGCTGGTGCCCTCCTTCTCGAAGACCAGGTCTCCGACGATGGTCTTACCGTAGACTGTTAGAGAGGCATCTGCCCCGGCGACCCGGATGAAGGGCCCGCCGGGCAGAGCGAGTGAAACGCTTTGGCCGGAAAGAGAGAAGTTTTCGCTGATCGCCGCCGCGCCGGTGTTGGCGGAGGCAGTGAAGGGTCCCGAGGTGGTGGTGCCGGGAACCGCGAGCGCAAGTTCGCCGGACAATTGCATGGCGGTGCCGGAGGGGCTGATGAACAACACGCCGGAACTGTTGCCCAGGCTGAGCAGGTCGGTTGCCCCGTCGTCGATGGTCAGGGCCGCATTGGAAGCCTGCCCGATAACGTTCTCACCCGATTTTTCGAAATAGAAATCCGCCGCGACCGAGGAGCCGAGAATGGCAAGCTGGGCATTTTGGCCGGTGAGACTCACGAAGGGTCCGGCGGCAAGGTCGAGCTGGGAGGTGATGCCGCCAATGGTCACAGTTTTGTTGATGGAGAGTCCGGTGGTATTGATTTGCAGGTCGAAGGCGCCGGCGAGAGATGCGGCGGGGTCGGAGCTGGCCAGCGTCCCGTTGAGTATCGTGCCGGCCCCGTTGGAAGTCAGGAGCATGATGCCGGTCGCTCCGTTCAAGGTGAGTAGGTCGGCGATGCCATTGCCGAAGACGCTGGTGATCTCGGAGGCACTGGCGACGACTCCGGCCGGGGTCTGTTGGAACTCGAAATCACCCAAGAGAGACTGACCTCCGAGTGCCAGGTTGATGTTTGAACCGCGCATCTTCACGTAGCTTCCAGCTTCAAGGTTCAGATCGAATTGGAGACCATTGGCGCTGACGGTGCGGTTCACGGCGAGCCCCGTGCTGTTGATGGCGAGTTGCAAGCCGCCGGCGAGGGCCACGTCCGGGACATTGACGGAAAGTGGGCCGTCGATCTGTCCGGCAGCTCCCGCAGGTGACAAGACGATGACGCCGCTGCCGCCGCTGCCGCCGCTGCCGTCGCCCATGGAGAGCAGGTTGGCAGGGCCATCGCTGAAGGAGGTGGTGACCCCGCTTGCCTGCACCACCACGTCTCCGCCCGGTTCCTGCTGGAACAGGAAGTCGCCGCTGAGCGTTTGTCCGAGGATGTCGAGCAGGCTGCCCGGACTCACGATCCGGACGAAGTTTCCGGCGGTGACCGAGACGTCGATCGCGGTGCCACCTGCCACGAAGCTCTGATCGACGGCGGTGCCGGTGGTGTTGATTTCCATGCGATAGAGACCGACATTCGCGGCGGCAGCGACCGACACATTGCCGTCGAGCGATCCGGCGACCCCATCGAAGAGGGCGAGGAAGTTGCCGGAGGCATCGGTCATCGAAACGAGATCGGTCATGCCGCTGCTGAAGCTGGTGCTGGCATTGGCCAGTCCGAGATTGAGCGCCACCTCGGTCCCGCCGTTGCGGTTGATGGAGAGTTTGTGGACGGCCAGGTCGCCGCTGATCAACTGGCCGGCCAGGTCGGTGGCAAAGCCGCCGCCCGTGATGCTGGAGAAGGGAGAGCCCGGGCCGGCGGCCGTCTCAGCGGGTGAGAAGACGACGTTTACCGTGGTCGGGTTGCCCGGGACGGTGATGGTTTCATTGACGGCTGAGGACAGCATGTTCACCCGGGCCGTGAGGGTGCCCGCGATGGTGATTCCGGGGAGCCCGATCGATCCGGCACTGCCGGTCGCGACCACGGCGTAGTCTGAACCTGACTTGACGATCCCGACGGTGGCATTGGAGATAAAGACCCCGCGGGCGGCCGGGTCGACATCGCCGTTCGGTAGAAACCCGTCGCCTTCGCCGATGTAAACGTCCAAGTTTTCGGCGGCGCCGACTTCAAACAGGCCTTGGGTGACCAGCGGGATCGATCCCTCGATGGTTAGAATGCCGCCGATGTCGAGGCTGGCCTGGGCAAGCGGAGAGGCCGCGAAAAGGGCGGCGAGCCCAAAGCCGGAGAGTTGGCGAAGGTAGGAAGTGATCATGGCAAGGTCGAAGCAGGATTGAGCCATGGTATGCAATGGCGAGAGCCTGGATGCGATGCTAAAAGCAATCGGCGGTCTGGTGATTGCTAGGAATTTGCTTTTTGGGTGAGGTGTTCGGAGGGGCTTTCATGGGGTGATAAGGGGGTTATGGTTGCCCATCAGCGCATAGGCATACACCCGCCAACCTGTCCTGCCCACTACTTCCTCAAGTGTTGCCTCAAAAGCCTCCCGGTCCTCGTCGCTGCGGACAATCTTGTCCAAGCGGTTCCCTCGCGGCATCACATGGTAAATGGCATCCTCATACTGCACTCTAACTTGACGGGACATGAGGGTATTCTACCTGAGGAAATGTGGCAAGGCAAGGAACCAATGATACATTTCTCTGCCTGACCTCTTTTATGACCCCTTTTACTTTTATGACTTTTACCCCTTTTACCGTGGCTAAAATCTGTATCAGCCTTTGGATTTATCACTCAGTGCTGTGTTACTTCTTCACCCTATCATCAACCAAATCTGGTCCACGAGGTTCCTTTTTAGGAATCCACGCGGAGAGTCTTTTCACCGCAGTCTGTAAGTCAGCGCGGTTTTCCTTCTGTTTGATTAGATTATCAAACTCGTGAGGATCCTTTTGGCGATCGTATAGTTCTTCATTGCCATCTGCATAACGAGTATAACGCCAGCGAGTATCGCACAGGCTGTGATTATGCGCGTAGATCGTGGTGATTGCTGGGCGTTCTTTCTTAGTAGAAGGATTTTCGATCCAAGGCATGAGGCTCATCCCATCAAGAAGTTTATCGCTTTTAGCTGAAGGTAGTTTTGTTGCTATTGCGAGAGTAGGATAGATATCTAACAATTCAACGGCTCTTTCGCAGCGAGCTCCACGTGGCGTGTCTGTCAAACGCTTGGGAGGGATAATAATGAGCGGTACACTAGTAGAACGAGTCCATAGAGTTTGCTTAGCAATATGGTTTTTTTCACCTAGGTGCCAACCATGATCAGAGAAAACAACAATCCAAGTATTGTCCGCCATATCACTTTTATCGAGTGCATCTAGAGTATGCCCTAGTGCGTCATCCATAGCAGTTGTGCAGGCAAGGTAGGCTTGTGTTAATGTGCGTAGGTTAGTTTCTGAGGAACGTGCCCAATCTGCAGCTTCCTGAAATGAAACACGGGAAGCGATGCGCTTTGCGATCGGCGGGAGGTCGTCCATATCATCAGCGTGTGTGGCGTGTAATATGACATCTTTTTTCGATGGCGCAGCATCAAACCATTTCTTTGGCGCGAATAAAGGTAAATGAGGATTGTAAAACCCTAAAGCCATAAAGCGCGGTTTATCCCCTGGTTTCAATGGCTTAGCGATGTTGTCTGCTGTCCATTTTGCAATGCGCAGATCAGTATAGTCTTCCTCCTTTTCAGGAAATGCACCGATGTCCCAAATGCTAGGCTTTGCAACCTCTGGCGGAACAACAAGCTTCTTGGGAGGGTAAGGACCCTGACTAGTCTTGAAACAAGGAATACCACCTAGTGGTTTATTTCGACTTGCATGAAGAAGTTTGCCAGCCGTGAAAACTTCGTATCCAGCCTGCTCAAAACGCTGTGTCATCCACGGCACCTGATTACCTGGTTGCAACTTACCTTTGCCATCATATTGAGGGCGATTTCCATAAAGACCCGTGGTCGTGGGTCGAAGTCCTGACATAAAGCTCGCGCGTGAAGGACGGCAAATTGGAGCCTGGCAGTGGGCATTGGTAAAAAGTATGCCGCGCTTAGCAAGACGATCTAGATTCGGCGTCTTTGCCTGAGGATGACCTCGACCAGTGACATGTCCGTTAGCCTTCTTTGGATCTGCGGGGTCAGAAAGACAGCCAATCCAGTCATTAAGATCATCAATGGTGATCATTAGAACGTGGTCACCAGGTGGTATCTTTGCAGGTGCTACTTGCGCACTGAGCAGAGTCGTTGTTGCCAGAAAAGAAGTGAAGAGAATTTTAGGATAAAACATACAGATTATTAACCGGCGGATTCAATATGTTAAGGAATAAATGTTAGGAGCGGAGGCAGAGGGAATACTGTAAACGTTGTTTTTTACTACAAAGACAATGCAAAAGCAAAACCGCCACCTCCGTGAGGAAGATCGTGGAGTAATCTACCGAATGAATAAAGCAGAAAAACCCCAATCTGAGATAGCTCAAGCCATAGGCTTTGGTCAGAGTGCTGTAAACAAGGAACTCAAACGCAATAAGGGAAAGAAGGGCTATCGACCTAAGCAAGCCCATGAAAAATCGGCTAAAAGGAAGAAAGGGAAAAACAGTCGTGAGCGAGTGATTCAGGGCGAGATCAAAGAAGTCGTAGAGAAGCGTCTAAAACGAAAGCACAGCCCTGAGCAAATCAGTGGTAGGCTTAAGATTCATGGCATTCAAGTGAGCCATGAGACAATCTACAAGTATATC
>JASJLI010000002.1:0-101287 GCA_037620805.1 Akkermansiaceae bacterium
TGCGGCGCTCTCTTTGGCTTCGTTGATGAGGCGAGCGGCGTCTGCGTTGGCCTTATCGATGGCCTCTTGGGTGCGTTGCTCGGAGTCAGCAAGCTGCTGCTCGATGCGCTTCAGTTTGTCTTCACCCTCGGCAATACGCTTGCGGCGTTGCTCCAGCATATTCTGGATGGGTCCAAAGGCAAATTTCTTCAGCACGAATGCAACCACAAGGAAGTTGATCGTTTGCGCGATGAGAAGTGGCCACTTTACATTAAAGGGGTCAGTTACCTCGGTAATCGCATTGCTGGCGAGGAAGGTGAAGGAGTCGATCATGCCGAAAAGAGTATAATGTAGAAAAGGAAAGATGTGCGGGAGTTACCGTGACCTGAGTCATGGGGCAACCCCCGCACTAAGTTGATTACTGAGCGTTGTTTGCAAGGAAGATCGCGAAGAACACGATACCTTCCACAAGAGCGGCCAGAATAATAGCGATGGTAAGGATACCACCTTGGGCGCCTGGGTTACGGCCTGTAGCTTCAGCAGCTTTTGCACCGATGAGGCCGATGCCGAGTCCAGCACCGAGGGCTGCGAGACCAACGTGGAGGTTTCCGCGAAGCTCAGCATACATTTGGATAAGTTCAAGTGTCATGGTTGTAGTTAGTTTTGGTTTTGTTGTTTTCTTCGACCCCCACGGTTTGCCCATGGTCAGATCGGGGAAAGTTGTATTTGATTGAAATATTAGTGAGCGTGTTCTTCGTCGTGGTCGTCACCGTGGTCACAGATGAGTTTCAGGAAGACAGCTGTAAGGAGCATGAATACAAGAGCCTGAATCAGGCCAACAAGAAGCTCCAAGAAATAGAACGGCATGGGAGGAAGCCATGCGAGGTAGGAAGGAACCGCGTGCATCATCGACTCGAGAATATTCTCACCAGCGAAGACGTTTCCATAGAGGCGGAAAGTAAGAGCGACGGGGCGCATCAGGATGGAGACAACCTCCAAAAGGCCGACCGCGAAAAAGATGACCGTCATGAAGATTCTCATGACTCCTCCAAACTTGCCCTTAGGTGCAAAAATGTGGGCAAGGAAGCCTTTAATACCATTTTCGCTCACGGCCCAGTAGACCCAGAGGAGAGCGAAGGTGATGGCCATGCCGCCTGTCATGTTAAGGTCGGCGTTGGCTCCACGGAGGAATGGGGTGTAGTGACCGTCGTCGATACGACCGATGGTTCCCATTCCGGGAATGAGGCCAGACCAGTTACAGACGAGGATCATCAGGAAAATAGTGGCGAAGAACCAGAAAGTGCGCTTGCAGAGATCTTTTCCAAGAATCCCCTCAAGGAAAGTGTAAAGGCTCTCAACGATCCACTCAGCGAAGTTCTGGAGGCCGGCTGGAACGAGTTTCATCTTCTTGGTCGCTGTGCGGCAGAAAACAATGATGACGATTGCCGCGAACCAGACCATCAGCATGGAGTTGGTGATGGGCAGACCATCGATGATTTCCTCGGCGTAGAGCGGCAGGGCGTGTGCCTCCTCACTCGCAAATGTCACACCGGACAGAAGGAAAAGAAGGGCTGGAATAAGCGTGCGCACTGAGAAAAGTTGAGCCATGGATCAGATGCCGATACTTCATCGGGCGGACGGGGCTATATCGCGCTGGCAATTTGTCTGCAAGTCTATTTGTGAAATATTTCACAAAGTCACCAATTCGGCACACAAGTGATTGCATGGAAGGTAGATAAGGAGAGCCTCATCCTTAAAATATCCGAACGATGTTCTCTTCCACTCCGTAGTCGGCAACCTTTTCAAAATCACCCGACGCCAGCGCCTGTTCAATGAGGTCTTCGGCTGAAATACAAGGTTTGCCGGTGTGACGTTGCAATTCGAAAGTCACGGGCTTCGATTCCGGTCCTACTCCGTGGTAGCTACGATAAACGACCTCGGTACAGGCCAATCGATCAGCCTTTCTAAAATCGAACATAAAATCATAGAGTTTCCCTTCGTGACTCATGGCCCTCATCAACGCTTCAGCTCTGAAGTGTGGCTCCAACCTCGGACGGAGCACCAGAAAAGCATCTACCTGCAGTGTCTCACCCATCGGGCGGAACATAACACCGTCTTTTTTGGCCTCCAGAAAGTCAAATCCATCCAAGCAGCGCCCGTCAGACTCTGCCAGCCTCACCCCTAATTCACTTCGTTCCCCTTCATCCCCTATATATAATGCAGCATGTGGCCAGAAACCTGGTAAAAACAAATTACTCACCGCGTCATCGTGACGGGTGATAAAGACATCACCAGCCCGCAATAAGGGCCTGATTGTTTCCATCACCTCTGCGGTTACCCGTTTCCCCTGCCCTGCAGCCTTAATAAATGGCTGCTTCATCTCGGCAATCGCACTGCCGCTGAGCTTGAGAAGATGAAACATCACCTTTTTATATCCCGAAACATGGCGTCGCTTGAAGGAATGGAGGCGGTAATCCCACTTCCTTTTGATGTAATCGCGTTTTCTATATTGGAGAAATGGAGCCTCCACATTCAAAATGGCAACTAACTCCCCCACCACGGGATCATCTGCAAGTGCCGCAACATCCTCACCGTGCACTTCGTAAAACATCATCGCCTCGTGGAATCGCCACATCTTCTGCGATGAACTTAAATTTTTATAAACCATGGTAAAACTCTTCACCGGTATTCCGTAGCGCGACTCCGCCTCATCCAGTTTTTTCCAGACAACGGGACGATCACTTGCCAGGTCCACCATAAACGTAGCCGACCGCACTAACATCGTGGCTGAGGTAAACCCAACCACGAAGATTCGTAATTGAAGATCCCAGTCGACATCGCTCTCATCCATCCCTTCACATTGATCGAGCACGGGTTGAATTGATTCAACAACCTCAAGCAATACCGCCCGCACGGATAAATAGCGAGCAAACACCTCTCTGATCCGCTCATCCTCGTCGGGAAGAAAATAACCGCGCTGCTCCGCCGCCACCGCATCAGCCAGTTCAATTTCCATTTCATCGCGCATTGGCATAGCCGAAGCAATTGATCTAACAGACATCGCCGCGCGTTCAATTCTAGTAGCGGCCTGCAATCCCATAATGGATGTTTTCTCACGTAGGCGACCCTCAGTCAATCCCCTATGCTACAAAGGATCCGACCCAACCTAACAACATCTAACAAAAAATTTCCCTAGAAATGGGGGGCTCGAGCCAATTTTAAGAGTTGGCTATCAAGCAAAAAAACGCCGCAAGTCAAGCAATCCCTAGGAAAAATAGATGATTATTTAACTTTACATTATCAATGATCAGTGGCATAAAATCACACGTTATGAATAAATCCGAACTCGTCGAAACGATCCAATCAGCAATGGGAAATGATGCAACCAAGCGTTGCGCAGAAGAATCACTAGCAGCTGTGCTTAGCAGCATTGCTGGTGGTGTAAAAAAAGATGGCAAAGTCCAACTCATTGGCTTTGGTACTTTTGAAGTCAAGCATCGTGCTGCTCGTATGGGCCGCAACCCTAAGACTGGTGAAGCTATGCAAATCAAGGCCTCTAAGACCGTTGGTTTCAAGTGCTCATCCAGCCTCAAAGGTTCCCTGTAAGCATCCTCTCAGGTATTTAGACCTTAGGTTTGCTTCAAAACCGCAGGTTTTTTCCTGAACTGAAAATTAACAAAAGACCCGTGCCACCCTGTGTGACATGGGTCTTTTTTTGTCGATCACCTATCTAAATGGCAAAATTTGTGGGGAGTATCTCGCGACGGACGATCCCCTGTTAAGACCAATTCTCCACTTAATAAACTAAAACCATGAAACCACTCACCGTTTAGCAGCCCAACAAAATCATCAAAAATGCCGCTCCGGGAAACGGACACGGCTTTTTTCTTTTGGAAAAATCGCTATTTGGAGTTTGGTATTTGAAACTTAGAACTTAAACTCCCGTCATGCTACTCCGCGCACTAGGCCGCCCTATGTTGGGTTTACTTGACTACCTTGGTCAACTGGCGGAACTCGTATTAAAAATCGGTGAATCGCTTCTTCACGGAAAACGTAGGTGGCGTCGGTTCTTTGCACAGATCGTCGAGATCGGTTTCAACTCACAACCCGTCGTTCTCATCACCGGCGCATTTGTAGGTGCCGTACTTGCTGCCCAGGGACTATTTCAGCTTAGTGTACTTAAAATGGAATCCATGGGAGGTGCCCTCGTCAGTGTCGGTATGCTACGGGAGCTTGGTCCCGTACTCACTGGCGTGATGCTTTCAGGCCGTGTTGGAGCTTCCATGGCGGCGGAAATAGGCACTATGAAAGTCACTGAACAAATCGACGCCCTTCGGTCAATGAGTGTGGACCCTGTCGATTTTCTGGTGACACCGCGATTTCTCGCCATGCTTGTTTCTGTTCCCCTGCTGATTACCGAAGCCGCCGCACTTGGTATTGGTGCAGCATGGATTGTAGGGACTCAAACCTTTGGTGTCTCCGAGGCCTGGTGGGTTCACCATACCCGTGGACATACCGAACTGGCTGACATCTACATCTCCCTGATCAAAGGCTTTATCTTCGGCATCCTGATCGTTATCATATCCTGCCACCAAGGCCTGAAGGCATCCCATGGCGCAGTGGGTGTGGGTAAAGGCACCACAAGAGCAATGGTTTACTCCTCACTCGCCATCCTAATCACCAATTTCTTCCTCACCATGCTGCTGAATATTTTCTTCCCGATCGGGCTTGCTGGCTAATCAGGCAGATGAACATGACGCCTCGTGTTGCGCCAATGAATCTTGGGGGATTTGACAAATCTTGATTAGGAAGGAATAGTAAGCGTCTCTCCAGCATCCTATTGATACGATGAAAACTCCATTTCGAATTTTTTTACTCCTTGCCGTATGTGGCACCGTTGCCACCTTCATGATCAACAGCGTCCAATCACAAAGCCCTATGCCAACTGCCGACAAAACACCTGAACAACCACAGAAGCCCGTAAAAAAAACCGATGCGGAGTGGAAAAAGCAACTCACCCCTGAGCAGTATCGCATCGCACGCAAAGCCGGAACCGAAGCGCCCGGTGGTGCGGTTTATAAGCAGTTTAAAAAACAGGGAGCTGGCACCTACTACTGCGTGGGCTGTAATGCCGAACTATTCTCCTCCAAGGTAAAGTTTGACGCCCGCTGCGGCTGGCCCTCTTTCTACGATCCATCCAAGGCCAAAAATGTCAAAGCCATCACCGACCCCGATGGTTCACGCACAGAAGTCCGTTGCTCCGTGTGCGACGCCCATTTAGGTCACATATTCACTGGCGAAGGGTTTAATACCCCTACTGACAAGCGCTACTGCATCAATGGTACCGTGCTCAAGTTTGTCCCAGAAAAGAAGCAGGATGGCGACAAAAAGGATCCAGCTCCTGAAAAGAAGCCGGAGAATAAATAAAGCTCCTCAGAAAGCCCCCCCAGAATGCTCCTAGACGGAGGCTGATGACTAGGGTAGATATTTCCCTCTATCCCCATTCCAATCCCGTATGTCAGACGCCCCCAACACCCAGGATATCGCCGAATCCCACCTCAGTGAGTTAATTGAAAAAGACGCCACCGACTGGGAAAACCGCAAAAAACTCGCCCAGCTGCTTTATAACGAAGGCAAAACCAAGGAGGCAGCTAATGTCGTTTGGGAGGCCCCGGAAATACCAGCCATTGACCTCGAGCTTGGCTTTGCCATCAAGATCCTAGGAAAAGGAGCACCGAGGAAAGCCATCAGATTGCTCACTGGAATTCAGGAACTCAACAAAGGTAAAGCCGTGCAAAACCTCGGACTGGCCAACGCCTTGATGCACTATGGTATGGTGATGCAAGCGGCCCGATTTTACGGTGCCGCCCTGGCTGAAGATCAAAGCCTCGCTAGCGCGGACCTCGAACACTTTCTCCTCTGGACAGACGACAAAGAAAAAATCTGGGGCAACTTCAACGAGGAAAAGCCCACTCTTGGGGAGCTTCCCTGGATGAAACGGGATGCCAAAGAGGCCGAGCAGCTCAAAAAAGCCATGAAGGGCCACACCACACCGATAAAAATCCCCAACCTTGATGAAGTCACTGCAGAAAATATCGTCATCGAGATGTACGTGCAGTCATCCCGAGTTGCCAGCGATCCCACTCCGCCGCCAGCGGTCACCATTCCCATAGAGCGCGTTGACCCCAAACACATCGTCATCGACTCCGAACGCGGTGCAGGGCAGCCCATAACCGTCGCCCAAGCTCAGGCAGCAATGGGACCTACAGGTGAAAGTACAGGTCAACCTCTTCCAGCAGCAGCTAACACGCCATCTGCTACTACTCCTGAAAAAAGCCCCCCCATCATACCAGCCGTGGTGAAGGAATCAATTTCGCTTCTAGTCCCCCAGCCCGCTCCCACCCAGATGATAATCGGCGGTGCCGCAGGCCCCGTTTCCACCCAGTCTCTGCATGATGCACCACCTCCAATGATGAAACCTGTCAAAACCCAGTCGCTGGTTGGTGGGAAAATAGTGGTCGGCAAGCCAACTCCTAGTGAGGAAGACAAATAGCTCGCTGTAGAATGAGCGTCATTACCCATGAGTCTAGGCCCGATGTATCCTACGGGAGAAGAGACTTTATTGCCCTCTACCCGCCCAAAAAGACAGCACTGTGACCATACTGTCACTTGACTCATCGCCAATAGTTTGATAGTTCCATATGCATGGAACTATTTGAAGCAGCTACTGCTCTATCGGCGCTTTCCCAGCCATCTCGACTTGAAGTCTTCAGACTCTTAGTCAAAAGCGGCGAAGATGGGCTCTGCGCAGGGGAAATATCGCTCGTACTTGGCATCCCCAAGCCTACCCTTTCCTTCCACCTCAAGGAACTCAGCCATGCGGGACTGATTAAGTCTAAGCGTAACGGCCGCTCCATCATCTACCAACTCCACATTGAGGGTATGAGTGAACTCATGAATTTTCTCACCCAAGATTGTTGTCAGGGTCGACCCGAACTCTGCAACATTCAATCATCCACCAACGATCTAACTACCCATTTACTATGAACATCGCTATCAATGGATTTGGCCGTATGGGCCGACTCGGCTTCCGCGCCGGCTGGGATGCCCCTAGCTACAACATCAAGCTCGTTAACGAACTCCACGGAGGATCGGAAACGGCCGCTCATTTACTGGAATTCGACACGGTGCATGGTAGGTGGGATCGCGATATCAGCCATGATACCGATAGCTTTTCCATCGGCGACCAAAGTGTAGCCTACAGCAACGCCCCGTGCCCTGCTGAGATGGACCTCAGCGGGATTGACATCGTCATCGACGCCACAGGGGCATACCGCACCCCCGAGCTGCTCCAACCCTACTTTGATGCCGGGGTTAAAAAAGTCATTGTCGCCGCACCCGTCAAAGAGGGCGCGCTCAACATCGTGATGGGCTGCAACGATCACCTCTATGAACCCGAAAAACACCATCTGCTCACTGCGGCATCCTGCACCACGAACTGCATTGCCCCCGTGGTCAAGGTGATCCATGAAAAGCTCGGTATCAAACACGGCATGGTTACCACCATGCATGATGTGACAAACACACAAGTGATCGTGGATGCCCCGCACAAGGATCTTAGACGTGCCCGTTCGTGCCTCAACTCTTTGATCCCGACCTCCACCGGATCAGCCACAGCAATCACGATGATCTATCCTGAGTTAAAAGGGAAACTCGATGGCGTCGCTGTACGAATACCATTACTCAACGCGTCATTGACCGACTGTGTTTTCGAACTCCCTAACCCAACCACTGTGGAAGAGGTTAACGCCCTGCTCAAAGAAGCCTCCGAGGGTGAGCTGAAAGGCATTCTTGGTTACGAAGAACGACCTTTGGTCTCCGCCGATTACACCAACGACAAACGCTCGGGAATTGTCGACGCACTTTCAACCATGGTTACTAACGGCACCCAGCTTAAGCTGCTAGTCTGGTATGATAACGAAATCGGCTACGCGAACCGTATGATGGAACTCACTGCGAAGGTTGCTCATTCAATATAGGACTTATGGGTCCTATAAGACCCATTTCTATCGTTCATGAATATCAAAAGCTACAGCATCGTCACGGCATCCTACTGGGGGTTTACGCTCACAGATGGGGCTTTGAGGATGTTGGTGTTGCTGCATTTTCATGCGCTGGGGTATTCACCCGTGCAGCTGGCGTTCCTTTTTCTCCTCTATGAATTTTGTGGAGTTCTCACTAATTTGTTAGGAGGTTGGATCGGATCAAGGGTTGGATTGAAATTCACCCTGTATGCTGGCTTGGCCTTGCAGGTGGTGGCTCTGGTGATGCTCTCGATGATGAACCCAGCATGGGCTGCTACCCTCTCGGTGAGTTACGTGATGGCATCGCAGGCACTGTCGGGTATCGCCAAGGATTTGACCAAGATGAGTTCAAAGAGTGCGGTCAAATTGCTCGTCAAGGATGGTGAAGGCGCTCTGTTTAAATGGGTTTCAATCCTCACGGGTTCTAAAAATGCCCTCAAAGGAATCGGGTTTTTGTTAGGCGGGGTGTTACTCACATGGCTCGGCTTTGTGCATGCCCTTTGGTTGATGGCCGGAGCTTTAACCCTCGTGCTTGTGGCTGCTCTCATTTTCCTCAAGCAGGACATGGGCAAGAGCAAACAGAAGGTGAAGTTCACCCAGTTGTTTTCGAAGAGTCGGGAGATCAACTGGTTATCGGCGGCACGGTTTTTCCTCTTTGCCTCGCGTGATGTTTGGTTTGTGGTAGCTCTGCCTGTTTTTCTTAAATCCAGTCTAGGCTGGAGCTTTAATCAAGTCGGCTCATTCATGGCCGCTTGGGTGATTGGCTATGGTATCATACAGGCAAGCGCGCCGAAGTTTGTCCCTAGGCACACCCCTGGAAAGACCGCCACAACATGGGTTGCTTTGCTGACTCTGGTGACGGCGTTACTTGCGGTGGCTGTACATTTTCAGTTTTACCCTGTGGCATCAATCCTCGGAGGACTCGCTGTTTTTGGCATCATCTTTGCGGTCAACTCAGCGGTGCACTCCTACCTAATCCTGGCGTTTACCAGCGATGATCAGGTTGCATTGAATGTAGGGTTTTACTACATGGCCAATGCTTGGGGACGACTGGTCGGCACGCTGCTCTCTGGATTGATGTTTCTTTGGGGCGGTTTGTCTTCCTGTCTGTGGACGAGTGCTGTGATGTTGTTGATTGCGTATCTGCTGACCTTACCTCTCAAACGACAACAGGCATGATAATCCTTTCTAACTATTATAATCATCTTCTTCCAAGACCTCTGTGATGATGCAAACGTGATCTCACTTATTATCAGTATTGTATCCGGCGTGGTAATCGCCTGTTTGCTCTTTAGACCCATCTTTCCCGACAAGGGGGATTTCCCTGAAGCTATCGGGTATGCGTTCACACCCGATATCATCTCTTTATTTACGGGCAAATAGGGCGACGACTTTTTGGCCACATTCAAACTCAACATTTGGTTGCTAGCGAGTGGAGCTGGCGGCTATATCGTCTTCCTCGCGATCACAGAGATCGTTAAAAAACTGGGTTGAGGCCTTGTATTTTTCCCAGCTTTACAGTCATGGCCTTTTTCTAGCAGGATGTGTTCATGACTACTAGGCAATTGGGAGGACACGTTATCACGAATTTTAAGTTCAAATGGATTGATGCCGCAGGTGATGAGGAGGGGTTCCTTCGTAAAAAGGGAAGCTTCGATGGTCAGACGCTCAAACTCGATGATGCTGAGCTACCAGCCGAGGCAATCATCAGCCTAGAAACACACGGCAATCGCCTCAGCCTCTCGATTCACACAGGAGTATCAGAACCAACGGTATGTGCCTTTGCCGTATCCGGAGTCGCCTCTAAGCGATTAAAGGGAATTATCGATGTTGCCCGTAGCGCTTCATGGGCCAAGCTTGAACGTGAAGAGCTTGAGCAAAAAGGAGAAGGCCACCTCTATCGTGAAGCAACCTGTCAACACTGCACCGCTGTGATCACTCTGAGTAGAATGGAGGATACTCCTCAGCTTTACTGTTCATTCTGTGATACGTTGACCACTGTGAAAAATCCGTCGTCGGCACCTCTTGGGGGAAAGTCCCTCCGCATCTGCGACGAGTGCGGGATGTTTAGTAAACCGGCCAAGTTTACCATTTTCTACTTCTATTTTTTGTTAGTTATTTACGGATTCCGCCAGAGCACTAACTGGAGCTGCCCTGGGTGTATGCGCGGCCTCCTTCCTTATCACCAAATGCCATCAACGGCCCATCGATCAATACGAATAATTGGAGTGAAACAGTGAATCAATCCGGCTAGAAGGAAAATGCAAATGCGGCAAACAATGCCCTTTTATACAATGCTATATATCATTGACCATTTGAGGTCGCCCTCATAAGCGGCTTTAGTCATTCTCACCATAAACAAAAAAACACCCACAAAGGGTGTTTGGATGGAGCGGGTAGAGAGAATCGAACTCTCCTAGTCAGCTTGGAAGGCTGGAGCATTACCACTATGCTATACCCGCATTACCCCCCATTATTTCCAATAAGGATACGCTACAGAAGCAGCGCGCGGACTTGCTAGTGTGAGTTGCCACGTTTGACAATAAAAACCTGCTCTGACACTGATTAATAATTAAAATCCCGGTTCTGACTTAAAGGTCAGCTGCTCCCCCGTCACTGGATGCGCGAAGGTCAGCTCACAAGCATGTAACTTGAGCTGACCAGGCCCTGTTCCAGTTCCATAAAACGGATCACCCACGATGGGGATTCCGAGACCTTTTTCGTGATGGGCATGAAGACGTAGCTGATGGGTTCTTCCGGTGATGGGAACAAAGGAAATACGGGTGTACTCGCCTTCTATCCCCAAATTTTCCCAATGGGTGATACCCATTTTCCCATGCACTTCATCGTAAATCTGGATCGGCCGATTATCTATATCGAGACGAAACGGTAATTCAATGGTGCCGCCCTGGCTTTCAAGCTTACCCTCTAATAAGGCCTGATAACGTTTTTTAGTCAGCCGGTCTTGAAACTGGATCGATATATTCCGATGCGCTTCCACGGTGCGAGCCACGACCATCAGTCCGGATGTATCCATGTCCAGTCGGTGCACTTCAGGGCTTTCCTTACAACCGGGAAACATCGTCCGCACACGATTGGTGACACTATCCTTCACCTCGCGCCCAGGCACAGAGAGCATACCGCTCACTTTATTAACCACTACAAAGTCAGGGTCGGCATGTAGAATTTCTAATAATGGGGCTGTGTCCATCTGAGACTGTGTATGGGATGCACTAGGCTATGCTGTCAAGACTCAGCATGCTCCAAACGATCGGTACGTGACGCCATTATAAAATCATTTTTGTGTAAGCCACCGATAGAATGAGTCCACCAGCTCACCGTCACTTGGCCCCACTCAGTGAGAATGGCCGGGTGATGTTGCTGAGCCTCAGCAATCTCAGACACGACATTGGTAAACGCGATCGCCTTCACAAAATTGGAGAACTTGAACCTACGGCGCAGACGTTTAACACCGTCGTATTCAAGCACCTCCCACTCCGGAATATCAACGAGCATGGTTGTGATCTCATCATCGGTGACTGGCGTAGCTCCTTTCTTACAGGGCTTGCATTGCAATTCGTGCATGAGGGATTCTAACCCAGATTTCTGAAATTACTATTCCTAGGTGCCGTCTCGACATCCTCCGCAGCGTCAGACATAGTGGCTTCTATGGACTCCACTGCGTTATTGCTGAGTATGTTAAACGAGACTAATACGCGGACGCTCGACCTACTCAACGACCTCAGCGATGATCAACTCGCTGTGCCCTACCACCGGGGAATCAATCCTCCAATTTGGGAACTTGGGCACTGCGCCTTTTTTTACGATTTTTTCCTCCTGCGTCACCTCAATAATCAAGGTGCGCGCATGCCCGGATACGATGATGTCTGGGACTCTCTGGAAAACTATCACGAGGACCGTTGGCGAGAAGGTGTCATTCCTAACAAAGCCACTACTCTTGATTACTATCTGAGTATCATCGAGGAAATGCGCAGCTTCCTTCAGTCTGGCAATGCCATCCCCCACCAGATGTACCTATGCGCTTACTCCATCTATCATCAGGACATGCACATTGAATCTCTGATCCAGGCGAGGCAGGCGCTGACATACCCAGAGCCGACGTTTACCACCAAGTTAGAAACATCTACCCAGACCAGTACAAAACCCTGCTCACTGGGCGATGCTATCGTCCCGGCAGGAAGCTACCCCATCGGACTACCCGCTGCCCCGCCATCGTTTGAGGGGTTCTGTTTCGACAATGAAAAACCCGGATTCAACGCCGAGCTCGATGCCTTCGCCATTTCCAAAACCCTCGTCTCATGTGGTGAGTTTCGCGAATTTGTTGAAGATGGTAGTTATCAAAACAAAAACCTTTGGTGCTTTGGCGGTAGGCACTGGTTACGCGAAGACACCCACCTCCATCCACCGTCATGGAAAAAACAAGACGGAGAATGGATACTGCAACGATTCGATGGCTGGCATCCACTCCAGCCTAACCACCCTGTGATGTTTGTAAGCTACTGGGAAGCTGAAGCTTTCTGTCGCTGGGCTGGACGACGCCTGCCTACGGAATACGAGTGGGAAGCCGCCGCACGTGGCCCTCAAGGTAACCGCTACCCGTGGGGTAATACGATGGATACCACACGTGTGGATATGGATGGAAAACGTATGGGCCAAGTTGCGGTGGACGAGTTTCCGAAGGGAGCTAGCCCGTTCGGTTGTTTACAGATGTTAGGCACGGCGTGGGAGTGGACCACCAATCAGTATCTCCCCTATGATGGCTTCTGCGTGGATATGTATCCCTACATGTCCACTCTTCAGTTTGGCGATCACAAGACGACCAAAGGAGGTTCCTGCGCCACCTCCTCCCAGCTCATCCGTAATACTTATCGCCAAGCCTATTATCCATCGCGCAATGACGTCTTCACTGGGTTTCGCACCTGTGCGATTTAATCAAGGAAAGGGGAAAACATAGTTGCCCGATCCTCCGACTGATAGCATTCTCCCTCCATGAATGAAGCCCTGCTAAGCCAAGCTTTCGAACGCTTTGACGCCGCTAACGCACTCGACCCTCATGCCGTGATAGTTGATGGCGTGGAGCAGCCCAAGGAATTAGTCTTTGCCAAGCGGTTAACCGATGCTGTGCAAAAACTAGACTCTGAAGCATCGGAGGAGCTCATGCTCGCCTCACGCTGTCAACATATCTGCCGATGGAAAGTCCCACGTAGCACTCAGCCTATGGGTCGAACTGGTTATTTAAAATGGCGTTCTGGTTTAAAAGTATTCCACGCTGAGAAGTCGGCAGAGATCCTTCGTGAGGTGGGTTATGATGATCACACCATCGAGCGAGTTCAGGATTTAAATCAAAAGAAGAATCTGAAGTCTGACCCCGACTGCCAGACGCTTGAGGACGCGTTATGTCTCGTATTTCTCGAGCATCAATTCGATCTATTGATTGAGAACACCGAAGAGGGAAAAATGCTTCGTATTGTCCAGAAAACTTGGGCGAAGATGAGTGAACGTGGACAAAAAACAGCCGCTCAACTCGATTTTTCAGAGCTGGCGGCTGGTGTGTTAAAAAGGGCGCTTTCTTAAGATCGCCTAGGTGAACTCTGCTGGCGGCTTGAAGCCATCGCGGTAAACTCTCTTGAGTACCTTTTTATTGGGAGGATCATCTTTAAAGCGACATGCTTTCGAGTCCCAGGCGAGTTCGCGGTTCGGGAAGCGGGTTGCTTTGGTAGCAAGCAGGCCGGCTTCCGTGACATTTGCACCAACCTCGAGGCGACCAAGCAGTTCTTTCTTAGCGCCTAGACAATTGTCTACCCAGTCATGCCAGTGACTGTGTGACGCCACTTTCGGCATTGGGAAATTATCCACCTTCTTGCCGTTCTGGAAGATGTCGATACCACCGTTGGCACCGATCACTAGAGTTCCATTTTCACAAACAAACATCGTGCGGTTGGATCCGAACCTCTGTCCTATAGGCAAACCAGTCTCTCCACATGGAGGATGGATTTCGTGATCATTGTAGTGGATGACAAACCGTTGTCCGGCTGTGTATTTACTCTTGTTAAAGGTAATGCGGGACTGGTTGAAACCTGAGTGCCCTATCGCAGTGGCAGGCCTCGGGGTGTCAGTCTGCACGGAAATAGGATTATCAAGATCCATGGCAAGGTAGATGATGTCCAATAGGTGACAACACCAGTCGGTCAACTGGCCACCACCGAACTCCCAGTAGGTCCGCCACTTTCTATTGGCTAAGTTATTACTATAGGGGACGTCTTCCGTGCAGCAACCTTTCCAAAGGTCCCAATTGATGTGGCTGGGCATTGGATTAGTAACGGGATACTTCTCCAACCATGCACCATCGAAGTAGGAGTTCTTAGCTACCTTACCCGTCCATGCCCATGCTGAAACTACCTTACCAAGTGCACCTGACTTGATAATGGCGATCGCCTGGTTCCGGTCCTTTCCAGCAGAGCGCTGGTTGCCCATCTGAGTAACGAGGTCGGGCTTGGCTGCGAGTGCTTTTTTCAGCATTCCAATCTCCTCGAGCTGATGCACGACGGGTTTTTGCAGGTAGAGGTGCTTGTCTTGAGCCATGGCATGCAGAGCCGTCACCGCGTGGCTGTGGTCTGGAGTGCAGACAAGCACGGCATCATAGTCGTCCATGTCTTTTTCGTAAGCTACCCGCCAGTCGGCGTAGGTCTTCGCCTTAGGAAACTGCTTGCTGACCTTGCCCAAATTATTTTTGTTAATGTCGCAAAGGCCCGCAAACTCAACTTTCGGGTGGTTTTTCAGGCCGTTTCTATCCATGCCTCCAATCCCTCCGACACCAACTTGCAGGATGCGAAACTTACTGTTTTTATTAGCTGATTGCCCCAGAGTAGGAGCGACACTACTGGCCGCAGCCAGTCCCATAGTAGCGATGAACTTTCGCCGATCAAAATGATTATTCATGATATGATTATTACGGGACCTACCTCAGAACCTGTCAATCACAACTCTCAATCATAAAAATAATCAGTCTCTCCCGAAAATGATAAGCTGACCGCCTTTATTTTCTACGTTAAAATTAACCCCTCGCAAGAAGCGCTAAAGTCTCGACTTTTTTATTCGAATCCCCTACCCAAATGCCCATGAGCACCACAGATCCAGCACCTAAAAAAAGCCCCGATCTCGAAGTCAAGGACGCCCAGATCATTTTTGACTCTGTCTGGGACGAACTCGAAACCGCGCGAGGAAGGGAAAAAATGCGCTTCCCTAAAGAACTCATCCTTCTTGGTGGAGCCCCCGGTTCAGGAAAAGGCACCAATACGGCCTACATCTGTAAGGTGCGTGACATTTCAGCCGAGCCAATTGTTGTCAGCTCGCTACTCGACACTCCGGAAATGCAGGCGCTAAAAGCGGGAGGTAACATGGTAGGCGACCGTGAAGTCGTCAACATCCTGTTCCGAAGACTACTCAACCCAACCTATCGTGAGGGAGCTGTTCTCGATGGCTTTCCCCGCACCAAGGTGCAGGTGGAGTGCATTAAAATGCTCTACGATAAGACGGTCACTCTGCGGCGTGAATTCGAAGACACCCCCCTTAAGGTTCACTTCAAGCAGCCCATTTACCATATTATGGTTCTCTTTGTTGATGAGGCCGAGAGTATTGCCCGTCAGCTTAAGCGTGGTCGTGAAATCATCGCCCACAACGAGGAAGTCAAGCGCACAGGCTCAGGAGAGCTCCAGGAAGAACGCCCAACGGACACTAATGAAGAGCTCGCTCGTAACCGTTATCGCACTTTTAAGGAGCAGACTTATGATGCGTTGCTTTCCCTGAAACAGATCTTCCATTACCACTTTATCAATGCCCAGCTTCCTCTCGATGCTGTTCAGGAAAACATCCTTCACGAGCTCGAGTATCAAAGTTCCCTGGAACTGGATCCACGCACCTATGATGTGTTACGCAACCTCCCGGAAGCTAGTGATGTCATCAGCCATGCGAGGCGTGATCTGGTATACAGACTCGACCGCTACAATCTAGAACACCCAGAAATGTTTGCCGATGTCGTTGAGCTGATCGACACCAAAATCATGCCCATCATCGTGCCGCATGCCATTTCAGGCAGAGCTCATGTGAACACAGAGAATTCTTTGTTAGGAAAACCCAAAGCACTCAACATGCTTATCGATACCCTTTCTGAGCGTGGATTCTTAACCTCAGTTGATATCCACCTGATGGAAATCCCATCACGCTTTGATTTGGTAACGGGCAAGATCGAATGTCGCGAAAAAAAGGTCTTTCGCATCACCATCCGCTTTAAGGGCTCTGAAATCCGCCGAGGATAATATCACCATAGCGTTTCGTATTGAGAAAAACTCGGTCCCGTTCCGGCGAAATCGACAACACGCAGAAGGGCCGTGTAGAGGTCCCTCTCGTCTTTGCATCCGCCGGCCAGTTGCATGCGGCACTAGTGGAGAATGATTGGTTGTTTTAGAATTTTCGCTCTAGCGAAATAAGGAACTGTTTCCGATCAGAAAAGCCTAGCTCGGCAGTGATCGAAAGGTCCTCATTAAAGTTCCAACGACCACCCACGAGGCAGCTCCAGTTGTGCTCGTCCTCAAGATCAAAGTCGAAGGTCACCAATCCCCCAAGAGCAGGCACGTTAATTGCCCCTGCCTGGCTGTGTTCCGTGCGCTGGTAATGTGCACCGATCCAAAGGGCACCCTTCTCGTTATACACACCCACTTTGGGTAATATAACCAAAGTGTCGATATCCGCATCATCGAGTGAGGCGACGGTGTATGCTCCCGTCACTGTGGCAAAATAGTGTTTATGGGCATAGGAAAGAGTAACTCCTCCGCCATAAACCCAACTATCGTAATCCACTGCGATATCACCGATCGGGGGTATTACACTCACATCCACAGATCCATCAACACGCCCCCCCACGGCAAAAAAGGTGACAAAGGGGTGAGGTGTGTAGGAAAATTTTAACGTAAAGGTGTCGGCCGTATTCTCAATGCCTTGCACCGCATTAGGGGGCAAAGGAAAAGGAACTGGCAGAGTAAAACTAGCATTCGTCAGTTTGTAATCCTGCTCCTGATAGACGTAAGTGACTCCAAGGGCAAACTTGCTCCACTCATACTAAGGCTTTTCAACAAGCAATGGAACATCCACAACATCTTCAGCATACGATGACGCAGCAAAAGATCCAACAAAACCTAACAAAACAAGGGTAGTCTTTTTCATAACTTACCCTTATATCATGTCCACATCCTCATGCAATATGTAATGAGGGGTGGCACCCCCTTGCGCATGGCAATCAATCGGTTTATCTAGCGGTTTATCTAGCGGTTGCGCCAAGCTGTTGTTTCATCGCTTTCGAATAACCGTCCTCCCATCGATGTGGAGGAAGGCCTTTATCATTCGGACGCATGGGGTCGAGCTCAAACACACTGCCCACTGTGGTAATGTGCACTTTACTTTTTGTCTCGTTAGATTTCAGCTCTTTGCGATTTCTTTGCCCGAGAGTCACCCACTTCAGAGAGGAAAATTGTTTCTTATCTTCGTCCCAAACCGCGGAACCTAACAAATTTCCTCGGTATGAAGATTTGTTATACTTGGTATCCGAATCGAAATGAAATTTACCAACATAGCGGAGGTCATAGAGTTTTCCTTTTTTACTCACAATCTTAACGCTTACCTCTGCGGTTTTAACCGTTTCTTTCCACCACGGTGGACAACCAAGCATGAGATGGCAATCGTAAGTGAGGTGGCGTAGAGCCTTTTCACCAATCGATGACTGTTGGCCAACAGTGAGGTTAGCAGGAACGAGAGAGCGGGCGGCTTCAGGAGTTAACCATAGTCGGTCCAGTTTATAATAAACGGGATGTCGCAGATCAAAAAGCTCCATTCCCTCGAATGGATAACTGCGCGTCGTACTGCGGATTTTCGCCCATTCGAGTGCTGGAATGACATCATGCCGTGGCGACATGGATCGTGCGGTATCGCCAAGCTGTGCTGCGGCTAGCCTTTCACTCTTGGACATAGCACGGTATTCGGCGACGGCCTCGCGTAAGAGGCTTAGAGCCTTTTTGGGATCAAGACTGGGCCAGCCGACATTCGCTTTTTTCAAATACTTGCCTGAGGGAGTAACAACATAAATGCCCTGGTGGATTCCATGAGGAGCACCTGTAAGGGCTTTACGAAGAAACTGGTATTCCCCCTTGGCTTTGGCGTCCGCTGGTAGATTGTTGTATTCCACATCACTTGCGGCAACTCCGACAAAGTGGTCACGTGCATACTCGGATAGGTCTGGATCATTAAAGACTAACTGTCTTGTCTTGACGCCATTCTGTCAGCAGTTGCCCCGTGGGTCTCCGAAGTAGAGCCAAAGCAGAAGCGGCTTATCCTCATTCTGTGCCTTACGCTGGCCAGCGATAACCGTGCTGTGCCAGGTTATTTTCTGGTAGTTCTCATCGGCAGGTTTAAGGCGGATATACTTCTCAACCTCCTCGATCGACTTCCAGTCAAATTTGTTCGGCGCGGTGGTTTGTGCCGACAACTTGCTGGTGGAGCACGTCATCGCGCTCACCATGAGAGCGATGGGTAATATGAGTGTAACGGGTAATAATTTCACCTCGATCAGCCTAGCCTCATTCAGGCTGGCTGTCTAATTGAAAAAAGTAGCCTATTACAGGACAATCAGGTTACTTCTTCAAAACCTTAACCTCTATCTTGCGAAACTGGGTCGGGTGGCTTTCGGCCTGAATGGAAATGGTTCCTTTTTCAAGAACCGTGCCATCGTTGAGCTGAGGCATTTTATATTCCATCACCACTTTGCCACCGACCTTATGTCGAACGACTTCGCCTCCGTTGATTTCTATTTCCACGGTCACCCATTGGTCGCCGTAGAAAGTAGGGCTTGTTGAGGTGATGCAGTGGCGCTTGTCGAGTTTGCCATTTAAATAAACATGTGTCCCTGGGGTGCAGAGGTTGAGTGTGCCACGTTTTCCTTTTCCATTGGGATGGCCACCAAGAAGCTGAACTTCAATAGAATTGGGAAAATCCTGGTCTTTCTTCATGCTGGCAGCTGTTTGACCATGGATCATGAGCCCGTTGTTACGGAACGCCCAGCCGGGGCCACCTTTTACCTGCTCACCAATAAAACGATACTCGGCGCGCAGGATGTAGTGCGAAAATTCATCCTTAAAGAAGAGGTGACCGAAGTCCCCCACCCACTTTTCATAGTTATCATAGCTCACCGTGAGTAAGCCGTCTTTCACGAGGAAGGTGTTTTTATAGTTCACACCAAGATCCTGCCCCTTGAACTTAGGTGTCCAGCCAGTGAGATCCTTGCCGTTAAATAACTGGAGCCACTCTCCTTTGTCGCCTGTCTTGTCATCTGCATGCAGGGTAGGTACCGTGAGTGCTCCGGTGAGTGCTCCGGTGAGTGCTCCGACCACACAGGCGGTGAAAAATTGTTTAATCAATCGTTTCATTACCTCATATACGAACACTGCTCAGAATTGTTTCAAGTCGCACTTGAATCTTTCTTTAGTTGTCATATCGCCAACAACCATCTAGATCCCATGGAAATGAGTTCATCATTCGCCAATCCACATACCGACAAGGATCTTGTCCGACTCAAGCAGTTCCTCGATGAGACCCTGAAAAAATCGGGCGTGGCATCAAAACTGTCTTCTGAGAAATCTGTCCAATTACTCAATCTGGCATGTGGCAGGGCGGATGAGACTCAAGTGCTGGCGGATGTGTTTGGTAAAGGTGCGAATAACATACACCTGACCGGTTTAGATATTAGGGATCGAGAAATAGGAGAAGCCAAGGAACGATGGAAAATGATGCCCGAGAATGCGGCGACGGATTTCCTGGTGCAGGACGCATCTAAACTCAAAGACATCAATCAGTTAGACAACCAATTCGACGTCGCTTTTATGCGTCATCAGAATTTCTGGAATGGTGATACGACGTGGACAAAAATCTACGATGAAGCACTTCACCGCCTCAACGAAGAAGGGCTGTTAGTCATCACATCCTACTTCGATCGAGAACACCGGCTCGCACTCGACGCCATTCAGGGACTCGGTGCCGAGCTTGTTTGCTCCGAGCGAAATCAAAGCTCTAGAATACTGACCGATGCTCCAGAAAAATCGGTCGATCGCCACATCGCTATTTTCAGAAAACCTTCCTAGAGCAGGGCAGGATTTTACGCTTGCCAGCCCTCGGCATCACAGTTCAGTGTGCCCGCATGTCTGATAGCTTCACTGAAACTACATCCACCGGCTGGTTTAGTCGGATTGGAAATTCCATCAAAGGTATCCTCGTGGGTATGATCATGATCATCATCGCGTTCCCTGTTTTATTCTGGAACGAGGGGCGAGCTGTCAAAACACGTAAGGATCTTGATCAGGGCGCAAAAGAGTGTGTATCCGCTGATGCGGCCGCAGTCGATAACGCTAACGATGGCAAGCTTGTCCACATCAGTGGGATGGCGACCGCTAAGGGATCACTCTCGGATAGCCAGTTCGGTGTCACTGCCGAGGCACTCAAACTAAAGCGCACCGTGGAGATGTATCAGTGGAAGGAAAATACAGAAACTTCCAAAAAGAAAAAACTTGGTGGATCAGAGGAAAAAACCACCACCTACAGCTACGAAACAATCTGGGCAGAAGACAGAATCGACTCCGGAAAATTCAAGAAACCCAGCGGGCACTCCAACCCATCGTCGTCACTCAGTTCGCAGTCGTGGTCGGCTTCACCTATTACCGTTGGCGGATTCACTTTAAGCAGCGAACTGATCGGCCAAATTGATAATTTTGCCGCTTTCTCCGCTCAGAAACCGCAAGCGGAAATGACTCCCATCGACGGACGTAAGGTGCAGTTCAACAATGGCCAATATTACATCGGCGATAACGCAGCCTCTCCTGTGGTGGGTGATGTCAGAGTATCCTTCCAGGCCGCCATGTCTACCGACGTCAGTGTGGTTGCCAAACAAAGCGGACAAAGCTTCAGCCCCTTTACTGGGGGCTCGGGAACGACAATTAACATGCTGCACATGGGAAAGCACACAGCTGACGCAATGTTTACCAGTGCGCAAGAGAGTAACAAAATGCTTACTTGGATTCTGCGGGTAGTCGGATTCGTGGTCATGTTTATCGGCTTCAGCTTGTTATTCAAACCCCTCTCTGTGGTGGCTGATGTTCTTCCTATCGCCGGCGATATCGTTGGAATCGGCACGGGTATCGTCGCCTTCCTTCTGGCCGCGCCACTATCATTAATCACCATCGCCGTCGCGTGGATATTCTATCGCCCACTCATCGGTGTGCCCTTGCTGATTCTCGCAGGTGTAGGTCTGTTCTTCCTGTTCAAGAAATTCGCAGCCGTCAGAAAAGCCAAAGCCTGATACTGCGTTCAACTTTTAGAAACACTCTTAGAAAGATTGCAGTGGGCACTCTGTGTGCCCTTGTATGCTCCTGCGGATCTTTTTCAAAACAGGAGACCGCCCAACAGATCCAGCCTCTCCAGGCATTGCCCAATGACGGCACGTCTGATCTGCTAAGGTTGATGAATGGGGCGAGGAAAAAGAAGCGCCTCCCACAGCTGACCATTGATCCGCGACTCACGCTGGCCGCGAAGGATCACTCTGATTTGATGGCTAAGTATAACTACTTAGCCCACAAAGGACGAGACGGAACACGTTTCCACGTACGGATGGAACGCCACGGCTATCCATCATCACATTCCTCTGAAAACCTCGCCATGGCGCATAACGCCCAGAGAGTTTTCCAGAGGTGGTGGGACAGTAAGGGACACAAAACCAACATGATGAATAAAAATTCACTCGTGTTGGCCTTGCTAGAACCGGCAACTACTGGACTGCGAACTATGCCGCACCTGATGGGGATTAACTAGGACGCGTCTATTGCGCAATTCTACACAGACCCCATTTCTACACAGATCCCTAGAGCTCGGAGTAAAGAACCTTTCTCTCATCAACCATCATTTTCTCAGGCACCATCATCCGCCCGGTGCTGGTAACCACTCGTAATGGGCTGATCATGTTAAAGGCCTCACAGCAACGTACGGCATCAAGATCTAACCCCGCGTAATGCAACGCTGCGGCTACGGCCGTAGAACACAAGTAGTCATCACCAATATCCTTGGGGCTCTTAGGTTCAAGATAATTGCTCCAGATACCCACCATGCCAATGAAGTTGTAGCCGAAGATTTTATTCTTCTTTTTCAGTGAGGTTACAACAAATTCGTTCAACCTAACCATGTCGAGCTGCTTCCAACGATCAAGTCGGTAAATATCGATGGTATGGAGCTCAAGTTCATCAAGGCCATCCTCGATGTTAGGACCCCTAGCCCCCTGGCTGGTGTAGAGGCATAATACCTTGGGGTCTTTCGGGTCTTTGACAACGATAGCCATATGAGCGTATTTCATCACCATATAGCTTACCGCTTTGACGCTACCGTGTTTCACACCATCCCGTTTTTCCTTTTCGGTCATCCGAACTGCGACCAGATCACCCACCTGAATGGTTTTGCGGACAGCTTCAAAGTTTCCCGCTCCCTTCGTGTAACTTGCAATGATATCAAACTTGGCACGCTTCCCTGTGGGCACGTTACAAGCTGTAAGCTCAGCCTCGGTAGGCTTGATCCATCGTGGAGCCCCCAAATTACAGCGCACACAGGTATGGCAACTTGCTAATAAGGCTGTCAGTGTGAGTAATAGAAGGTTGCGAATCACAGGATTGGTAGGACTTTACACTATGAATGAACGAGTTGCAACGATGCTTAAATTAATCGCGAAACAGGTGTTCTCATTGATCCATGCTCCGACCTTCGCTCGTAAACACCCTTTTGGGCCCAACGATCTGAAAGGCCGCGCATGGCCCTACTTTTTTCAAATCAAGCCCAGCGTAGTGCAGTGCGGCGGCTACGGACGTCGAGCACATGTAGCCTCCAACGATCTAATCAGGATATCGCGGCTCAAGATGATTGCTCCATACGCCTCCTGCGGCCAAGTAATCATAGCCAAATACCTTCCTCGATCTTTTCCGAGCAATACGGACAAATTCACGCAGTCGATCAGCGCTCATTTCATCCCAACGATCTAGCCAAAATATTCTAAAGTTCTTATCCTTCAAATCATCCAGTCCTCCACTTAAACACGAACCAATTTTCGGCAAGCTTGAATAGAGTCGGATAGGAGGTTCCCGTCCAGGAACCTACACGGCTATGCCGAGGTGACCGTATTCTAACACGACATAGGCGAAAGCGCTGAGTCTTACATTGAGAAAACCGCGCCTTGTTTGCTCCTTGGTCATCCACAAGGCAACAAGGTCGCCCTCCTTGATCTTGTTGATCACCTCATTAAGGTTTCCATCTTCCGTTTCATAGCTCGCCACCAATTCGAACCTAGCCACATCATCCGTGCCTACATAATCATCAAGCGCCTCCCCCCCTAGCTCCCCTTGCACCCACAGGTCCGGGCATGGGAGCGTGATGATAACAACTGGTTAGCCATGCAGCCAGTATGAGAGTAGAAAGGTATCCATTCACAGGTAAAACCAGCACGCTATACCAAGCCGAGCGGATACTCAATGTGTATCCCAAATATTTCCTAAATCGGAACTATTTTCGAGACCAGCACATCAACCATTCCTGACCTTCTCGAGTTGGGAAAAATCGTTTAGGTCTACGTTCCCATTCGAGGGTGAAATATTTTTCAAAGTGCCGGTGTAGGGTATCGATATTCGTTTTAAATGGAGGGCCTTTTTCATCATCTCCAAAGGCAAAAAATACCGCTATCAATACTCCGTGTGGCTTTAATAAACGATGAACGGCCTCAACATACGCATCACGCTGCTCAGGTAAAATCGCACAAAAGCAGGTATGCTCCCAGATGATGTCATAACATTTTTTCTCAGCGAGTGAGGGGTCGAAGAGGTCACCCCATTCAAACATCGCAGCTGTTCCTTTGTGTTCCAGTTTCGCGCCGGCCACGGCAGATTCAGAAATATCCATCCCGACCGCCACGCATCCCGTTTCAGCGATGACTCGGACATCATGACCATAGCCACAACCAGGAATTAATACATCAGACCCAACCGGAATGTGCCCATCTGCGATGATTTCCTCAAGCGCAGGAGAGGCCAGCCCCTTGTCCCATGGTGTATCGCCATCTAGGTAGCGTTGATTCCAATCACAGGCGGCCTTCTCTACTTCGTTCATGAGCGGATTCAATGCAATCGGCTCACAAGTTACCATCTAAAAAATAAACGGCAGGGCCCACACACGACCCTACCGCTCGTTGCGCCAACCCTCCAGTAAAGGGTCGACTAATCTGTTGTTGTTCCTACGCGATCTTCTATGTTGAGCTCAGCACGCATCTGCTTTCCCAGGGCATCTTGCACCGACTTCGGTGGGGTGATGTTAGCTATTTCATAACGCGTTATTTTTAAACCCCAAGGTTCAGATGCCTTATCGAGGGCATTAATGATATTGGCGTTGATGGGGTCTCGCTCCTCGAAAGTTTTATCGAGTTCAAGTTTACCAATTTCTGAGCGCAGTGTGGTCTGAGCCAACTGAGCCGAATGGTACTGACTTAAGGACGTGTATCGTCATTTTTAGCCCCAAAGCGGGCGGCATATCATAGCCTGGGGCAACGCCCTAGGTTTGATCGGGGATGCCCTCAAGATTCTTCCCAAGGCGTTGCCATGGGCTACGTTAGGGCTCCCCTTTGGGGTTCAAACAGGTCTGATGAATAAGGGATCATCCATTTAAGGAAGACGACAGTGGCCCTTAAGTCAGTGCCATTCGACTCTATCCCATTGAAAGCAGAGCCCCACGAGCTGGCCCACGATGGCAAAAAGTTTATTTTTGACCCATTTTCCGCGTCCCCCCTTTTTGTACCCCTTTTTCTTTCCGTGACTCCGTTCCGTTCGATGACCTCTAAAAACTATTCTTCCCCCATCCCATCTTCAACAAACTCCACCAAAATATCAGGCACCTCCGTAATTGCCTCATACATTTCCTCCTCAAGCTCACTCAAATAGTCAGCTTCAGTCTCCGTATAGAGACTTCGATCCTCAAGCCGGGTCTCACACCACTGACCCGCCTTAATGGCATCCACCATCCGCTCCGTCCCTATGACATCAAACGAATTCATTATTTGAGAATGATTTAAATCACTTTGCCAAAACTCATGCAAACCCTCACCTCCTTCAATCAAACGAATTGCATCCACCACATCGATCACAGCTCGCTCTCCTCGCGTCAAAGCACGATCCTCACTAGCAGCCTCAAGCTCACTTAACAAAATCTCAATATCATCTCCAAACTCTGTATTTTCTGTAAAACTCATATCTACTCCTTGTACTCACCTAATCCGAAAACCGTCAAGTCTCACCAACACTTTTTTCAAAATAAAGCCTCCCAGGACTCGCTTGAATCAAGTGTCATTCCAAACTTTCCCGCGGCCTTTCAGGACGCTACAGATCGGCAACTCCAGCTTCCCATAGCTGAAGCCATGGGCTGGATTCCCTCCTCCTTTCAGGAGAATAATGGCATCTAGTCTGAACAGGCTTATCTAAGTGCCATTCCTTCCCGACCCCTTGATCTTTCAGGGAATTCTACCCTTTTTTCACGTGTACCTTTGCCTTGTCGGTGAGGTCCTTGACCGTGATGCCCTCTATAGCGGGGACACCTTTTAGCTGAAAAGCGACGGAAAAATTTTTATGCTCCCACTTTCCTTTCCCGGTTGTATCGATTAGCTTATTGGAGGTCGCCTTACATGAGGCCGCCGGGACCTTGTGAGTTTTCAAAGGCTTCGGAACATCTGGGAACAGGCCATCGGAGTGTTGGTTGTTTATCCATCTCTCCAGACCTGTTTGGGTAACATCCCCGGCAAATGTGTAGATCTTTGCCGAAACAGGGAAGTCCTTGTTCTTGTTATCGATGTGCACACTGAGAATGGCATTCCGATCCTTGAAGGTATAGAATATCACCGTGCTTCGAGGGCCTGCGTATGAATTACTTACTTCGATTCTCTTGCAATTTTTGGCAGTGATATCGAGAACTTTGCCCGGCTGCGCGATCTCTGCAGATACCGTGAAGCAAGCCATGGCGGCAACTACCGTAGTGATGAGGAGAAGTTTAAAAGTAGGGGATATTTTCATAGGTTCAGTATTTTGGGGATTCTGTTGAGTGGATGTTAGATTTTATATTGCAAATCGTAGATTTTCCAGATCCATTATCACCATATAACACGATCAATTGAAGATCCTTTTCAATGGGGTCACGCTTTCGCAAATTGTATGATTTATTGTAAGAATAACAGTCAGAGTTTTAGCAATAACCAATTTACTCACTTCGTGTGATCAGCCAGCTTTCCTAAGCTAGCACAACTCCAGTTTTTCATGTTAGCTTTGCCTATTCTGGCACACATTGTAAAGAAAAACCCCCCAACTCATGACGAGAAGGAGGGCTAACAAATGAAACAAACAACTAAATCTTTTTACTGACCCTCCTACGCCAAGGCTTCGGAGGGCACGGCAAGCTAGCCTTATTGGCAGGCTTCACATTCACCGCCATTGATCATCGCATCAATCGAGCAGGCCTGAACTTCGGCTTTGGTGTATTCCTTTTTCTGTCCGCTTTGCTTAATATCGACGGTTGATTTCTCGATGTTAGAGGCTTGGAGGGTGCGGAGGTAGTAGGTGGTTTTGAGGCCGGTGTGCCAGGCGCGGCGATACATGTGAGACAGGGTCTTCATGTCGGGCTCGGCGAGGAAGAGGTTCACGGATTGGCTCTGATCGATCCACTTCTGGCGTCTAGCAGCGGCGTCGATGATGGCATCGTAGCCGACTCCGAAGACGGTCTTGTGTTTCTCTTTGAGTGCGTCCGGGATGTCTTCGATGTCGCTAAGCTCACCATCAAAATACTTGAGCTGGTCAAGCATGTCCTGATTCCAGAGACCTTCTTTCTTCAGGTCGCGGACGAGCTGACGGTTGAGGACGATGAAGTCGCCGGAGAGGTTAGACTTCACGTAGAGGTTCTTGTAATTCGGCTCAATACATGGGGTGGTTCCCATGATGTTTGAGATGGTCGCTGTCGGGGCGATGGCTAACACATTGGAGTTGCGCATGCCGTGCTCGGCGATTTTCTCACGGAGGTGAGTCCAGTCCATCTTAGAGCCGCGTGGCACATCAATCTTGACGCCGCGTTCGTCTTCGAGGCTATCGACGGTGTCCTGTGGCAGGATGCCGCGGTCCCACTTGGAGCCTTTATAGCTGGAGTAGGTGCCGGACTCGGCTGCTAGATCGCTGGAAGCGTTGTAAGCATAGTAGGCGATGGCTTCCATAAACTCATCGTTGAATTCGACGGCGGCATCGGATGCGAAGGAGAGGCCCTTCTTATACAGTGCGTTCTGGAGTCCCATGACTCCCATTCCGATTGGGCGGTGACGGCTGTTGGCTGTCTTGGCGGCTTCGGTCGGGTAGAAGTTAATATCGATAACGTTATCGAGGGCCCGGATGGCGACGGTGATCGTCTCCTTAAGCATATCGTGATCGAGTGATCCGTCTTGGGTGATGTGGGTATCGAGCACAACAGATCCGAGGTTACAAACGGCAGTCTCTTCTTCGCATGTGTTGAGAGTGATCTCAGTGCAGAGGTTCGATGAGTGGATGACGCCGCAGTGGTCCTGAGGTGAACGCAGGTTGCAGGGGTCTTTGAAAGTGATCCACGGGTGACCGGTTTCAAAGATCATCTTGAGCATGCCTTTCCAGAGTTCGATGGCTGGGACTTTGCGGGTCCAGATTTTTCCTTCGGCAGCCATGGCCTCGTATTCTGCGTAGCGAAGCTCGAAGGCTTTGCCGTAGAGATCGTGGAGATCGGGTGCTTCGTTGGTGCGGAAGAGTGACCAGTCCTGACGGGCTTCCATGCGTTTCATGAAGAGGTCTGGAATCCAGTTGGCTGTGTTCATGTCGTGACAGCGGCGACGTTCGTCACCGGTGTTTTTACGAAGTTCGAGGAAGTCTTCAATATCGTTGTGCCAGGTCTCAAGGTAGGCGCAACCGGAACCGCGGCGTTTGCCACCTTGGTTGACAGCGACGAGTTGGTCGTTGTGAAGTTTGAGGAATGGGATGATACCCTGGGACTCACCGTTGGTGCCCTGGATGTAGCCGCCTGTTCCACGAACTGCGGTCCATGATCCACCGAGACCGCCGGCCCATTTACTGAGGTAGGCGTTTTCAGCAATACCGCGCTGCATGATGGACTCGATGGAGTCATCAACCTTGTAGAGGTAGCAGGAGGAGAGCTGGGAGTGGAGTGTTCCGGAGTTAAAGAGAGTGGGTGTGGAGGAGCAGAAGCGGCGACCTTTGTAGAGGGAGTATAGGCGGATGGCCCAGTCCTCACGGTTTTCCTTTTCGGCACGGAAGAGTCCCATGGCAACACGCATCCAGAAGAACTGGGGTGTCTCGAGACGGCGTTGCTTGTCGCCTGTTTTATCGACGATGAGGTAACGATCGTAGAGGGTCTGGACTCCGAGGTAGTCGAAGTCGAGGTCGGCTGTGGGGTCGAGGGCGTCGGCGAGTTTGTTAATGTCATACTGAGCGACGACTTCGGGTGAGATGCGTTTGATCTTAATTCCGTGAGCGAGGTATTTCTTAAAGCGCTCCTTGTGGGCGATCTTCAGCTTACGGATACCATCGGTGAGGATGTTCCAGTCGAGCACTTCCTCATAGATGTAGGAGAGCAGGACGCGGCCGGCGAATTTGGCGAAGTCGGCATCGCGTTCGATGAGTGACTTGGCATTGAGAACGATGGTGGACTTGAGGTCCTCACGGGTGATTTCAGCACCGATTGATCGGCGGAGTTCTTGTTCGATTTCCTGCTCGTCAAGGCAGAGCTCGAGGCCGATGGAGGCGAAGGTGATCCGTTTTTTCAGTTCAGTGCCGTCCCAGAATTCTGTGGTGCCATCGTCATCGGTGACAACCACCATGGACTCTTGGTTCGGGTCTTCGACAGGAAGTTCATCGAGGCGCATCTGGGCGCGTTGGGCGCGGTAGAGGATGTAGGCTTCGGCTGCTTTGAAGTAACCTT
Organism: Akkermansiaceae bacterium; assembly: GCA_037620805.1. GTDB lineage: Bacteria > Verrucomicrobiota > Verrucomicrobiia > Verrucomicrobiales > Akkermansiaceae > Oceaniferula. Next base: position 29,190 of record JASJLI010000002.1, read on the forward strand.
GGCGCATGAGTTCCTCCTGGGCAAGATCCTGGACGTTCTCGATGTGAGCGAAAGCGGAGTCGCCGGTGCGGATGGCTTCGGTGACGGCGTTGGAAACGCGGACGGCGGCCTCGGGGTCTTCTTTGATGGAAAGGAATGCCTTACGGACAGCGATTTCAATCTTGGTCTGGCTCCATGGAACGACGTTGCCGTTGCGGCGGATCAGGCGGACGGGCATAGTCTGTGGCTCCTCAGAGACGATGACTTCGCCGTTTTTCTCAAGTGAGCGGGAGAAGACGAGGGACTTGGCAACATCGTGGGCGTCGTTTTCGATCAGCGCTTTTTCGATGAGGAGGTAGAGGTCATTGCGGGTGAGGCGAAGCTGGCCACCTTCCTGCACCTGCTCAGTGAGGGAGTTGGCAACGTTGTTGGCGACATTGGAAACGAAGGTGCGGTTCTCGTCGTTGAAAATCTTATCGTCCTTTTCCTGACGGGAAACTAACAAGTCAGTGAGGGCACTACCGATGGTGTCGGCGACTTTGGCGAGGGAGAGTTCCTCTTCGTCGGTGCCGCGGGTGATAAAGATCTGTGGAACGCGGTCGGCGGAAGTTTCACCGAGGACGGCACGCCAGTCGAAACGGTTAGTAAAACCAGCGTTTTCAGTGCTAGGTGCGGAGGCACGGTCAGTGATGACTTTTTTTAGTGCGAGGTCTTCTTCGAGTGATATGGAGCGGTACATTATGAGCAGGAATTAAGGCTGAGGGTTTGGAAACAGGTGGAATGGGGTGATCAGTGTTAGCTGATCGAGTATTATATATGAGAGAGAGAGAGAGAGAGCTTGGATTGTTACCTGCGGCGCTTGACCGCGAATCTGGCGAATTTTTGCAGGGGTTGATTATTCCTTGGGTTGTCGGCAAGTTGTAATCTTACCCTACTTTGGAGCTTTAGCGGAGCGTTACAGATCATCGTCGTCGATGTTACCGAGGGCGGTGGATTTTTGGTATTCGGTGACGCGGCCTTCGAAGAAGTTTTGTTCCTTCTTGATGTCGATCATTTCGGCGAGCCATGGGAAGGGGTTTTTGGTATTACCGACAAGTGGATCGAGTCCGCAGGAAACGAGACGACGGTCGGCGATGTGATCAATATACTGGTGGAAGTCTTCGATGTTGAGGCCGACGGCGGTAACAGGAAGACAATCGCGGATGAAGTTTTTCTCCAGCTTGATGGCTTCGGCCATGGTCTGGCGGAGTTCCTCTTTGAAGTCGTCTGTCCAGATCTCAGGATTCTCGGCAACGATGTCTCCGAGCAGGTTACGCAGGAGCTCGATGTGATTGGATTCGTCACGTAGAGTGTAGCGGAACATCTGGCCGATGCCGGGGAACTTATTCTGACGGTAGAGGCTAAGGATCATCCCGAACAGGCCGTAGAACTGGGTGCCTTCCATGCACTGACCGAAGATAAAGATATTACGTGCGAGCGCTTGTTTGTTTTCGGTCAGCGACATGTCCATATCGCGGCGAAGCGAGCGGGAGTTTGCGACGACGAAATCGGTTTTTTCCTGAACCGTCTGCACACCTTCGAAAATCGCCTCACATTCGTGGGGGTTTAGTCCGAGGGAGGAAACCATGTAGACGAGAGAATCCGCGTGGATGTTTTCCTCATGGGCGTGACGACGGAATACCAGCTCAAGCTCAGGGGCGCAGACAAACTCACAGATGACGTGAATCATGTTATCGCCGACGATGCCCTCGGCTGCTGAGAAGTAGCCGATACCCATCTTGATGATCCAGCGCTCGACGTCGGAAATTTCATCGGAGCGCCATTGCTCGACGTCTTTCTGCATTGGGATGTCCTCCGGCTCCCAGTGGTTGGCGCGCATATTCGAGTAAATCTCGTAGGCCCATGGGTATTTTAATGGGGCGAGACCAAATCCTTGAATAGGCTGGCCACCGAGGACCCTTTTTTGAGCAAGAATCTGCTCAGCCTTATCGGCGTCAACGGGGATGGAGTGCTTATCGAGAGTAGCGGAAGTCATCAGAATATTGAATGGTGAATGGTGAATGGTGAATGGTGAATTCTTAGCGGCTTATAAGTCGTCGTCGTCGAATGAGTTATCCAGGGTGGACGAGGCAATGGCGGCGGTGTGACTTGATGCGAGATGAAGTTTCTCATCGAGCCATGGAAATGGGCTGGAGGCGTGATGATACTGGCGAGGTAGGTTACAGGCGGCGAGGCGTTCATCGGAGAGGTATTCGATGTAGATGCCCAGTGCTTCTGGATCGAGCCCGGCATCGGCGACGGGAAGTGCGGCGATGAGTTCTTTTTCCAAGCGAACCGCATCAACCATGTAGCCGGTGAGTTCATCTTTAAAAGCGGAGGTCCAAATGTCTGGGTTCTCGCTGACCATTTCTTGCAGCAGCTGATCAAATAGGCTAAGGCGGAAGGTGATGTCACCGATCAGTTTGTGGAAAACTTTGCCAGTGCCGGGCATTTTGTTCTGAGCGGCGAGGGAGAATAGTGATGCCCAGAGGGAAAAAACCTGAGTGCCTTCCATGCACTGGTTGATGAGGAAAATGTTCCGAGCCACTGCCTGTTTATTGGCCGTGGTGGTGGTATCGGTATCGTGATTCAGCGGGCTGAGCTTTGAGGCGACGAACTGCTCCTTAGAAGTGAATGCGGGGATGGCGGCCAGTCTGGCACATTCCATGGGATTGATCTGAAGCGAACCGTGGAGGTGCACCAAGACATCGCTACGAGTGTTTTCCTCGTGGACGAATCGACCGAAAACCAGCTTCAACTCGGGGGCGGTTACGAGATCACGCACGGTGTAGATGCCGTGTGAGTGGAACAGCTCTTGGGAGCGGGCGAAGGCTCCAAGTGCGGTCTTGTATAGCTGTTGGCAGGACTCGCTTAGCTGGCTGAACTGGGCGATATCAACGTTGACGGAAACTTCTGCAGGCTCCCAGTGGGTGTTTTTCATCTCCCTATAGAGCTCGTATGCCCAGTTGTATTTCAGGGGTAAGATGTTGAAAAACATCGAGTTGCGGCCGTTGAGCACTTTTTTGGCAGCGTAGGCCTCTTCGGCTTTCTCGCGGTCGAGGTTGAACGTTCGTTCACCAAGAGTAATGGTAATGGTATCTGCCATGTTCTGTAAGGGTTTAAAGGGAGCTAAAAGTATCGGGAATTGCTTAAAAAGATGTGCGATGTGAGTCAGAGGATGCTGTGGAAAGGTCGTATCGAGGGGTATTTCCTGTGGGATGATCAGGAGCCCTGTGGCACCCGCGCAGCCTTTGCATAATGCCTTAAAACCACCGTTTCGGTCAATCTCATTTTGCTCATATAGTATCCACAAATTATTCACAATACAACATGTTGTGGTTTATACTTTTTATCGCTTAAAGGCTCTTTTTACTTGAGAACTCTACAGCCCTAGAAAAACGGACGTTTAAGGCCTAATCTAACCGGCATGAGCGCGGGGTATCACACAAGCGTGGGGCACAAAAAAAAATCACTCTGTTAGGTTAATAATGCAAGAGGCTCAGCTTTTTAAAAACTTTTGGCATGTTAGATTAAATTATGCGAGATATGGCCGCTGCGAGGACTGGTTTCCCGTGGTTAAAGGGATTAAAAATTTATGCCGTCTTGGGCCGCAATCTATGGATGTTCTTCCTGAAAATGCATCGACTGGTCCATAATCCATTAATTCACAATGAGATAAATTTCCTGAATCAGGCTATATTTTATCACACAATTCTGCACGCAGATACCAGATACGATGTTGGGCCATCTCCTGCTGAGCCGGATGAGGCAAAGGTAATCAGGATGTAATTCGTGTGCTTGATTCCCTTTTGCTTTCAGGCAGGATGGCTGAGGTCGCTGTAAACGTGCCATTTACCATTCTGACCATGCTCCAAGCTTCTCATACTTCATTTACTGCCCGCCATGTCTTCACCACAAAGGATCGTGACGGTTTTGATGAAAATGTCTTTTCGATTGATATCCTCCTTCATTTTTATCCGGACGGAACAGCACATGGCATCGAGAACGATGGTAGTTTCTATACAGGCGACGAGGATATCACTGTTGATCACGACCTTGAGGGCACGTGGCAAACCCATGAGGCTGAAGGGTCGATGATACGGTTCGATATAAAACGGATTCGACCGGCCAAGGAACGGGAAAATGAGATTCCGGGAGATAGTTCCAATTATTACTCTTACCCGACCATTGCCAAGGTTGCGCATCTGTAGGATCAGGCTTACACGGCTGTTTTCGTAGGCAACCAGCTCATCGTGTTTGATGATCTGGGAGCCAGCCATCGGTTTCAGGATTTTAAGCTGCTCGGGGTGCCAAACCCTGAGCAGCCGCAATATGAGACGCTTCAAAAAATCAACCAACCTGATAGCTGGTGTAGTTTTCAGCATCAATACCGTGAGACGCAGCAATGGACGTCTGAATCCCCGGAAAACGAAGTCGAACTGGGATTTTGTATTCGCCTCCATTCCTCTCCGAACAAGGGCGAGGTGATTTCAACTGGCCGCCAAATCAGCAATGATCTGTTTCCATGGAGTTTAACAACCTTGGAGGGAACTTGGGAAGAGGAGGAGGACGGGACCTATCTTCTTGATCTCAAGAAAACGAATGATGACCGCAGTTGTTACCAAGATGATATCAAGGATACGAAGTATCGGGCGGGCTACTTTGGGCACAAGCTGTGCTTGGAGCGGATCGTCGAGAATGACTACGACTACGGTCGAGAGGATCGCTTTTACGATGTTTTACCCGTGGGTAGCGAGGATGTCTGGCTAGGGTCTCTTGACAACGATCCGCTGGCCGAATCGCGAGCGGAATTGGACGCCGACAGGGAAGAGTCTACTCAAAGCTTTGAAAAGTCTAATAAACGACGCGAGCAGCATTACAAGGACAGTGGTAGTGGCTCAGACGATGAGATGCCATTACCAGCAAAAGCACCGAGCTGAATTGATCACCCCTGGGTGGAGCGTATCATCGCTGCTGTTGTTTGGATTCTGATCATATGGGCCCTTATCAAGATGTTTAGTTGAAACATCCTGGAGCCCATACAATCACTAATCACTACTTCTTAAATGCGTAACCTTTTTTCTCAGCCTGGGCGCGGACGGTGCTGGCGACAACTTCGTCGAGGGTTTTGGCGCCTCCTTTGTCGGCCATTTCCTTGCGCTTCACTGCGACGTAGGCGTTGCGCTTTTTGTTGAGCTCAAGGATCTTGGTCTGAATGCCGGCGCGGGTCTTAGCCTTCTTGGCAACGTGGGCCTTGCGCTCATCGATCGTCATTTTCTGCATTTCCTTGGGTAGATCCTTTTCCTTGATCTTGGTGATATCAAAGTCCTTGGTCTTGCGGGCGTCAACGAGGTCCCAGTTTGTGTTGCAGTAGTTGGAACTCCCCTTGGTTACAGCACGCTGGACAGCGGCTCCGCTTGATGGCCTGGCTGCGGCGTTGGCATCTTCTCTTGTTTGATCATGCTTTTTGGAAGCACCGATGCGACCGTAGGCGAGGTAGGTTTTGTTCAACTCGGCATTGAGCTTCACGATATCGACATCCTGTGGTGCCTCGATGTGGACGACGGCGCGGTTGTGGTCGATGGTCAGAAATTTTCCATCGGCGAGCATGGCTCCGTTTTTCCATCCTCCGGAAATTCCAGCTTGTTCACCTCCGCAGTGGATGGTGTTGACGATAACTCCGCTGGCGATGGCTAATTTAACCGACTCGCTGGCATTGATCGGGCCCTGAGTGAAGGCTTCGTTGCCAGCGATGAAAATGGCTTTGTAGACTTTGCTGGATGGGTCCCACTTTAAATCCTGAGTGGCACGTTGAATGACGGCACCACAGTATTCTTCGCCACCGTTGGTCTGGAGGGCGAAAAGCTGTTTGCTAATTTCATCAAGATCGCGAGTCAGTGGCTGAATTTTTTTGATCCAGTGCTCTTCTTTGCTGAGGCTGGATTTCCCATATTCGTAGAGGGCCACTTCGACGTAGGGCACTTGACCGTTCTGCTCGGCATCGATGAAGGTGTTCACAATTTTCCATAGCTGGGTTTTGGTTTGTTCGATCAGGCCGCTCATGCTGCCACTGGTATCGAGGAGGATGGCAATCTGGACCTTGGCTTGGCCTTCGTCGGGTGCGACTTCTACGATGGGGGCTTCTTTTTTGGCTTCTCCTTTTTCTGCATAAGCAGGTTGGAGGGCGAGGACGGCGGCAAAAGCTGCGACTCCTAGGGTGGTGATGACGTTGTTTGTTTTCATTGTTCTGTATTGGGTTTTGTTGTTGGTTGATGGCTTGGGTTGTCGGCAAGTTGCAAACTTACCCTACTTTCCTGGTTGGATGAGGTAGGTTTGGTTGTCGATGACCACGCGGATGTTATCGCCGAGGGCGAGGCAGCTTTGGCGGTTATCGGTGATGAGGCGGGTGACAAGTTTCTTAAACTCGGGGCTAGAGACGTTGACGTTCACAGTCTTGGTGGCGTTGATATCCTTGCCAGCAAGACCGGCATCGACCCATTCATTGCCCTTGCGGTAGAATGCTTTATCGGCAATCTGGCAGACTTCTTTTACTTTGGCGTTCTTGAGGCCATCATCGAGATAGCTGTTGCCTGGGTTGAGTTTGGTGGCGGATTTGCCGCGCTGGATGTTCCAGTCCTGATTCACCGAAGCTGCGCCGGAGCGTTTTACCACGGCCTTTTTATGGATCTCAGATGAGGCACGTGTGACGGCATCGCGGTGCATGTTGTTCGTAAACATCATGCCGTCCGTTGCGAGGAAGGCGGTGTATTCAGTGAGCACTCCATGCTTGGTGGAGAGGCGGACAATTTCATCGACCAACTCACGCACCTTGGGGTCCTTCATGTTGACGGCTTTACCATTTTCGGATCCCAGGTCCCGAAGGGCCTCGGTGAGGATGGCAATCTTACGCGTGGCCCAAAGACGAGGCACATGGGAGTTTCCTTTGCGGGCTTTTTTCAGTGAGAGATCAAACTTGAATTTGCGGGCGCCACCTTGACCGTTACCTGTTAGGGAAAAATGGAGTTTGTCTTTTTGATGGTAACGACCGAGCACCACAACCTGTTCTCCATCGAACATATCGGGGAGACGTGCAGGTACAACATCGCTGACTTGGCCAGGCTGTGCGTGACCTTCTGCATCGGTGGATTCAAGTTCAGGATCACTAAGAACGGGACCTGATAGACGACGGAAGACGCGCGCGACTTTTACTTCTACATCTTCCTTGGGTAATACATAGGTGGCGCGGGCGCGGGAGTCGTCAGCGAGTCGCGAAAGGAGGGGCGTGTTGACATCGACCCCGACCCCAAAGGTGAAGATTCGACGTTTGTGTTTATTCCCCGCTGCGATGGCCTCGCGGATTTTTTTCTCGTTGGTCTCGCCAATGGTGGGCACGCCGTCAGTGAGGAAGAGCACAATGGGCAGCATCCCGCGGGTGGGTTTCTGCTGTGTGGCTGTCTTCAGGGCATCGTGAATATTGGTTCCACCACTGACCCTGACACCTGAGATGTATTTTCTGGCAGCTAACAGACTTTGACGTGTCTTAATGACAGGCACCTTGGAAAAGGTTTCAACGGACTCGTTGTATACGATGATATTAAATGCCTCGCCATCGTTGAGTCCTTCAATGACTTGGGCGGAAGCCTTAAGTGCTTGCTCCATTTTTTCACCCGCCATGCTGCCGGACTTGTCGATCACCACGGTGACCTCACGTTTGACAGGTTTCTTGTCCTTGATGGAGGGTGGTGAAAGGAGGAGGAGGAAATAGCCACCTTCAATCTTTGAACCATCCTTGGCCTTGGTGTGATCGGGGTAGGCCATGATCGAGGCGGTGGCGTGGTTGTTTTTACGTTGGGTGGCGGAGAGTAGGAAGGAGCCCGACTGCATCTTACCTTGGTTGCTGATTTTGATCCGGTTAGGGCCGACCCGTTTATCCTCGGTATTGTGGCTGGGAGAATAAACACCAGCTAGGCCACCTTTGATGGTCCAATCAACAGCCACCGTCCACGGCACTTGATACTGTGGTGACTCGGTACGGAGTAGGGTGAAGTCGATACGATCGCCGTCGATTTCCAACATCTCTTCGTAAACAAGACGAACCCGGCAAGTTCCATGAGCGGGCACGGGGAAGACACTGGATTTCACCAATCCACTTCCGGCAAATTCTAGTAAAGCTGGGTCGAGTGAACGACGGACAATTTCATCGTAAATTTTACGGGCTTCATCACGGGGGATGAGTTTTGCTGGGAATTTCCCCTGGGCACCTTCGAGGCCAAACTCACGGATGCCTGCTTTTGCTGATACTGGGATGATGACCTCGGACTCTTGCTGTCGGGCTCCAGGATTGTTTAGCACCATCGTCATGGTGGTGGTGGCGACGCGACCTATAATTCTGACAGAAACATCCATTGAACTGACCTGAACCGGTGCCGGGTGGTGGGGCCTCGGCCTGACATGAGGCATGATTGGGGGGTGCCAGTGTGCGTGAGGAGCGTGGACGAGGTGAGGACCACCCTTCGCAAAAATTTCCCGCGGGCTTAAGGCTCCCGCAATCACGGTGCCTCCAAATATTCTTACAATTTCTCTGCGTTTCATAGGTTCATCATTCTTTGATGATCCTACGGTAGGCGCATTTTTTCTACCTGTGTGTAAACACTGTGTAAAAAGAAGCGCTTAAATGTAAAAACTAGGGTTGTGTGATGATGGAGAGAACTTCGCTGGCTGATGTGCCGTTTTCTCTGAGGGAACGGATACTTAATGCATCGTCGCGCTTGGCGAGGCGTTTGCCGTTTTCATCGAGGATGAGTCGATGGTGGTAGTAGAGGGGTGCAGGTATATTTAACAAATTTTGCAAGAGACGATGGACGTGGGTTGATGCTAGAAGATCTTCACCACGCGTGACGGCGGTGACATTCTGAAAATGATCATCCACCACGACAGCTAGATGATACGAGGTGGCGATTTCCTTGCGGGCCAGCACTACATCACCTAACAAAAATGGATCCACACTGATTAGGCCTTTAATTTCATCCTCGAAAATAATTGGTCCAGTGAGCTTGGCTGTTTCACAGGCATTGAGTCGCCAACAATGCGACTCCCCTGCCCCGATCCTGTCTTCCCTTTCTACGGAGGTAAGAGTTCGGCAAGTTCCAGGATAGAGTGCGCCTTCCGGGCCATGGGGTGCATTTCCCATGCTAGCAATCTCCTTCTTAATCTCTTTGCGCGTGCAGAAACATGGATAGACCACACCGAGCGATTTGAGATTTTCCAATGCCTCCACGTAAAATGGCATACGATCAAGCTGTCGGATCGGTGTACCGTACCACTGGATTCCCAGCCAGGCGAGGTCTTGTTCGATCGCGAGATAAAATTCACCCCTAACACGTGTTGCATCGATATCCTCGAAGCGGAGTAGGAAACGACCTCCGTGCTCCTTCGCCAAATCATAGGCATGTACCGCTGCGTAGGCATGCCCCAGATGGAGCAAACCTGTGGGTGATGGAGCAAAACGAGTGAGCACGCCTTGTTTTTAAACTCCAATCCCTTGTCACCAAACATAAAAAATAAGGATTACTTAAAATAATTAACGCAAAATACTTGCAATAGTGTATTTGTTGCGTTAACGTCATCTCCGACATGAAAAGACTGATCCCATTTTTAGCCCTCTCCCTATTAGCTTCATTCGCTGCAGGCACTGTTCAAGCACGACTCAAAGTAGCTAGTCTACAACCACTGGTTACAGATGTGGCTAGGCAGGTGGCAGGACAACATGCCCATGTGGTTCAGCTGATTGACGCTCATGCCGACCCCCATCATTTCCAGCCAACCCCAAAAGCATTGCTGAAAGCTAAGGGCTCAACACTTTATCTAGCGAGTGGCAAGAATTTGGAAACTTATCTAGGTAAGCTCAGAAACACGCTGGGTAGCAGTGCCAAGGTCGTGGAAGTAGGGAGAACTATTTCTTCCCAAAAAATCAGTGGCCGCGACAGCCAGTTTGTATGCTGCCCTGATCATGCACATGGAGCCATCGACCCTCACTGGTGGCATCGTGTTAGCAATATGCAGAAAGCTGCGCGAGTAATCGCCTCAGAATTTTCTGCAGCCGATCCAGCCAATGCTGCTGCCTACAAAGCGAATGCCGCCGCCTATTCAAAACGTCTAGCGAGTCTGCACACATGGATCAAACGTGAGGTTAGTCGTATTCCACGTAAAAATCGCATTCTTAGTACCGCCCACGCCGCATTTGGATACTTCTGCAAAGAGTATGGTTTTAAATCTCTCCCCGTAAAAGGCCTAACCGCTCATCAAAAAACAAGTGCCGTCTACCAGGCCGAAGCGATCAGAGAAATCCGGAAGAATGGGGTCAAAGCAATTTTCCCTGAACTACGGGCAAACCCAAAATCACTGCAAATCATTGCCAAGGAAGCGGGTGTAAAACTTGGCGGCACGCTGATTGCTGACGGTTCCCCAAGTTATGAAAAAATGATGCGTGATAATGTAACAAAAATTGTTGCCGCCCTTGCACGCTAATCAGCCCTTCTTAAGTAAGATAAGCAAGAGTCCAATTTTATCGTAAAGATATGCGTAGCCTGCCGCCTTTTCAAGCAATCGTATTGCTGGTTGTCTTGGTCATCCTTGGATTTGTAGGGAGCCAGTACATCGACATGGGTGAATCAATTAATCCCCCACTGTCACCCGCTCAAACGACGGGGCAACTGCATACGGTTGAAGCTGAAATTGAACTCGTTTTTTCCTCACCACCGATATCGTATACGCTTACGAAACCATCGACTACCGGAGAAAAAGATCAGGTATTACTCCAGTCTTCCTCACCAATAGAAAACCCCAGCTACGACACAGCGCATCTCGTATCGCATCAGCTTACGACCTACTGGCTGGATGTCATCTGGCCAAACGATGGCAAAGAAGACGCACACCACTTCGTACAGATTAACATCTCACCGAATCACGGAAAAAATCAGCGGTTTTCCTTTTTTAGCAACTCCAAGGATATGAACGAGACCTTTGAATACCACACAGGAGAGCATCACCATGAGTAAGTGCAACCACAGCCACGCTCACGGACAAACCCACGATCTCATCATCGAGGATCTGGAGGTTGCTTATCGTCATAATACCGTTTTGAAAGATATCAGTCTGCATGCCCACTGCGGCAGCAGCGTCGCCCTCGTCGGACCTAACGGTGCCGGAAAAAGCACACTACTTAAAGCGATTGCAGGACTTGTAAAACGAAGAACAGGACGCATCACATGGTCTGGGGAAGATAACCTCAAATGCCGTGGTGGTGAGTTCGCCTACCTGCCACAGCATGAGGAGGTCAATTGGGACTTCCCCATCACCGTACGCGGAGTGGTAGAGATGGGTCGTTATTCCCAGCTTGGGCCATGGAAAAAGTTTACCAAACAAGATGACCTCGCCGTTGAAAAGGCACTCTCACTAATGGAAATGGATGGAGAACTTGCCAATCGCCAAATCAGTGAACTTTCCGGCGGTCAAAAACAACGTGCATTTATTGCCCGCTCCGTGGCACAAGAAGCTCACGTCCTATTGCTAGACGAGCCCTTTACCGGACTGGATCGCGACCACACAGCAAACCTTACTCGCCTATTACGAAAGCTTGCCCAGGAAAACCGGCTCGTGATTGCCTCTCATCACGACGTCAATACGCTGGCCGATATCTTCGATCACGTCCTGCTTCTAAACCGCCAGATTGTAGCCTATGGCGAGTGCCAAAGCATACTGACAGAAGAAAATCTCACCCTCACCTTCAAAAACACGGCCAATGTTTGAACTACTTGAAATGCTCGACATGCCGTTCTTTCGGCGTGCCCTCGTCGCGGCGGCATTAATTGGCTTCACCAATGGATTTGTCAGTGGCTTCGTCCTACTTAGGCGCAGCTCTCTGGCGTTAAGTGCCTTGGGGCACACGATGTTACCGGGCATTGTCATTGTTGTTTTGATTACGGGTGTACTCGATCAAGTAGGTGCATTCATGGGCGCCCTGCTAGCCTCATTGTTAGTCGGTCTTGGATCGATTGCTGTCACTCGCCACACCAGGCTTCCTCAAAGTACGGCGCTGGCTATCTTTTTCACCTCGGCTTTTGCTCTAGGAGTCGTACTACTTAAATACGTCCATACATCTCAAGACCTCGAAGAATGGCTCTTTGGAAGCATCCTGTCTGTGAGTGATGCGGATCTGAAGGTGTTCTTTGGCATTGCTAGCTTCACACTCTTGAGTGCCACCCTGTTTATGCGGCCATTGCTGCTCACCTTATTTGAACCCAACGTCGCCGCCGTACAAGGTGTCGGTGTTCGCTGGATGAATTACCTGCTGTATGCACTGATGATCTTTGCGCTCATGGCAAGTTTCCAAGCAGTAGGCTCAATCTTATCCATCGGTTTACTCGTTGTTCCCGGTGCCATTGTCTCGCTCTTCACAAACCACACCCGATGGCTTTTCTGGGGTGGTGGTGTTGTTGGTTGCCTGGGTTCCGTTCTCGCCGTGGTTATCTCCATTCCTCTCAATATCCCCACAGGCCCTGCCATTGTCCTAGTACTAGGTGCGCTGTTTCTCGTGGCCTACCTCTGTAGCCCCAATTACAGCCCATTCAAACGATCTCCAAAAACCTAATAAACTAACTAATAAACAAAATGAACCACAAAAACACCCTTTATCTAGGCATTTCCTCTATCATGGCAGCTATACCTCTAGCCGCCAGCGCAGAAGAAAATAAAGCCCCTATCATACCAGCTGCGAAAGAAGATTCATTGATCCGTCTTGAGCCTACACTGCACCTACGGTTAGCCCATGGAAACACATCCCTCCCCGCTGATGAAGTCGCCTTCGGTGGACACGACCCGAAACAGGACGGATTTAACTTTCAGGGCTTCGAAATTGGAACCAATATCTACCTCGGCGAATACGTCACAGGGTTTGCTACCGTCAATATTTTCAAAAACGACGGTGAAGACTTTGAGTCCGAGTTCGAAGAAGGCTTTCTTAAACTTCAGAACCTACCCGGAGGTTTTGAGATCCGCGGTGGACGTATGCTAGCACGCTTTGGTGATCAAAATGCACGCCATTTACACGGATGGGATTTTGTAGATGCCAATATGACTAACGTAAGATTCCTTGGCGAAGATGGTTTTGCCTACGATGGAGGTGAACTGACTTGGCTGGTTCCCACATCATGGGAAGATGCACTGAGTGTCGGGTTTGGTTCTGCGGTCGTCCACGATCATGAGGAAGAAGAACCTGCCATGGGTGGTGGTGGCCACGCACATGATGAAGAGGCAGAAATGGCACGCCCGGAAAAGAACATCATTGTCGTTCGCTACCAAACACAATTTGGCTCCAATGATTTCCACCGCTTTCAGGCAGGCGGCAGCTTCCTAACAGGCGATAATGGTTTTGGTATGACCACCAATATTTACGGGGCGGACTTCAGCTACACTTGGCGAGAAAATGGTCTTGAAGCAGGAGGACGACAATTCCGCTGGCGTACTGAGTGGCTTATGCGTGACGTGGATAACGACGAAGGCGGCTTTAAAGATAATGGATTTAATACGGCTCTGCTCTGGGAGTTTGTTGAAAGCTGGGAAGCCGGTCTACGTTATGGATATTTAGAAGGCGTAGCTGATCCCGAGCTTGCAGAAAGACACCGGACCTCCGTGTCTTTGGCCAAAAAAATCGATTTTGGGCATGACATCACCGGGCTATTACGTCTCCAGTATAACCACGATGACATCAAGGGCCACGGTAACGAAGATAGCGTATGGCTTCAGTTTGGGTTCGATTGGGGTCCAGGCGAAGTTCGTTAGTAAGTCTCTCCAGCATTTAGTGTTGGCCTGTGTATTCTCAAGGCTTAACATTCAGGGACGGAGCACAAAGCTCCGTCCCATTTTTTTATGTCCGAGTATAACCATTTCAGTCACTTCTCCGGTCTGCTTGCTGCTACAGTATGCTTCCTATTTACCCAAGCCGCCGCTCAGGAGAGTGCGCCGCCCCTTGGGGTAGATGATGGAAGGCAACTGCCCTGGGACAGCGGCGCTAATCCAAACCCAGCCCTGGCCAATGTCCCTCTAGGCGGTGAAGATTGTGAAGAAGATGACGGGCCTTCGTTATTGATTGAGCCGCGTGCGCACTTACGCACTGTCGTAGGAGCTACCGATCTTGATGATGCTGGCCTTGCCCATGGCGGGCATGATCCCATCCATAACGGATTTAGTATTCCAAGTCTTTCGCTGGGAGCCGACATCCTCTACGGCGAGCATCTGGCTGGTTTTACCGAAGGTATCATTTCCTGGAATGAGGAAGATGGATGGAATACTGAGCTGGAGGAGTTTTATGCCAAGTTCATGAATCTCCCCGGAGGCTTTGAAGTCAAAGCTGGTAGACTATTAGCTGCTGTGGGCACTCGGAACAATATCCACAACCACGCATGGAAATTCGTTGATGCCAACTTAGGTAATGTTCGGTTTCTCGGTGAAGACGGACTAGTCATTGAGGGCGTTGAGGTGGCATGGACGGTGCCTACCCGTTGGGATGATCAATTGACTTTATCCTTTGGCGACGCCGTCACTCACGATCATGAAGAAGAAGAGCCAGCCATGGGCGGTGGTCACGCTCATAGTGAAGAAGCTGAGGAAGCGTTGTGGGATAAAAATATATTTTCCGCACGCTATCAAGCAACGTTCTGGCCACGAGACACTAGTAATTTCATCTATGGTGCAAGCTACATTCAAGGAAAGAACTTCATGGGTAGAACAGGTCGTCTCTACGGACTTGACCTCACCTACACATGGCTACAGGACGAGGATCACGGTAAACAGTTACTCTGGCGCAATGAGGCGATGATGCGAAGAATCAATACCGATGAAGGAAAATTTAATGAGTTCGCTATTAGCTCCTCCGCCATCTACAAATTCAACCCCGAGTGGGAGGTGGGTTTGAGATATGATTATCTGGAAGGTGTCGAGGATCCAGAACTTCCTGAACGCCATCGCATCTCCCCTTCCCTGACTCATTACTTTTCACTTGGAAAAATTGAATCTATGGCCCGACTGCAGTATAACTACGATCACGCAGATGAACGCGATGACGCACACAGTATTTGGCTCCAATTTGGATTCGAATGGGGAGCTGGTGGCGATGCGCACGTGCATTAGCACGTTCCGCTGAAGAGTGAATTTTGAATGATGAATGTTGAAATCATTGGCCACGTTCGAACTTGCTACGGCGAGAAGTTTGGGGTGCCTAGGCAGCCGGGATTGGTCGATGAAGCCTGGGGCGAATTAGTTTTTGAGCCGGGATTTCGAAATGTGGATGCCGTTCGTGGACTCGAGGGATTTTCTCATGTCTGGCTGGTTTTTGTCTTTCATCAGGCAATACGTAATGGGCGAGACGATTGGAAACCGACTGTCCGACCGCCAAGGCTCGGTGGAAATGAAAAGGTGGGCGTCTTTGCAAGCAGGTCCCCGTTTCGGCCAAACCCGATTGGGTTGTCATGTGTTAGGCTACATGATGTTGATCTGGATCATGAGAACGGCCCAGTCCTTAAACTCGGTGGCGTAGACCTCGTTGATGGCACACCCATTCTCGATATCAAACCCTACATCCCCTATTCAGATTCATTGCCTGAGGCTGATGGAGGTTTTGCACAAGGGCCACCAATTAATCTAGAAGTCAAATGGCTGCCTGCTGTGGATGATGGGCTTCCCGATGAAACCAGGATATTGATTGAAAACACACTATCGTGCGACCCTCGGCCAGCCTACCAGCGAGGAAAAAGTGATCGTGAATATGGCTGCCTGATTGATGGCTGGAATACACGTTGGCAAATCAAGGATGATCAAATCGTGATCATTTCTTGTGTTGTTGTGGGAGAGTGACTAATTACTTACCACTTTTTCATGGCGTATTTTTGTTATGCGCGCATAGTAAAAATAGAATATTTACTATGAAATACCGCACACTGGTTTTTGATTTTGATGGAACGATCGCCGATACACTGGACGAGAGTTTAAAAATCTACAATCAAATGGCAGAGCAGCACGATCTACGGCCCATTGATGATGATGAGATCCATCACCTCAGGCATATGAAGCTGAATGATTTTCTCGATCATCTAGGAACCCCTAGACTGCTCGTGCCGAAGCTTCTTTTTCGTGGCACTCAGATGCTCAAATCACGAATAGGCAGCCTTCCCTTGATCGAAGGGATAGCCGAGGTTTTACCGTTACTGAAGAAACGAGCTATACACTTGGGAATCCTAACTTCAAATTCGGTAGAAAATGCTCAGTTGTTTCTAAAAACCCATGGTATCGATCATCTATTTTCGTTTGTTTCATCGACTTCCAAACTCACCGGCAAGGCAAAACACTTAAGATCTATCCAACGAAAATACGAACTCAATGCTGGAAAAATGGTCTACATTGGCGATGAACTTCGGGATATCAAAGCCGCCAAAAAAGCAGGTATTCCCATGGCAGCGGTCGGCTGGGGATTTAATTCTCCCAAGGCATTAGCGGACTCAAAGCCTGATTACTTGTTCCAGCATCCATCCGAGCTAATCAAACTACTTTCCTAGTAGCATTTTAGCGCCAAAAACTAACAATATCACACCAAACAATCTCGTCAGGTGCTGGTTGCTGAGTTTATACATAAGATCGGTGCCAAACCAGGCGGCGAGCGCTGCCGCCACCGCGGTGAATGCGACGACTCGCCAGTCGATCAGCGATTCCTCTTTTCGAAGTGAGCTATTGAGCGTGGCAACCACAGATACAATAATAATAACGGCGAGGGATGTGGCAACGGCTTTTTTCTGCTCAAATCCAAGGGCTGTTACAAAGACGGGCACCATTACAATCCCACCGCCCACACCACAGAGTGCGCCTAACAAACCTGCGGTAATTCCTGTGAAGGTGGCAATGGCTAGGGTTTTCATAATTTGAGAGGTGATGGATCAAGCCGCGCAAATGGTGGCAATGAGTCGGTGCAGCACAGTTCGTTGATCGAGGCCTGTGGTGACTAGGCATCTATCGGCCTCGAGGCAGGCTTTCATCGCCTTGGTCAATCGCACTACACCAAAGGCTCCTGCATTCTGGCTGGCGAGAAATAACGGGTAAGCATTCACCCCGCCGTCTTTTTTCTGCGGTAGCCATGCGCGTTCGTTTTCAGGCAAGGCATTGAGAGCCCCAGCGAACTGGTTGTAGTTTCCGTTGGGTATATTGCGACCATCGCTCGCTGCGGCCGACATAAAAAGATTGCGCACCGTAGGTATGATCGATGCACGGAGAATTCCGATGGCTGTTTCCTTTCGGGCGAGTTGTTGATCGATTAATTCAAAGGCGCGCGCGGCATTTTTTTTCTGTAAAGCGTTACCAATTTCAAAAACCACACCGGCGTGACTCAGTGGCACAAGCAGGCGCACGTCGTCTTCTGTGACCTCGCGTCGATCTCCTAGATAGACGTCGAGTTTTTCAAGTTCATTCGTAATTTGGCGGGTGTCCACACCAACGAGCATCACAAAGAGATGCAGCGACTCACCGTCAAATGTTAGACCAAAGTCACGGGCCTTGTTTTTGATGATTGGCATCATATCCCGCTGCCAACCGTCTCTGCCTACATCCGGTTTATCGAAGACTTTGACCTCCGCCGCCTTGTTGAGAAATTTGTAGAACCTGCGCCCCTTATGAATGGCCGTGCTGCTTATGAGAAAATGAACATCATCGGGTAGGCCTTCTTCGAGGCAAGTGATCATTGCTTCTGTCCCCTCCTTGGCTCGCTCTGCCTCACTGGTGCGGTCGCTCCCTAGGAAATTGGCATTTTTAAGCCATACTGTTTTGCCTCCACCAAAAAATGGCAGGGTCTGTATTGATTCGATCACCTGCCCGCACACCGAGTAAGCCTCCTCTGCATTGGCAACGGTGCCATCGAGAGTTTCCTGGGAAAAATCATCCCCACCCTCAGGCTTGAGTTTATTATAGAGAGCTAGCGCCTCTTCCGAAACGGTACCCTCATCAGAACCGAAAATGACATGGATTTGACTCACGCTGGTGAGAATCAAGAATCAAGAGCTAAGAAGCAAGAGTTAAAAAATACAGATCCTGCGGACGGACTATTTACTACCGTCGAAGCGTTCTATTTACTACCGTCGAAGCGGTAATGTCCGATCACCTGATACTCAAGTAATTTGTCTTCCCACTCAGGACCGCCACCAATGTTGTGAACAATCCATTTTTCTGACTTACTATCACTTGGACCCGGGACAACAACACCAATGTGAGTAGCTCCATGTGGCAAGCGCCAGGCGACAACATCACCGTAGGAAAAGTCATCTGCCTTTGATCCTTGTTCAGCAAGTTCTATTTCCTCACCGAAACGACTAAAGTAGCGTTGCAGGTTAGGCACACGGCGGTGATCGATGTTTGTATCGGGCGCCTTCAGAGCCCATAGCTGTGGGTAAATGCGGAAGTTGTCCTGCATGTCCTCGTGAACAAGCTGTTGGAGATCGATGCCTAAAGCGCGGTAGCTCCGCACCACCACGTCTGTGCAAACGCCTTTACCCTCTGGAACATCGCCCTTGGGGTAGGAAATAGTATAGTAGGCAGGATCATAAGTGACCTCCTCACGGGTTCTTTCGAGTGCCGCTGCAGCGAGCTGATTGCCAAATCCGTCGCCCTGGCCTAGCCATGCGACAGTTTCTTCGACCTTGAGTTCGGTAACACTATCATCCTGAGCAAGGAGCTGAGAGATAAATGGCTTCGCCACGATGCCCACACCAACCACTACGAATAGTACCATCAACCATCCACCCCCCCATGTCTTGCGTACGGGTTTTTTCGGGCGTGGGCCGATATATTCGATGGTATCCATGGTTCTTAGTCTCTAAAATTGCTTGGTTTTATGCGTATTGCACACTCAATGTGAATGACTTACTCACATCATAAATAAGCCCGTTTTACCAGAATATTTCACCTAATTGGGAAAAAATGTCGCATTTAAGCAGAATACTCGCAATACAGCTTAAAAATCGCCCTATTCCCATCGTATTTAGCCGATTTTTAGCGCTGGAAAAATATCAATACTTCTTCAGAGTCTCCGTAATCATGCTGATCGAACACAAAAGCACCCCACTTCAATGGGGCTCACTCGATCTGGCCCTCTTTGGGCTGGAGAAAGACTGGTATGGCAACGAGTTGGATACACCCGCCGCTTTTGGCATGGCCATCGACCACGGAAGCTTCTGGTTTGTCGCCACACGCAGAAAACCGGCCAATATCCACCCTCAAGCTCGACCCGGTGAATTTACCCCAGAACTCTGGAAACTTGACGTGGCTGAGTTTTTCCTCAGTCACCCGGAATCAGGTCGGTATCTCGAGTTCAATCTGGCGCCCAACGGTGCATGGTGGAGTGCCGAATTCACCGCTCCTCGTGTGAGAGCGAACGAGGAGGATGTCGAGATGCCCGGCGTAAAAACCTTCTCAGACCTCGCGCCGGATGGCACTTGGGTAGCTGCCGCATCCATCCCGCTTGATATTCTCAAGGCTCGATTCGATTTCGGGGCTGAAACCAGAATGAACGTTACCTTCATCGTTGATTCCCCTAATCAGAAATTTCTAACTGCAGCTGCTGCACCTGATGGCGAACCTGATTTTCATCGACCCGACGTCTTCAAGCAGGTCAAGATTCACGAAGGAGGTCTCACCTTTCACAACCCTCAATAATTATTCATTTTCCACTATCAATTATCCATTAAAAATATGCAGCCAAAAATGCAACCAATTCGTAATTCGCAGGGGGAACTTCTTGATGTTGCCTACCATGGAGGAACTCGAGATGACGTTCTCGTCATTCTCGGGCACGGTGTCACTGGCGACAAAGATCGGCCCTTACTCTTTTGGTTGGCCAGATCGCTTGCGGATAGCGGCTACCCATGCCTACGCATGTCTTTTTCTGGCAATGGGAAATCAGAAGGCTCGTTTGTCGATTCTAACATAACCAAAGAAGTCGGCGATCTTACTTCCGTAATGGATCAGCTCGGTGATGGGAAAAAAATTGCCTACATCGGTCACAGTATGGGGGGCGCTGTAGGTGCTCTCACAGCAGCGCGTGATGAACGGATTAAGGTACTCGTCTCTCTGGCTGGCATGGTTCATACCAAGAATTTCTGCAACACAGAGTTCGGTGATGTCACACCGGGCCTTGGAGTTATGTGGGAGGAGGAGGAGTTTCCCTTTTCTCAATCGTTTCTCGACGACATGAATCACATCGACAGCACACTCGATGCAGCCCGTGAGTTGCGGGTGCCATGGCTACTCCTACACGGGCTTGCAGATGACATTGTTTTACCGTCTGATAGCAGAGACATCAAAGCCGTGCTGCGAGGCCCCGTAAACCATGTTGAGGTGGATGGAGCCGACCACTCATTCGAGGATCACTACGAGATTGTGGCCAATGAAACCAAGAGCTGGCTGGAAAAACATCTCTAATTCGATGCTTCTAGATTGATCGCGGCTATAACAAAGGTAATAATGTGTGAACTATGAAAGGCAAACCACAGGATCGGCTCGAGCTGGCACTGCAGGCATCTAATGAAGGTGTCTGGGACTGGTATCTAGACGAAAAGGATATTTATTACTCGGATCGAGTTCTCAGATTTCTTGGCTACTCAGCAGATGATGCTCCTAACATCATTCAGCATGCTAGGAAATATTTTCATCAGGATGAACTTCAAGACTTACGGGCAGCCTTTAAAGCGGTTATTGCTAAAAATGGCGAAGACACATTGGCCACAGACTGTCGTTACAATCACCCGGACGGCTTGTGGCACTGGTTACGGATCCGAGGTGTGGTGGTGCGTGATGATGCAGGCAAGGCTCTGCGTATTGTGGGTTCTATCATCGATATTTCAAAACGAAAAAGCGCTGAAATAGCCCTAGAGGAAGAGCGCTATCGACTTCGTGAATTGATTGAAAACATCCCAGTCAACGTCTACTATAAAGACAGGGACTCAAAATTTGTGCTCGCCAATAGTTCAACCGCAGAAAAGCTCGGAGCCAAATCGGTGGATGATCTGCTAGGGAAATCTGATCACGACTTCTTTGACAAATCACACGCCGACATCGCCCGTGCCAATGAGATCGAACTCATGGAAACCCGCAAACCCCAAATCAAAGCCATCCAGTGTGAGACATGGAAGGGCAAAGAGAACACTTGGGCGGAAACTTCCAAATTACCATGGCTCGACCGCAAAGGCCAACTGCGCGGGATCTTCGGGATCACCAGCGACATTACTGATCTTGTTAAAACCCAAAGCAGGCTCGCTGAGCTGGCTGAAGAATTAAAAAAACGCAACGTCGCATTCGAAGAAGAACTTCAACTCGCCCGCGAAATCCAACAAGCCCTCTTACCCCAAAGCCTTGATGGACTAGTGCTGCGCGGTCACGATCGGGAAGTTACCTTCGGCTGTCGCTACTCGCCAGCCTCTGAGATGGCGGGTGATTTTTTTGAAGTCATGCCCATTTCCCAACACTGTATAGGCATATTCGTCTGCGATGTAATGGGTCATGGTGTTAGAGCCTCACTTGTCGTTTCCATGCTTCGTGGACTGATGGAAAAAGAACGCGACTCCGCCACCAGCCCGGAGTGGTTTCTCTACGGCGTCAATGAAGGCCTCGTATCCATCTTCGAGCGCGCGGGTGTCACCCTGTTTGCGACAGCTATCTACTGCGTAATTAATCTAAAACAAGGGACCCTGACCTACTCCTGTGCAGGCCACCCTCCACCGATCACGATCCGGTTAGGTAAAGGTAAGCAGCTTCAACCAAAACAGGAAAAAACCAATCCAGCTCTTGGGCTGATCTCGAAGTCTCCCTACACATCGGAGGTTGTGTCACTCGACGACATTGATCGACTGCTGATCTTCACTGACGGGCTTCACGAAGTAGAAGATGCCGCTGGTGATCAAATGGGGATAGACCAGATTATCACCACCATGGAAAACGGCTTTGAAGAGAGTCTCGAAAACAGCCTCGATACCCTGCTTGACCAAGCACGCCGACATTCCGTGGATGGTGAATTCGAAGACGACGTCTGCCTGTTCGCCATGGATGTTGGCTCAGGCTTATAACAAACGTTAGAGTTCTTCGACTTGAACTCCATCCACTGCGGACGTGGAAAAAATGTGTGGCTCGATACCGGTCGCCTCCTTGTAAATGCGGCTCATTTCATCCATCACGGCATTTGTCTTATCGGCACGTGCCAGAGTCACCGTTGAGCCACCAAAACCGCCACCGGTCATCCGGCTGCCTAATACGCCTCCCTCCTCACCGATTGCCCAAGCGGCTTCGACCATGATATCGAGTTCTTTGCAGGAAACTTCAAAATCGTCTCGGAGCGACTTATGGCTGGCGGCCATCAACTCAGCCACTTCATCGGTTTTGCCACGGGCAAGTGCCATAGCGGCTCTCTGGGTACGTTCTATTTCTTTGACCACATGGCGAGCGCGTCGATAGACCACTTCGCTCATTTCGTCTTTTACAGCATTAAGATCGTCGATGCTAACCTCCCGCCAAGAGTCCTTTCCTAGGATGGAAAGGGCAATCTCAGTTTGCTTCCTACGATTCGCATAGCTGCCGTCGCTGAGTTCGTGCTGGACCTTGGTATCTGCAATAATCACATCCACTGAGTCATCAGCAAATGGGATCGACTGCACTTCCTCGGATCGACAATCGATCAGCACGAGGTGATCTTTTTCTGCAAATACGGAGGCAAATTGATCCATGATTCCGCATGGGACACCGGCAAATTTCTGTTCAGCTCGCTGGCAGAGTAGAGCCTTGTGCTTTGGATTGATGTCGATTCCTAACACGGCCTCAATCACTGTCGCGGCGGCCACCTCCAGAGCTGCCGAGCTCGATAGGCCTGCGCCCAATGGCACCGTCGAATGGATCATCGCGTCAAATCCAGGCATCGGCCAAAAACCCCTCTCTCTGAATCCATCAAGCACCCCGCGGAAGTAATTTGCCCAGGCCGGCTTACCCACCACAGGCGGTTCATCAAGCATCACGATGACAGGATCGTCCGGAAACATAGTAGAAACAAGATTGGCTTGAGAGGTTCCGTTGGGTGTGACCGCAATCATAATATACCGGTTAATCGCCAGCGGCAGAACGAACCCATCACAATAATCGATATGCTCGCCAATCAGATTCACACGTGATGGAGCAGCCACTAACCAGAATGGGATCATTCCGAAGTATTCCTCAAATTGCTCTAACACATCCGCCTTCTGGTCTGCGTAGGCTTTATCGCCATCATCGATTCCATCGTCTACTTTATGCTCGATCATTTCGATATGCGGGTGCTTTTAGACGTATACCAGCTACGTCACATGTTCTATAACCCTCCCTCCGCCCTCGACCAGCCTCAAATGTGTACAGTCGCTAAAAAATGCCCTGCTGAGCCTTCTCATCAGACTATTGATACCATCCGTCTCGTTCTTCATTGAAACTTAGGAAATACAAAGTATCATGGAGGTATGAAAATTCTCATCTGTTTGATCGGGCTATGTATTTCCCCCCTGCTGATTGTCGCATGTGGGGATAAAAAAGAACAGGCCACCAAGGAACTGGAGACATCAGGTTACCAAGCCACTCCCGCTGATTTCCTGCGAGCTTCAGAGAATGGAGACATCCGCGCACTGGAGCTTTTTGTAAAACAAGGCATGGACCTTAACACCAAGGACGACAATGGGTGGACGGCACTTCATCTAGCAGCTCGTGGCAAACGCCAGGAATCTGTCGCATTTCTCCTCGAAGCAGGCATGGATATCGAAACCCCCGGACTCGATGGTGTCACCCCCATGATGCTGGCAGCCCGCGAAGGAAATCACACCATGGTGCGTTACCTCCTCAAACAAGGCTCCAAAGCTGAGCTTAAAGACAAAAAAAACAGGTCCTCCCTGATCCTCGCAGTCGAAGGCGGGCATGCTGCCTGCGTTGAGGAAATAGCCCCTTACTCCCGCAACCAACTCGATACAGCCCTGCTCTATGCTGCATCACAAGACAAACATCAGGTGATCGAGGCGCTGACCAGTTTTGGTGCCTCCGTCTACGTCCGTCACGAGGGGGGTATGACCCCGCTGATGCTTGCTGCAGAAAAAGGGTACCTCGATACCGTTAAATCCTTGTTAGAAAATGGAGCCAACCGATACGCCGTAAACGAACACGGCTGGACCGCTGCCCAAGTCGCTGAGGCCGCCAATCAAATTTCAATCGCCAAATTACTCAACCAAAACCCGGACGTAACTGAACTTGCTATCAACGAACCAACGATTGAAGAAGGTATCGAGTGGACCGAACCCGTCGTTGCCGCCGCCGATATGCCGCAAACTGATGGCGACGCCAGTATCACAGGAGAACCGACTGACGAGCCCACTGAAGATCCTGTGGTTACCCCAACTGGCACTCTGGTCGCTGCAACCACACCTAGTAAAAAGCATCTCCCCTTTATCGCCGGCAAAACCATTGCAAGTAAAGGTGCTACTCCTGACGACGTCGCCAAGGACCTCGCCATGCTTGACTACAAAGAGAAACCTCTCCCCTTGATGGTTGAAAAAACCACTCCTCGTGCATCGGGAGGTAGTGAAGCCCAGGTTCGTATGCTCTACGGTGATCAGAAAAAGGTCACCGTCAAAGAGGGCGACACCATACCTGCCACCCAGTTCAAGGTCATCAGTATCCGGCGTATGCTGAACCACAGCAAAATTACGGACGGACAACCTACAGATGTTTCCGTCGTTGAAATTGAAGATACCAACACGGGTAAACGCCGCAAAATGACAGCCCGCATCCCGGCATCCGCCAGCGAACCTTGGGCGGTGCTACGCAGCAAATCCAGTGGTCGTGCCTACGCCGCCCGCACCGGTCAACACTTCCGCACAGCCGATGGCCAAAGCTACACCGTCTCCGACGTCCGCCCTAACCAGATTATTCTCACCCACGATGAGACTGGGGAAGCAACGACGATACCGTTGGGGAGGTAAGCTCCAAGTTTTAAACCTCAAATACCTATCTCTTCACTCCGTCCACTCGGCGAGAGCTTTAGTCAGGGCTGCGGACTTTTTGACGCGGAGGCTTTCTCCTACTTCGATGGTGGCGCGTTTGCCGGTGCCGCTTTGGAAGTTAATTTCGACTGGGGTATCGCCTTGATGTTGCCCTAGCACCTCACGGATAGCTTGCAGGTCTTTTTCGCCGTGTCGTGCGACCCAGAGGTTAATCTGAATGGACCCGTTGCTGATGCTTTTTCTGACTTTGAGCTCTTTGATTTGAGAACCTGTTAGTCGGAGCGTTTCCGTCCTGTCGTCGATTTGAACATTCGCCTGGAGACGAATCACGCTACCGGACATAAGTAGGTTCGCTTCGCGGGCTGGGCTGTAGCTTTCCGACCAGCAAACGACCTCACAGCTACCTGTGAAGTCTTCAATATGAAGTACTCCAAAGGGTTTACCCTTGCGTGTCACCTTGTGTTCAACGTGTTTGATCATTCCTGCAAACGGATATCGGGCGCGCTTATCCTTGGTATCAAGCTCGTCAAGGAGGCCAATTTTTTCAAAACGATCCGAGTCAATCACACTGCGATATTTATCGAGTGGATGACCACTGGTATAACATCCTAACAATTCTTTTTCATTAGCCAGCTTCTCATCCTTACTCCACTCCTCGACTTCACCATTGATGCTAGGCTGCTCAGGATCTGGAGCACCACCGGCAAAGTCCATGGTATCAAATAGAGAGACCTGACCTTGGGCACGGTCTCGCTGTGCGGAACTGGCGGAGGCGACAACTTGCTCGACACGGGCGAACATCCCTGCGCGTGTCTCACCTGTCCAATCGAGAGCCCCTGCTTTGACGAGGTTCTCGAGGATGCGTTTGTTGACACTGCGTGAGTCGAGTCGATTTGAAAAGTCATCGAGACTTTCAAACACACCATTCTCCTCGCGGTCTGCAATCGCTGTGGCCATGGCTCCCTCGCCGCAGTTTTTAATGGCAGCGAGTCCGTAACGGATGGCCATCTTTCCGGAAGGCGTTTTCTCCGGTGCGAAGCGCAGCTGGGAATGGTTGATATCCGGCGGAAGGATCTCGATGTCCATACGGTGACATTCTGATACGAAAATTCCGAGTTTGTCGGTATTGTTAAGCTCGTTCGAGAGCAGGCCAGAAATAAACTCAACCGGGTGGTTGGCTTTGAGGTAGGCGGTCCAGTAGGAAATGTGACCATAACAGGCGGAGTGGGATTTATTAAATCCATAACCGGCGAAACCGGCGATTTTATCGAAAATCTGGTTCGCCAGCTGGGCGTCAATGTCGTTGGTCTCCTTGGCACCCGCAACAAAGATCTCGCGCTGCTTCGCCATCTCGGAGGGTTTTTTCTTACCCATCGCACGACGTAGAATATCAGCACCGCCGAGAGTGTAGCCCGCCAGCAGCTTCGCGGCGTTCTGCACCTGTTCCTGGTAAATCATGACACCGTAGGTATTGCCACAAATGGTTTCTAACAACGGGTGCTCGTAACGAACGGGTTTGATTCCCTTCTTCACCTCGATCATCTGATCGATGTAATCCATCGCGCCCGGTCGGTAGAGGGCGAGCAGGTCAATGATATCGTCGATTTTATCAATGCCATACTTCCGGCACGTCTCAACCATACCGCCGGATTCCAACTGGAACACACCCATGGTTTCACCTCGGTTCAGGAGGTTGAGTGTGGGTTTGTCTTCGAGGGAAATTTTGTTGATATCAAAGTCCGGCGTATGCTGCTTGATATGGTTCACAGCGTCCTGAATGACGGTCATGTTTTTCAGGCCGAGAAAGTCCATTTTCAGCAGACCAAGCTCGGTGATGGCATTCATGTCGCACTGGGTGACCACTTCGCCTTCGTTTCCACGTGTTAGAGCGCAGTGTTCATCGAGATTTCGATCACCGATCACGACACCGGCGGCGTGCACACCGGTGTTACGCTTCAGACCCTCAAGCTTGAGCGCGTAGCTCCAGAGCTCTTGCCAGGTGGTGCTGTTTTCAATGATGTCGCGCAGTTCCTGTTTTTCATCGTATTCCCCTTTGAGCTTCACCCCGGGTTTGGCCTCGATCATTTTGGCCAGCATATCGGCATCGCCATAGCTGATACCCATGACGCGGGAAACATCACGGATCACACTCTTTGCACCGAGCGTTCCGTAGGTGATGATGTGAGAAACGGATTTTTCACCGTATTTTTTGCGAACGTAATCGATCACCTCGGGTCGGCGGGTCTGGCAGAAGTCGATGTCGACGTCCGGCGGACTCACCCGCTCCGGGTTAAGGAATCGCTCGAAGAGGAGGCCGAAACGCATCGGGCAGATGTCGGTGATACCCATGGTGTAGGCCACCAAGGATCCGGCAGCCGATCCACGTCCGGGACCCACGGGGATGTCTTGATCGCGTCCCCACTGAATGAAATCGGCGGTGATCAGGAAATAGGAGGCGAAGCCTAGGTCGTTGATGGTTTTGATCTCGTAGTCGAGTCGATCATCGAGAGTTTTCTGCATCTCCTCAATGCTGACCTCTTCGCCTTCGGCAAGCGCTTCAAGTCGACCTTCGCCGTAGCGTTCTTTCAGGCCATCGAAACAGATTTTCCGAAAATACTCCTCACGTGGTGATCCATCGGGAGAGTCAAACTGTGGGTATTTCTCCGAACTGGTCGGATCCAACACAAGTTCAACGTTGCATTTCTCCGCGATCTCTAGGGTGTTGTCGCAGGCACCTGGGAAGTCAGTAAACTGGGTGCGCATTTCATCCGGAGTTTTAAAGTAGTGATCTTCCGGGTAGCGTTTCCTGTTTTCGTCTAACAATAATCGACCTTGACCGATACAGATCAGCACGTCCTGGGCCTCGGCGTCTTCTTTCCCGAGGAAGTGAACATCATTGGTGGCGACCAATTTTAGTCCAAGCTCTTCGGAAAACTCTTTCAGCCGGGTGTTCATCTCCTGCTGAATTTCCAGACTCTGGTCGTTGAGTTCGAGGTAGAAATCATCCGCGCCAAAGATGTCGCGTAGAGTAATGATTTCTTCGCGTGCTCCATCCAGGTCGTGGGCGTGAATCCATTCGTTGACAGCTCCGTTGACACATCCGCTTAGGCAGATGAGGCCTTCGGAAAATTTGGCAAGGTGCTCGCGGTCGACTCGGGGTTCGCCTAGGTAGTCACCTTCGAGGTGACCTACGGAAACAAGTTTGACGAGATTTGCCCATCCTGTCTTGTTTTTGGCGAGAAGCGTCAGGTGACTGGAGTTTTTCCGACCTGGGACTTCCTTTTTATCATGTAGCGACGCTGGGGCGAGATACATTTCGCAGCCTAGGATGGGCTTTATCCCAGCGCTGTGGGCATTCTGATAGAACTCGACAGCGCCGTAGAGATTACCGTGATCCGTCATGGCCACCGCCGGCATGCCGAGTTCGGCTGCGCGGGCTACGAGGGCCTTGGTTCGGACGGTGGAATCAAGGGTGGAGTATTCAGTGTGGACGTGGAGGTGAACAAATGACATCGGGCAGCGCCAGCATAGGGAGACGCGATGCGACTTGGCAATGAATGAGTTTTCCCAAATGGGAATATTTTACAAATCCTCGCTGTTGCGCTCAGGTGCAAACCAGTC
Source organism: Akkermansiaceae bacterium (assembly GCA_037620805.1). Classification (GTDB taxonomy): domain Bacteria; phylum Verrucomicrobiota; class Verrucomicrobiia; order Verrucomicrobiales; family Akkermansiaceae; genus Oceaniferula. The sequence goes on from JASJLI010000002.1 coordinate 57,917, forward strand.
GGTATTCCAATAGCGGTGCATTTCTTCAGCGCTTGGGATTTTTACAGGACGCACGATCCGGAAACCGACGTGTTGGCTATCGGTGTGATACCAGATACTTTTTGGCACCTGAGGGTCCTTGTTCTTCCATCCTTTTTCGGATGGCATGCGCGAGGCACTGCGGAGGACGGAGGGGGCATCGTCCCAGCTACCACCGCGGACAACGCGTGGGTATCGGGTGGTGGGAACGTTCCATGGACCGATGGCACCGTCCTTAATTGCCTTGTAAAATTTCGTGCTATACTGATCGAGCACCCACTCGGCGACGTTGCCGTGCATGTCGTGGAAGCCCCATGGGTTCGGCTTCTTAAGGCCTACTTCCTGATAAGTGAAGTTTGAGTTGTCCTCATTCCATGCGTGATCGCCCAAGTCAGCGGGATCATCACCAAACGACCAGCGGGTGGTGGTACCAGCTCGGCAGGCGTATTCCCACTCGGCCTCGGTAGGGAGTCGGTAAAAGTGCCCGGTCTGAGCACTGAGCCACTGGCAAAACATGCTGGCAGCGTGATGGGTCACATCCATTGCCGGGTGATCACCATCATTAACGAAGCTGTTGTTTAAAAACATGTCATGGTACTGTGGCGTCGGCTGGCAGACAATGGTGGCGAGATCCTCTTTGCCAGTCGGATTCATCAGGGTGCCGTCTTTTTCTCGGGCGACACCGTTCTGGTAAAAGGGGGCATAGTACTTCCAGCTAATCTCGTGTTTAGACATCCAGAAGGGCTCGATTTTCACCTTTTTCTGAGGACCTTCGTCAGCCTTACGCTCCTCCTCATCCGCGGGGGAGCCAAACAAGAACTCACCACCTTTGACATGGAGCATGGGCAGCTTGGAGCCACCTGCTTTAGGTACAAGCTCGGAATAAGTAATCAGAGGAGATTTGGCAGTGGATTTTTTGATAATCAGAGCGTGAACCATCTTGGTCACCTCAAAATATTTCGCGTTCGGCGACTCTGACCCCGCCCCTGACTTGGGCTTTGTATTCTCCGCGTCGAGAGAAGGCACGCTAAGGAACAGGGCGAAAGTAGCGATCGGTATTGAGAACCGTAAAAGATGACCATTCATAGTAATATCTAAAAGAAAATGAAGCGCGGGATGATAGGTTGATTTCCAAAACCCCGTTGACCTGAAACAGGCACAGTAAATACCTCTGGAAGCTTGCGATCTTTCAGAAAAACTCTGCCTCATCATCCGTCATTGATAACATAACGATAAAAGTCTCTGCGAGATGTCATTTAGATATCAAGATATTTTAGCCTCCCTTATTGACGATACAGAGGAACTTACTACGGTCACCTCTCGGATTGGAATTACCTAAAGCCCCCCCTCAGGATTGATGCAAACCCCCGAAATGATAACCTTTCACTGCCCAAATTGCAGCATGAAGCTCCAGGTTCCGTCGCAGATGGCTGGCGTAACCGGCCCGTGTCCGCAATGTTCAGCCAGCATTTCCGCGCCTCAACCAAGTATCCAACCTATTGCTACGGCTCCTCTACCACCGCAGCAGGTCCAGCAGGCAATCCAACAACCGGTGCAACAGCAGGCTCAGCAACAACAGCCGCTTGCTCAAAATCCCCAGCATCCTCTTCAGCAAAACAGAACTCCACAAGCGGGGGAGAATCCTGCCGCCCGAGCAGAGCGGCCGAACGCCGAAAGACCGTTACAAGAATCACCTGTGGCTCGCGAACGTGCCCGTCAACGTGACGGACAGCCACAGCAAAAACCTCAACCCTAATCTCAATCAAAGCAAAAACCCCGAGCTCGCTGGATGCGTGTGATCTTTCCGCTGGCCTTCCTCATCGTCGCGGTAGCTCTAGTACTCGCCGTTCTTCAGGCTGTTGGCGTCTTTAACGTCTGGGATTTAGAAGCCAATACCAACTGTTTGCACTTTTTTTCGAGGAACTCCTTCTCAATAACGAGTTGTCCGATCTTACGTTCCAGGTGGCCGCCTCTTTTTTCCTGATGTCGGAGTTGTTTATCGGCCGCATTTTTGCGCTCAAAAATTTCGTTCATGCGATCCTGCAGCTCCTTCTTCCAGGCGCTGACTTGGGTCGGTGCGATATTGTTCTCTTGCGCTATCTGCTGAATGCTCTTTTCTTCTTTGATGGCTTCCGTGGCAACACGGGCTTTAAATTCGGCGGTCAGGTGTCTTCTTTTTCGTTTCATTGGTCTTATTTCGGGTTATTTGCCCGGGTCAGACCAGCGAATTCATCAACAATCCTTTGGCTCCGTTTTGTGGGGCCACTTCACGTATGGCGGCTCTCTCCAAAGACTTACCCAAGGAGCTGAGAGAATCCATGGCCCGCCTTGTGATCAAAAGCCACCCACGTGGGGCCACCATGTTTGATGCCTACCTGAATAAAAACTCCTCGCTAATGGAGCACGTCGCCACACGCAAGGACTTCCCCTACACCGTGCCTAGATTTTGTGTATTATCCTTCCGCTGGAATACCACCGACCCCAACCACCCATACATTGAGCTTAACGTTATCGTAAGCCAAGGGTGGGAAAGATAGAGCTATTAGTTTTATCCGCCGGTTTCAAGCAACAGATTGGAAGCTAATTTCACGGGGAAACAGGCTTCACAACTGGTGGGGCAGGAACCACTGAAGGAGTAGGCTTAACCGCTCTCCGAACACACACAAAGGCCATTTGACGCTGGTAACGAGGAATGGCTGAGTCAGTAGCCAGCTTGATCATGCCAAAAGCAGGCGAGGTCACATCCTTGGGGGTAACAACCAACTCATACTCCCAGCCGTCCTTGATGGTTTTTATCTCATAAACAAAATTGGTGTTCGTACCAGAGTGATTTTTAATACGGATCGGGTCGGTATTTGTTACTTTTATTTTAAACACCTTGGCCTCCTTAGTCCCGTTCTGTTCCCAAAAAATGGTCTTGGGTGTCAGTTCAAATAATACCGGTATTGTTAGAGCTACGGTAAGAACTGAAGAAGGGGTCTCTACGTTATCATCGGTTGTCCAAAGCAGCACGGTTTTCTCAACAAACCCTGAGAAGTTACCTAATTCAAAATCGACTTTCAGCTCTCCCTTTTCACCTGGTTTATATTCCAGTTTCCCACCCTTCACCTTGGCACTCAGGCATGAGCAGGCGGAATCGTAGCGAGCAATTTTGATCGTGCGATTGCTCTTGTTTTGGAAAGTGTATGGGACGGTTATTTTTTTAGCATCCGGGGCAGAGGTAACTGTGATTCTATTCTGCACAAACGTCAGCCCTGTGCCCGCCTCAGCTTTCTTAGCTTGGGGGAGAGACGGCGGAGTCGCAGCACCCTTAGGCTCTACAGGAGGAACCACAAGATCTGCTTTAACCCTCTGACCGAGTGTTAAGAAAAAAAGCGCGAAGCTTGTAATAAGAAGGAGAGAAAAAACGGTAAGTGGACGCATTATTTTTTAAGTGAATTTTCGATGAGTTCAACGGCGATGATCAGTGTCCCACCACGCCATTTGGGACCAAGAATGAGCAACGGCCGTCCCCTTTGCAGGACGGGATCGCTTTTCATTACCTTACGGCGGTGTTGCCAAAGTTCAAGGTCAAGACGCAGCCCACCATCAGAAGAACGTCCACGCGACTCAAAACTTAGAAGAATTTCCTCCGAGGGCTTCAGTGGCATGAGCCAGTTTTCATAGCTACGGTAAACTGGCTGGGTGTCGGCGCCAAGTTTACGGTAGTGCTTGAAGTTCATTTTCTGAATACTTCGGAGTTTTTTCGCCGTGGCTTCATCGACAGCAACCACCTTATCACCCAAGGTGGATGGATCGGCATCGGTGCCGACGTAGAGCGTGGCTTTTACTTTCCCGACGACCTCCTTACCTCGATCCGCGCCCCCCTCATCGGCGAACACAGACGTGGACAGCGCAGCAAGCTGAAGGCAGAAGGCTGAGAAGAGGCCAAGGGTCTTTGTCATATCGATTGTCGGGTTTTTCGGGTGCTCAGGATTTAAAAATTAGAACGTCATCTCGGTAGATTAAAATACCAATTCGGTATTGACCATCACAGCACCTGAGCCGGGTCGCTGGCTCGAGGGTTCTCCGACCATTTCTAGATCATCGGGAATGTCTTCAAGGCCCTCCAAAACGATGACGGTGGCTCCAGCATCCTCTGAATCAAACATAGCGCCACTTACACCACCATCGGGTGTGTAAACCGTGGGGGTGGCAGATACTGTGTAGACTGGCGTCGTCGGATCAGGACCTTCGCCGACCTGGGTGCCCAAGTAGAAACATACAGCCATCGCACCGGCAGCCACGGGAATGGCAAGCCATCTACCAAACTGCTGAAAGAAGCTGCCTTTTTGTTGTTCTATAGCGGCTGGTATCACCTCATCGTCGATGTGACGGAGGATGTGTTGATTAAAAAATTTGGGATACGGCGGCTCGATGCTAGCAGGGATATTGCCTCTGATGTTTGCGCTCATCGCTTGCACGGCATCACGCTCGGCAAGAATCTCAGGGTGGTCCTGGGCCCATGCCTCAATACGCGTCAGCTCATCGCCTTCTAGCTCACCGTCCATCCAGAGAGTGAGTGTGGTTTCATCGGGTTTTGTTTTCATTGCCTTTAATTGGTTTTTGGAATTTGGAACTTAGAGTTTTAGCCCCTTTGGGGCGCGAGATAAGTTTGAAGTTTTTTACGGGCGTAGTGAAGACGGCTCATCACAGTGCCGAGGGAGTTCTCTGTAATTTCCGAGATCTCCTTGTAGTCGAGCCCCTGAACTTCTCGTAGCAGGATGACCTCACGGTGCTCCTCGGAGAGTTTACCAATGGCATCTTGAATTTGTTGTTGTAGCTCGCTCTGCTCGAGCGCTTCGTCCGGTCGTTTGTCGTGGTGGGGTGTAGCGATGGCGCCTGGGTCGATCCGGTTTGCGTCGAAAACCTCATCGTTGAGCTCTCCATCGCTCTCGATGCGGCGTTTCCGTAACCAATCGTAGACCACATTATGACTGATGCGGAATAGCCATGTGGAAAAACGGGAACGCGCCTCAAACTTCGGCAGTGCCTTCCATGCCTTGATAAAGGCCTCTTGAGAGAGGTCCCATGCATCGGCGTCGTTTTTGACCATATTGATTATCATGGCGTAGATTTTTCCACGGTGTTTGGTAACGAGTCGATCAAATGCCCGCGTGTCGCCTTGCTGGGCTTTTTTTACCCATTCAGCATCTTCGCTAGCACTCGATGCCCGTTCGTTCTGTTCGTTCTGTTCGTTCTCTTTGTTCTTATCGACCGGATCAGCTGTGTGATCCTTATTTTCTAAAGCTTCAGGACCGTCCACCTTGTCACCTTGGGAGGTGTTACCAGAGGTCCCATCAATGTCACTGACGGGGCCGCCGTCCGGAGATGAGTCCGGTGGAAGAGGTCCTTTCAGTGAGTTGGACGCAATGTGGTTGAAAATATTCATACTAATAACCAAGATCGACGGTGCTGCCGAACAACCAAAGAATGACGGGGAACACTGGGCTTGGCAAGGCGGTGTTTTAGCTTCCTTTTTTGCCTATCTACCCCTGACAAAAAAAAATCGTGCCATCCTGCGCTTTTCCTTTCGCATTTCCGCACGGCGAGTCTACGATCCCATCCAGCGATGCAATGTGACTACTGCGACAGTAAGGCGACCGTCTTTTTTACTCAGATTATTGACGGCAATACCAAGAAGAGCTGCCTATGTGAAACGTGCGCCACCAAACATGGCGTGACGGATCCCGAGGGATTTCTGCTTGGGGAGATGGATCTTTCGGGTGACAAACCCTCTCCAGATTCCAAGACTTCCAAATTTGAAATTCCGATGGGAAATGAAACCATTGAACTGCCCATGATCCAGCCTGCCGGTGATACTGGGGGCTCCGGGATATGCCCAGGATGTGGCTTCGCCTTTGACGATCTGAAAAAAACAGGCCGCCTCGGCTGCAGCCAATGTTACCAGTTTTTCCGCACCGAGATTAAAAACAACCTCAGCGGCATGCACAAGGGCACCAGCCACACCGGACGTGTACCAGAGGGAATGATCGAAGCCTTCGAAAAACGCCAACAACTCGAACAACTCCAGCTGGAGATGAACCAAGCCATCGGTGCCGAGGACTACGAAAAGGCCGCCGCTCTACGCGATAAAATTAAAAACATCACCGAGGAAGCATCCCTGACTCCCGATTGCTGAATCCTAACTTCTATAATTTTCCATGATGCGATTTACCACACTCCTTAAACACCCTGCCGACTGGATGACCGGCGCGGACGCCGATAGCGCGATCGTCCTAACAAGCCGTATCCGACTAGCGCGCAACATTACAGGCTCCCCCTTCCCCGGGTGGGCACATAAAGAGGAACGCATCGATATCCTTCCTCTTCTGCGCGAGAAAATTGAAGAGCTCCCCGAAATGAAGGATGCATTCTCTCACCAACTGAGTGAACTTTCATCGGTTCAAAAACAAGTTCTTGTCGAACGTCACCTAATCAGCCGTGAACAGGCCGCCCGCAGCGACGGCAGCGCCGCCGTGGTCAATCGTAGCCAAACGCTCAGCGTGATGATCAACGAAGAAGACCATCTTCGTTTGCAATCGATCCGCTCTGGGCTCCACCTGCGTGAAGCCTACGAACTGATTGCCGAGGTCGATGCCCAACTTGAAAAGACATTACCGTATGCCTTCGATCACGAACTGGGTTACCTAACAGCTTGCCCTACTAACGTTGGCACTGGCCTCCGCGCCTCAGCCATGCTCCACCTTCCCGGTCTCGTCATCAGTGACCACATCGGTCAAGTGATCCAAGCGGTAGGAAAGCTCGGGCTAGCTGTTCGGGGTATCTTTGGTGAAGGAACCGAGTCGCTCGGTCACCTATTCCAGATTTCTAACCAATCCACACTGGGTGAATCCGAGGACGATATTATTAGTCGCCTCGAACGTGTCATCCAAAGAGTCCGCGATCAGGAACGCCATGCTCGCCTCAAACTTGTTGAGGATGACCCGCAGATGATTGCCGACAAAATTTCCCGCGCTTACGGTCTGCTAAAATACGCTTACGTGATTGATTCCAAGGAAGCGCTCACGCATTTATCATTGATTCGTCTCGGCGCTGACATGGGATGTTTCCCAAAAGATGCAATCAAACTATGTGACTCATTGCTGATGGACATCGAGCCTGCCCACCTTCAACATCTAGCCGATCGGAAGCTATCACCCGAAGAAAGAGACACAATTCGCGCGGAAATTATTCGTAGCAGGTTGCAATACCTCCCAACACCTGTTATTAGTTTTATCAATAAACATCCTGATTCAGGCAACACACTACCTGAAACACCACCTAATTCACCCCCATCTGCATAATTTGCATCATCACACATTATGAATAACTTCACTCCAAGAGCACAACAAGTACTCGCCCTCGCCCGCAAAGAAGCCGATCGCTTTAACCATAACTACGTGGGCACTGAACACATCCTCCTTGGCCTTATCAAGCTTGGTCAGGGTGTTGCCGTCAGTGTATTAAAAAACATGGGCCTCGATCTCGAGACCGTCCGTATCGAGGTAGAAAAACAAGTCGGTTCCGGCCCCGAAAGCAAAATCTCAGGGAACATCCCCTACACACCACGTGTCAAAAAAGTGTTGTCGCTCTCCAACAAGGAAGCCGAAAACCTCGACCACTCATACGTAGGAACCGAACACCTGCTCTTAGGCCTCCTCCGTGAGGGCGAAGGCGTTGCTGCTCGCGTTCTCACCAGCCTGAACGTCGATATCAACCAGACCCGCCAGGAAATTCTCGCCGAGATTGATCCCAATTTTAACCCCGATGACATCGGAGATGAGTTTGAGGACTTTGAAGACGAAGGCGAAACTGAAATGCCTGGCGGCGAGGGTGAAGGTAAAAACAAAACCCCTGCCTTAAAAGCATTCGGTCGTGATCTCACCAAGCTCGCTGCGAGAGATAAACTCGACCCGGTCATCGGCCGAGAGTCCGAAATCGAGCGTGTTATCCAGATTCTCTGCCGCCGCACCAAAAACAACCCCGTGCTCATCGGTGAAGCCGGTGTTGGTAAAACCGCCATCGTCGAAGGCCTCGCTCAAGAAATCGTTAACGGCAACGTGCCGGAACTCCTGCGCGACCGCAAAGTAGTCACACTCGACCTCGCATTGATGGTCGCTGGCACAAAATACCGTGGCCAGTTTGAGGAACGCATTAAAGCCGTCATGGATGAGATCCGCAAAGCAGGAGACATCATCCTCTTTATCGACGAGCTTCACACAATCGTGGGTGCAGGCTCTGCCGAAGGCGCCATGGATGCCTCTAACATCATCAAGCCGGCGCTCTCCCGCTCCGAGCTTCAGTGTGTGGGAGCCACCACCCTGAACGAGTATCGCAAGTTCATCGAGAAGGATTCTGCGCTCGAACGTCGATTCCAGAAAGTCAAAGTGGAGGAACCTTCACAAGACGACACCGTCGCCATTCTAAAGGGACTCAAGTTTAAGTATGAAGAGCACCACAAGGCAAAGTACACTCCAGAAGCCATCATAGCATCGGTCAAACTTTCCTCACGCTACCTCTCCGACCGCTTTTTACCCGACAAAGCGATCGACGTGATCGACGAAGCCGGCTCACGCGCGCGCATCGGTCAGATGACACGTCCACCCAAGCTCAAAAAACTCGAAGCTAAAATCGAGGACATCCAAGCCGACAAAGTAGCTGCGATCAACGAACAGAATTTTGAAGTAGCCGCCTCAATGCGCGATGCGGAAAAGACTGCCAAGCAGGAACTAGAGGATATCGTTGCCACCTGGAAAGCCGAGAGTGAGGAAACCATCGTCGAAGTCGGTGAGGACGAAATCATGGCCGTTATTTCCAAATGGACCGGTGTGCCACTCCAGCGCATGGAGCAGAAGGAAGCCGATAAACTCCTCAATATGGAGAAAAAACTCAAGGAGGCTGTCATTGGTCAGGACACCGCGGTGGTTACCATCTCAAAAGCTCTGCGCCGTTCACGAGCCGACTTGAAAGACCCTCGCCGCCCGATTGGCTCCTTCCTTTTCCTCGGACCCACCGGTGTTGGTAAAACCTACCTCGCCCGCAACCTTGCCGAGTTTATGTTTGGCGACCCAGAGTCACTCATTCAAATCGACATGTCCGAGTATATGGAAAAGTTCTCCACCTCACGCCTAATCGGTTCCCCTCCGGGATACGTAGGCTACGAGGAAGGTGGCCAGCTTTCCGAGGCCGTTAGACGCCGCCCCTACTCGGTGGTTCTCTTTGACGAAATCGAAAAAGCCCACCCGGATGTGATGAACCTTCTCCTTCAAATTCTGGAGGAAGGAACGATCACAGATAGTTTTGGTCGCAAAATCGACTTCCGCAACACCATCATCATACTCACCTCAAACGCAGGTGCCTCAGACATCAAACGCCAGACGTCTCTTGGCTTCGGTGCCATGCAGGAAGAAGAGTCCGACTTCGAGGGTATGAAGGAAAAAATCATGGAGGCTGCTAAAAAGCAGTTCAAACCCGAGTTCCTGAACCGACTTGATGACGTCGTCGTATTCCACATGTTGGAGAAAGCTGCGCTCAATGTCATTGTCGATCTCGAGAGCACCAAGCTCATCGAGCGTCTCAAGGAAAAAGGCATCACACTCAAGCTGGATAAAACCGCCCGTGAGCTGCTCATGGAAAAAGGTTACGATCCAAACTACGGGGCCCGCCCTATGCGCCGCGCCGTGGAACGCTACCTCGAGGACCCACTTGCCGAATCCCTACTACGCGCTGACATCACAGAAGGCGACACCGTCAAAGTCACCCGTAAGAAAGATGCCAAGGAGCTCACCTTCACGCCAGTAAAACCAACTGGTAAAGGAAAAGGCAAAGGAAAAGGCAAAGGAAAGGGCACGGCAAAAGCCTAGTCCAGCCTAGTCCAGCCTAGTCCAAACGGAACTCTCTCAACCATCTCAAAGTCCATACCCAGGTGGATCTTTTTCTATTCTATAAAGAAAGCTTGATGAACATCTGCCGACATTCCGATGCCACCCAGGCAAGCACGCAACTCACGGGAAGCCCTCGGGAAGTCGTCCTGACCATCAGCGATAACGGAAAAGGTTTGTCGGAAAAAAATATTCCCTCCGCACTCAAACGCAGAGCACGGCTACTCAAAGCCAAACTAACCGTGGAAGAGAACCCAGAGGGCGGAACCTCCATCAGCCTACGGCTGCGCAACCGGAGGCGCTTCTGGTGCGGCAAACCTAAAACTCCAAGCCATGAATCTTGAAACATCACAAGCCTATGAAAAATAGAATCAACGTCATGCTGGTGGAAGACCACCCGGAATACCGCGAAACCCTTGAATTTGTTCTGGGCAAAGAAAAAGATATTGAACTGATCAGCCAATTTGGAAATGCCGAGCTGGCTCTCCGTAGCCTGAAGGATGGCTCACCGGGCGATCAGCCGGATATTATTCTGCTAGACCTGAACCTGCCGGGAATGTCAGGGCTGGACGCGATGCCGTGGTTCAAAGAATATATTCCAGAAGCCAAAATCATCATTCTCAGCCAGTCCGACATGCATGCTGATGTCTTGCGCGCCGTTCAGCAAGGCGCTTCTGGCTATCTCTTAAAATCCTGCACGATGATTGAGATCACCCAAGGCATCCGCACCGTCAATGACGGCGGAGCCACACTGGAACCCAGCCTCGCCCACTTTATCTTGGACACCCTGCAACCACAACTGCCCAAGGCGGCCAACGAGACAGCTCTCACGCAACGCGAACTAGAGATACTCACCCTGATAGGAGACGGCCTGACTCAAAAACAAATCAGCAGCCAGCTCAAAATCAGCACCTACACCGTGACTGATCACCTCAAACATATCTACGAAAAACTCAACGTCGCGAACGCGCCACAGGCGATCAGCAAAGCCTACAAAACTGGCATCTTTCCTCCTGAAAACTAAAAACTTCACTCCCCTTCAACTCTACCACCCGGCAGTCGAACCTGGGGCGTGGTCTTGAATCCCCGTGGGAGATATACCATTCTTGCCGTTGTTCTTACAGACCGCGCCGGCAGTTCCCACGGGTGGATAATGATCCTCAATCGTATAGATTCCACTATCAGCAGGGCAAAGAGGCTCGGTTTCTAGATACTTTCCTGAACCAAAAAGATCGTTCCATTTGATTTTATCGACGCCTGTTTTTTTACCTTTATAGTTCTGCTCTACACGTATCGCCTTATGAATACTGTTAATGTTCAGGATGCAGGCAGTTCGATCGGCTCCACGTTTATATATATTAGCCCCAATAAACAAGATGGTGATAAGAGTGAGTAAAATCAAGATTACAACGGTAACCTCAACCAGAGTCATCCCGCGCTTCGTCAATGCGGCCTGCCCAGAGCGGGTTTCAGATGTTATTTCTTTAATCATGAGGGTGGAACTGCGTGAAAACATACTAAACTTTTAATTAAAATCAATGCTTTTTAAGCGTTGATTAGTTTCGATCAGCTGGCTGGCCCACCCCACGCGTAAGCCCGCACTCCGGCTTTCCCCCTTGTCATCTAGCAGAGATTATGCGCATAGTAGTGTGAACCCTTGCAAAACTGTGAAATTAAATAACAACCACACAAACTAACTATTACTATGGACCTAAAAGAAGAAACCGCAAAACTCGGCAGTAACTCGCTGATTCGCTATGCCATCCTGTTTATTGGACTCTGCGTCCTATTCCTCAGTGAAGGCATCCTCACATGGAAAAGAACCGCCGAGCGCGATGCCGAGGGCAACGTAGCCTCTATCCAATTCGATATCGGTAAACTTGAAAAAAATATCGCCGACAAAGACTCATCGACCGATGACAAAAAAGCTTGGCGCGAAGAAATCACGGACCTCAAGGAGACCGAGCTCGCTGATGCCCGCATGGAAGCCGCCTCAGAAAGTGTTGATGCCAAAAATGGCATCTGGCTCTGGAACATGGCTAAATTAAAAGGCATGGCCATCACCTGCATCGGATTGCTCATCATTGCAGCTACCGGTGGAACACACGAAAAAGTAGGTGCTCTCGTAGCGCTCGGCCTTGTCGTTACCCGACTATAAATAACCTAACCCATTAAATCGAATCAAGCGGGCAACAGTAATGTTGTCCGCTTTTTTGATCCACTAGATTCGCCCACTAGATTCTATTCGTATCCCTAAACGCCGTTGGAGTGGTTCCAGCTTCCCGTTTAAAGAAAACGACAAATGCCCTACGGTCCTTAAAGCCCACCAGAGGTGCTAGCTGGGACATGGGCAGATCGGTCGTCAAGATAAGTTCGCGGGCCCAATCGAGGCGGACCTGGCGGATTTCCTGCGCGGGCGAGTGTCCTGTTATTGCGATAAATCGTTTTTCAAAAGTGCTACGCGAAACATTCATCTCGTTAACCAGCATGTCAACGGTGATGCCCTCACGGGCACGGGCACGGATGATACTTCTGGCTCGGAGGATTTCCAAATCCCCTTCGCTCTGACCAAGGGTAGAACCCCGGACACGTACTCCACGGACTGGAACTTTTTCGTGAGCGGTGGTTAGCTCGATGCCTTGTATCAGTTTTTCAAGTTTCTCGATACCGCGGGCACCTGTCTCGATGTCACGAAGCTCGATACTCGATAACGGCGGGTCGCAGAGTTTTGCTTCAAAAGAATCAAAGCAAGCGAGCACACCCACCTCATCAGGAATAGAATATCCTTCACGCGTCAGGTAATCGACCACGAGACGGCCACGACGGTCATGGCGCGTATAAATACCCAATGGTTTATCCACCGACTTAACTAGCTTTACAAAATCAGGACAGATTTCATCCAACTTGTTGAGGTGCCTAGAATCCAGCCCGTCCTTGATAAAGACGTTATGGAAATTGATGCCACGTGTTTCACAAAGAGGTCCTAGATACTTTCCAAGCTCCAGTTTATCATCCATCCCCTCAGTATCGAGGTTGAGTATGTTCCTGTATCCCAGAGCATCAAAATGCTCGACCACAGTCGCACACAAAGAACGATAATCCGTTCCCACGGAAGCATGTGCCCCTCCTTCGGTACCAACGAGATTCACCACCGGGATGTCGAGGTCACGTAGCCAGAGTTCTTCGTTTTCATCATAACAGACAACGATTCCATCTGGTTTCCACTCCTCGGTAAAAATGTCATCATACCCTGCTTCATAGAGGGTAAAATTACGGAAGGCGCATCGCTCGCGCACTCCAGGAACAGATAACAAACCATCGATCAACCTGAATGGTCTTTCGTAGTCGTTTTCTAATAGGATGGCTACATTTTTACGTCCTTCGCTCACAGACACATTGTTATCCTAGTTTGCGGTGACATGCAATCGCCAGAACACACAATGAATGACTTGATCAAGTAAGCAACGTACGCTGGAGGTTGCGCATATAGAGGAAGAATACCCCATACGCTAAAAAATTATGCCTTCAACAATCTAGCCCAACAACTATTCCTGTGCTTTATTATGAATAGCTTCGCCCGCACTCTGCATGTCACGGCCAAATCCAGCCATGGTATTGCATGAACTTAGAGCCATGGCTGCGAGTCCGAGAAGGGCGAGGAGTATTTTTACGGAGTTTTTCATATTATCAAATAAGGTTGGTCGATGTCCTATCAAGTAGTTTATAGTCATGACTTATTAGATCTTATAGCTCAAGATGTCAATCATTTTTCATGCACAACTTGACGCGCGGCTCTGGTCGATTCAGAAAGGGGCGTGATTAAATTCCTCCACACCCGCATTCGGGTCTCCAATCCCGAGTCCAGCACCGCATTCTATCAAAAACTCGGCTTTGAACTTGGCGAGCAAAAGACATCCCCCCAAGGCAACCAACTCGTGTTCCTCCACCTTCCTGGAAACGAGCATTTCCTCGAGCTTACCTATTCTCCAGAATTTGAGGTGAAGTTTCCTGAAGATCTGATGCACACGGCTGTGGGCGTGACTGATATCATCGATTACTGCGATCAACTAGAACAGGACGGCATTGAAATCTGGCCCGAAGAATGGAGAGAGAAATTCTCCACAGGCCATCGTAAAATGGCCTTTGTCACCGACCCCGATGGCTATGAAGTCGAGATTCTTGAGCGCAAGGACGACTGAGCGCTAATCGCGAACGACTACCCCACTTCCACATCCCCATCGTGGATGAGTTTGAGTAGAGCGGGTGCTTTTTCTAGTAATGGGTCAGCCTCAAGAACTTTCTCAGCCAGTGCACGGGCTTCACGGATAAGCTCTACGTCGGCTAGGAAATCGATAAAGCGTAGGTCGGCCAATCCACTCTGTGCCGTGCCCAGCACATCACCGGGACCTCGCATCCGCAGGTCAGCCTCGGCGATTTTAAATCCGTCCGACGTATCGGCCAGCACTTGTAGCTTCTCCATGGCATCGGGGGATTTCCCATCGGTTGTTAGAATACAATAACTCTTATGCTCACCACGTCCGATGCGGCCGCGAAGTTGGTGCAGCTGGGCGAGGCCAAAACGTTCGGCATTGTGGATGACCATGATATTGGCATTGGCCACGTCCACACCCACCTCGATCACGGTGGTCGCCACAAGCACATCCAGCTCGCCGTCACGGAATTTGGTCATGGTGGCATCCTTTTCTTCAGGTGATATTTTGCCGTGGAGTAACCCGACCTTAAACTTGGATAAACGCTTCACCCATTTTTCAAACTCAACGGTAGCCGCCTCTGCCTTCAGAGAATCGCTTTCCTCAACCAGAGGGTAGACCAGATAGGCCTGTCGACCTTCATTGAGCTGCTCTTTAATAAATTTGGTGATATCGGAAACCTTGGGGGTTTTCCGCACCGCAGTAATCACCTCTCCCCTGCCCGCCGGCCTTTCATCGAGAATGGAAACATCCAGATCGCCGTAAATTGTCAGCGTCAGGGTACGTGGAATCGGAGTTGCTGTCATCACCAGAACATCCGGCATCACACCTTGTTTAATCAGCATGGCGCGCTGGCCTACGCCGAACTTATGTTGTTCATCGATCACCACCAGACCGAGGTCATTGAATTCTATGCTATCGTAAAGCAACGCGTGGGTGCCAATAACGATCTGAGCCTCACCATCGAGCTCCATATGAGTGTCATCCTGACGTGACCCGGTCCTCAGAGCCACTCTGACACCCAGTGGTTCCAGCCATTTTTTAAAGGTCAGGTAATGCTGCTCTGCGAGGATTTGGGTGGGTGCCATGAGCGCGGCCTGCACCCCTGAATCGACCGCTAACAGCATGGCACACATAGCAACAAATGTTTTTCCTGATCCCACATCCCCTTGCAGTAATCGACTCATCGGATGGGGCAGGCGCATATCATGGATCACTTCCTTAACACTGCGTTTCTGTGCATCCGTTAGATCAAATGGGAGACTGTGGTAAAACCCCGTAAGCAGAGCCGTTTTTTTACCGAGCACCCGTCCTTCGTGTTCATGATATCGTGCCCGTTTCCAGACAACACTCAGCTGCAGCGCAAAAAATTCCTCAAGCGCAAAGTAGCGCCGTGCCGCCTCGGCCAGCTCCAAACTTTCTGGGAAATGAGCCTCACGCATGGCCTCGTGACGTGGGTAGGTGGGATCAACATCATAGACCGCAGCCAAACTGGCCACATCGACCGCATCTAGAAGTTTATAAGCATACTCACGCTGCCGGCGCTGAGCCACACCGCTGACGCCCTTGTAGATCGGCACAATACGCTCGAGGTGAATCGACGCATCATCGTCATCTCCAACAATTTCAAAATCCGGATGGTCGATGAAAATACGGCCTTGGTACTCTTTGGGTTTTCCAAACAGCACCACCTCATGCCCGTCAGCTAGCATGTTTTTCATCCACGGCATGTTAAACCATCGGCATGTAACCTTGCTGGTGGCAAAGGCACTATCGCCCGACTCGATGACGATGGCCTCGTAAAACTGCTTTCTACCACCGAAACGCTTCATCTGGGTGTCGATCACTGTGCCACGCAAACAGCGAGCGCCGCCACCCGCCTGCATTGGGAAAGCGTCAAATCGGCGACGATCTTCGTAGCGCCTGGGAAGTCGGTCTAATAAATCATCAACCGTCTCAACTCCTGCCGAGCTGTAGGCGATCACGTCCTTAGCGGAAATGAAATCCACCGACGACAGCGCATCACTGGCGTTATACCGACTCATCGTATTTGGTACTTGGTATTTGGTATTGTGCTAATTGTTTAAATTAACAATCTGGATTAACTATCTTTCCGATGTGCGCGCACATCCTGAATGACTATCTGAAGACTTGTTCTACCGCGGAAAAAATTACGGTTGATCGTAAAGACGATATCCCACGCCGCTTCTGGATCGGGAAGCTCGCGCTGACCTGCACCAAAGAACATCGCATCACGCCAGCACTCGTTCTGTTTCATCGAGAGTTTTAAGTGATGGTTTTTAAGTTCTCGCGGAGGTTCCGTTAGATAGACTTCCCGACTCATAAACAACGGCTCAGGATTGGCTGACCCGAAAGGTTGCAGTAATTCGTAGCTTTTGAGAAATTCTAGGGATAACTCGGGGAATGTGATATCGGCATCAATATGGATCCGGGGCAATCGATCATCCTCACTAACATTCTCCTCGACGTAATTGGCAAAAGCTTTTCGAAATGGTTCAATATTATCTTCGGCAACGCTAATACCTGCCGCCATGGCATGGCCCCCACCTGCGACAAGAAGATCACGATTTGCGTTAATCGCATCCATCAGCGACACCCCCCCGATGCTTCTACCACTGCCTTTACCAAGGCCTTGATCATCGATCGCAATGATAAATGCGGGCTTATGAAAACGACGCATCATCCGTGAGGCCACAATACCGACCACACCAGGGTGCCAGTCGCGTGAACCTAACACAATAACAGGATCAGCTGAATCACATTCGGTTTCCAATCGATGTAACGCATCTTTATGAATCCGCATTTCCTCGCCCTGACGGTCTCGGTTATGAGAGTCCAATAAATTGGCTAAGCTCTCTGCTTCGGCGGGGTCATTCGTGGTCAGCGTAGCCAAGGCATCTTCAGCATGATCCATTCTACCGGCTGCATTAATTCTAGGTCCTATTCTAAACCCAACATCTGCACTTGTCATGGGTCCATTAACCTGTGCCACATTCATGAGGGCCTTGAGGCCCACATTGCGCGTGTTCTCCATATGCTTGAGACCATGCCTAACAAGGAGTCGGTTCTCATTCACCAATGGGACAATGTCGGATACGGTTGCCATAGCCACAAGATCGAGATAGTCCTTGAGATCAAAATCGGTGAGGGGTCGTTTTTTCAATAAGGCATGAGCCAGTTTAAAAACAACACCCGCAGCGCAGAGGTATTCAAAATCATCCTCTGTGTCATCTCCTGCTTCGGCGCACTTGGGATTGACTACGGCTATACAATCCGGCTTTCCGGCTGGTGGAAGTTCATGGTGATCGACCACAATGACATCGATACTATCCTCTTTCAGTGCGGCAATTTCGCTTAGCGAAGCCGTTCCACAATCGACCGTCACCAGCAACGAGGGCTTTGCCCCTTCGCTCATGCACCTTGCTAAAGCAGCGTCATTAAGACCGTAGCCTTCCGTGCCACGACGCGGTATAAAACTCCTAACGGGAATATCGTAAGCACTCAAGATAGCACTCATCACCGTCACGGAGGTTATACCATCAACATCGTAATCGCCATACACACAGACCTCTTCTCCGGTATCGACAGCATGCAGAATGCGAGTCACAGCAGCCTCCATATCCGGCAAGAGGAAAGGATCTTTCAAATTCATCAGTCTCGGATGAAGGAAAGTGTCCATTTCCTTAACATCGACACCGCGCTGGAGCATCATGCGAACAAGGATTTCCGGCAATTCACTATTCACATCCGGCGGAACCTCCGGGATCTCCGCAAGGATCCATTGTGATTGCTTCTGACTCATGTTGATGAAGCTACGGGGCATGCCGCCCCTTCACAAGGAAAGAAGCTGACTTCCACGCAACGGTCATTTTCAAACCCCATGCTAGGGTTAGATAGCTACCCTGCCATTTCGCGAATGAGTAAGGGATCGGCAACAGATTTTTCCCCGCAAATCCGCTCAACTAAGGTTTTCCATACCTCCTGCCCCTCCAGGATATCGACTTCGATACGTAAAAAATAAATTGGCACATCCAGTTCCGTGGGTTTCATAAAACGCACCGCATCTTTTTCCGTCGTGATAATGAGTTCGATATCACGCTCCACACAACGGTTCATAAATCGATCAATCTCTTTTTGATTAAACGAGTGGTGATCGGAAAATACACGGTGGAATTCAACTCGCGCCCCAAGCTTTCTGAGTATTTTCTCAAAGCTCTCAGGCACGGCAATCCCGCTAATGGCGGCGACGTATTTCTCAGCTAGAAAATCCAGTGGTAATTGTTCACCTGTAAAGATATTTTCCAAATGCTGCGGCCCGTGAGTGCACTCGATAATATCAGCATGTTTGTTGTGACGACGCATTTTACGAATCAGCTCCTCGTTCGAACTTCCATCGCACTTTGTGATGAAAATGTAGTCGGCTCGGATCAAGTTCTTTGCCGGTTCGCGCAAGGTGCCACGGGGAAGCATCTGACCGGTTCCAAAGGGTGCACTTTGGTCAACAAGCACCACATCCGTTGAATGTGCTAGGTCTAGATACTGAAGCCCGTCATCAAGTATCAAAATATCCGCCTCTAACTCTCCAACTGCAAAACCACCACCCTTCACTCTGTTTTTATCGACCACCACGGAAACACCAGGAAGGTTCTTGGCTAACATCCAGGGTTCATCTCCGGCATACTTCACATCGATCAGCGGATTGCCTCCATCACTAACGACCTTGGGCATTTTATCAGCAGGAATTGGCTCACCACCTACGCGGCGCGTCCATTCCTGAGGAGTTTTCATTTTTTTACTTTTATATCCTCGGCTAAGAATCGCAGGTTTGCGGCCACGCTCCCAAAGCGTGCGTGCAAATAACTCCACCACAGGAGTCTTACCCGTACCACCGACCGTGAGGTTACCAATACTGATGACCTGTGTGCCCAGATACTGTTGGGATTTTTTCCCATTACGATAGTCCCCAAGCCTCTTCGCAACACCAAATCGATAAATACCCGATAAACTCCAGAGTAAAATACGCATCATCGTCGCACGGAATCCACGGGCCCTACCAAAGATAACCTCAGTGCCCCATTGTTCTAGTTCGTCTAGCGTCTCTCTCATCTGTGCATCCTGTTATATACTTCCACACCGAAACTTCAAACTAGATTCTTGACTCTGGACTCTGGACTCTGGACTCTTCGACCCATGACCCGACCCGACGGACGCCAAAACGACGAACTTCGCCCCATCAGCTTCGAACCCGGCATCGCCCCGCACGCCACCGGTTCCGTGCTGGTTTCCTTTGGAAATACCCGCGTGATCTGCGCGGCCACCGTGCAAGAAGATGTGCCACGTTGGATGAAATACCAAAAAGTAGGCGGTGGCTGGCTTACCGCTGAATACAACATGCTCCCGTATTCTACTCTCGATAGAAAACAGCGCGATATTTCCGCAGGCCGACTCGATGGTCGATCTTCCGAGATTCAACGACTGATCGGTCGATCCCTCCGCGCCGTGGTTGACCTCAAAGCTCTTGGGCCACGTACCATCTGGCTCGATTGCGATGTCCTGCAAGCCGATGGAGGCACCCGCACCGCATCCGTCACTGGGGGCTGTGTCGCAATCGCCATTGCACTGAACAAACTCATGGCCGCAGGCAAACTCAGATCTTTCCCGATGAAAAAACTCATCGCTGGTATCAGCTCGGGTATTTATCAGGACACCCCAGTGCTTGATCTCAATTATCCCGAGGATAAAGACGCCAGTGTCGACTTCAATGTAGTCATGACTGAAGACCTGGATTTCGTCGAATTGCAGGGTAGTGGTGAGGAAAGTGTCTTTTCAGGCGACCAAATGACCGCCATGCTCGATCTGGCCCGAAAAGGTGTCACAGAGATCATAGGACTTCAAAAGAAGGCTATACTTGACGCGGATCAGGCTTCGTCAACAGACCTTAAAGATCTCGCCGATTGTTTTAAACGACCGTAGGCGTATTTCACTCCTTGACGCGGCTTTTTACCTTGCGACAGCGACTATAGGGATTACCTTGCAATATCAGTTGCAGCTTCACCCCTGTGCGGGTGCCATTGATAATAAAAAATAAAATTATAAACTATATACAATATAAATACCATGAAAATAACAAACAAAAATAGAGCATTAGGTTTCACACTTGTGGAACTCCTCGTTGTTATCGCCATTATTGCGGCACTTGCTGCTATGGCGACCCCCGTAATTATGAAGCAGCAGAAAAAAGCTGCTGCTACAACAGCCGTAAGTAACGCCAAGCAGGTCTTCCTGCTTATGGTGGAGTTCGATCAGGACCTCGGAGCATTTCCCAATGATGCTACTGCCGCCTCTGATACTGACCTGACTGGCTACATAGGAGATTCCAACGATTATCTTGGCCAGTTCATTGCCGGAGGATACACCTCATCTGAGGAAATCTTCTACGCCAAAGCTGGTTCCAGCACAGCCGGTGCCCCTGACGATAATATCAAAACAAAAAGTGATATTCTCAAAGCAGGCGAATGTGGCTTTGGATACATTGTTAACTTATCCACCAGTAATAACACAGGCCTACCACTTATGCTTGCACCTATGAAGGACACAACATCATTTAAACCCGACCCTTATGACGGCAAATGCGTTGTCCTCCGTATTGACGGTGCGGTAAAACAATACCGTCTTAAGAAAACTGATCAGACTGCCAACGTAGGTGGCGGAAAGACATTGTTTACGACCGATGTATGGTTGGACACCTTGTCTAATATCCCAGCAGGTGCAGAGGTTCCTAAAGTAGTTCTGCCTAAGTAAAGGTAGATAAAGATAGGGGCAACCCCTCATCACTCTAAAGCCGGAGCGGGAAACCTCTCCGGCTTCTTTGTGTCCGGACTCCTCGTGTATCAAATCCAGATCACATCTACGATGAACCACACGATCATCACCACACCCACCACCACCTTTACAATTAAGCCTGCCACCGTTCCCAGCACCGAGCCTACACCAGACACAGCAGCTGGTTTAACCTCTTTCCTGGCAAATACGAACTCACATAAGGTTGATCCAATTAACGGCCCGAGAATCAAACCGAAGGGCATAAAAAACATTCCTACAATTCCCCCGATCAATGCACCCGCGGCGCCCCATCGTGTGCCACCGAACCACCGTGTGCCCACCGCACCACTCATAAACTCAAAAATCTGAGAAAGCGTCAACAGAAGCCCAAGCACGACAAAGGTCCACCACTCCACTCCCGAATCCTCCCTAAGCATCAGCCAGTGACCCACCGCAGCAAAAAACAAAATTAAGTGTCCTGGAAGAAAAGGAACCAAGGTTCCGATGAAACCTACAATCAGCAAACAGATGGTCACAATCCAGGCCACCACAGAACCAATTGCGGGAAGAGCATCGACCAAAAAATCAGGCATAAGCCACCTGTAATCCCCATCTCCAAACACGCAAGCAAACGCTGCATATTTTTTTCACAAATAAAGTCAATCCCTGAGGTCATATTGCTCTTTCAAAATCACCTTTCTAGTGTTTGTATCCAGCCATGAAAAAGGATCTGTTGGAAAACAAAATTTTCCAAATAGTCGTCAGCTAATTCGAACGCACAACGGACTCACCCCTTAATATTCAAAACTAACATCATGCCATCCACAACAACATTTACATCCTTTGGGCAACCAGAGGATGTGATCGAACTCACAGAGTTATCCAGCACAGATCTCAAACCGGGAGAGATCCGCCTTCGCATGCTTGTCGCGCCTATTAACCCAGCCGACATCAACTACATCCAAGGCATCTATGGAATTAAACCTGAACTACCGGTCACCCCCGGTCTCGAAGGCTGTGGTGAAGTCATCGAAAGCCAGTCGGATGATTTTCAAACTGGAGACCTCATCATCACCCTCCAACCAGTCGGCACGTGGTCAGAGGAAATCACCTGCCTAGGTAGTGACGTCTTAAAAATCCCCAGCAACACACCCGTGGATCAAGCTTCCATGCTCAAGGTCAATCCACTCACCGCGTTGTGTATGCTGACACAGTTTGCCGATTTACCAAAAGGGTCTTGGGTGATTCAAAATGCCGCCAACTCCGGCGTTGGTACCTGCGTTATCCAAATCGCCAAACGGCTTAACCTCCGCACCATCAACTTGGTACGCCGCGAGGAACCCATCGAATCCCTCCTTCAACTTGGCGCAGATCATGTATTGTTAGATTCTCCAGAATCGATCACAAAAATCAAAGAGCTGACTACTGATTCACCTCCTTTGCTCGCACTCAATGCGGTTGGCGGCGACAGCGCACTACGACTCATGGACGCACTAGACGTCAAGGGCATTCACGTTACTTACGGAGCCATGAGCAAGAGAAGCCTGAAGGTTCCTAACAAATTTTTAATCTTCAAGCGCATCCAGCTACACGGATTCTGGGTCACGGAGTGGATGAAGGAAAACGACACCGAAGTTGTCAAACAAAGCTATGATCAACTCGCACAGTGGACGATTGATGGCAGCCTAACACAACCCATCGACTCTACCTACCCACTGACTGAAATTCATGCCGCGCTCATTCGGTCCCAACAAGATAAACGTAATGGCAAAGTGCTTATTTCCTGTAGCTCATAATAAAAATACATCTTTTATTTGAATAAACTACATATCCCCCCCCGTCGAAGTATGCGAACACCAAAAACAATAACTATATGAAAACAATACTCGCAACACTAGTCACCGTCGTCATCGGATTGGTAGCCCTTCCCGATACAGCTGAAGCCCGCTCACACGGACATAGCAGCTCTAGCTCCAGTTATACCTACGTAAGTGGTCGTGCATCATGCGGATGCACCACATACACAAAACGCGTCTTCACTGGATACGACTGCCATCGTCACCCTATCTATCGCTACTACAGCGTTCCCGTGGTGCACCGCTGCAGAAGCTCCCACAACCCACATTACAGTAGCCATAGCAGTCATAGCAATTACTACTCCGGTAGCCGCTATTCAAGCTATCGTGGCCATAGCAGCCACATCAATCTGCGCACAAGGTATGGCAGCGTGAGAATCTGCCGCTAATTTAAATCACTCACCGAATAACTAACAAGGAGGGCATTTCATGCTCTCCTTGTTTTTTTATGTAAATATTCTACACTGGTGTCGCTTCTACAGAAACGATCTCATGAAAGTCTTTATATTTCTCACTATCATTCTCTTCAGCTTGCCAATCAAGGCAGCATCTTCAGGAGGAGAGCTGCTTGCGGCCCTGCAGTCGCGCATCAATAACGGAGGTGATTTTTCAGAAGTTTATGATGCCATCGAAGACCTGCCAAACTCGGAGGTAAAAGCACTCTACCAACAAGTCGAACGTGTTTGGCCTCGACTTCAGGAAAAATACACCTCCAGTTTTCAACGGGCAGCCAAAAACTCCAGCGGTAACGCAAACGAACATAAAAATAGAATCCGCGATCTACGCAAGGAACTCTCAGCGATGAAAGGGCTCGGTGATGGCCCCATGAAAATTGCCCTCAAAAAACGGGGTATGCCCATCCTGGATGAACTCCGCACCTTGCTCCTACCTGACGCTAAAACCGTTCTTGCTACCGGCGATGAAGCCCTCAAAAAAGAACGTAGAAGCCTACTCGCCATCGCAGGTCTAAGAGACGCTCTCATCGACGCCGCCATCATCCCAAGTAACGGGACATCCAGATCCAAAATTGACGCACTCGAAAATACGGCCACCCAAGCGCTCTCTGGTCTCGATCGAAAAGGTCTCAAGGTCATGGATAAAAATCGCAAGACGGCTGAAAAAGTCAAAGTCCCCGAGCCAGAAAGTATCGGCGTCGCTGATGCCAACCTGATGCGATTACTTGCAGGTTACAGCGCCCTTGAAATTGACCCCAAGCTCTGCGCCGCCGCGCGCGACCACTCCAAAGACATGGAAACACACCAATTTTTCGCCCACGAGTCTCCCGTGAAAGGGAAAAAGACTCCCTGGGATCGCGCTAAAAACTTTGGCACCACCGCCTCAGGCGAAAACATCTACATGGGGTCCACCAAACCCAAAGCCGCCAACCTCGGCTGGTTTTATTCACCCGGACACCACCGGAATATGTTTAATGCGGGGCACGGCCGGATTGGCCTCGGCCAGCACAACCGTCATTGGACTCAGTTATTCGGAAGGTAATTCACCTTCTTGCAGTCGCCTGAGATCGCGCTCTTCCTTTTTCCTATTTCGGGCCTCACGGAAAAAGCTCTGCAAAACCCCCAAACACTCGTCTTGCAGCACACCAGAAACAACATCACAGCGGTGATTCAATGGTGGATTGGATTCTAATAAATTAATCCATCCTCCCGCTGCCCCTCCCTTAGGGTCCGAGACACCGAACACCACACGATCGGGCCGACAATGCACGATTGCCCCCGCACACATTGGGCAGGGCTCCTTTGTTACATAAAGTGTGCAGCCCTCGAGCCGCCAGTCGCCAACGGCATCCTGAGCAGAGGTCAGCGATATCATCTCCGCATGCGCCGTGGCATCCTTCAGTGTTTCCACCTGGTTCCATGCACGCGCAATCACCTTGCCCTCACGCACGATCACCGCCCCTACGGGAACCTCCTTGGCATCGTATGCCTTACGGGCTTCACGCAGAGCTAGCTGCATAAAGTAGTCGTCACTCTGGAAATCCATCATTAAGTCATCGCTCACAGCAGTAATCTGACAATAAAACTTCAAACTTCAATCTGAATACTTCAAACTATTTGCATGAAGAAATGGCAATACACTGATCGCATCATCGCCCCCTCACTCCTTGCAGCAGATTTTGCACGTATTAAAGATGAGACCACCCGCGCAATTCACTCGGGTGGTGACTGGATGCATCTTGATGTCATGGATGGCCATTTTGTTGATAATATCTCCTTTGGCCCAGCAATCATCCAAGCAATCCATGAAACCAATGATGTCTTCCTCGACGTCCATCTGATGATCTCACGGCCCGACCACTTCCTACCTGAATTCATTAAAGCAGGCTCTGACATGATCACCGTGCATGTGGAATCCGACCACGATGTAGCTGAAACTCTGACGCGTATCCGCGAGGCTGGCTGCCTTGCTGGACTTGCTCTCAACCCCGCCACCCCAATGTCGGATGTTAAACCATTCCTCGACCAGATCGATATGCTGCTCTGTATGACTGTAGTTCCCGGCTTTGGCGGACAATCGTTTATGCACGAGGTGATGCCGAAGGTGGAACAAGCCGCCGCATGGCGCCAAGAACGCGGGCTTTCCTACCACATTGAGGTTGATGGCGGTATCGACACCGAAACTGCACCTATTGCTGCCGCAGCAGGAGCCAACGTTCTGGTCGCTGGATCCTCCACGTTCAAAGCACCTGATATGGCTGAAGCCATTAGCATCCTGCGTAATTCTTGATGGACTTAATCGGCATCGGTGCGTTCCGGTGCCGTTTTTTTGTATTTAGCCGGAAAATCTTCCGTGCCTTCCGCTCCTTCCGTGGTTAAAAGATCCACGTGACTAGCACAGATCTCATCACCAGACTTGGCGCGCTATTACGCGACGATCAAATATCCACCGCCAAAGACGTTCTCACCGAACACGGAACGGATAAGTGGCATGCTTCCGCAACACCTGACGTTGTTGTCTTCCCTGAATCCACGCAAGACGTATCAGACATCGTCAAATTTGCCTCGGCAAACTCTATCCCAGTCTACACTCGAGCAGCAGGCACAGGTCACACCGGCGGCTGCGTTCCCGTCAATGGCGGCATCCTTATCTCCATGATGCGGATGAATCAGATTGTTGAAATCAACCCATCCGATGGCGTCGCGGTCACCCAGCCAGGAGTCATCACCAAAGAGCTCGGTGATGCAGCACGCGAACATGGATGGTATTACCCACCCGATCCTGCCTCACTGAAAGAATGCACCATCGGCGGCAACATCGCCACCAACGCCGGCGGCCCGCGTTGTCTCAAATACGGTGTTACCAAACAATACGTGCTTGGCCTCGAAGTCGTGCTCGCGTCAGGAGAAATCCTACGCACAGGAGGACGTTGTCATAAAAACTCCACCGGCTTTGATCTCACCTCCCTGATGGTGGGATCCGAAGGTATGTTAGGAATAGTCACCGAGATCACCGTGCGACTCATCCCGCACCCACAGACCCGCGCGATGCTCGGGGCATCCTTTCCCGACTTCACAGCCGCTGCCGCTGCCGTGCAGGCGATCCTCGATTCCGGCACGCTTCCATCCGCCCTCGAAATCACTGATGGTTTCACCATGGCCGCAGCACGCGTCTACCTCGGAGCGGATAAACTCCCCCCCGGCGATGCTTACCTGATGATCGAAATCGATGGCAATGTTGAGACCGTTGCTCGTGAATTACCTAAGCTCCGAGACTTCTTGTTAGAACACAAAGCGCTTCGCATCGATGAAGCCTCCGATGAAGAAGCCTGCGAACGCATCTGGCAACTCCGCCGTGATTTCTCCTATTCGTTGAAACACACCGGCCTGACGAAGCTCAACGAGGACATCGTCGTGCCACGCTCCAAGCTCGTTGACCTCGTCAACTTCGCCTCCCAACTTCAAAAGGATACAGGAATACCCGTCGCCTGTTTCGGCCACGCTGGAGATGGCAACATCCACACCAACATCATGGTTGCCGACTACGCCGACCCTGAAATCAAAAAGAAAGCTGACGGCGCACTCGACCGACTCTTCACCTGGGTCATCGAAAACGATGGCGTCATCAGCGGCGAACACGGTATCGGCCTCGCCAAAAAACCATGGATTCGCCAAGCCCTAGGCGACCTCTCAATCAACACCCACATCGCCATCAAACAAGCCCTCGATCCCCAGGGTATTCTCAACCCGGGAAAATTCCTTGATTGATCACATAGCAACCTAAGTCATTATCCATCATCCATTTTAAACTATCAATTCTCCATGGACGACCTCTTTTCACAAGCCGCCTCTCAACAGTCCGATCCGGAAAAACGGATCGCAGAACTCAGCACCGAGCTCGAGCATCACAACAAGCTCTACTATCAAGACGCCGAGCCTGAGATCACTGATGCCGAATACGATTCCCTCATGGGGGAACTCAAGAAGCTAGAGGCGGCCCACCCATCTCTCGCTAAGCCCGACTCCCCGACCCAACGCGTCGGTGGTGCACCTCTTGAGGATTTTCAACAAATCAAGCACCTCGTCCCGATGCTTTCCATCGAGGATATACATGAACTCAAGGACGAAGAACTAGAAGAGCTTCGCCTAGAAAAACCAGAAGCCACCCGTTCAGATAATCTTAACGATTGGTTTGGCCGATTCCAACGCTCACTCGGGCACTCTGATGTAGCACTTAGCGTTGAACCCAAGATCGACGGCGTCGCCGTTTCTGTCGTCTATCGTGATGGATTGTTAGATTACGCCGTCACCCGTGGCGATGGCACGACGGGTGATGACATCACTCAGAACGTCAAAACCATCAAATCCATCCCACTCCGCCTCCCCGAGGAAGCCCCCGCCCTCTTCGAAGTTCGTGGTGAGGTTTTTATGCCCAACGCCGCCTTCGCCAAACTCAACGAACAGCGCGACGAAGCCGGAGAACCTGCCTTTGTAAACCCACGTAACGCGACCGCCGGCACGCTAAAGCAACTCGATTCCAAACTCGTTGCCGCCCGCCCTCTCGACTGCATTTTCCACTCCTACGGTCGGGTCGATGACGCCCCCTACACCACCGTCAGTGAGTTTCAACAAACTCTCAAAGACTACGGTTTCAAATCGACGCATTGGTTTAAAACTCCCGCATCGATGGATTCGTTATTAGACAGCATCACCCAGCTTGATCAGGATCGACACGTCTTCCCCTACGCCACCGATGGAGCCGTCATCAAAGTCAACGATCTCGACCTTCACGCCCAACTCGGAGCCACATCTAAACACCCCAAGTGGGCCTGTGCTTACAAATTTCTCCCCGAGCAAAAAGAAACCATCATCAAGGACATCACCATCCAGGTCGGACGCACCGGAGTGCTCACTCCCGTCGCGGAGTTAGAGCCTGTGTTTGTTTCCGGAACCACTGTCTCCCGCGCCACGCTGCATAATCAGGATGAGATCGATCGTAAGGATGTCCGTCTTCACGACACCGTGATCATCGAAAAGGCCGGAGAAATCATCCCTGCCGTCGTCAAGGTGCTAAAAGATAAACGCTCACCAGAGAGCCAACCCTATAATCTCTACGATGACGTGGGTGGTCAGTGCCCATCCTGCTCCGCCCCCATCGAGCAAGAGGAGGGGTTTGTCGCCTGGCGATGCGTCAACTTCGCCTGCCCTGCGCAAGCGGTCACTCGTATCAAGCACTTCGCCTCACGTAAGGCGCTAGACATCGATGGCCTTGGCACCGCCGTGGCTGAGAAGCTTGTAGAAAATCAAATTATCACTACCACTCTCGATCTGTTCGATCTCCAGGAAGAGTCCCTCGCTGATCTTCTTCTCGACCCTGCCCAACTTGAAGGCAAAGAGAGTAAACCACGCAGGCTCGGCGAGAGGAAAGCGAAGACTATCGTTAACTCGCTCGACAACTCCCGTGACGCACCACTATCCAAATGGATTTACTCCATGGGCATCTCCCAAATTGGTGAATCGGCCTCCCGAGAGATCGCCCGCCTCCACAAAAACCTGACCGAAGTTTCCGTATCACCAATTCTCCAGGACCTCGCAGACCTCCCCAACTTTGAGGAGCTATCCATTTCCAAACGAAAAAAGGAAAACCACCCACGTCTCGCCAACTTTCAGATTGAATCCGAGCTTGGGCCGGTTGCCGCTCAACATATCGTTGCCTTTTTCAAGAGCGAAGCTGGGCATCGTGTTCTAGAAAAATTCTCTACCCTCGGTATCGATCCTCAGTCCGATAACTACGATCCGGAAAAATCTGCTTCACAAAATTCAGACTCCCCCATCGCAGGGAAAACCTTCGTCATTACCGGTACTCTTTCCAAACCTCGCCCTGAATTCAAAAAACTCATCGAAGCGGCAGGAGGAAAAGTTTCAGGCTCCATTTCGAGTAAGACAGATTTCCTCCTCGCAGGAGAAAAGGCTGGATCAAAACGTGCCAAAGCTGAATCCCTTGGCGTGACCATCCTCGATGAAGAGGCTTTCGAGGCCATGCTTGATTAAGGTAAATGATTTATGCTAGAGTATGCCCCTTATGAAAACCTTCGCGCTCCTTCTCCTGATCACTTTTTTCTCCACCCTCTGCAACGCTCAAACCAATTCGGAGCTTAAAGCCCAAGCTTATGCCCGCCATGAAAAAGCGGATAAGGCAATGAATACTGCCTATAAAGCCTTACTCTCCTCATTGAATGAGGTGGGCCAAAAGCGACTTAAGATCTCTCAACGTGCGTGGATTACTTTCCGTGATGCACAGGCGGATTTCGACTGCCATCATTTCGATGGTGGTAGCTTTGAGGGACTGGAACGCATCGGCAGCCTGGATCAGCTGACCCAGGCGCGCACTAAACGACTTCTGGCAGATTACAAACGCTTTAAGGAAATCTTCGAATAGGCTGATTAGCGCCCCGGAGGCGGGCCACGCCGGTCACCACGGCCACCTCGATGAGACGGTCGCTCATCGATTTTTCCATCTGCATCGCGGTCTTCACCCCAGGGCATGTTGTCCTCGTATTTAATTCCTTCCTTACGGCCCTTTTCTACATGATCTGAATAGACCTTACGTTTTTCTGAAGTTGAAAAATCCTTGTTCACTTTTTCTAACACACCAAGAACTTTGTTAGCGTTACTGTTCAGAGGTAGTTCTGCGACAGTCTGTCCGTCCTGACCAAACTCGCCGGCGCGGATGATAAAGATCCCGGTCTTGTTTTTGTCATCCTTGATCGCCTTAGACCATTCGGCATCCACCGTATCAGCAAAGTCGTAGTGATATCGGCCTATAGCATCCGGATGATTTGCCACCTTTTGCATCAACTTTTTTAATACGGCCCTATCCTTTTGGGCGGCCACGGTGAAGACTAACAACCTCTGGTCGCCAGAAGCAATGTTGAGGGCCTGTTTAAAGGTGTGGAAGTCCTGAACCACGGCTCCGGCATCACTTGCCTTGCTAGTATACTTCGCAGATATCTTATCCATTTCTGCGATGGTTTTCTTGTTATTTTTCTCCTGATTGGGGTCGTTCGACTGGGATCGTCCTCCTGTCCGAAAAGCCATCTGAGGACTTCGGCCGGTGCCAGACAAGCGCGTTTTTCCATCGGGCTTTAGGATACAAAATGCCGTGTTCTCAAATTTACCATTCAAGAACTCACGCACCATGTCCTGATGCTCTTTGCTTTCAAATGATTCAAGTCGGACACAGACAAACTTCCGTGATGCTTCAATAAATCCTTCCGTCGCGAACAAACTGTTCTGCGTTTTTGCGTAACCAGGTCAGAAGACGCCAGATATACCATTACACTGCGCAGCGGCGGCCATGAAGAAAATCGGACGCTGACTTCGCTTTGCCTCCGCGAGAGCTGTTTCCCAAGTCGTATACCATACTACTCCGGGTGATCCCACCGCCTGTTTGCTGGCTCCAATATCGTTTGGCCGTGGTCCCTGGGCGTAGCTGGGACTGAGTGCGAGCAATGCTATTGTTGTTAGTAATATAGTTTTCATCATAGGGTAGTAAACCACTACTACTGGCAAGAGTCTCGCAGCAAAGAGTTAAGATTGTGTAAAATTTCGTATACGGCAATTATTCCATCGCAAATTTTTAACCACAAAAGGCACAAGACTCACAAAACGGAGGTTGTTCTATTGGCTCTGAGTGGTTTATTTTCTGTGTCTTTTGTGCATTTTTTGGCCAATTAGATTTTTGGGAGTGTCGTGTGAAAATACCGTAAAGCACCCGTATTGATGTCCATGCGGTGACCCATTCATATTTCGTAACTGTTACTTCTTGAATCTTGTCTCTCCCCCCGCATACTCACTTTCATGAGAGGACGCACGGCAACAATTTTCAGTCTATTGGCATTTCTGACGATGCTTCTGGCCAGTTGCGGCAGCGGTGGTGGTGGTAGGGTCTCCGAAAATCGGAGTAATCGCGGCTACAACCCTGGTGTCGGCCCCTTTGATAGCAGCGGCAATTACGTCGAGCGCTGGGCAAACGATAAAAGCAAGGGACGCTGGTGGCGCTCCGGCTCTGCATCAGGACCAAGTGCTACACCACCGATAGCACCCGCCATCGCATCCAATACAACTCCCACACCTGGCCCGGCGACACGTCCTACTGGAATACGCCCCAGCCCACCGGTTGGAGGAACGGCTACACCCAAGCCAAAACCTCGCCCTACGGTCAAGGCCAAGCCCAAGCGTAAACCTCCCATCCGTCATACCGTCAAAAAAGGCGATACTCTCTGGGCTCTTTCCCAAAAATACAAGGCTTCCGTCACCGCCATCCAGCGCGCCAACGGACTTAAGGGCACTAATCTGAAAATTGGACGCCGCTTGTTGATTCCAAGGTATTAGCCTCGGCAAAGCCGTGGCGTCATTGGTCAATAGGCATTGGTCATTCATTGGTCATTCATTGGTCATTAGAACCAATCCTCCGCACACCAAACCCACCAACAGGGTTGTCAAGTTAGGGGAACAACAGGCACAGTCACTTAATCGAACCGCAGATTTCACTGATTTTAGACTGATTCATATCCTCCGCATTCAGAATGGTGAACACTCAACCTAAGCTCAGTCTAAAATTTGCGTAATCAGCGGTATAATCATCTATTTCACTATAAAATCATCCCTAGCTAGATGGCCCTGAGTCCACCAATGACTAATGCCCATTGACTAATGACCTCACATAGAACACTGTTCGTATGAACAACTCTCTATGTGCCTTACATCCCTATTCGTCGATTTCGACGCCTACTTTGCTTCCGCAGAGCAGCATCTTCAGCCTCACCTCCGTGGAAAACCGGTGGGTGTAGCTCCTATCCTTGCGGAAACCTCCTGCTGTATCGCAGCCAGCTATGAGGCCAAGGCTCATGGAATTAAAACCGGCACGATGGTTCACGAAGCTCGTAAGCTCTGCCCCGGTATCCAGATCGTCCAAGCCCAACCATCCAAATACGTCGAGCTCCATCATCGGCTTGTCGCTGCGGTAGAGACCTGCATCCACGTCGAAGCCGTACTCTCGATCGATGAAATGTGGTGCTGGCTCCCCTACAACCTGAGAGAACCCAAAATGGTCGAGGAAATCGGTCACAAGATCAAACGAGCGATCCACGATCAGGTCAGCCCGTGGATCGTCGGCTCCGTCGGTGCCGCACCTAACAAGTGGCTGGCCAAAATGGCTTCAAAAATGCGCAAACCCGATGGACTGCTCATCATTCAGCAAGATGACTTACCAGACATCCTCCATGAGCTTGAGCTCCGCGATATGCACGGGGTTGGTCGTGCCATGGAACTCCGACTCCACGCTCACGGAATCCACGATGTTCACTCACTTTGCCGTGCTACCCAACAACAACTTCATGCCGCCTGGGGAGGTATCGGCGGTGACCAGCTCTGGATGCAACTCCGGGGAAAAGAAATACCCGAGGTGGAAACGATCCGGCGCAGCATCGGGCATAGTCATGTGCTACCGCCCGATAAACGTCACCCCGATGCCGCCCTGTCCATTCTTCACAAACTAACCCAGAAAGCAGCCCAACGCTTACGCAGCCACGGCATGATGGCGCGTAGCTTTTCCCTCTCCCTACGTTATCTACGAGGTGGAAAGTGGGATCAGGAAATACGGCTTGAAGCCACGGATGATTCTTTAGCACTCGCCCGCTCAGCTAGCCTGCTCTGGCGCGAACGACCCCATCATTCTGAACCCCTTCTGAAAGTGTCCATGGTGTTAGGTCGTCTCACCCACGTTGACAATTACACCCCATCATTATTCACCGATGAAAAGGAGCACCCTGTTCAAACCGAAAAAACAAACCATCAAGTGCTCAACGAATCGATGGATAAACTGGTGCAGAAATTTGGCAGACAATCCATTTACATCGGCGGTGCCCACAACGCTATCGAAGCTGCTCCGATGCGTATTTCCTTTGGCCACATCCCGGATCTGGATGTGGAGAAAGACTGACCACCTCACTCAAAAAATTTCTCATTGGGGTCGAAGCTTATGCTGAGTAAAAGTTGCTCGAGCAGGGGATTGGGTAAATCTAAAGACCAACTCCATCGTCAGGTGAAGTGGAGCCCCATTTTTTTACTAAACTCGCAGCTGTTTCTAGCATATCCGGTTGGCAGCCCTGCAGCCACACCTTTAGCTCCGATTGAATATCTGATTTCTCAATCTCATTCATCAGCTCATCGCTACTGGTGCAGTTGGCGAAAATTTCAACCATCTGCTGCTGCGAAGCGGCGAGTTCTTCATCGATATAGGGTTTATCCATTAGCGACTATTGATTTGAGAGTGAGAAAGTCTTTACGAAATTGCTCGAATTGATGCTCTTGAAGAGTGTTTCCCAGTCTCTCAAGAAATACGACTTCTACATCAGGGCAGCGAGGAAGTACATGCTCGAGTAATGAAAAGACTTCGGCTGGCACATCATCGTCGTGAGTGTCTCGTCGAATAGGGGAATTCGAACTAGCGGTCGGCGCCCATGAGCCTCCGCTAACATGAATCTCACGGACCAAGTGGAATGGGTAATTGTCTAATAACTCAGCGGGCGATAAGTTAAAGTTACACAGCTGGCAATATATATTGTGGAGGTCGAGTAATAGAAATCCATTAGCTGGAGTAACAATTTTTTCAAGAAATTCATGTTGTTGCAGTGCGTCATCAATCGATAGTGCCAACGCTAGGTTTTCGATACCCAATGGGCAGGGAGCGACCTCTGCAAGTTGTGAAAATCGTTCTCTTCCCAGCTTAAGAGTGCTATTGGTTAAGGGAACGGGTAAGGGAGCACTGCGGTGGAAGTCACCAGCGGTCATAAAACCAAAGTGCTCGGTATGGTGGAGGTATTGGTGACGTGTGACTTCCTCTCTAAATTGATCCAACCAGCCTTGCTGACGATCAGTCCATTCCGCGGAAAGTAATGAAAAGTGCACTCCGTGGCCAGTTAGGCGTCCTGCTTCAGAGTAGACATTGATCAAGTTAGAGAGCCAATCTCTGACTCCATTTTTCCAACCTGTGTCAAAGCTCCATTCTAGAGCCTCAACATCGCCAGCTTCAATTAAAGGCATGGATGCCTGTAAGAACTGAGTCTCAGGCATTAACGAAAGTCCGACGTGAGGCATGGATTTTATTGAAGCGTTTTAGCCAAGTCCGCAACCAGGACAGCCGTTTGGGTCATGCGGTGGTATTGGCCGCTTAGCCTGTGCAGCCTTTGCTTTTTCTTGAGCAATGATAGCCACATACGCCTTGTTAAATTCTTTGGCGCTAAGTTTACCATCCTTATTGATGTCAGCTTCAGTGAAAAAGCCCTTTGCTGTCTTGTGTTTTGGCCTCACTACGACATGTTTTGCTTGGATAGGAGGATGTGGGTAAACTGTAGGGCGAGGTTGGCCGTTCTCAGCAGCTGCTGAGCCTAAACCAACAACGGTAGCTGAAATTCCTGCAGAAACGGCAATGGTTTTGAGCGTGTTTGATGATATTTTCATAGGTTTTAGTTAATTCATCCTCTATTGCGGTGCAAGCAGGATTTCGTGACAATTAATTCTACTTTTTAAAAGAAAAAGTAAAATCACTACACAGGGAGTCTCTCGTATCGGTCTTTTAACTCAGCCTTCCACTTATAAAAAAGGTCAGATCGCGGATCTGAACGTGGAGGGGGATTAACCCTAGGGAGGGCGG
This sequence comes from Akkermansiaceae bacterium, assembly GCA_037620805.1. Classification (GTDB taxonomy): domain Bacteria; phylum Verrucomicrobiota; class Verrucomicrobiia; order Verrucomicrobiales; family Akkermansiaceae; genus Oceaniferula. The sequence goes on from JASJLI010000002.1 coordinate 92,939, forward strand.
ACATTCTTGTCCACAGCAGAGGATGTGTGAGGTCGATCAGCTTGGGTTGCCGGCGGACAAGAATGTCCGCCCTCCCTAATCCCGAGCAACGAAGATCGCGAGACTCAGTATTCCCCCGATGATCCAGAGCCACATTGAACTTGAAACAAAGTAGGGGAAAAACATGAGGCCAAACCCGAGCGCCTTCGGCTGCCAGAGGTCTTTCCATTTTCCGTAAGCCACATAAATCATACCCAGCCCTCCAAAAACCACCCACGCGACAACGATATTAGGTTCTATGAACATATTAGGCTTGGAAAACCACCTCTCCCCAGTGGGCTGGAATGTGCATATTGACGGCACCTTGGGGACTCCATACCCAGTTATTTTCCGGGTGCTGCTGGTCCTCCGGGTTGAGACCTGAGCAGAGATCAGTGCCATGCGGCGGAATTCTAACATACTCACCATTCACCACCTCATGCTTCCACTGAACACGGGAAAAATTCACCTTCCACATGTCGCCGGGATCGGGAGGTGTGGCACGGCCTGGATTATACTTTGCGAGTTCCTTCCATGGGAAAGCCATCTCGACACACCAGCCCTCATCGATGGTTGTGGGATCATTGAGGTTACCTTTGACTCCGACCTTGCGGATGAGTCCGGGGAGATTGCCACCGAGTATGGGCACTCCACCTTCGCTGTAGGGCACGGGTAAACTCAACTCCCAGATGGTGCCGAGGGCGTTCATCTCAAATTCATAATAATTGTTAGAATCACCATCGGGATCAATAAACACTTCAAAATCGTTGTCATTAAACATGATCTCATTTTGCTTGGTGATCGTTCCCCAGACATGTGGCTCCTCCATCTCTGCTGCGACGTAGAAATAGGTATCATCCCAAGCCATCTTCGCTCTCGTTCGGAAGCGTGGCTTTAATGCAGGATCTCCCGTGATGTCTTGAAAGTCGTCTGTCCACGGCACCGTCTCCCATGCAGGATCGGTGATAAATCCGTCTAGCTTCAGTGAACCTGCCACGCGTGGGCAGTGGTAATTTTTAAGTAAGCTCATCGATTTAAAATTAACCCATTGGGTAGAGATATTGCTCGCTGACGGCGTCGATTCTTTTCAGAATATCATCACTCAAAGTGACATCGGCCGCGGCAATGATCGGATCGAGATGGTCTTCATGAGAGGCGCCCACAATGGTGGATGCCACAAAGTCGTGCTGCTTGCTCCAGGCTGTCGCTAGGGTGACCACATCCATATCGATCTCCTTGGCGATTTCGATCATCTTGGTGGTAGTTATTAGGCTTTTCTCATTTACAAAGCGTTCTGCCATCTCCTTCTGGCGTGGCTGACCGGTCTGAAGGTATTTACTGAATCGCGCTCCCTCGGGGTATTTACCATCGTTGTATTTTCCAGTCAGCACACCACCTGCGAGCGGACTGTAGGGAAGAAGGCTGATCTTTTCCTCTCGGCACACCTCGGCAAGTTCATCTTCGAAACGGCGGTTATTGATGGAAAAATTATCCTGAATGGTGTCGAAACGAGTCAGACCGCAAACGTCGCTTGTCCAAAGCGATTTCATCAGCCCGTAGGCATTCTCATTGCTGGTGCCTATAGCGCGAACCTTACCCTCCTGCACCAATTCATCAAGTGCCGTCATGGTGTCCTCGGAGCGCATACCATGATCACACCAGTGGACCTGATAAAGATCGATGTAGTCCGTTTGCAGGCGTCTTAGACTACCTTCGATCGCTTTGCGGATATGGTGACGATCAATCGCAGATTTCCCTCCGCGCACTGGCGGGACAAACCAACCGTGTGCTGGTCCAGCGACTTTCGACGCAATAATGAGGCTATCGCGATCCTTGGTTTTTAGCCACTCCCCGAGCCACGTCTCCGTGAGACCTGCCGTTTTCCCGCTAGGTGGTACGGGGTAAACTTCAGCGGTATCAAAGAAATCAATCCCTGCATCCGCTGCCTTATCAAGAATACGAAAGCTCGTGTCTTTATCACACTGTTTGCCAAACGTCATCGTACCCATACAGATGTCGCTGACGACAATCGCACTACCACCAAGTCGATTTTGTTGCATTGATCCATCATGCGCTTTCAGCCGGACTTGGCAAGCTCAGGAGTTAATGCTAATAACTTGCGGCATGGAAAACCTCTTTGACCTCGCCATGCTGATCTTGCTCCAGGCCGTGCTTGGATTTGATAACCTGCTCTACATTTCCCTGGAGTCGAAACGTGCCCCTCTTGAAAAGCAGAAGTCTGTCCGCATCTGGGGTATCGGCCTCGCCGTGATCCTGCGCATCGTTTTACTCTTTGTTTTACTTAAAATGATGAGCTCATTCCAATCGTCTTGGATTAAAATTGATAACAGCTTCATGCAGGCCGATATCAACTTCGCCTCCGTCATCACCCTCTTTGGCGGCGCCTTCATCATCTACACGGCTATCAAAGAAGTGGTACACATGCTGAGCTTAGAGGAAGCGCACGGTCAGGAAAAGAAACAGGCATCTGTGGCTAAAATCGTCGCCCTCATCGTGATGATGAATCTCGTGTTCTCCTTCGACTCCATTCTCAGCGCCATGGCGATCACTAAGGTCGCGTGGGTCATGACCACTGCGATTGTCATCAGTGGCATTCTGATGATCCTGATGGCCGATAAGGTTTCCACTTTCCTGCAGAAGAACCGGCTCTACGAGGTGCTTGGCCTGTTTATCCTCTTTATCGTAGGCGTGTTACTCGTTTCCGAAGGCGGCCATAAAGCGCACCTCAGCTTCTTCGGTCATCCAGTCGAAGCCATGAGCAAAACGACTTTCTACTTCGTGATTGCCGTGCTGGTTCTCGTCGATATCATCCAAGGCCGCTATCAGAAAAAGCTGATGGCGGAGAAGGAAAAGCGGCATGGAGTAGCTGACTAACTTACAGTAGTATCAGCCACATCCAGCTTACTACTATTCTTGTTTACGGAAGTAACCTTTGGAAACTGACCAAAGAGCCCAAATACTCAAAGCACCATATAACAAGGCTAATATCAGCCCCAATATACCAGCTCCTGCTAACTCTCCGCCACGCCCATGCTCTGGTCGCTCAACTGTGACCAAGACAACAACAAATCCCACAACATACCAAATTGCCCCGATAGCCGACGGGCCAAAGTAGAGCCAAGCGCCCCAAAATATGATGGATTTGGTTTTGGGATTACTCACTGCTGAATACGCCGAGCTCGTAGCTGTTCCCATTTCCCAGGGCGAACTAGAAGCAAAGGCATCAAGAGGCGAGTTGCACTTTGAACAGCGTGACGCGCGATCGTCATTTGCATGACCACAGCGTACACATATCAACTCTACGGGTTCTATCTCATCTATTTGTTCCATGATATTCTTATCTTCGCTACGAAGGGCTCCGCGGGCCCTTAGCCCTTATGTAGGAGCGCAAGAGCGCATCCTCGATACTTCGTTCTCAGATTATTGTCCCTATAAAAAAACGGAACCATCACAAGGATGATTCCGTTTTTTAAATTGGTCGGGACTACAGGATTGCCTTCGCCCGCTCAGGCTGTGCTGACATGCAGAAATGCTCCTCCGCATTTCTGATTAGAAAAAAATCGTGATACACGATGCTCCACTATGCGCTCAAACTTTGTTCTCATCCAGTAGTCTCGAAGCAAAAAACGGAACCATCACAAGGATGATTCCGTTTTTTAAATTGGTCGGGACTACAGGATTCGAACCTGCGACCTCTTCACCCCCAGCGAAGCGCGCTACCAAGCTGCGCCAAGTCCCGATCTTGATATTCACCCACGGAATTGACTCCGACGGGTAGGGGGGCGCAATTAAGCCCAACACTTAGGAGTTGGCAAGCACGGATTTTCGTGGCATTTCCAAGGCCCCATGAAACGTGCAAAAATCGCCGTCATCGGAGCCAGCGGCTATACCGGCCTTGAGCTCCTGCGCCTCTTGCTTACTCACCCGCATGCCGAGTTGGTCTGTGTGACCTCGCGTCAGAACGCTGGGCGCAGCATTGGTGAGTTGTTTCCACGTTTCTCCGGAGCCGAGTCTGCGGGGCTAAAATTTATTGCCCCTGACGCCGATGCGGTGGCTGCAACAGGAGCTGACGTAGCCTTTCTCGCCCTGCCTCACGGTGTGGCTGCAGGTTACGCATCCAGTCTGATTGATAAAGGTCTGCGTATTGTCGATTTAAGTGCCGATTTCCGTTTGGACGACACGGAGGTCTATAAGGAATTTTACGACAACGATCATCCGGCCCCAGAATTATTGAAGGAGGCTGTTTACGGTCTCCCTGAAGTACGTCGGGAAGAGATCGTTGGATCACGTTTGGTGGCTGCTCCTGGTTGTTACCCCACAAGTATTATTCTGCCTCTTATCCCCCTGCTGCGGGAAAAACTGATCGACCCATCAAGCATTGTCACATGCTCGATGTCGGGTGTTAGTGGAGCTGGTCGTAAAGCCGACCTCTCGTTGCTCTTCTGTGAGTGCAACGAAAGCGTACGTGCCTACGGAGTGCCCAAACACCGTCACCTCTCTGAGATCGAACAAGAGCTTAGCAAGGCTGCGGGGGGAAAAGTGTTCCTATCATTCACACCACACCTCGTGCCGGTTCACAATGGCATCTGCACCACCACGAGTGCCAAGCTCATTGGTGATCCTGACAAGGTTCAAGCAGCCCTTGAAAAGGCCTATGGCGACGAACACTTTGTCCGTTTGTTAGGAAAGGGTGGATGTGCCGATACCAAAAACGTCACAGGCACCAACTTCATAGACATCGGATGGAACTACGATCCACGCACTGGCCGGGTTCTGTTACTAAGCGCCGAGGACAACCTTGGTAAAGGTGCAGGTGGTCAAGCAGTCCAGAATTTCAATCTAATCTGTGGATTCCCTGAAACTGCCGGGTTGCAAAATTTTTAAAAACCCTTCAGGGTGGCGATTCGTCATGCCTATAAGAGCCAGTATCAAAAAAATCAAGGGAGGCATTTGTGCCCCTCGTGGTTTTCATGCCTCAGCAGTTGGTTCCGGAATCAAGAACCCAGATGACCCTCGGCTTGACCTCGCACTGATTTATTCCGAACACGCATGTAGCGCTGCGGGCACCTTCACGACTAACCGAGTGAAGGCGGCTCCCGTTAAAGTTTCCCAAGCTTATCTAAAAGCCGACAAGGTTCAGGCTATCGTCGCTAACAGCGGCAACGCCAACGCTTGCACCGGAGTTCAGGGAATCAGTGATGCGCGCAAAACATGTAATCTTGTTGCCAAAGGTCTTGGTCTCCGCCAACGACAGGTAGCGGTATGCTCCACAGGAGTCATCGGTCTACCCATGCCGATGAACCGCATCGAACCCAAGATTGATGAACTCGTTTCCAACCTAGGCCCAAAGAACGGCGAAGATGTCGCTCACGCCATTATGACCAGCGATACCTGTAAAAAGGAAATCGCAATATCAGTGGAGATTGGTGGCCACCGTGTCCGTATCGGTGCCTGCGCCAAGGGTGCGGGTATGATCTGCCCGAACATGGCCACGATGCTTTGCTTCATCACCACGGACGCCAATGTCAGCTCCGCCTGTTTGCAAAAGGCCATGCTTGAAGCGGTCGATACCTCATTCAACCGAATTACGATCGATGGTGACATGAGCACCAACGATACCGTGATCACCCTTGCCAATGGCCAAAGTGGTATTCCTACCATCAAGCGCAACAGCAAGGAGTGCCGCCAGTTCCGCGAGGCACTACAATATGTGATGCTGAAAATGGCCAAGTCCCTCGTCCGCGACGGTGAGCGAGTCACCAAATTTGTCACCGTTGCCGTCAACGGGGCCCGCACCTACCTGGATGCTCGTAAAGTTGCCGAAGCCGTTGCCAACTCAGCCTTAGTAAAAAGTTCCTGGAATGGCAACGACCCAAACTGGGGGCGAATCATCCACGCCGTCGGTTACTCCCGTGCATTCGTCAGGGAAGAGCTCATTGATATCTACATCAATGGCAAGGCCGCCTGCCTGGGAGGTCTCCAAGCCAACACCCCAATGGATACTCTGCGCAACATTGTTGCCAAAGACGAGTTCACTATCACCATCAGCCTAAACCTCGGCAAAGCCGAGTATGAAGTCTATTCCAGTGATCTCTCACCGGAGTATATTGATTTCAATCGGTCTGAATATGCTTATTGGAAACAGGCGCGTAAGGATGGCCTAGTTTAGTAGGTGGTTTTGTAGGATAACTTTAACACTCCCGTCTTGACTCTGGACTCTTGATTCTGGATTCTAAGTCCAACACCATGAGTAACCCCCAAGATGCCCGTTCATTTAAACGCGTAATATTAAAACTCAGCGGCGAGGCCCTGAGAGAGCCTGGCAGCCAAGACAACATCTCCCCTGAGATTGTCGAACGTGTTGCCAAAGAGATTAAAAATGCTGCCGGAACAGGTGTTGAAATTGGAGTTGTCTGCGGAGGAGGAAACTTCTGGCGCGGCGCCAGTGCTAGCGCTCGAGGCATGGATCGTGCCACTGCCGACTACGTGGGTATGATGGCCACAGTAATGAATGCACTCGCTTTACAAAGCGCTCTCGAAGCCGAAGACGTCAAGTGCGTCGTGCAATCTGCCATCGAGATGAAAAACGTCGCCGAGCCGTTTATCCGTCGCAAGGCTAACAGACTACTCAGTGAGGGTAACATCGTTATCTTCGCCGCCGGAACCGGCAGCCCGTTTTTCTCAACCGATACCACATCAGCACTCCGCGCTAGCGAGATGGGTGCCGATGCCATTATGAAGGCCACCATGGTCGATGGCGTTTATTGCTCAGACCCCAAGAAAAACCCGGACGCAGTCCGCTACGAAACCGTAACTTTCGAAGAGTGCTTAAGCCAGAAGCTCATGGTGATGGACTCCACCGCCTTCACCCTCTGCATGGATAACGATATTCCGATTATTGTTTTCGATATCGGTGGAGATGGTAATATCACCAAAGCCCTATCCGGATCCGACATCGGAACTATCGTTCACAAAGGATAAACACCAAGTTTCAACTACCAAAAACCAACTTCAAAATATCATGGAACCAAGCGAAGCAATCAAGAATACCAAAGACAGCATGCAAAAAGCCGTGGAATATGCTATCCACGAATTCTCAGCTATCCGCACAGGAAAGGCTAGCCCAGCATTGATTGAAAATATTGACGTTCATGTCGCCAGTTATGGCAGCACGATGAAAGTCAAAGGTCTTGCTGTCATCACCGTACCCGAGCCGCGTATGATGATGGTGCAGCCATTTGATCCGTCGACCACTAAGGACATCGAAAAAGCGATTCTCGAAAGCAATACTGGCCTTAATCCTGCCAACGAAGGCAAACACCTCCGTATCCCTGTGCCGGAACTCTCAGAGGAGCGCCGCAAGGACATGGTGAAAATGGTGAAAATGCAGGCAGAAGAAGCCCGCGTCCGCGTCCGGTCATGCCGTAAAGACGGTATGGATTCGGCTAAGAAGATGAAAGCCGACAATGCGCTCACTGAGGATGGAATGCATGATTTTGAAGCTCAGGTTCAGGATCTCACCAACACGTTTATCAAAGAGATCGACGAGCATCTTGCAGCGAAGGAAACTGAGCTGATGACAGTTTGATATGGAGGGTGGACATTCCGGTCCACTTCCCCAGTAACCCTGCGGACAAGAATGTCCGCACTCTTCAGCCTATCATGTCCTACACACCTGACCCCTCCCGCTACGATGGGAGTATGCCTTACCGACGCTGTGGCGCGTCTGGTCTGAAGCTTCCCGCTATTTCGCTCGGCTTCTGGCACAACTTCGGTGACGTTGATGACCTTCCGGAATCACGGCGAATCATGCACCGTGCGTTTGACTTGGGGATCACGCACTTTGACTTTGCTAACAACTACGGCCCTCCTGCCGGGTCTGCCGAGGCCAATGCCGGACAAATTCTGAAGGATGATTTTCACGCCCACCGAGATGAGCTCATTATTTCATCCAAAGCTGGCTACCACATGTGGGATGGCCCGTATGGCGAGTGGGGATCTAGAAAGTATTTACTTTCGTCTCTTGATCAATCACTTGAGCGTCTCCAGCTCGACTACGTCGATATTTTCTACTCTCACCGACCCGACCCAGACACACCGTTAGAGGAAACCATGGGAGCTCTCGCAACAGCAGTTCAGCAAGGCAAAGCACTCTACGTCGGCATTTCTAACTATGATGCTAATATGGCGCTAGAGGCCATTGAGCTCCTCTCCTCCATGGGAGTGCGCTGTTTAATTCATCAGCCACGCTATAACATGTTTGACCGCTGGATAGAAGATGGTCTTACGGATGTACTACTCGACAAAGGC
>JASJLI010000003.1:0-44001 GCA_037620805.1 Akkermansiaceae bacterium
AATCCCATTAACGATCGAGCCAAGCGCTACTTCTGCGCCCCCTATCATTCGTGGTAAAAAGGATGATATCAACCAACGCCCGAGAAAGACACTGAACTATAAATCGCCATCAGAACTAGAAACCAAATTAGCAGCGTGAACAGCTACCCTACTTCTGCTAGAAATCATTCTTTAGAACTTTGAATTTGCGTATAGGGAAAGAAGTGTAATATTATTTTAAATAATAAAATCAATATGTCCGGGCTTTACAGCTAACAGATAATGGGGTTGTTGAGCCATATATACACATGATTGGCGGGGAGTGGACTTGACGGTATGTATATAGATAGGTTCAATAGATGTGTGCATGAGAGCCCAGATGGTATTGAAGAACATATTGAACCGTCGTCGTCCATACCAATACGTATACCCATACTAGAAGCTGATCTTTCCGGCCCTGCAATGCCGACCCGTGGGCACTATTATCGTGTCTATCCTTGGATGATTGCGTTGGCAGCGCTACTGACTGTCTTGTGGTTGATTTCCAGGGTCAGCGATTTCAGCCAGAATGTTGAGGATGATGAATACGATGAATATGGCGTGCTGAATTCTTATGGCGTTTCCTTGATGATTGCTGAACAAGCTGAACCGCTTTCGTGGATCGAAAAATGGATCGCCGCCGCGGATGATAAGGAAGAATTGCAAAAAGATGCCATCAAGACACTGGTGCATGCACAGGCTAAATCCCAACTTGGGGAGACTGGACTGGCCACTTTGGCATGTTTATACTGGGCTAGTGGTGACCTGGAGAGTTGCCAAGCAGTTGTAGATGACCTTCCATCCCAAGAATACATAAGCACCGAGGTGTTGATCAATCTATTAAAGGGGGAAGAGCTGGATGCTGAGCAATGGGAGAATTTTGAAAGCGAAATCCAAGGGTGGCCGCGTGATTGGATGATTTGTTTCCTTGCTGAAAAGGCCATGGAAACACAATCGGAGAATTACGATGGAGCAGGGGAATTGGCGGTTCTTGTGGACGAAAGAAAACAGGCGTTTCTCATTGCCAATGCTCAACTTAGCATTGTGTCTTGGTTGATCATCATTGCTGGAATTGTGTGTCTTTTTGTATTGGTTAGAAATAGAAAGACGCTGTCTTTGTCGAATACCAAGGGGCGGTTCGGCCGAATATCTCGACTCCCGACGACTTGGCCTTTGTCCTTGGGCATCATCGTGTTTGTAGGAAGTGACTTTGTCTCTGGTTGGCTATCGAGTGCTCTGTGGATGTTGGCGCCAGGTGTTTTGTTAGAAAATGCCCTGTGGTCGATGTCGGTTGTGTTTGATGCCTATTGGCGGCTGTTTGGTGTGTTGGCTATGATCTTGGTTTTCTTTCTGAAGCCAAGTTTTGTCAAAAGAACCCTCCTAAAGCCCGTGCCCAAGCTCATGCATTGGGTTTTGGCCGCGTGTGCTGTAACGTGGATATTTGATATCGCGCTCTATCAACTGCCCGATACTTGGTTCCCACTTGACCCGACCGAAGGGCACCATTGGGACGAAATGGGGTGGGGTGCATTATTTTCCGGCTTGATATCAGCTGTGATCTTGGCTCCGATCTGCGAAGAGTTTATCTTTCGCGGCTTGCTCTATAATACGATTAAAAACCGCCTCGGAGTGCATGCTGGAGTATGGATCTCAGCGATTATTTTCACCGCTGTCCACTTTTACGGAGTGCAGGGATTACTAGGGGTCGGGTTCTTCGGGGTGGTGATGGGGTATCTCTACCGGTATACAAATTCGCTACTACCATGCATTTTGTGCCATGCCTTGTTTAACCTCCTCATCACCATCTGGAACTGGGTGATGGAACAAAGCCCTGAAGAGCTTTGGCTCATCAGGTGATCTAACTTGGCGGCTCTATTGGCTGGCTACGTTCAGAAGCAACACAATCTCGCCTTTGGCTGGGCGCTCTTTGAAGTATTCCCACAGTGCAGAAGCTGTATCTCGATGATAGGTCTCGAACTTCTTACTCAGCTCACGAGCTACGCAAACTGAGATCTCAGGGTTGATGTCTGTTAGTATCTCTAGCGTCGATGTGATACGGTGTGGCGACTCGAAAAAGAGGGCAGTTTTACCCGATGTCCCACCCGAAGCAAGAGCCGCTTCGAGGGCCTTGCGGCGTTTACCTTTTTTGACGGGTAGAAAACCATCAAAACTAAAAGCATGACAGGGGAAACCCGAACCAGCTAAGGCGGTAAGCACAGCTGATGGCCCAGGAAGAACGGTATACTCAACCTCCTCAGCGATACAGGCCTGAATCAATCGATAGCCAGGATCTGAAATAAGGGGCATGCCCGCGTCAGAAATAACCGCGATACGGATGCCTTCCTTGGCCTTGGCGATAAGTTCAATGAGTCTGTGTGCCTCGTTGTGGTCGTGAAGTGATACTAATGGCTTATCGATCTCGTGGTGTTTCAGAAGAGGCCTGGAATGGCGGGTGTCTTCGCAAGCTATCAGATCAGCCTCGCGCAATACCTCAAGAGCACGGAGCGTAATATCTGCTCTGTTTCCTATGGGAGTGGGGACGAAGGAAATCACTTGGGCCAGGAGTCGGGATACAGGAGACAGGGAGGGACTAGAATCCGTCTGCGATGCGGGCCGTCATCGACTCACAGGCACGACGAAGGGCGTCAGGAAGGGCATTGGCACGGGCGGTGTGAAGGTTACCTCCGGCAAAATAACGTGTGCTGCCACGTGACTTTCCTTTTTCTAAAACGCGAGATGGATCACTCGCGTCTATTAATACCCATTCGATGGTAATAACCAGCCCAAGCTCCTCAGAGCGAAGGCTATCTGTTCGAGATGAACTAACCTGGCTGTATTTGACGTCAGTTATACGGCCCTTAAACACGGCATCAGCCGTTCCGTCAGATGCCATTCTGTAAGTGCCGTCACGCGTCAGAGCATCAACAGCGCTGTTAGTAGCATAGGCGTCAGCTCTGACAAGTTGGGTGTCATTTTCAAACAAGGGCACATTGATGCTTTTAACATGGGCTAGATGCCCCGGCTTTGAGCCCCCGAGCTGATAACCTGCGCAAGAAACGAGCAGCAGGGGGAGAATGAGAATGAGTCTGAACACGATGAGTTAGATGGCTGGGCTGAATTTAGAGAGCAGTTTTGCTTAGTGAGAAGCTGGTGTGAGGGCGGGATGGTCAGTGTAGTTTCCCATCTCCCTTACTAACTATCGCTAACCACCGAGCTCGGTGATACGTTGTTTGGCCTGATTGTGAAGTGGGCCGCTCTTGGTTTTACGTAGGACTTCACGGTAATAGAATAGGGCCGACTTGGGTTGTCCTTTTTTTCGGTAGAACTCAGCCGTGTCATAACTCCGCTGGAGGTCCTGGCCTCCAAGCATGGAAAGGCGCTTGCGGGCATCTGCGGCTCGGCTGTGACTAGGATAACGCTGAACGAGATCCTGAAAGATGCTTTTTGCCCGGTTGACGTTGGCTTTGTTTTGATTGCCTCTTTCAGCCTTGAGGATGAGAATCTCACCCGTCAGATAGAGAGCTTCGGGAGATTCTTTGCTGTTAGGGTAATCTGCTCCGATTCGCTGAAAAGCAGGGATCGCCTTTTCAGCAATTCCTTCTTTCTGCCAGACTTGACCGATCGCAAACTGCGCCTTGGAGGCACTGAGTGCACGAGGGGCGTTGTCCCTTACGTGGCCAAGCATTTTGCTGGTTTTTTCAGGACTGATACTGGTTTTCATACCGAGAAAATTGTTTTTGATGATTCCGTTGGCCGCTGCGTGGGCGACGGATTCTTGACGTTTAAGAGCTTGTGCATAATGCTTACTGCTTGGGTAGCGGGTAATCAGTTCCTGATAGGCTTCAAAGGACTTGAAGAGATCACCCTGTTTATCCAACAGGCGTCCTTCAGAATAGCGCGCTTCAGCAGCGCTATTTGCGTTGGGGTATTTCTTAGCAATATTACCGTAAGTCGAGATAGCTTTGCTTGTTTTACCGGCACTCTCGTAGGCTTTAGCTTTATTTAACATAGCATCAGCAGCAGCCCCTCCGACGGCAGTTCCCGATGAAAGGGGCAGGTCATCTGACTGGGTAGTACAAGATGACAGGGCGCCAAGGACGGCCAAGGAAACGCTACTCATGGCAAGAGGAAGGAATACTATCTTTCGCATAAAGCAAGGCTAGGGGTCGATACTCGATTTGCCAAGAACAAGTGATTGAAATTATTAAATACCATTGAGTAAATCAGAAAAGACCATTGACTGGAGAGGTTTTCACCAAGGAGTAGTGCGGGAGGAGTGGTAAAGCGACAATGCATAGCTAGTAAAAAGATTCCAGCTCTCGCTCCAATGCGAAGCCAAATTTCAATGGTTTATTCTGCTTTTGGGAATGGTGTAAACTCGAATATGTTTGTATCACCGTTAGTATGTATGCTTTTTGATAGGTGTTTTTTAAACATTGTGGCAATAGATCTGCCCAGGTCTCGGAATTGTTAAAATATCAAAATAATCCAAGCGTCTTTAATAAAAAAGATATATGACAATAAAATCAAACATATCCTTACGTGCGGAGGTGTGGCGCTCAGATGTCCCAAGCCCTAGGCTCGAACCACTTTGATTCCGGGAATAGAGCCCAATATGCGGATCTCAAATACTCTATTGCGAATTTAAGTGAGATGACCTTCGTTACCAAATCAGGGATCAGCGATCCCGCAGCCGCAGCACTAGCCTATTGGAAAAGCAGTGCTGATTTTAAAAACCATATGCTCCAGTAATGGGACTATACAGGAATCGGCGTGCGGAAAGCTTCCAATGGCCAGACATACGTGTCCATGAGTATGGGTTTCCAGCCAACGGGCGTTCCCCGTGGAAGTACACCTGTCGGTTGGTAGTAGCCTCACGATTAATCCTTTAGACCAGTCATAGACTATATACTGGTCAATATCTCCCAGATTGGGCACGTTTCGGCGTGCCCAATCTGTTTTACGAACTTGAGAAACAAAAGGATGGTTTCCTGCGGATTGCAGGGATTGATGAGGCTGGACGCGGACCTCTAGCTGGTCCGGTCTCAGCAGCAGCGGTTATTTTGCCCAAGGGGTTCTCTCATGAGCTGCTCGACGATTCCAAGAAACTCTCCGAGAAACGTCGGGAAATACTCTACGAGGAAATTACCAACCGTGACGATATCATATGGGCGATGTCCTATGGCGATGTCGAGGAAATCGAAACGATCAACATTCTCAAATCCACCCATGCCTCCATGGCGCGGGCGGCGCAGGCATTGAGTGTTGTTCCCGATTACTGTTTGATCGACGGCTTACCGGTGCCCGGTTTCCCAATCGATTCAGAGGGGATTGTGAAAGGCGACGGGAAAAGCCTGTCGATTGCCGCCGCTAGTATCATTGCTAAAGTGTCGCGTGACCGCTTGATGTTAGAATATGCTGAGAAATATCCCGAGTATGGATTCGAAAGACATAAAGGGTATGGAACAAAAATCCACATGGAAGCCCTACGTAAACACGGGCCGTGCCCAATCCACCGGAAGACCTTTGCTCCAGTGGCTAAGTTGATTCAGCCTTAGATTTATTCTTTCATTCTACTCGTAAACGGCTTATCAATGCCGTCGACGATTGACTATGAAACTACTCATTACTTACGACGATCAAGACGAAGCTGAAGCAGCGGTTAAACTCATCACCGGTGAGAAACGGTTAGCTAGTGACCGAGATGATAATGAGATCGTCTACAGATTGTTTGGAGAGCCTACATGGTCGAACTTTTTCAAACTCGGAATGTATGAGTTACCTTTGCTGAAGGAGATTGTCGATTTGAAGAAGGCAGGGGGTGAATATGATGCTGGGCGTCATGAGTGGATCCTGACCTCGCTTAAATTCGTTGAATCGAGCTACGGCTTGGAAATCCCAGAGCATTGGCGCTAGGGTTGATTAATTATAACGAGGAAGAGTTCCACATTGCAGTCAATCATTTGGTTGGGGTTCCGGAGTAAAGTGGCTATTCGGAACCGGCCAGAATGGCATGGTTAAGATGCAGGGAGCTGGATTGGCTTAAACCTAAATCTTTCCAATAAGGGGGTCATCAGGCATTGATAGAGTTTTCTTATCAGCATCTAGGACAAATGATTTACCTGTAATCAACTCTAGCGGTAATTCAGCTCCTGCTAGTTTAGCTAAAGCGGCATTGTGGTATCTAAATCTAGCCGCAGCTCTTGCCGATGATGTAGCGTATAGAGGCCAGCTCTTATAGAGTTTTTCAACGAGTTGTCTTGCTGCATATGAAGATTCAACATTTTCATCAGCCAATGCTGCTGCTATTTTTTTTAGTTTCTAAATAACTCTTATAATTCCCAGCCGATAAGCTGATAAGTTCAAGATGATTTCCCGCAATGGTATCATAGACATTATTTGTCCCTGTAAGTTGAAATAACCAAGTCTTTTCACAGATAGGCAGCATCAGGACAGGCGTAACAAGATTAAACTTCCCGATACTCATTTGTTCTAGAGTGATGTTGACATGTCCAGCATTAATTGCATTTCGCCATTCTTTGTATTCCTTCTTATTTAATCCCAGATTTGGTAGAAGATCATTGAATGTAGTCTCTAAAATTGATAATTCACACATAATCGAAAGAGTGATTCCTATCAGCGCCTGCGTTTCTATTTGGGAAAAGTGTGAACCTATGCGCACGGCTGTTCGGACGCGTAATAGAGCCTTTTTCTTATCACCTAAACCCGCAGCCAGCTTAGCATCATAAAGTAAGATGGTAGTAAAATTTTGTATCGCGGCTGATTGCTGAAAAATCAAACGACGAGGCACAATTCCAGCGCATGATCTTTCTTCTAATTCAGCAATACGTTCTAACTCGGTAATTAACTCTGAAACCTTTATCCCCCTGCAAATTTCTCTTCTGATACGAAGTCACTAAGCTCTCGTCTCAGCTCTTCTGACAACGTCATTTTATACTCCGCCTCCGCACCATTAGCCCCAAGGACATATTCACTGAGGTTCAATAACTGCACAAATCCATTCTCCTCATTAGGCACGTTTTTCCACTGGGGTTTAAGATCCGGGTAACGCTCTAAAACCGCAGCAA
This sequence comes from Akkermansiaceae bacterium, assembly GCA_037620805.1. Lineage (GTDB taxonomy): Bacteria > Verrucomicrobiota > Verrucomicrobiia > Verrucomicrobiales > Akkermansiaceae > Oceaniferula. Next base: position 7,107 of record JASJLI010000003.1, read on the forward strand.
ATTTTACATCATACTCTGGCTGTTTATCACTTGGTGGAATATGAAGATGTGGCCATTCAGCATTTTTGCCGCTCGCAAAGCCTTCATCAAAAATCGTCTTATTCATCTGCCAGAAAAGCATTCCAACTACAGCAATCACTAAGAAAACGGAAAAACCAATAATACAGATGAAACGGGCAATTTTTGATGAAGGCTTTGCGAGCGGCATAATCTTTAGAATCGTGAACTTCCTTTCTGCAGCATAGATTACCCCCACCTCTCCATTAAAAAAGATCCTGATTTTCTACTACTCCAATATAAGGTTCAGAATAGCAGTTTCTTAACACCTTCACTACGGGACCGCCCTGCAATCTTCATTTTGGTCGCCGCGAAACTTGGTTAATACGGTTCATCCCGCCACAACCGTTTTCTGGCGAAGGCTTTTCCAGATGCCGTTTTTAAATACTTTGCAAATGCCATGGTCTTCGGTTTTTCAATGAAAGCGATGTATCCAATCAAACTCCATGGCTTCAACGGCGCGGTGGAGACATTTCTTCCCGCGTTGTGCGCAACCAAACGTTTGCGCAAACCCGAAGTGTATCCTGTGTAGTTCGACTTCGCTCAGTTTCGCTACGAATCATGTAAACGTAATACATTCTAGGAGAATATGGCTGTGCCGTACGTAGCTCAAGCGAATAACCATTGTACGTAAAAAGCCCTTCGTCGCCTACGAGGCTATGAAGGGCATTCTTCACTCTACGCTTTGCTTGAGCGAAGAATGGCGGACCGACAGGGATTCGAACCCTGGATGGTATCACTACCATACTCCCTTAGCAGGGGAGCGCTTTCGACCACTCAGCCATCGATCCTAATTGATGTGTCGGCGGGCGACGGGCGACGTTTGAACATATCCGGCGGGATTCGTCAAGCGATGATGATGTTGTTTTTGAATTTTTTTGGGTTCTGACTCAAGAGCTGGATTGTTCCATCGCTGACAGATTTGAAAATTGTCATCTCTCGACGGCTCGCTAGTCTGCGACCATGCGCCGCAACAAGAACAGAAAGACCCGAATCATTTGCACGTTGGGACCTGCAACGGATTCGGACGAAATGCTTGAGGCTCTGATCAAAAGAGGAGCCAACGTGTTCCGTTTAAATATGAGCCATGCCGCGCATGACTGGGTGCGTGACATTTGCCCCAGAATCCGTGCCATCTCAGAGCGCTTGGGCACCCATACGGGAATTCTTTGCGACCTACAGGGGCCGTCGATCCGAACAGGTGATGTCGACGAAGCTCTGGTGCTTAATGTCGGCGACACCGTCGAGTTCAGAAAAAAGGATGCCGAGCCAACCGTCGAGCTGTCGACGACGGTCAACTATGACGGGTTGATGGGGGATGTCACTGTGGGCGATCGGCTCATCGTGGACAATGGGAACCTGCTAATGCAGATAAAGGAAACAGGAGCTGGACGGATTTTATGTGAGGCGCTCACCGAGGGGACGATGGGGAGTCGACGTCATATTAACTTACCTGGTGTGAGGTTAAACCTTCCTGCGTTGACTCGAAAAGACCGGCATGATTTAGGCATGGCTTGCGATTGTGGGGTTGATTTTATTGCTGGCTCGTTTGTTCGCGATGCTGATCACGTTCGTCAGTTAAGAAGTGCGATGGTGGAGCGAGGTGGCAATGCTCAAATTGTCGCTAAAATTGAAGATCAGGAAGCTGTCAGAAATATTGATGAAATCATTGTTGAAGCCAATATCATCATGGTGGCCCGTGGAGATCTAGGCATCGAAGTAAACATCGAAGAATTGCCCATCATTCAGCGGAAAATTGTGAAACGTTGCATGGTGTTAGGAACCCGAGTGATCGTGGCCACGCATATGCTGGAGTCGATGTTGACCAATCCACTGCCTACACGGGCGGAGGTAACTGATGTTGCCAATGCTGTGTTTGAGGAAGCTGATTCTGTGATGCTGAGTGGAGAAACCAGTGTCGGTAAGTATCCATTAGAGTGTGTGGAAATTTTAGATCGCATTGCGCGAAGAATCGAACGTAGTGGTGGCATGGGTTACGGAAAAGAGGCTCATTTGCGCACGGAGCGTCAAAAGACCGTAAGGTCAGCTATCCAGCTATCCGACACAATTGCCGAAGCTCGCATTGTCGTATTTACCCGTCGGGGCAACATGCCGGTGCAAACGGCATTGCTTAGGCCCCATTCAAGCATTCATGCTTTTGCTCCTGATGGAGAGACGTGCAGGAAAATTAATTTAGCAAGGGGCGTTGTAGCCAGGGAAATTGATTTTGAAGGCAGTCAGGACATTTTACTCCAAAGAGCTATTAAAGTTTTAAAAGAGGAGGATGCCGTCGACGAAGGCACCCCACTCGTGGTAATATCTGATATGGTTCGAAAAGGTCAGGTGGTTGACTCAATCCATTTAATTCACGCATAATTGTAGATATGAGTGATACTGGAAAGAGTAGGTTAGCCGCACAATTGTTCCTCTGCATGATCGGAGTGATGCTCCTGCTTGCCGGCGGGGTGTTTGAGTGGTTAATGATCCGTAGTTATAATCACGCAAAAGCGAGTCGCGAGTGGCCACAAGTGGAAGCCGTTGTATTACGCTCTGTGGTGGACGAACGTCAGTTCAAAGGATCGCCATCGGAGTTTCGTTTTAATATTCTTTATGGGTATTCCTACGGGGGGCAGGACTTTACCTCAGACAAGCTAACGCCTCGTGGATCCAAGTGGTCAAAGCATGCCGCTACCGTTGAAACACTGGCGGGTGAATATCCACCGGGATCTGGGCACTCTGCTTGGGTGAATCCAGATGATGCTAGCATTGCCATTTTAAAGCATGACACCAAGGCAGCTGGTTATACGCTTTGGTTTCCGGCGCTGATCATAGTCGGTGGGGCTGGTATGATCTGGGGAGCTTTTAGGAAGCAGTAGTCAGGTGTTTAAACCATCACTCCTTGATAACTCGGGCTTTGGGTGGCTTGCGGAATATGGGATCCTTCTTTCCACGCGTGGGGGTTGTGAACATCGAGGTCCTCCACTTGGGGTCCATAACAGGGCCTGTTCCCTTGAATTGAAAAAGTCCCATAAACGGTCTCACAGGTAGAGCTAGGAAACCAAACAGTCCACGGGCATTCATCCTCATCAGCATATCAATTTCCTTCTCCTTGAGATCAACCTTGCCTTCTCCGGTGAACTTGAGGGAGCGGGTTGTGGCTAGAAAATCGTTAGAATAGACAATGCCGTTTTGGATCACATAGCTAAGTGATGCATCTTTGGCTGTTTCCTCCGTTGGGTTTCGCTTTCCTAACACAATGCCGACCAGTGGTGAGATTGGGCCAAGCATGGGGACGGAGAAGAGATTCCCTTTTTCCAATGCAAGAGACCCCTTACCATTGAATTCCCGCATGTTATCGCCTTCGCCATTAAAATCGATTCTGCCTGTGAGTAGCCCGCGGTTAGCATTGTCGAATTCGTATAGTTTGCCGATGTCCTTTAAATGCAGTCTGCGGAACTGCATATCTCCTGCGTAACGTGAGCTCGCGGGGTTGGATGTATAGACTCGCACATTACCGCTACATGCACCCTGGAGGGTGTAAAATGAAAGTTGGTTCACGTCCACCCGATCATCACGAATCTTCACTCTCGCCTTGAGCCTTCTTAAGGTTAGAGGCTCGCCAAGAAATTCATAGTTCATCGATCCTGGGCTACTGAGGTTGATCGTGAAATCACTCTGAGAACCATTGTCCCTCAGGTCGAAGGTTCCGCTTGCGAGCAGGCTGGGGGGGCGGTGGAACCGATAACATTCTACATGATCGGCCAGATCAGGGTCGAATAGTCTAACCACGGGTGCTGGCCATGCTGTCCCCGAGATGTTTTTAATACTGATGAGGTTTTTTGCGACGTCAACGGTGATGGAAGAGGCTCTTAGCTTAGCTGAGCTTGGACCGCCATGTTTTCGTCTAAGTATGTAGTCTTTGTAATCAAAGTTTGCTCTTACATCGGTAAAGTGGGAGCGTAGTCGGTTGAGCGAGTAATCACCTTCGAGACTATGAAGCGGGGAATCTTTAAAGGTGAAATTCTGTAGGTTTGCGTGTCCCTCAGCTTCCCATTGGGTGAGGTCGTTACGACTCATAGTCCCTTGGGCAGTGATGTGGATTTTTGATGAGTCCGTGAATTCAGCTCGGCTCAGGGCTTTTTCTATTCCGGAGTTAGTGAGGAAGGGCGCATAGGCTGAGGCAGGAAGTGTTGATTCTGCTTGGTAACGGATGATCTCATTTTTAAGTAAGATTCGACCCTTAAGTTTACCCTGATCGTGGGTGACGTGAAGGCCAGTTAGGAAAGCGTCACTTCCCTGTGTTGAGAAGTCTGTTTTGAGGTGTTTGAAACGAGACCCAAGGCACGAAAAATAATCTATATTGGCGTGTCCAGTGACGAGCACATCAGGAGTGAAATCCTCATCAAAGCTGATTTCTCCTGTGCAAGAAATTGAGGGAGGGGTGGAAAACGTCAGTTGGTTCATGATGGCCACGCCGAAGAGTTGACGGGCCAACATTTGAATGTGCAGTGTCGAGTCTGCCTTAAATCGACCTCTGAGTTGTTTTGGCCGGAAATCAGCCTGCGCTTCAAGCTTACCTGATCCGTCGCTTAATGACATGCGTTCGAGGGTAACTACCCTATTTTTATAATCACCTCTGATTTCGATATCTTTGAGCACGACGCCACTACGTTCTAGCTCAGATGCTTTGAGTATGAAGTCGAGCCTTGCTGAGTCCGGATTGTCAACATTTCCTTCGAGATAGAGTTCAAGCTCCGGGGGCTTACCCTCTGGCCAATGCCATTCGTGAATCTCCTGAATGATTCTGGCGATGAGTTTGACCCTAGCCAATCGAACGTCCTTTACTGGTTTAGGTTGTTTGGGCGCGCCAAGGTGTTCACTCCAGATGCGTGCGTTCATGGAGAGATGGATACCGGCGACCATTCCTGTAATTCCACTGGCCTCGATCGTTCGTTTGTCGGGGAGAAACATATCACCGCTGAGATCGTTCATGGTGACACGCGGTCCATTTGGATCATCGGGGTCGATGGGTAGAGAGATGTCGGCTTTTTTCAGCGACACATTGTTCACTCTGACAATACCACGTATCAGTTTGGTTTTGTCCACATCGATAACGAGGTGCTCAAGACGAGCGACTATTGTCTCACGGCTATCATCGGCATAGACTCGGACTCCCGTAGCTACGAGACCTTTAGTAGGCTGAAAGCGCAGGCTTTCGAAATCGGCAACGACGCCGAGGTTTTCCAACTCCTGGGCGATTCGGTCGCGCCATTGGTCGTTGAGACCTGATTGATTGAGGTAATAAACACCACCCACCACCGTGCCGAGGATCAGCCCAATGCAAAGCACCGCGATGAACCTAATGTGATGGAGAATACGTCTGCGAAGCATGACACAGCCAATCTACCTTAGAATTCGCGGCTACGCAAGACAGCGGGTAATTAATACCACAATGATTACTTAGTGGTTCTCTGGCTCAGGTTCCGAACCGTCATCAAGAATCTCACCAGCTTCGATAGCGGCCATACGTTGGCGCTCTTCCTCATGGGAGTGGATTTGTAGGCTTGCCTGAATGCCATGGCGGGCGGCGGCGGCCTTCATCACATTACGGATGGCACTGGCGGTAAACCCATTGCGTCCAATGAGCATGGCGACATCAGATTGTGCGACGATTAACCTGAAGCTTACACGATCCTCAGAAACTTCAGCAACACGAAGCTGGGCTTGATCCGGATGCTCAATGAACTGTAGCGCTATGAATTGGAGGAAATCCTTAATTTGATCCGTGGCTTCTTGCATGGTGATAGGTTGGAATCGGAATGCTCAGATGTCGAGCAAACTCCAGCCTGCTAAGTAAATTTGACATCAAGAGTGAGTTTGGATTGACCAGAACTCACAGCTCGCATAGGAAATCCTCATGAGTTCATCAAATCTGGCCCACCTAGCCAACCTAGCTATAGCAAAGACAGACGATCTTCCCATTCGTCACGAAGGTAACGTTCACAGCGGTAAAGTACGATCAGTTTACTGGCTGACGGCTGAAGATGGTGCCAGAATCATCGAGGAACGAGGCTACGAAGTGAGCCCTGGCACCGAGCTGGCTGTGATGGTTATCAGTGATCGGATTTCGGCGTATGAGATTATCTGGCAAGGAGAAGACGGCTTACAGGGGGTTCCCGGCAAAGGTGCCTCGCTTAATGCCACTGCGCTGCATTGGTTTAAAGAATTTGAAAAAGCGGGTTTGGCGGGGAATCATATTCTGGAGTCGCCTCACCCCTTGGTGTGGATCGTTCAGAAGGCCAAGCCTGTGATGGTAGAGGGTATTGCTCGTCAGTATATAACTGGCAGCATGTGGCGCGGTTACGGTCGTGGCGAACGCAGTATTTGCGGTATTCCACTGCCTGATGGACTTGAAAACGGGCAGAAGCTCGATGAGCTTTTAATCACCCCTTCAACCAAAGGTATTCTCTCGAATATCCCTGGTGTTCCCGAAAAAGATGATGTGGATGTGACCCGTAAGCAAATTTTGGATAACCATGAAGCATTTGCCTTTCATTCGCCTGATGATGTTTCTCGCTATGAAACATTGCTTTCCGAAGGATTTAAAATGATCGCAGATCAAGCCGCCGAGGCTGGTCAGTTGTTAGTGGATACAAAATTTGAATTTGGCTATATCCCGAATGCATCGGGCGATGGTTACTCGATGATCTACATCGATGAGGTTGGCACCTTGGATTCATCCCGTTACTGGGATAAGCTGGCTTACGCTGATGGGCGCATTGTGGAGAACTCCAAGGAGATGTTCCGAAAGTTCCTGTGTGATTCTGTGCCTGAGGCTGACGTGCTGCTGAATAAGGAGCGAATGGATGAACGCGATGAGCTAGGGAAGACATTCAAGGTCCCAGTCGAAGCCCTGATGGCAACCAGTGATCTCTATAAAAACACAGCTGAGAAGCTTACAGGTAAGCCTGTCCCTGAAATCACCAATGCCCGTCAAGAAATTCTAGATGCACTTACTGCATACGGGATCGTGGAAGCTTAAGGCTTAAAACCGTTTAATTCTCAAACCGCATCCTTACCCATCTTATCGGGGGATGCTGCGGTTTTACTCTTTCTACTTGTTGGCATGATAGCCTGATTGGTGATTTTTTACTGATCGCTATTCCGTTCATACAGTAGCCAGCTTATCGCATGGCCACAGCCTCGCCAATGAAATTGAGAATATCCTTACGTCCGTCACCCGTCTTGGAGGAGGTGGTGTAGATTCTAGGTGCCCCCTTACAAAACTCGCTCATGGCTATTTTAAAGAGGTCGATGTTGTTAGTAACAGTCGCTGGTTTCACCTTGTCTGTTTTGGTGTAAACGAGGACAAAGGGGATACCTGATTCGACCAACCAACTGGTGAACTCAAGATCGATTTTTTGTGGGGTGTGGCGTGAATCTATCAACACAAAGACACAACTCAGGTTGGGTCGATTGTTGAGATAGTCAGAAACGAACTCATTGAACTTGCCTCGATGCTGCCCTGATGCCTTGGCGTAGCCGTAACCTGGCAGGTCAACGAGAGACCACTTTTCATTGATCAGGAAAAAGTTGATCAGCCTAGTTCGTCCCGGTGTGTTGGAAACTATAGCGAGATCCTTTTTATTGGTTAGCGCATTGATCAGCGATGATTTACCGACATTGGACCGACCAATAAAGGCAAACTCCGCCAAGTCAGACTCGGGGCAGGTCTCTAGGTCAGGGGAGCTGGATTCGAAGGTGGCCGACTGAATTTGCATACGCACTCATTGTCTGCAAATGGTGCGACTGGCAAACAAAAAACGAAACCGCATAATAGTTGCTATTTTGTCTATAATGTGCCATTTTGCAGTGGATGGACAAAATAGAAGCCCTTAAGTTGCGTAACCCCGATGCACTAATCCACTCGATTGGTCGTCGTCTGCGCCGACAGCGTCTCGCCAAAGGCTGGACGCAACAAGAGCTTGCTGAACGAGCCGGTGTCAGTGTCTCCACGCTCAAGCTGATGGAACACGAAGGGAAGGGCTCACTCCAGAGGCTTGCTAAAATCGCGGTGGTGCTCGGTATTGACGGGGATCTTCGCTCTCTTTTCAGTGGTCAACGCAGCTTTGATTCTTTGGATGCGGTAGAGCGCACCAAGCGTCAACGCGCCCCACATCGAAAGCAGTCTGCGAACAAGAACCTTCCGAGCAAGAATTCGGCGAAGTAAAAACTCCCTTACAACGAACAATCATGAAAGCAGAAGTACTCTATCTAGGTGGAAACGAGCATTGTGTCATCGGTCACTTGGCTGAAGCAGCGGACGGGCGTTTATTTTTTGAATACGATCCCACATGGACGGCTAGGGGCATTGAATTATCTCCAGTGTATCTTCCCAACGATACCCATGGGTCTGTAACAACGCCAACACCTCAGTTTGGGCCGTTGTTTGGATTGTTTGCAGACAGCCTCCCCGACTGGTGGGGTGAGCAAATGATGAAGCGATACTTCGGAGACAAGGGCATTCCTTGGAACAAGGTGACCGGATTGCAAAAACTTGCCTGCGCTGGAGCTCATGCCATGGGCGCAATCGGCTATGAGCCACCATTGTCAGGTGGAACATTTCGTGAAGAGCTCACTGTTGAGATTGCTGCGTTAGTTCATAATGCCCATTCATTTTTACATGGTAGCACTGAAAAGATGCTCCCCGGTTTGATGCGCTCGGGTCTTTCGCCCGGTGGAGCACAACCGAAGGTATTGTTAGGATTTAATCAGGACTTTTCGCGCGCAATGGCAGGCGGTGGGCATTTACCAAATGGGTTCGAACGCTGGTTATTAAAGTTCGATTTTGATCCCGAATATGAGCATGGCAAGGAGGAGTATGCCTACTCAGTGATGGCACGTGCAGCAGGTATCAATATGGCCGAAACTCATTTACTTGTAGGTGAGGACGGAACGAGCCACTTTTTGTCGAAACGATTTGACCGGCCTGGTCAATCGCGTAGGCATATCCACACCTACTCAGGACTCACGCATACCCTAGTTCGTGACGGACTTGAATATGGTGAATTGATGGATCTCACCCGCGTGTTGACAGGGAGTGAAGTGGAAGTGGAGGAGGTGTTCCGCCGTGCCTGCTTCAATGTGTTTGCGGGGAACGACGATGATCATGGTAAAAACCATGCATTTCTCATGGAGCCTGATGGTCAATGGAAAGTTTCCCCAGCTTATGATCTAACCAGCACCTCAAACCCACTCGTCAGTGGTATGCGTGCAGCCTCTGTGAATGGAAAAAGTGTTGATGTAGGACGCCTTGATCTTAAACGCCTAGGGGAGTCCCAAAGTGTGCGTCGCATTGATGACATCATTGAGGAAGTACTGGCAGCAATTAAAGACTGGCCGCAATGGGCTGGTAAGGCAGGGCTGTGTAAGTTCCGCACCGAACAGGTGGCCGATGAAATGTCGGGCATGGATGCTTGACACTAGGTCGGCTCATAAGCTGTAATACATTCATGTATTATAGATGCCTTTACAGACACTTCCTTGCAGCATTTATAGTTGTTAGCGCAGTTTTCTCGTCATCTTTCAGTTGTGCGCAGGAAGCCGCTGATGCGCGAAAAAGCCTGAAACAAACTCAGATCAAAGGTTTGCTGGTGATTAAGTTAAGCAATGGCACCTTCGCGGGTGCGGCTTCACAGATGAATGCTACAGTTGTTACTCAGCAAAAAGGCTTTGAAATTGGTTTCAATCAAAATGTGGGAAACATGATGAACAAAGCAACTGTTGAAGTTGAGAAATTCATTAGAGTCCGCTACTCTGAAAAGCTTCCAGCGGGTATGCGCATTGAGCTTTCCTTTGCTGATAAATACTCTCCCAAGGATGGCCCTTCCGCAGCAGTGGTTTGTGCGTTGATGTGCGATTCAATTATTTCAGGCAAAGAGATCGATTCAGGTTTTGCCGCAACCGGAGATATGACGGCCACTGGTGAGGTTCAGCCAGTTGGTGGTGTAGCATCGAAGATCAAGGGTGCGATTCGGAAGAAATGCTCTCATGTGGGCATACCGATAGCGAATAAATCCAGCATCACGGACGCCTACATCCTCAAAGGAATCAAGCCACTCTATCAGATACAGATATTTTCCATAAAGACATTCACTGAAGCATCAGCTCTTGCCATGAAGGAGAAGCCTGCTGATGTGCAGAAGGCTCTGGATGAGTTCGCCCTAATTCAGGAAGCTCTACTGAGAAATGAAAAGTATGTGTACAATTCGAAGGTAAAAGAGAAGCTCCGTGCAATCGTCAAACTTGTTCCTAACCATTTATCAGCTCGCTTGCTTTACCTTCACAGTGTCAAAAAAGGCCCCAAAAAGCTCTCGATAATTGGCTCACTTACAGGTATCGATAATGCTGGCAGTAAACTTGGGGGGATGTTAACTGACGGTAGCTTTGCTAAAGCACAGGGGCTCGACGCTGATGTGCTCACGGACCTTATGTATGAAATTTCCCGCCTACGCCCCATGCTGGATAAGCGCACCACGAAGTATGCGGATTCCTATCTTAATGTGGCCCGATTTTTTAAACGGCATCGTGATCGAAAACAGTTCTCCGGCCAGCTCCATACAGAACTCACATCATTAGTTAACGCAATCAGTATCGAAAGAAAGCGTCTTCTTAATAACGAAGAAGTAAGGGAAGAACTCATGGCTGAATAAGCTGTGATTGTAAATTCCTCTCGCCAAACGATAGGAGGATTCGATAGAGTTGGGATTATGACATGTAGATTCAAATCATCAGCACTCATCGGCATCGTTGCTTTTCTTTATACTCTGAGCTCGCAGACTGTGCTGTCGGGCGACTTTGAAAAAACCTTTCGCGCGGAGGTTAGCCAGTTTATCAACAGCCTAGACGAGGCTCAGAGTAAGGCCTGCCTTCAGCCTCTTGAGGGCAACCAACGATGGCACATGCAATATACTGGAGGCGATCGACCAGGCATCAAGATTGAACAACTCAATGCCAAACAGCGGGCTAGCCTTGAAAAGGCTCTGCTCGTTGTGCTATCACCTCATGGTTGGAAAATGGCGAATGCGGTTGCCAAAGAAGATGCGAAAAACGGGGAGAAGGATCCAATAGGGAAATACTGGATCACATGTTTTGGTGATCCACTTAAGGGCGACTTTGCATTTCGATTGGCCGAGCATCACCTTACCATTGTCCACTTGCAGATCGCAGAGGGTGAGCTCAAGGAGTTTGGCCCAATTCTGCAAGGTTCGAACCCACCAAAACTTTGGAAAACTGATGAGCAGATCTTGTTAGGGGCGTGGGAAAACATCGATAATAAAAAAGCGTTTATTAAGGATAAAAAAGCTGTCGCAAGTAAGCCTATGGCCGAAGGGGATGGTATACTGTTTAGCGAACTCAATTTCAAGGCGAAGGGTTATATCAAGGGGGCATGGCAGCTACGCCTCAATCTCTTTACGACACCTGTGATAGCCCAACTCAACAGGTTGCACGAAGCACGTGGTGGCTGGGAAAAATCACGTGTATGTTTTTACAACCAAGCTCCTGAGAAAAGATGTATCGACGGTGGTCGCTGGGACTTTAAATGTGGTTTGCCCGGCATGGTATGGGACTACCAATCCAGCACCGGACACATTCACATGAGTTTATGGGCTAAGGATGTAAGTAAGCAAAAGTGATTTAAGAATGATCGTCTTGATCAAGCACAGATCCAAAAATCAACTCCCTCAATTCTGCCAGTAGCACGCAGGTCAGCTCGAATGATGTCTCGTGCTCCACGAGTGCCAACGTAGCTGACAATCACGGTTTGACCGATAGGTGGTAAGTTATCCGAGGAAATGATTGGTCGACCTTGTAGATTACGACCGATTTTCCGTGGATCGATGTCGATGAATCCGGAGGCTGGTTTCCATGCGGACTCTAACGGTCGGGCACATTTTCTCGCAGGTCGTCCAGCTCCCCAGATCCACAATTCTCGGTCGGAACAGTCAGCTTTTACTATCGCCTGAGCAAGATACGGGGCCTTACACGCATGGAAAGCCGCCATGTTATAGCGGCTATCATTTCTTGAGAGTCGGGTAGGGGGATCATGCCAATCGTAAAGAACCTCATTCACTTTACCTATTGAGACGCCGGCCGAGACCCATCTTAGAAACAGCTCGTAGTCTTCGGGGAATTCTCCCTCGCGGTAACCACCCCATTTTTCTACCAATTGCCTACGGTACATTAGAGTAGGATGGGGAACGGGGAGATCGATAAATCGATTGAGCGCAATTTCTTGGGGAGATACCTGTCGATTTGTCCACTCGACATGATGGGCATAACCACCAGCGGCTTCATGATCACCCGCAAAACGAGCCAGACATGAAACAGCACCCAGTTCAGGCTGAGTTTCTAACGCTTGAGATTGTTTTTTTAATCGGTCTGGCAGTGAAACATCATCCGCATCCATTCGGGCGATAAGTGGTGAAGTTGCGAGTTCGAATCCAGCGTTAGATGCTGCCACGACTCCTCGATGGCTTTGCCTGACGAGTTGAATTCGATGATCATCTACACGGAGTTTTTCTACAAGATTAGCCGACTTATCCGTAGATCCGTCATCCACCACGATCAACTCCCATTCTTCAAGGGATTGTGATTGAATACTCCTAACTGCACGCTCCACCGATGCCTCCGCGTTATAGCAAGGCATGACAATTGAAATTTTGAATGATGAATTTTGAATGGTGAATTGAGACCACATGGATATGGATGCGGAGTAAACTGGAAAATGAGAAAACTAATGATGCTGTTTTTTCAGTATTACAAAACCAAGGGTTTATGTCACATTCCGCTAGTTAACTATCAATAGAAGGATATGAGCAAAAAACCATTTAACCCACTCGGTATTATTCCGAAGCCTTGTAAAGAAGACTGGTATCAAATGACGGGTGACGAAAAACGGCGTCATTGCGGAAAGTGTGATACCCATGTGGTTGACCTTACAGGGATGTCGGAGGAGGAGATACTCGCGCTCCGCGAGAAAAATGGTGGCAAGCTCTGTGGTGCATTCCGTCTAAGTCCAACGATGGCCAAATCATTCGCCCTTGGCTCAGGTATTGCGTCTCTAGCCTTGGCCGCTTGTGTAACTAAAGGAGAGATTGCAGTCCCCGGCATCGGCTGTCCTCCACCTGCAGAAAAAGAGCCCGCAAAAAAGAAATCTGTAGCACCGCCTACCAAAAAACCTGATAAAAATCCAACCGAAGAAAAAGTCACGGTGGAACCCATTATGCCTAAGCCGTTAAAAATCGTAAAACCTCCAGTGCCCATGCTCATGGGTGATATCTGCTTGCCTAACCCTGCTCAGCCCAAGCCTCAGCCTGGATCAGGGCCTGTTTAAATCACACTTCTAAGATCACACTTTTCTTTTGCGTCGAAATAGCGTATTTCGCGTGCGCCGTGAATATCTCTACCGACACACTAAACTCCAGCATCTCCCTCGTCCGCGAAGTTGGTGATTTCCAACTACAGCACTTTCGGAAAATGCCCGAGGGCGCAGACGATATGAAAGCCGTGCGTGAAACGGTATCATTTGTTGATGTGGAGTCTGAAAAGAAGCTCCAAGAAGGGCTTCTTCCACTCGTAGAAGGCGCTGGCTTTTTTGGTGAGGAAAGTGGCAAGTCTGGATCGCAGGAACTCGTCTGGATTGTCGACCCGTTAGACGGCACCACGAATTTCCTCGCTGGACTCGATCTGTTCTCGATTTCTGTGGCTCTCGTCAAGAATGGTGAGCCCGTTTTAGCCATCATCTACAAACCCATCAGTGGTGAACTGTATACTTCCATAAAGGGGCAGGGAGCATGTTATAACGGTATCCCGAGCACGCCAGCACATCCCAATCTCACGGAGGCCGACGCAATTTTCGCCACCGGCTTTCCGTATCGATCTCCTGATGTAGCAGAGCAGTTTTTCAAAGCCGCCGCTGACATCCTGACCCTAGGTCGTGGCATTCGCCGATCCGGCTCCGCCGCTCTCGATGTCGCCAATCTCAGCATGGGCTGGCTTCAAGGCTTCTGGGAAACTGATCTCCAACCATACGACGTAGCAGCGGGAATTCTCTTAATGAAAGAAAACGGAATTATCGTTACCAATCATCGAGGTGAGGCATACGATATGTTGTCCGATCGACTTATGGTTGCCGCGTTACCCAATGTTCACGCAGCCTTGCTTGCTGCTGTCGCAAAGTCCTACGAACTTTGATTTAACTCATCAACCTGATCGTTAAGTGTGATCAGATCGTAGATATATCCGACTCCAAATAGCCCTCCTGTAAGAAGGAAAATGATACCCGTTCCGATTTTACCGAGGTAGAATCGATGGATTCCGAATAGCCCCAGAAAGAAGTGGAGCAGAGCTGCTACTGAGTAGTCGTAGCGTCCTGACGCGAATCGGCCATTCGCCTCATCATGCATCGTAGGGATAAGGAAGATATCAATTAGCCAACCGATACCGAGTAGTCCGGCTGTCAGAGCCCAGATACAGCCAGAGATCGGTTTACCATAATAAAATCGATGCAGTCCCATGAATCCAAAAATCCATGCGAGATAACCGATCAGAAGACTGTGCGTTTTGTTCATGGTTTAAATCTTCCTCCGAATATCACCATTTCGCCATTACAATGCTGTAGAATCTTTATATTCCCCTAAGTAATTCAACATTCACTATTCTAAATTCACCATTCGCTGCTACAAGCAGCGCATGAGCAACGATCCACTGCACGGCATCACCCTTGAGCGTATGCTCAAGGAATTAGTCAAGGAATACGGCTGGGACGACCTCTCATTCCGAATCAAGATCAATTGTTTCAGTAACGATCCATCGATTAAATCCAGTCTCAAGTTTCTCAGGAAAACCGATTGGGCAAGAAACAAGGTGGAGATCCTCTACAAACAGTTTTTAGGACTGAAGGATCCAGAGCGAAGGATTTAATCGTGCCAATCTCACTTCATGTGTTTCTTGATCGTCCTCCATTTTGCGTATGTCTGATATTGGACGGTATGCATCTTGAACGCTTTAGGGAAGAGTCGAGCACTCAGAAATGCCAGCCCCAGCACAATCAAAATAGCCACCTCGTGTTTCAGAAAATGGAAATACTCGAGTGGTAGGAGGAGGACGGAAAATATATAACCAAATAGTGAGACCATCACAACGGACCAGTAAAAAAATGCGATGCCGTTTCGCAATTTGGTAGTCTTGCCAGGAAACACCCCTAGCCAGACGATAGACTTCCGGTATTTCCTTATTGGGCAACTCTTCAGGAGGTTTTACCGTGTATGGCGATTCGCATTTGATGGGTTGAGTCTGGATTTCTAAGAGAAGAAGTCGAGTCGGGAATCGGTGGGGGCTACATCAGGGGTCGTCTGCTCGATGAGTTTCTTGAGTGGCAAATCCGCCAAAGGGCTCGATTCAGATGGACGCAATTGAATTTTCCGTTGAATGAATTCAGGTAAGGATAAACCTTGTTTATAGGCTTGGTTACGCAGGGTGTGGTAGAGTGAACAAGGTAGTGTGATCGTGATCTTCTCGGTGGCTTTGTCTTTCATGATGTCGGGAATATGAACCAAGATTGTGAAATTTATATGAAACCACTGTGAACTTTGTGCAATAAAGTAACTTTAGGCAGAAGATAATCATATCGAGGAGATTATGAACTTCACCATTTACACTTCACCATTCACTATTCCGTCCATGGGAGTTGAGATAGAACGGAAATTTTTAGTGGTTGGGGATCACCCGATGGATGAGGCGGTGGAAATGATGCAGGGATACCTCTGTAAAGATCCCGGTCGCACCGTTCGAGTGAGGCTAGAAGATGAGAAGGCGGTCATTACGATCAAAGGGGAAACGCTGGGCATCACCCGACTCGAATACGAATATGAGATTCCTTTTGAAGATGCTCGCGAACTCTTGGATTTAACAATCGATAGCATCGTAGAAAAAACACGCTACCACCACCGCACCGATTCCCATGTCTGGGAAATCGACGTTTTTAAACGCAGAAACAAAGGCCTTGTAGTCGCCGAAATTGAACTCAAAGATGAGGATGAAGTGTTCGAAAAACCGAGCTGGGTAGGCGAGGAGGTTACCCACGATCCACGTTATGCAAATTCGTCACTGAGTAAGACTCCGTATAAAGAGTGGTAGTATGGAGCGTGGGTTGGCAACCCGCATCAACCTAAGCACGATGCTTCAAAGGTAGTCGGGGGTTGCAAACCCCCACTCCATAGGTAGCCGATCCCGCGGGATCGGAATTTCACGCGAAGTAGCCGACGCCTGCTTTGAATAGCGGCTGGTGTTTGTTGCCAGGGAGGTTCTTGGCGATGGATTCGCCGCGACGCTCGGTGTGGCCCATTTTTCCTAACACACGACCGCATGGGGAAGTAATTCCTTCGATGGCGTAGAGAGATCCGTTCGGGTTCCATGCAACATCCATGGAGGGGTTGCCATCGAGATCAGTGTATTGGGTGGCAATCTGGCCGTTGGCCGCGAGTTGCTTAATCTCTTCCTCGGTGGCGTAGAACTTCCCTTCTCCGTGAGAGAACGGGATGTTGTGGAGGTCGCCGACGGATGTGTTAGCCAGCCATGGTGACTTGGTGGATGAGATGCGCGTGGTGGCGTAGCAGGCGACGTGACGGCCGATGTCATTGAATGTGAGGGTAGGAGCCCCTTCGATGGGTGGTCGAATTTCGCCGTATGGAACGAGGCCTGTTTTGATGAGGGCCTGGAAACCGTTGCAGATTCCGAGAATGAGTCCATCGCGGTTTTTCAGAAGATCCATGACGGCATCGGCAATCATTGGGTTGCGAAGCACTGTTGCAATGAATTTACCTGATCCATCAGGTTCGTCACCCGCGGAAAATCCGCCAGGGAGCATGAGGATTTGGGACTGCTTGATCTGTTCTGCTAGTTCACGAAGGGAGTCCTCAACGTGGGCTGAGGTGAGGTTCTTGAAGATCAGGGCAGATGCATCAGCACCAGCTTGATTGAATGCTTTGACCGTATCGTATTCGCAGTTCGTTCCGGGAAAGGTTGGGACGATGACTTTAGGAACTGCTGGTGATGATTTGGCTTGGCGACCAGAGGTCACCGCCACGTGGGAGAATGTCTCAAGCTCCTGGTGAGGGGCTGTGACTTGAGTTGGGTAGGTTGATTCTAGAGGTGTTGTCCATGCTTCCAGAAGATCCGCCAAGGGGAGGGTTTCTCCGGCGACTTTAATGCTTGGTTCTTCGGTGGTGTGACCGATGGATAGAGCATTGAGGGAATCGACAAGTCGGGTAGGGGCCTCAATGAGGAAGCTGATGTAGCGTTCATTGAACAGCTTATCCGTTTCGAGATCGAGATCTGCGCCGATATTGTTTCCGAAGGCCATCTTTGCAATTCCTGCCGCGATACCGCCCTCGGAGAGAGAGTGCATGGAGAGGATATTACCAGCTGCGTTTTCTGCGTAGAGGAGATCGGCGACTTCCAGGAGACGCTGGAAATCAGGAACGTTTTCGTCGTCGCGTGGAATCTGGATGAGGAAGATGTTAGAGTTCGCCTGTTTGAACTCAGGTGAGACCGCGAGGGTGGTTTTTCCGGGTGCAACTGCGAATGATACCAGGGTAGGGGGCACATCGATATCATTAAATGATCCGGACATGGAATCCTTGCCTCCGATGGCTCCGAGACGAAGTTCGTTCTGGGCGAGGAAGGCTCCTAACAAGGCTGCAAATGGTTTGCCCCAGCGCGTAGGGTCGGTGCCGAGTTTCTCGAAGTATTCCTGCAAGGTGAGTCGGATATCTGAAAGGTGTGCGCCGGAGGCAACAACACGGCAGACAGATTCAGTGACCGCGTAGAGGGCTCCATGGAAAGGCGACCAGCTAGCAATATGAGGATTGAATCCCCAAGCCATGTGTGTGCAGGTGGTGGTATTACCCTTCATGAGAGGGATCTTGGCCACCATGGCATCTGTTGGAGTGAGTTGATTTTTTCCGCCAAATGGGTTTAACACGCTACCGGCTCCAATCGAGCCATCGAACATTTCGCCGAGGCCTTTTTGAGATGAAGTATTGAGGTCTGCCAGTGTGGCGACAAAACGATCCTTCAGTGAGCCTGAACCTGATCCTTTTTCCCGACAGCCAAGTGTTGGGTTGCTCTCAACTGCGGTGACATTGATTTTAGTGGAGAGGGTGACTCCATTGGTATCGAGGAAGGCGCGTGAGAAATTGACGATGTCCTTGCCGCGCCACTTGATGACGAGTCGACCGGTATCTGTGACATTGGCTACGTGGGTGCATTCGAGATTTTCCTTGTAGCACTCAGCCTTAAAGTAATCGATGGTTGAGGGATCCACACAGATGGCCATACGCTCCTGAGACTCTGATATGGCGAGTTCAGTGCCATCGAGTCCGTCGTATTTCTTGGGCACAGCATCGAGATTGATATCGAGGCTATGGGCGATTTCTCCGATGGCAACGGATACTCCGCCTGCTCCGAAGTCGTTGCAGATCTTGATTTTTGCGGCGAGCTCCGGGTTACGGAAGAGTCGTTGAACTTTGCGCTCGGTAGGTGGGTTGCCTTTTTGGACCTCTGCGGAGTTATCGAGAGCGGTATCGGTGTGCTCCTTGGATGATCCAGTGGCTCCACCAACACCGTCGCGGCCAGTGCGGCCGCCGATGAGGAGAATCACATCACCCGTGGCAGGGCTGCCGCGGAAGACATTCTTTTTAGGCGCTGCAGCCACTACGGCTCCAATCTCCATGCGCTTGGCGACATAGTTCGGGTGGTAGACTTCTGCAACTTGTCCCGTGGCGAGGCCAATCTGGTTTCCATACGAGGAATACCCGTGTGCGGCTTCTTTACAGATTTTGCGCTGTGGAAGTTTCCCCGGCAGAGTTTCAGAAAATGGGGTGCGCGGGTCGGCAGCTCCAGTGACACGCATCGCCTGATAGACGTAGGATCGACCGGAGAGAGGGTCACGAATACAACCACCGAGGCAGGTGGCGGCTCCACCGAAGGGTTCGATCTCAGTCGGGTGGTTGTGAGTCTCGTTTTTGAACATAACGAGCCAATCTTCATCGACTCCATCCACGTCCACAGGGACAACAATAGAGGCAGCGTTGATTTCCTCAGAAACCTCCACGTTATCGAGTTCACCTGTTTTGCGCAGCTCCTTCATCGCGATCAGGGCGATGTCCATGAGCGTTTCTGGACGTTCGGTATCGGCACCGTAGACTTCGTCGCGAGTTTCCTGATACTTGGCGTAGGTCTCGGCGATGACTCCATCTTGCTCGAATTCAACCGAGTCGATCTTGGTGGCAAAGGTGCTGTGGCGACAGTGATCTGACCAATAGGTATCGAGCATTTTGATCTCGGTGATGGTCGGGTTTCTGCCTTCCTCGTCGCGAAAATAGGTTTGAGTGAAAATCAGATCCTCTGGTGACATAGCGAGGCCGAGTTCTTTGCACTTAGCGTGAAGATCGTCTGCGGAAGCGGAGGTGAATCCTTCGAGGGTTTCGACGTCGTCGGGTCGATCGGCAGGGATTTCCAAGGTTGTTGGAATCTCCATGCTGGCTTCACGGGAATCAACGGCGTTGATGGTGTAGCCTTTTACCTGGCTGAGTTCACCCTCTGAAATTTCCCCTTTAAG
Source organism: Akkermansiaceae bacterium (assembly GCA_037620805.1). Classification (GTDB taxonomy): domain Bacteria; phylum Verrucomicrobiota; class Verrucomicrobiia; order Verrucomicrobiales; family Akkermansiaceae; genus Oceaniferula. The sequence continues at coordinate 26,848 of JASJLI010000003.1, forward strand.
AATGATGATCCGAGCAGAGGCGATCAGTGGTTTTTTATCCTGAGTCAGGATTTGCACACACTGGGCAGCTGAATCGGCGCGCTGGTCATACTGGCCAGGTAGGTATTCGACCGCGAAGGCCGTTTCATTATCAGCCAATGATAAGGCATCGGATGCTGATTCCACCTGTGGTTCCGACAGAATCAGGCGTGTCGCATCAGCGAACTGCTCGTCGGATAATCCATCGACATCATAGCGCTGGACAACGCGGACGGCTTCAAGGTGGTGGATATTGAGGTTATCCCTTAGGTCGTGGAGTAATTCACGGGCCTGGGCATTGAATTCGGACTGTTTCTCGACAAAAACGCGGTTCATAGCTTGGAGGGCGGCATACTAGGAGCTTAGGGCTTTTGAGCAAGATCAATCTAAGCCAACCCATGCGGTGTAAATTGGAGGGTATCTGCGAAATATGAGATTATTCAGGAATAAAATTTGAGCTCAATGGCTCTCAGGTATTGAAGGCTTTGTGTGCGCTGGGCGGCTATCTCTTTATACCTCGTGTAGCATTTCAAGAAGTCGCGCAAGGATACGCGGTCCATCGACGCCGATCCCATTATGCTCCCACTCATTGGTCACCCAGAGATTAAAATGGGGAATGTGACGTGCTGTTTCAGCGGACCACTCGATGGGCACATACATGTCATCGTAGTAGGAAATTGCAGAGATGGGGACTTCGTTTTTTGCCAATTGATCCAGATCGTATAGTGATTCCCAGTCTGATTTATTGGCGAGGATTTCTGCACATTCTTTTAATGGTGTAAGTGCAGCATAGTCGTCGAGCATACTTGGAGCTATCATCTCGCCTGTGAAAACGAAGCGATCGTTTTTCTGAATATCAACTTCAGGGAACTCATCGCGTAACCGCTCGGCTGCCCACCGAGTAGCGTAACCTTCGGCATAGATGGACTCATGGAGGATGCAGAAAATAGGATTGGTTTCGAAGCCCGTGCGCCTTTCCATTTCCGTGAGGAAATTATAGCTCAGCTCGGAGCCTTTTAATCCGTCGATAAATGCATCTTCGAGCAGGTAATGAATGGCCTCAAATCCGCCGCTTGCACCAAAGGCCATGCCGAGTTGCTGGAATCTCCGAGATGTCAGTCTTGCTCCACTTGGGAGTGTCACCTCTTTGACATCAAGGTGATTAGCGACTTCTTTAGCGAGTTCTATATCCTCAGGATAGCGGCGGTAGTAAGCGTCGTTTTTCTCAAGAACACGCTGGTAAGTCAGACGATAGTTCTCCTCGATACTTCGTTTTATACAAGCGACTCCTCCCGTAATAATGACACCAGAGAGTCCTTCTGGATGCATTGAAAGATAAGAAAGAAGGCAGAAACCTCCATACGACTGCCCCATGCCTTTCCACTTCGTGTTCTCGCCTAACAAGGTATTACGAATCGTCTCAGCATCACGCACGATGTTATCGGCTCGAAAGTGAACAAGGTAATCAGCTTGTTCTTGGGGGGTTGAGAATTTGGCCAATGTCTGAGGCAACACCCTTGTGCTAAGCCCCGCGCCTCGTTGATCGAGAAGGAGTAGACGGTGCGATTTCAACACTTCACCAATCCATCCTGAACTCATTGAGGGGCGAGGGGATGCACATCCGGGACCACCTTGAAAAAAAACCATCCATGGAAGATCCTTGTTGTTGTCCAAATCTCTCAAGCAAACCTCACGAGCAAACACTTTGATTTTTTCACCTTTAAGATCGGAGTAATCAAGGGGCAACTCAAACCGATGATCCCGCAGGGCCATTCCATTTAGCTTACGGGGGGAACTGGTAATGACGGGTGCAGTGGATGAGATCATGGGGCTGAAATGATTATCCCCGTTCTGATCGACAGGTCAAGCTGAGTGGCGCTTCTATTTTGTGATAAAAGCCAAGCATGCAATCACGAATCAGCATGATTTCCCTGGGAGTGCGCGATATAGCGACCTCAGTGAAGTTCTATCAAGAAGGTCTTGGTTTCCCAAAAATCGAATCGTCGCCAGATGTGGCGTTCTTTAACCTCAGTGACACATAATCCTTTCGAATGGATTGGACCGCCTGACGAGAATGCTATACCAAAACCGCAATGAAGATACCCACGATTACCGGCATGATACGTTGTCGCGTCCTCTTGAACAATCGTGTCGACCCGGATGTGGTCAACGCGATCTTGCCCGGAAATTTTCGCCCACAGATCGTTCATGGCTATGCCATTGCTGGAATTTGCCTAATTAGACCCGAAGAGGTCAGGCCCAAGGGCATGCCTGCTATCGTAGGAGCATCGAGCGAAAATTCGGCGCACCGTATCGGTGTCGAGTGGGATGAAGATGGCGAGACAAAATATGGCGTCTACGTGCCGAGAAGGGACACGAATTGTAAATTCAATGCTCTTGTGGGAGGTCGATTGTTTCCCGGGGCACATGAACTCTCGGATTTCAAGATTTCGGACGCCGATGGTAATATCTCGATGCGTGTAACGGCCAAGGATTATTCAAATGCCCTAGTGGGTTTTTGAATCGACGGAATCTGACAAACTGCCAGAGAATTCTGTGTTCGAGTCGCTTGCTGAGACATCTGCCTTTTTTGAAGCGGGCTGTATTGGTTACTCACCCAAACCTAACTCATGTCAGCTCGAAGGTCTTCAGCTCAAAACTCAAAAATGGAAGGTCTCGCCATTGGCCATGCATTCGGTCCAATCAGCCTATTTCGATGATGTCTCAATTTTCCCGTCGGGCAGTATTGCCTTTGATCATGCTCTTTTGATGCGTGATATTCCGCACGAGTGGCATGCTGATCCGAACATCACGGTTGCTCGTTGAACTAAAGCTAAGACAAGATGCCTTGAACCACATTCGCGGCTTTTACGCCTGTGATTTTTTGATCAAGACCTTGGAATGGAACCGAGAGTTTATGGTGATCGTAACCCAGTAAATGCAGGATTGTAGCGTGAAGGTCGCGCACCTGGACTGGGTCTTTGGCAACGGTGTAACCTAGTATATCCGTTTCACCATATGAGGTGCCTTTTTTAATGCCAGCACCTGCCATCCACATGGTAAATGCATTGGGATTGTGATCTCTGCCAGCGAAGTTGCCTGCGCCGCCGCCTCGGTTTTCCTGCATTGGTGTGCGACCGAATTCGCCACCCCAAATGACGAGAGTGTCGTCGAGTAATCCGCGTTGCTTCAGATCCGCGAGAAGGGCTGCGGTGGGTTGATCGGTCTGTTCACACTTGTTTTTAAAGCCGTGGTTGAGTGCTTCACCTTTGGATGATCCGTGGGAATCCCATCCCCAGTCGTAGAGCTGTACAAACCGAACATCGTTTTCGATAAGCTTGCGTGCTAACAGGCAGTTGTTGGCAAAGGATTCCTTTCCGGGTTGAGTGCCATACATCTCATGAACATGTTTCGGTTCCTTGCTGATATCCATCACCTCGGGTACGGATACTTGCATGCGGTAGGCCATTTCATACTGGGCGATTCGAGTTAATGTCTCGGGGTCGCCAATTTCGTTGTATGTTTGTTGGTTGATTGTTTTGAGTCCGTCCAATGCACGACGGCGAATCTCCCGACTAACACCTGTCGGATTTTGTGCATTGAGAATAGGGTCGCCCGTAGATCGGCATTGCACCCCTTGATAAACCGAGGGTAGATAGCCTGACCCCCAGAGAGATTTCCCAACCCGAGGCATACGGCCGCCAGAGAGCAGCACCATAAAACCTGGGAGGTTATTATTACCGGAACCAAGCCCCCAGGAAACCCACGATCCAAGAGATGGATGGCCGATATTTTGGTTGCCAGTTTGAATCATCAATTGAGCCGGACCATGATTAAATTGCTCGGTCTGCATGCTGTGGATAAAACAGAGGTCGTCAACGTGTTTAGCAAGATGAGGCATGCGATCCGAGACATAGGCTCCTGAATTCCCGTGTTGTTTGAAGGGGTAAACCGGACCTAACAACTTTGGAACGCCTTGAATAAAGGCGAACCTTTGCCCTTCGAGGTATTCCTGAGGACACTCCTTGCCGTTGTATTTGATGAGTTCAGGTTTGTGGGCAAATAGCTCAAACTGGCTCGGCGCCCCGATCATGTGTATATAGATGATGCGCTTGGCCTTGGGAGCAAAAGATGGGGATATCGGAGTTAGCGGCGCATTGGGATTGTGAGATAGGTTAAGCGGTCCACTGGACGCCATAGCTTGATGCCCCTGTATGCCCAGCCACATGGAGCCAAGGCCCGTAGCGCAATCACGCATGAAGTGTCGACGAGTCGTATGCTGAAGTTGTTCAGCCTGAAGTTGTTGGAAAATATTCATGCTTACTTGCTGAGAGTTGCGTCAAGGTTGAGAATTAGAGATGCGATCACTGTGTAGGCAGCTCCGTCAGCCGTGCCTGCCATTCCCGCCATCTGTTTTGGGTTCTTCTTGTAGGATTGCTCAATATCCTGAAATGTTAGAACAAGCTCCTTTAATGTTTCGGGTCGAGGGTTTTTGGAAGTTGCTACACGATAGCCAAAGGCGATTTTCTGCTGCAATGATCCTTCGCAATCATACTTCATCCTCCTTGCTAGCCCTTGAGCGAACTCGGCAAAGGCTGCGTCGTTGAGGGTCGTGAGGGCTGCGACAGGGGTATTGCTCATGAGTCGACGTTTAGAGCATACCTCACGAGTTGGTGTATCAAAAGACATCAATGCTGGATAGGGAATACTCCGTTTCCAGTAGGTGTAGAGAGATCGACGGTAGCGCTCAGGGTTTCCAATAGCGGGTGTGTTCCATTTGTCACCTGAGCTGAATGGTTTCCAAACTCCTGGCGGAATCGGTGGGTAGGCAGGTTTGCCGTAAAGCGTGTTACTGATGAGCCCCGAAACAACGAGCCCCATATCACGAACTGCCTCTGCCTGAAGTCGACGTCGAGGTGAGTAAGAAAGCCAAATGTTTTCAGGATCCTTCGCCCGCTTTTCTACAGATGCCGTAGCCGTCTGTTGATAAGTGGCGGAGCTGACGATCTCACGGAGGATTGCTTTGTTACTCCATTTGTAATCAGTTTGGAATCGGACTGCGAGGTCATCCAGTAACGCCTGGTTGGTGGGTTTCATCCCTGCAGACCCGAAGTCCTCTAGTGTCTCCACAATGCCTCGTCCAAACAATTGATGCCAATAACGGTTCACAGCGATGCGAGCTGTCAGTGGGTTTTCCGGTGACGCAAGCCATCGGGCCATATCAAGTCGGGTAGGGGACTTACCTTGGGTTTTCAGCTTCGGAAATGCAGCGGGCGTGTTGGCCTGTTCGACAAGTTCTCCCTTTTCCAACCAATTACCACGTTTGAAAACATGGGTCTTGCGCGGCAGGGTTGTATCTCTCTGTTGGATGACCGGGATCGATGGACCAGAGGTTTTTCGGTAGGCTTTGGAAGTGGCCGAAAATTGAGAGAAAAGTTCAGTGGCAGAAGATCTCCAGTTGTCCCATTTCGGATCTCCAGAATATGAGATGCTCGAGCGGTGGGGAACCATCACAAAGCCGGCTAAGTAAAAAGAATTATACTGCAGGTGTAGAGTGACTTTTGATCCTGCCGATAATTTCACTGGAGATTTTGGAACCAAAACCGCCCAGCGTGGGTGATAGATTTTTGAAAATGGCCCCCATCCCGATGAACTTTTGGAGCTTAACGATAAGCGAGGGTTCAGACTAGATTCTGTGCTGTCTGGAATGATATGCTGAAATGGAATCTTCTCAACTTTTCCATCGGCACGAGTGACACGCAGTTCAGCATAGCTGAGAACAGAACCATTTTCAGGCAGGCTCTTTGCGGCCGCTATATCTTTAGGAATGATATTGATCCGGACGGCATCGATTCTTGTAGTCTCAGGCTCCCAGGTGACGTCGAAATGTGTTCGTGATGCTACAGTCCCCTCTGTATGAATTTCTTCGATGTCGTTTACTGCAGTGACTTTGCTCTTGGATCGTTTCGACTTTACAGTCGATCCCTTGGTGTTGTTCCACTGCGTAGATTTGACAATGTTGTGGCCACTTAAGTGGTAATTCTTTTCAGCTGATTTAAACTGTCGGTAATGATTATTGGCAGCTTGATAGTCGGCGTGCTTACTCGGGACTCGTAGTGTCGGGTAATGTGATGAGGTGTCGTTGTCCTGATTGTTGTTAAAGAAAGCCAGAAAATTATAGTATTCCTTATGCTCAAAGGTGTCATAGGGGTGACTATGACATTGCACACAGCCAAATGTTTGCCCCTGCCAAACTTCCCAGGTGGTGCTGGCGCGATCCATCACCGCGACCGTTCGGAACTCTTCATCATCGGTGCCGCCTTCTTCATTAGCTTGAGTGAGACGATGAAATACGGTGGCAATCCTGTCGTCGTAACTTGGATTTTCAAGTAAATCTCCTGCAAGCTGCTTAATGGTAAACTGGTCGAAGGGGATGTCGTTATTGAATGAACGGATTAACCAGTCGCGATAGGGCCAGACATCACGTTTGCGATCTGCACCCAGGCCTTCGCTGTCGGCATAACGAGCGAGATCCATCCAAACCGAAGCCCAGCGTTCTCCGTAGGCAGGTGATGCGAGTAGGCGATCGATCTCGTGATCGATGGCTTGTTTCCGCTTCTTCGCACAGGCGGCGATAAAACGATCCAAATCCTCAATGCTCGGCGGCAAACCGGTTAGATCATAGGACATTCTGCGTAGTAACTCAGCGGGTGACGCGGCTGGTGATGGGGTTAGCTTCCGTTGTTCCATCTCAGCGAGTGTAAAGGCATCGACACGATTGTTACCCCACGACAATTCGGTAGCAGGAGATTTCTGTGGTTTGGGTGCATCGAATGCCCAGTGAACTTCCCAATTGGCTCCTTGTTCGATCCAAGTTCGGATCAATCCGATATCTTTATCGCTTAAACTCGGCCCATGCTCTGGTGGGGGCATCAGATCATCCGGATCTGAGCTAGTCAGACGACGCATGATTTCTGAATTCTGAGGCTCACCAGGGACAATGACTCTTTTTCCAGATTCACCCTTTCCTAGGGCCAGATGCCGGTAGATGAAGGATACCTCTCCTGCCATTTTCACACCGCCATGACAACCTACGCAGTTTTGGTTGAAGATAGGTCGTATATCGTCGTTAAAGCTGACGATGCGTGAGCTGTGCTCTTTCGCTGAAGATGGCGACTTGTCGGGGGCGGCACCTATCGCCCAGCTGATCAGGCAAACCATGAGTGAGCCAAGGCTGAGGGGAACGATAAATCGTTGTTTTGATGATAATGAATTCAAAGTTTAGCAATTGAAGTTGTTCTTCAATATACACACACCAGTGCAGGTTTCTTAAGTCTTATTTTACGCCAAGTAGATTGTGGAAACGCGCAACCCTTTTAATATCCAAAATGATATCCTCTATCGCTGAGGTGACAATGGCTGAAGTGGTCGCAATGGTTGGCCTGGCTGACCTGGATTGGCTGGAACTCGCACTGCAGGGGTAGTTGCTGTGGGTTTGTTTTTGGCTTTCACGAAATCAGATCGCTTTTTCTGAAGCGGGGAAATGGTGCTTTGGCTGATTTGGTAGATCCGACCCTTAAAGGCTTGGGCTGTAGCGAGCTTTTCTTTGAGCGCTTTTTGTTTTAAAGCAAACTCCGCATCACGGGATTTGATGACCTCGGGTTTTTCTTTTGACTCGTCAGTTACAGGGACACGCTTTTCGGCGATGTCTGCTGTAACAATGATGGTGAGAAGATAGCCTGGCTGAACACCGGGGAGTCGAGGGTCTGCATTGGGATCCTTGGGCTTCTCTTTCTGGGCCCAGAACGTGAGAGTATAGGTGAATCCATCGTATGTTGTGATAACAGCCTGACGTTTAAGTTTAGTGTCAGCACCTGAGGTCTTGGCTGCCTCTGATTCGCTGAGGATATCCTGGAAAGCCGAGTAACTGAAAAGGTTACGAAGTGGATTCGTGGAGGTGAGCTGCATGACTTCCTGATCAGTCATGCCTTCGAGTGTGAATTGCCCGCTAGGATTCTCGTTGCCATCGGTCTTAGGGTGACGGATGAGTTTCCATGATTTGAAAATAGGATTCGCAGGAGCTGATAAAGCGATGCTTTTGATTTGATCAATTTTCAGAAACTCCTTGTTAACCCAGTCCTTTGGGGCGGCGGTGACGCCGGGGAAGGTTTCGCCGACTGCGTAGACTCCGCTATCGTCACTCGATAGACGCACGAATCTGCCACCAGCCCGGCTTGTGCCAGAATATTTACCCAAGAAAACCTCAGCAACTTGGACTCCGTCTTTGCCTTTCATCGTGACACGTATGGCTTCTTCTTTTTCGATTTCAGTTTCATCAGCTAGGCCGAAACGTTCAAAATGTTTACTTTCAGATGGGTAACCTTGAGTGACTTCAAGTTGGCCGAGAGCACCTAGCAGATTACGGAGAAGCTCATAGTCGACGGCATAGTCGCCTCGCTCGGTGACCCCCCATGTATCTTCACCCGTGCGGACGAGTTTGGTGGCATCGTTCCCCTTTGTTAGGATCACTTCAGTGATCTCACGGATAGGGAGGTTTTCGATGAGTTTGTCGCCGGGGGAAAGCGTGGTGCGTGTGGCGTTATCATCGTTACTTCCAAATTTTACAATGGATGCTGCGATGCCGAGCACAATGGCGATGGCCCAGAGGATGATGACGGTACGGGACTTCATGGGTGATAGTTATCGGTTATTAGTTATTGGGAAATGGGGAAGAGTGTTACGCTGGAGCGCAAAGGAAGAACTTTAGGCGACGCGTGTGGTTCTGCGGCGAACGAACCAGATGAAAAGTCCGCTGAGGGCGATGAAGGCAGGGGTGATGCCGACTGTCATCCATCTGATTTTGGAGTAGAGTTTGTCTTTTTTGGCTTGGAGTCCTTTTTGTTTGTCGCGAAGTTCACGACGTAGTTTGACCTGCTGGGCTTGCAGTTCGTGGATTTTCTGTTCTTGCTCGGGAGAGAGGACCAGTGCCTTGCCTTGAGTTTTTTGCGACTGCAGTTGTTGCAGTTGGGTAACGATGCCCTCCATCGTTTTTTGAGCCTTTTCAATATCTGAACGCATCTCTTGCGCGTAGTCGGTTTCCATCTCCTTGATGACGGTGAAAGGTCGGGTGGTGGCGGCCCGACTGCGTGAGCCGATCAAGTGCTTGGAGCCCGTGCATTGGTCGAGAATGTTCTGGAGCAGGGCGGCATTGTTATTGACTGCCATATAACCCTGAGCGGATTGACGGAAACAGGCTCGGTCAAAAAGGAAATCGACGTCAGAAATGAGGTAAACGATACCTTCTGCTTCAGCTTTGGTGAGTGCTGGAGCCGTTGATTCCTTTGGTTTTTGGTCCTTGGTTTTTGGATCTTCCGCCTTGGGTGTTGAAGGATCGCCCTCAGGAAAGGCTGATTTAAATTTCCCCTTAAGGCGCATTACGATACCGTAGTTTTTACCGGTTGGGGCGCTTCGAGCGAAGAGGCCGGGATCAGCTCGGGTTGCTGATTGACCTGGAATGAGTACAACCTCATTGGATGATTTAACCAAGGTCTCAATGGAGACTCCTCCTCCACTGTTAATTGTGAAACCACCTGCCAGTGGAAAGTAAAGGTTTTCAAATCCTTTGGTGATAATTTCATCTTCTGACGAGATCGCTTCAGTGCTTAGCGATAGGTGAGAATACATACGCTGGTTGTCACCAAAATCGGTGGCGTATTTTCCATCAGCGATGACGGATGTGCTATCCATGCCAATTCCCCACGTTCCGAGTAACGATTTCAGGGTAGATGATTTCGGGATGCCTCCCATACCACGCATCCTTGGATCACCTTGAGGTGCAGTAAGGGCAAATGAATCAAGGCATGCGATCACGATTCCTCCTTTCAGTAGATACTGGTCAATTTGGAATTCCGTCTGGCTGCTGATTCCTGCTGGGTGGAGGAGGAGTAACACAGGGATCTCCTTAGGATCGAGCCCTAGAGGATTCATGCCCAAATTCTGCACATCGTATCGTTGCTGAAGAAGTTGGTAAATGATCCATGGCTTCTGAGATTGTTGGCCTTGCATTTGTGCAGGTGCCCCTTGCAGCGGTAGGGTAGTCATTAGCCCCACCTTGGTCTTTTGAAAGTTACTGACATTTGCGATGGAGCTCGAAAGATGGTATTCTAACATTGTCTCATCATTTGGGTCCATAAACGGAATAGTTGCCTGTTGATCGAGACAAGAAATAGCGAGACCAAAGTAGAGGTTCTCATCGTTGAGACGTTGGCCGCTAATACCATCGAGGTTAGCTGAATCTTCAGCATCGGTATCCGGCTGTGGATCTATATGTTCGATGCGAACTTTACCATTTGACAGGTTGCTGTATCGATTGAGAAGATCATCCACTTTGCGCATGTAGGTTTTGATGCGGCGTGGCATGGCTTCGCTTTTCCGTGTGGCGTAGTAGCGGATGATGACTGGGCTTTCCAACTCTTTCAAAATGGATTTGGTACCCTCGGTAAGCGTGTGTCGTTTATCCTCAGTTAGATCGATGTTACGATTACCGATGGACGTGGAACTCACCAGCCAGTTGGAGAAGATGACGATCAGAATGATGGCAACGATACCGAGGATAGCTCGGGACGTTGGATGGGTGATTTTTGCTTTAGCCATATTGTTTAATGGATAGTGGACAGAGGATAATTGATAATAAAATACCTAGGCTCGTTTGGCGTTCAGGATAGCGCTGGTGCTTAGCAAACAGGCGCCGATGATTGAGAAAAAGTAAACTAGATCCTGGATGCGCACAGCTCCACGGAGGAGGGGACGATAATGATCAAGAACCGCGGTGGACACGATGGCGTCCGTAGTAGACTCGGAAAACGACTGAGCGAGAGCCCTAACGACATTATCAAAACCAATGACAACAAGCAGCACGCAGATAGCACATGAGATAATCAGGCAGGTCACCTGATCACTGGTGAACGCTGAGATTAAACAAGTGATGGCGAGGAAGGTGCAGCAGACGAGGAAGCTGCCGATGTAGCCAGAGAAGATAGTCAGATTGTCAGGATCCCCCAGAGTGTTCACGGCAATAACCATTGGGTAGGTGAGTAGCAGGGCGATGGCCCAGACAACGGCGGCGGCCAGATACTTAGCCACAATGGCCGACCAGATGGTGGTAGGGAAGGTTCCGAGCAGCTCAATTGTGCCGCTACGTTGTTCGTCTGCCCAAAGGCGCATACCGAGAGCGGGTGCTAGCAGCATGAAAATCCACGGGTGCCAAAAGAAGAACGACCACTCAAGATTGGCGTCTCCCGTTTTGATAAAACTTCCCATATAGAAAGTGAGGAAAAGAGACATGAAGAGGAAAATGCAGATCACCGCATAGGCAGTGGGCTGGGTGAAGTAGCTCTTCAGTTCGCGTTTAAAAATGGTGAACATAAGTCAGGTGTCGGGTATCGGGTGTCAGGAATCAGGGGGAGGCTACTCGGTTTCCTTGGTGGTTAGGGTGCGGAAGAGGTCTTGTAGGGAGTCGGTGCCGGATTGTTTACGAAGCTCGGCAGGTGTGCCATCGGCTACGATGTTGCCTTGGTCGATGATCAGTGCACGGGTGCAGGCGGCATCCACCTCCTCGAGAATGTGGGTAGAAAATAGGATGGCCTTGTCTTCACCGAGGCGTTTGATCAGTTGGCGGACTTCGTGTTTCTGGTTCGGGTCCAGTCCATCGGTAGGTTCATCAAGTATGAGCACTTCGGGATCGTGTAACAGTGCTTGTGCCAGACAGGTGCGGTGACGGTATCCTTTGGAGAGGGTATGAATCGACTGAGGGGCGACGCTTTCGAGAAAACATGTTTCGATGGCGTATTCGATGGCCTTTTTCCCAGCTTTCCCATTGAGCCCACGCATGGATGCGCAGAATTTCAGGAAATCACGGACCGTCATGTCATTGTAGAGCGGAGCGGATTCAGGAAGGTAGCCGATGCTTGTTTTTGCCCGTTTAGGGTGGTCGATTACCGAGGTGCCACAGATTTTGGCATCACCGCTGCTGGGTGAGATAAACCCTGTTACCATACGCATCGTGGTGGACTTTCCTGCGCCGTTGGGCCCTAGGAAACCAAGGACTTCTCCTTTATTGACCGTAAATGAGAGATTGTTGACGACGGTTTTGGCACCGAAGTGTTTGCTGAGGTTGCTTACTTCAATCATGGTAGTAGATGGGTGTGCACAGGTGTAGAGCGGTGCAGCGCTGGTGAATTTTCAATAAGCTGATTATATTACAAGGCGAAAATGCGCAAAGCCTATAAATACAGTCGGATCTGTAAGAGGCATTTGACCTTTCGATGGGTCATGCCTATCAATAGTGCATGAACGAGGTCGAAGCAGCGGGTAAAATTCTCGATAGCATGTTAGGAAAACTGGGGTTTCAGGTGAAGCTGGAGACAACAGTGACTGATGATGGTCCATGCTTGAATATCCTGACCAATGAGGGGGTTCACCTTATCGGTAAACATGGGGATCGATTAGAAGATCTCCAGTATTTGACCAACCGCATTCTCAATAAACACTATCCGAATGCTGCGCGGGTAAAGGTCGATTGTGACCAATGTCGGGCGAATCAGGAAAAGACACTCATCGAAACGGCGAAGGAAATGGCACGCCAGGTGGTTGATGATGGTAAAGCTCGACACCTAAAGCCGCTCAATGCCTACTACCGCCGACTCGCCCATAATGCTCTTTCTGAAATAGAGGGGGTTAGCACCAGTTCTCCACGAGGGGACTCACGCTACAAGCGCATCGAGATTGCCAAAGTATAACCCATCTACTCACATATCTATGAAAACTCACCGACTTGTTATGCCTGGGGATCTGAACCAATACGGATTCTTGTTTGGAGGGAAAATGCTGAGTTGGGTAGATGAGGCCTGTTGGATTGCCGCGAGTCTGGACTTCCCCAACTGTCGCTTTGTCACCGTGGGCATGGCCAAGGTGGACTTCCATCATGGTGTGGGTGAGGGGGTGATTCTGGAAATCAACTGCTTAAAGCAAAAACAGGGAGAAACCTCTGTCAGTTATGACGTGCAGGTTAGTAGAGGCAGACATGACAAGGCGGATACTCTATTTTCCACCTGTGTATCGTTTGTGAATGTGGATGAAAACGGTGACAAATGTCCTATTTCCTGACAGGAGTCTGCCCACATCAATATGAACCGGATTGAAACGACCAATATCATCCTTCCACTTGATCAATCGGAGGATCAAGAAGCGTGGAGGAAAAAAATTTCACGTAGGATTCGTGTGCACCCAAAGCAGATTCAGGAAATGCGTCTTCGGAAGCACTCCATTGATGCCCGACAGAACGAGCTCAAAGTGCAACTTAGGATCGAAGTGGGCATCGGAATGGACCTGCCCCCTGAACCGGAATACGCCTCGAACTACCCAGAAGTTCAAGTATCAGCCAAACGAATCATCATCATCGGCTGTGGTCCTGCGGGGATGTTTGCTGCTTTGCGCGCCATCGAACTTGGTTGTAAACCCATCGTGTTAGAGCGAGGCAAGGACGCCTCTGCACGTCGATTTGACCTCGCGCCCATCTTACGGGGTGGTAGGGTGATCGAAGATTCTAACTACTGTTTCGGAGAGGGTGGAGCGGGAACATTCTCAGACGGTAAACTCTACACCCGCGCTACTAAACGTGGGACTATCCGTGATGTTTATGAGACATTTGTAGCCCACGGTGCGCCTCAGAGAATACTGACCGATGCTCACCCGCATATTGGGTCTAACTTACTGCCTAATGTGGTTAAAGCGATTCGTGGTAGCATTCTACAAGCTGGAGGTGAAGTCCATTTTGGTGCCAAAGTTGCCCAGTTTCTTCGTTCTGAGCATGGCAAGAAAATGTGTGGCGTGACCACCGCAGACGGTCGCGAATTCACAGGGGACGCTGTTATTCTGGCAACTGGGCACAGTGCGCGTGACATTTACAGTTTGCTCGCGGAAGAAAGCATTTTGATGGAGAAGAAGTCCTTCGCTGTTGGAGTCCGAATTGAACACCCCCAGCCACTAATCGATAGTATCCAGTATCACTTCAAACGCGGCACCGAACGCCCCCGCATTCTCCCTGCTGCAAGCTATCGTCTTGCCTGTAAGATCGGAGGACGGGGTGTTCATTCATTCTGTATGTGCCCTGGTGGATTTATCGTGCCGGCAGCCACCGAAAACGATGAAGTGGTCGTCAATGGAATGTCGCTTTCCCGCCGTGACTCACCATTTGCGAATAGCGGTATGGTCGTCAGCGTTGAGCCTGAAGATACGGCTGAGTTTGACAAGGAGCACGGTATACTCACCGGTATCGCATTTCAAAAATCAATGGAAGTCCTAGCATCCAAAACGGGTGGGGGCATGCAAAAGGCTCCAGGGCAGCGGGTGACAGATTTTCTGAATCAAAAAGTTTCATCGAGTCTTCCAGCAACGAGTTATCATCCCGGCACGACATCGGCGCCTCTCCACGAAGTGATGCCTGAGTTTATCGTTAGTCGGATGCAAACGGGCTTGAAGAAATTTGGCCAGGGCATGCGCGGTTACATTACCGAAGAAGCTGGATTGCTTGGTTTTGAAACAAGAACTAGCAGTCCGCTTAGGGTGCCTCGCAATGAAACCGACCTTCAACATCCTGAAATTCGTGGACTTTACCCATGCGGCGAGGGTGCAGGCTACGCAGGAGGTATAGTTTCGGCAGCCATCGATGGAATCAAGTGTGCTGAGGCTGCGGCAGGAGTGGCTGTTTAGCCCCGTTTCCTAAAAAAGTAGCCCTACCAGGAATCGAACCTGGAAATGCGGAATCAAAATCCGGTGTGTTACCAATTACACTATAGGGCTGTGATTGTTGAAAGGGGACTCGTTGAGCCGTTTCCCTCTCGGACGGCGGAGGATCTACGTGGAGTTGTGATACTTTGCAATAGCGAAATGTAGAAAATTACACCAAAATCGATCAAAAATACCGTAATTCACTCTACTGAAGGAAGTTCAACGCCCGAATAGTTCGGTTACTCGCGAAAAAGCACTTAATTTCTGCAAAATTACTCGCTTCACACGTGGTTTGATTTAGTGTTTAATGAATAAACACCTCGGGTGCGACTCAACTGGTAAAGAAATGCGTGACAAATTCCCGCTATTATTTATCCAACCAATTACCCCAACTGGAGAGCGGCCTTGTTACAACTCTCTACCCGCCCTCATCATCACCCTTACCTAATTTTCCACCATGTTCAACAGACATCCCTTTTTTCTCATTACTATATCGGCACTGACAATGCTTGTAGCTTGTTCCGCCAAGGACAAGAAGACGACATCCAATTCCGGATACCTTACGCCTACGCTGCACGGTCCGGCTCTCCGCAACCCTGATGTTAACTTGCCCCACGGCAATGGAGTTGCCGCTGGTGTAAGCCATTCTCGAGGACGTACAACCTTGCCATACATCGCAATGACTTTCGATGATGGTCCTCACCCACAGAATACACCTCGCTTGCTCGATATGCTACGTGAGCGCAATATCAAAGCAACGTTCTACGTGATTGGGCGGAGTGTGAACCTGTATCCTCATATTGTTCGTCGTATCGTGGCTGAAGGCCATGAAGTCGGCAATCACACATGGACTCACCGTAAGCTTACTGCTCTTAGTGATGCATCTGTAAGAGTGGAAATGAACAGAACTCGCGACGCCATCGTGGCTGCCTGCGGTGTTCAGCCTCGCACAATGCGTCCTCCCTACGGAGCTCTTCGCCAGAACCAGCGTGCATGGATTTACAAGGAGTATGGTTACCCGACTATTCTGTGGAATGTTGATCCAGAGGACTGGAAACGCCCCGGACTCTCCGTGGTTACCTCTAGAATAGTTAACGGCACACGCAATGGCTCCATTGTCCTGGCCCACGATCTACACAAACCCACCGTTGACGCGATGCCTGCCACTCTTGATGGTTTGCTTCGGCGTGGATTCAAGTTTGTCACTGTTTCTCAGCTGCTTGCGCTAAATCCTCCTTCAGCTGCCTCGACTTCAACTCCTACCACACCCAATCCTCCAGTGGCTCAAGTTAAGGTATTACCTGTGACGACAACACCTGTTGTCACATCCGTGACTCGGTAGTTCGCTGGGTAATGACACTTAAGTTCGAGCTAAGTAGGATTGCATTTTTTCGTTAGCCACGCTTAATAGCACGCGCCATGTTTGGGGGAAAGTATTTCAAAACACGCAAACGCCTAACGGACGTCGTTTTGCGCGTGCTCAAATTGGCTGAGAAGACGGGTGCCGAAAAGCAACCTCTTCTCGACAACGATATCACTAGGGGACTGAGTAATCCATTTCTCTTTGTTGTTTGCGGTGAGGTAAATGCAGGTAAATCGACCATGCTCAATGGGCTCTTTGGTGAGGATGTTTGTAAAACAAATGTGTTACCCGAGACCGACCGTGTGCAGTGGTATCGCTTTGGTGATGAAACGCACGATAAGGAAATCACGCCGATCCTCGAAGAGCGATTCCGCCCGATTGATTTTCTGATGGATTTCAATCTGGTAGACACCCCCGGCACTAACTCAGTGGTTCAGGGGCACCAGGCGATCACCGATCGATTTTTACCCGTCTCTGATCTGATCTTCTGGGTCTTCCCCGCAAGTAACCCATGGGGAGCCTCAACCTGGGATTTCATTTCCAAGCAGGAGGATGAAATGATTGAAAAATCCATTTTCATCCTACAGCAAGTAGACTTACGTGATGAAAAGGATTTGGAAATCATCCTCGGCCACATGCGTGATCTATCAATCCAACGCATAGGGCGAACCTTACCGATTTATCCCGTTTCAGGAAAACTAGCCCTTCAGGCCAAAAAAGAATCTCCCTTTGGCGATAGCCTCTGGCGAGAGAGCGGCTACCCGGCCCTAGAGAAATACATATCCGATGTCGTTGCCAACTCCCCATCCAGACGCGAGATACTAGGGCATGTGCGTGATGCCGCTGGCGATGTCTTACGCAGCATTGAGGATATGATCGAGCTCCGCACTCGTCTACTGGAAGGCAATGAAGGATTCCTGCGCGAGATCGAAGGCGAGATGGACAAGGAGCGAGAAACGCAATCATCTGACTTCGCTGTTAAATTC
>JASJLI010000004.1:0-14494 GCA_037620805.1 Akkermansiaceae bacterium
TAACCCCATTATCAAAGATCAAAAAAATGCATTATCCCCAAACTTTGGTGTAGACCCTCGGTTTGACGTGGGTAACACGTAGACACAAAAAACCCGCCTTGGTGGAGGCGGGTTAATTTAGAGAAAGTACGCAGACTGGGACTCGAACCCAGGACCAATTGGTTAAAAGCCAACTGCTCTACCAACTGAGCTACCTGCGCATTATGTTGGGTTTTTGCTTTGCTTCCGTTTCCGGTCGCTGGGCGGGCGCAAACTACTTATCCGTGGCTAATTCGCAAGATTTAATTTACCCTTTTCGCATTTTTTTTTCAATCCGACGAAATATCGGTGAAAATGGCTCCTCTCGAGGTGGGGAGGGGGCTTCTAGAATTGGGCGTTTAGACGTGCTAAATACACAATAAAGAGAGAGTTTATGCTTGTCAGACAAGCAATTCAGACTTATGGAACTGCGCATCAGCTCTGCGAATCGCTCGGGGGTGGGTCCTTAGACCCACTCTTTTGTGTCTCAAGGTACTGAGAAATCCACAACTTCACCAGCTTTACAATAGCTACATAGCCTCTTAACTACCTAATCACTCCAAAAAAGCCATGACCAACGACATCGTCGCTCTCATTGACTACTACGAGAAAGAAAAGGGCATCGACCGCGAAAAGGTCCTTGCCGCACTCGAGTTCGCCTTTATTTCAGCCTACCGTAAAATGGTTCCCGGAGCCGACGCCATCGAGACCATCCGTGCTGATGTCGACACTAAAAAGGGAGATACTGTCATGTATGCTTCTCTCGAATGTGTCGCTGATGACGATTACGTTGATAAGTTCAATGAGGTTCCTATTTCTTTAGCTCGCAAGAGCAAACCTGATGCCGAGCTCGGTGATAGTGTCGATTTTAACGTCACACCTGCAAACTTTGGTCGTATTGCCACGCAAACAGCGAAGCAGACCATGATGCAGCGTCTCCGCATGGCTGAGAAGGAAATGATCTATGACGAGTATAAGGACCGTGCTGGCGATATTGTTAGCGGAACGGTTCGTCGTTTTGAAAAGAGCGATGTCTTGGTCGACCTCGGAAAGTTCGAAGGTCGTATCCCGTCACGTGAGCGTGTCGTAACTGAAGACTATAACATTGGTGATCGCATCCGCGTTTACGTCGTTGCCGTTGAAAACGAGACCCGTGGCCCTGAGATCATCCTTTCCCGTAGTCACCCTAACTTTGTTCGCCGTCTGTTCGAATCCGAGGTCGCTGAAATCGCCGACAACACCGTTGAGCTCCGTGGTATTGCCCGTGAAGCCGGATACCGCACCAAAGTTGCTGTCGCAAGTAACGATGATAAAGTCGATCCCGTCGGCGCATGTGTTGGTCTCCGTGGAGCCCGCGTGAAGAACATCGTTCGCGAACTCAACAACGAAAAAGTCGACATCATCCGCTGGAGCGACGATCCTGCTGTCTTCGTAGTAGACGCTCTTAAGCCTGCTAACATACGCACCATTAACCTCGACCAGGAAAACAAAGTTGTTTCCGTCACCGTTGATGAAGAGGAACTGAGCAAGGCGATTGGTCGTCGTGGTCAGAATGCCCGCCTAACAGCCAAGCTGATGGGGTGGGACGTTCAGGTCAGCAAGGATGAGACTCAACACGAACAGTTTGAAGAACGCGTTACTGACGCAGCGCACTCCCTTGGTTCACAACTTGGACTTAATGATGAAATGGCCGACAAGTTGTTCCGTGCAGGTGGTGCATCTGCTGAACTCGTAGCTCAGATGCCCGCCGAATACATTGCTCAGGCACTTGAGGTTTCCCAAGAGGAAGCTGAGATAATCCTTAGCAAAGTGAAGCCAGTTGACGAAGCTCCTGTGGCAGAACCCGCAGTGACGCCAGTTGCAGAGGAATCTGCCGAAACGGCCCCTGTAGAGGCAGTCGTGGAAGCTCCTGTAGATGAGGTGGCCGACGCTACTGCAGAGGAGTCATCGGAAGAAGCCGAAAGCACAGAAGCTTAATTTTCTCATTTTCTCATACTCATTTTCTAAAACTTTACTCTCTCATTTTCATACTACTCAACATCCAGCATGGCAGACTCCAGCGATACACCGAAAAAAGATAAGGAAGTCCTCGATTTACTCGATGACTCCGCCAAGAAGTTGTCACGCCGTGAGCGTCAACGTGTCGAAGCCCCCAAGGCCGAGACCGTGGATGATAAAAAGAAGGCTGCACTCGATATCTTTGATGATGAAGATGGTAAGAAAAAAATATCCGTCATTCGTAAGAAGGGCGGGGTGAAAAAAGAAATGCCTGCCATTTCTAAGCTTCTTGAGAAAAAAAAGGAGGACGAGTTTTCCCTCAACAAAGCTTCCTCTGACACCGCTGCCATTCCGGTAGATATTGCAGATTCTGAAAATGAAGCCGGAGAAGAAAAATCATCGGTAAAAGAAGGGAATATCATCACAATCAAGCCGCCGATCATTGTGAGTGATCTTGCTGACCTGATGAATCTCAAGCCATTCCAGCTTATGGCAGACCTGATTAAGCTCGAAGTATTCGTTGCTCCTCATCAGGCAATTGAGCCCGATATTGCTGAAAAACTTTGTGAAATGCATGACTTCACCTTTGAACGTGAGAAACGCGAAAAAGGAGGTGGAGTTCACAAGGATAAGAAAAAAATCAAAGAGCCTAAAGCTAAGAAACTTGAAGACGAACCTGAGGAAAAACTCGAGTATCGTGCTCCGATTATTACCTTCATGGGACACGTTGACCACGGTAAAACATCCTTGCTCGATTTCGTTCGTAAAAGCCGGGTCACCTCAGGTGAAGCTGGAGGTATCACACAGCACATCGGTGCTTACCGTGTGGAGCACAACGGACACCCTATCAGCTTTATCGATACCCCTGGTCACTCGATCTTTACCGAAATGCGTGCCCGTGGTGCGGATGTCACTGACATCGTAGTACTCGTAGTAGCCGCAGATGATGGCATCATGCCTCAGACGATCGAAGCGATCGCACACGCTAAAAAGGCAGAGAAGACAATCATCGTTGCTATCAATAAGTGCGATACTCCAGGAGCCGATCCTACACGTGTTAAGACCCAGCTCATGGAGCACAGTCTTCAACCTACTGATTTTGGTGGTGATATCGAATGTGTCGAAGTTTCCGCGACCACTGGTCAGGGAATGGATGAACTCATCGAGCTGATGTCACTTCAGGCTGAGGTGTTAGAACTTAAAGCCAACCCACATGCCAATGCTCGTGGTTCGGTCATCGAGGCGAGTATCCAAGCTGGTAAAGGACCTACCGCTACCGTCATGGTGCAGGCAGGCACTCTTAAAGCAGGCGTCCCATTCATCTGTGGACCATATGCTGGTAAAGTAAAAACGATGCTTAACGACCTCGGTGAGCAGGTAAAGGAAGCTGGCCCAGCCACTCCTGTGGAGATCATCGGATTTGCTGAACTGCCTCACGTAGGCGACGAGCTTGTCCAGATGAAGAATGAGAAAGCAGCCAAGAAGCTTTCCGAGGAACGCCAGGATGAGAAGCGTAATAAGCGCCTCGTTCGACCTAAGAAAAGCCGCATGGAAGATCTGCTTTCCATGGTTCAGGGCGAGAATAAGATCCAGCTTAACATCGTCCTCAAGGGTGATGTGCAAGGATCCGTTCAAGCCATTGAAAACGCGATTAACCAGATTAAGAGCGACAAGGTTGAACCTAAATTCATCAAGGCCGCAGCAGGTGCGATTACCGAAAACGATATTCTCCTTGCCAGTTCATCCGATGCCGTTGTGCTCGGATTTAATACCAAGGTGGAAAGCAATGCCGTTCGTGCTGCAAAGCGTGAAGGTGTGCAAGTAAAGCTCTTCTCAATCGTTTACGAACTCATCGACACTGTTGAAGAGTCCATGCTCGGGTTACTCGATCCTCTTACTCGTGAGAGTATCATCGGTCACGCCGAAGTTAAGCAGGTCTTCAAAGTCAAACGTGGTCGTGCTGCTGGTTGTATCGTCAAGGATGGTAAGGTCACCCGCACAGCCCACGCCCGTGTGCTGCGTGGTAAGATTCCTGTCTTCGACGGTAAGATGTCCACACTTCGCCGCGTTGCGGATGAGGTGGATGAGGTCAAGCAAGGTATCGACTGCGGTATCCGCCTTGGCGAGTTCAACGACTACGAAGAAAACGACGTCATCGAGTGCTACATCCTCGAGAAGGTCGAACAAACTTTGTAGAAAATTAGCATTTAGGATATATCATTTAGCAATTTTTCCCGTGAGCCAACGATTAGACAGAATTAACGAGGTCCTTCGCCGTGAAATCAGCACGGTGCTACGTGATTTCGAATTCGGAGGTGCGCTTGTTACCGTTGGTGCCGTGGAAATCACCCAGGACTTGCGCGAGGCTAAGGTCTTTGTAGGAGTGTTAGGTGGCTATGGTGCCAAGGTGCTAGAGCAACTTGGTCAGAAACGTAAACTTATCCAGGGCAAGATTGCCAAACGTGTAGTGCTCCGTTGCACGCCACGACTTGATTTCCGATTAGATACCTCCGCCGCACGCGGAGTTGGTATGGTTAACGTCCTCGACGAAGTTGATAAACTTCCCAAGGCGCCGCCTGAGGAGGAAGAAGGTGAAGACGGGGAGAAGTAAGTAGGTGATTATGTGATTCAGTTGTTACGTAATCACATATTCACTTAATAACTTACTCACCTTCACCAGGCTCACCAGGGAGTCCTTCTAGTAGTTGCTGATATCGCTGTACGTCGAAGTCGCGTTTGTCGATATACATGCGGTTCGTTTCATCGGCTAAACATAGAGCGATGAGTTCTTTTGCTTCATCAGGGCTGACCTCTTCTTTTTCGACAAGCCGGATGAATGTCTTTTTTACATAAGGGGTCTGTGGAGATCCTAACTGTTGGTCAACAGCAGGAAGTAGAGACTCGACTAGGTTTTCATCGTTCATGATTTAATAAGTAGTGTGGACCGCCACGTCCACCAGTCTAGCTAGAGAGGATCTGGGAGTCCACCCTCCATATGATCAGTCCAAGGTTTGTATTCTTCGGGGATAGGGGCTTGGAACGCTACGCGTTCACCACTGCGAGGGTGATCAATAACGAGTTGCCAGGCGTGAAGCATCAAACGGCCTGTTTGCACAGTCTGGCGCGCCGGCTTGGAGTAGATAGGGTCGGCTAGGATCGGAGTTCCTATATGAAGCATGTGAACTCGGATCTGATGGGTGCGACCTGTATGCAGGTCACAGAGAATGAGACAGGTGCCATCGGGCGCTTGGTGAAGCACCTTGTAGTCAGTGATGGCTGATTTACCACTTCCTGGGTTTACCACGGCCATTTTAAGTCGGTTCACTGGATGACGACCAATGTTAGTGAAGACGCTATCCTTCTTTTTATTCGGAGTTCCTTGAACCACGGTTAGGTAACGTTTTTCGTTAGTGCGATCGTGAAACTGTGTGGTCAGCGACTGATGCGCGGCATCATTTTTTGCCACGATGATACATCCTGAAGTGTCCTTATCGAGTCGATGTACGATACCGGGGCGCTCTACACCACCAATACCAGCGAGCTGTCCTTTACAGTGGAAAAGCAGAGCGTTAACCAAAGTGCCATCCGTATTACCTGCAGCGGGGTGAACCACCATGCCGTGAGCCTTGTTAATCACGATGATGTCGTCGTCTTCATAGAGGACTTCCAGTGGAATATCTTGCGGTTGGGCTTCGGCCGCTACTGGCTCAGGGATGACTACGGAAATGTGATCACCACTGGAAACGCTTTGTTTTGCTTTCGCTTTGCAGTCGTTGAGCAGAATATCGCCGGATTTCAGAAGGGCTTGAATACGGGAGCGCGAGAGTTCAGGTAGTCGGCTGACCAGAAACTGGTCAATCCGCTGTGCCTCGATGCTATCCACTTCAATGTTCACGGTCGGAGACTGGTCGGATAAGTTACAAGTTTCAAACTCCAAACCGTAAAATTAAACACCAAATACCTAACTCCAAATACCAAGAAAGAGAAAATGTGACTGAAACAATGCGACTATAGCTCCAAAACTTAGAATTTGGAGTTTGGTATTTGGCTTTTAGGCGTAAGATACAGGGGTGAGCCAGTTCACGTTAATCCAAAAACGAGCCATTTTCTCCGTTGTTGCGGCGGTAGGGGTGCACGTTTTTGTTTTTGGCTTCTGGATTTTACTCATTATCTGGGACCTACCGCTGTTTGCTATGGAGTCGCCTGAAAAGGAGCCCGATCCAGAAGCCGAGGTGATTCTAAGGATGCGACCATTTGTTGCTCAGTCTCTACCTCCTCCTCCAATGGAGTTGCCAACCCCTGTTCCAGAACAACCAGCTGACCAACCTCCACAACCCAAGCCTGAAATACTTCCAGTGGCGGCTCAGCCTACTCCACCAACTCCACCGAGCCCTGTTCCAGTTGTAGAAAAGACACCCGAAGAAAGAAAAACTCTACCTGAGCAAAAGCAAAAGTTTGCTCGCACATCAGCTGATCAGAAAGGCACGCCCGATGCTCCCACTGACGTTCTCGGTGAGCGTGATACTCGAGCGGCATCGGAGATGCCACCGACGCCAGGAGCGAATCCTAACACACCATCGCAGGATGGTGCAGCACCTCTTCACCCCGGCCACGTTGAAACGATTAATAAAACCTATCAGGATGGATCGGTAGGGATGGATAAAAAGGGAGAGGAAACAGAGGCACCTCAGGAGGCGAGTGCGAGGAAAGATAACACACTCATCGATGACGCTCCTAAAGTGGAATCGACCAAGCCAGACGAATCATCCTCGCCCAAGCCTAAAAACAAACACGTTCCTGAGGGGCGGATGCTGCCTACCACCGAAGGCGGGCAGGGGAAGAAGGACATTGATGATGACCTCAAGGCCGAAGAAGCGCCCAAGGAGCGTCCAAACAAGGGAGCGACTAAAGAAGGAAAGGGGGAAGAGACTGAACAGGACCCCAAAAAGGATGGTTTTCAAGGCCATGTAAAAAAAACCAAGGTCACTGGTTCTATTTCCCGTAAGGGTAAAAGTGCGATTAATGTCAAAAACTCTCCATTAGGTCGATATCAGGCGTCGGTGAGTAAGGCTGTTGAGCTGCAGTGGAGAAGGAACTGTGAGCAGCACCGCGATCACATTGTGCCCGGCGTGATTTCACTGCGGTTTTATGTCGATAAAAGCGGGAAAGTCACGGGTATCAAGTTTCAGGAAGTGATTGGGGCTAACTACATCGAGAGAGGCTTCACCCAGCGTGCGATCCGTCAAGCAAAGCTGCCTGAGATGCCCAAGTCCGTGCTCAAAGAGCTCAAGGGAGAGCCTCTGGAGTTGATCTATAACTTTTATTTTTAAATATCACTATTTCCCGCTGGATCAATCAAGGTCTAGAGTGCATCTCATTTGCAGCAAACGTTTTTTTACATCTCATTTATATCATCAATGCATTTACTCATGGATAGTTCAGACCTCGCAGCCTGGGAGGTTGTGTGGAATTTTTTCCGCCAAGGCGGTTGGTTTATGATCCCGATATTGGCGTGCTCGCTGGTTGCAGTGGGTATCGTTGTTTTCAAGGTGATGACATTGAGTAAATCTCTCATCGTCCCCAAGCAACTGGGTTCCGAAGTTGAGAAGATTGAAGAGCTTCTTGAAGACGGTGGACTCAATGGCCTCCAGGAGGAGTTTACAGCCGGAGAGACCGCTCTGGCCCGTCTGTGCAGTGTGGCATTCCGCAATGCTGGCAGAACTCAGGGGGAGGTGCAGGAGGCTGTGCAGTCGGCCGCACGTGAGGAAATTGTTAAAATGAACACCGGAATGCCGGCACTTGAGGTGGTGATCACCATTGCTCCACTGCTCGGATTGCTGGGAACAGCCAGTGGACTGGTCATGGTTTTTGCCAATGTCGGAGTTAGTGCTGATTCGGTGAAGGTAGGTCAAGGAATTGCAACGGCTCTGAATACAACCGTGGCGGGCTTGGCCGTGGCTGTTCCTACTGTAATTGCTCACAGTCATTTTAACCGAAAAATCGAAATGATGGCGGTGCGATTAGAGGTTCTGTTAGGTGAGGTTACATCGGCCTGCCATCAGCATGTCTTTTTAAAAAACAAGTAACCGTTCAAAGTATTGGAGTTTCAACGTGTCAAACGCAATATCCCGCTAGTGCCGATCATTCCATTGATCGACATTCTAGCGATTATGTTAATTTACTTTGCCGTCATGACTGAGTCAAAGACGGAACGATCAACCATGGTTATCGAATTGGCGCTAGCCCAAGACTCAATCGTAATACAAGTGGTGAGCTCATCATCAGTATTGGCGATTGCCGCTGATGGCACGATCCAGCTCGATGCCACAAGGGTCCACGAGGAGATGCTGGTTGAATATTTGAAGGTTTTTCGTGAGCAGTTTCCGGACAGGAAACTTGAGCTTGAACCCGATAAGATGCTACCTCTCCAAGGGTTTATCAAAATTCAAAAAGCCTTGATTGACGCGGGATTCGACCCTAAGGATGTTCCCACAAGGGTTAAAATCCCCGAATCATCATTAAAGACGGAAAACTAACTATTTTTTATACATCATGGTTTTAGAAATCACTCAATACGGCGATCCCGTACTTCGCAAAAAATGTCGGAAACTTGAAGAAGTGGATGAGACTCTGCTTGAACTCGCTCAAAACATGTTAGAAACCATGATCGATGCCAATGGTGTCGGTCTAGCCGCACCTCAGGTGGGAGAAGATATTCGTATGGCTGTGATCGACGTGTCTCATGACCCCGAGTGTGTTACCTTTCTTAAAGTCAATGGCGAGGATGTTAGCATGGAGGAGGTAATGCCTCTCGTATTTATCAATCCTGAGCTAGAGCTAGATGGTCCTCGTGAAAGCGATACCGAAGGTTGTTTGAGTATTGATAACATCCGAGCCAATGTCCGCCGACCCAGCATCGTTAAGGCAAAGCTCCAGCAATTAGACGGGAGTGTGATGGAGCTGGAAACGGACGGTCTGCTATCCCGCGCGATCCAGCATGAAGTGGATCACCTTAATGGCATCCTATTTGTCGACCGCATCAGCCCCGCCGCCAAGGTGAGCGTCAAAAGGAAGTTGAAGCGACTAGGATCAAGAATGTGATTGTCCATTTTCCATATTCAACTATCCATTATTGAAGTGCCAGATAACCATCAGGGAAATTATCACGAGCTCGAGGGCTTAAGCGTGCGTGTGGATGATATCATCTACATGCCTACCCTTGATGCCCCCAGTGACAAACCGCATCCTTTTGTCTACTTCATCACGATCGTGAATGAGTCCACTGAACGAGTGCGAATCATGGGACGAAAATGGGTGGTGCGTGAGCATGATGGCGAGTTCACTGTTGTCGAAGGCGACGGCGTCGTGGGACAAACACCTGTGCTCGATCCAGGCGATGACTTTGCCTACAATAGCTACCACATCACAGCCGATGATGCCGTAGTGAGCGGCTCATTTTTTGGCACGACTGCAGCGGGGAAAAAAGTCCGCGTCAGGATTCCAGATTTCAAACTACAGCTGCCCGATTGGGCCTGATGAATCGTGAATTCTACACAAAGCGCTCAGCTTGCTCGATATCTTGTGGGTAGGTGATTTTTGGATTGGGTCCCGGATTACTGACTAGGTAGGTGTGATGGCCAATGAGCTCCATGGCGGAGACTTCATCGGTGACACGTTCACCCTTGAGTTGAACCACGCCATAGGCATCTGTTAACAGGTTAGCTCGGAAAATTTGGGGAGTCTCCATCAACCAGAGATCGTCACGGCATACGGACTCAGTGACTTGGCCTTTGGAATCAGCACGTTTAACGGTCTCCGTAACGCGGCGAGCCGATGCTGCGCCGCTGTGTTTTGTAGCAGCTTGTAGCACCCTGCCAATTTGCTCACAGGTTATCAATGGCCGAGCGCCATCGTGGACAGCGACGTAATCGGTGTCGTCCGAGAGGAGAGCCAGTCCAGCAGCGACCGAATCATGGCGATCTATACCTCCGTCGACGCGCTGAATAAGTTTGTGAGAGAATTCCAAGTCTAATGTATCAAACCTATCCTTAGGGCAGACCACAATAATATCAGTGACATGGTCACAATCGACGAATGCCTGAATGCTGTGCTGGAGCACAGGTTTACCCGCTAGAGGCGCGAGCAATTTATCAAAGCCCATCCTACGGCTCGATCCAGCGGCAACGATAATGGCGGTGACTTTCATGAAGGGAGTTTATGAAGTAGCGAAGGGTTTGTATCCTTCGCTAAGGAGAGAGCTAGGAAAGCCTCTTCATGACTTCTTGAGACAGTTTTTTTCCATCGGCTTTGCCTCCGGTTTTCTCCTGAAGTAGTTTCATGACCTGGCCCATATCTTTTTTGCTTTCGGCTCCGATTTCTGCAATGGATGCCTCTACGGCAGCCACGATTTCCTCATCGGTGAGTGGGGTGGGGAGGTAGTTCTCGAGGATGGCGATCTCGGCTTTTTCGTTGTCGGCAAGTTCTGCGCGACCGGCTTTCTCAAACTGCTCGATAGAGTCCTGGCGTTGTTTGATTTGCTTTCGCACGATGTTGATGACTTCGTTTTCAGGTAGCTCGGTGCCAGCGCCTGATTTTTCAATAGCTGCGTTGGTGACGGCAGATTTAAGGGCGCGGATGGTATTAAGAGCCACCTTATTGCGATCGCGCATGGCGGTCTTCATATCGGCGGTAATAGAATCGATGAGTGAGTTCATTGGTTTTGTGTATGTAAGTTATTGAGAGTGTTATTTATCGAGCATTGGGCCGATCTGGGACTCCTTGATCGTGACAACCTTGCCGTTGGATAGACCTGCAAGACGGCTGCCGCCAGAGGGCTTTGGTGAAGCCACGATGACTTTAATCCCTTCTCCAGCGCTGATTTTTGAGCTCGAGCCAAGGAAGATCCAATCGAGCTTTTCGCCAGTGCCTGGGTCGGTGTAATTTTTATCTTTGTCGGCAAGGTTAAGCTCATCTATGGAGCTAGGTTCTTTGTCGTTATTGAGCTCTTTGAAGATTTTGTATCTTTTCATGAAACCCGTAAGAGCACCGGCCGGGGCAGCTTGTCCTCCGCCAGCTTTACCATCGCCTCCACCTCCACTATTTGGGGCTGTGCCGTCGTTCATCGATTTGACAATCTTATCGATGTGCGGTTGGACTTGGCTATTTTTAAAGTTGGCTACGTTCCCGTCATCGAGTCCGCAGACTCGGTTGTCCCCCAGGGGTTCGGGTTCGATGAGCACGACGTGGGTGTTGTTTGTGTTCAATCGTGGTCCAAGATGGCCAATATAAATGTAGTCGACCTCTTCACCTTTGGAGTTGGTGAATTTTTGGCAGTCTTCAGGAAGATCGAGATCACCCAAGCTTGGCGGGGCTTTGCCGTCGTTGCTATCCTTGTAGGCCCTATACTTGGTTAGGATGGTAGTGATCCGTATGCGGCGCGCTCGGGCGGCATCAACGGCTGCTTTTTTGTAGTTATGCTGCATTAAACGATACGCTAACAGCTTCTCGTCGGATTTGATTTTTGGGTTTTCAGCGTATTTGATGAGGAAGGATATTTTGGGGTCTTTGCTGTTGAGAGCCTTGAGCTGATCGATGGCCGCGGAATACCTGCCTGCAACCACCATTTCCTCGCGTTTGCGAAGATTTTTTTCTTCGTCCTTAGTGAGCTCAAGCAGTCTGTTTTGCTTGGCATCTTCATACATTTTTTTAGCAGCGTCGCGGGGTTTATCATCACCTGCAGCTTCAGGGTGAGCGCGGAAAAGGTCGCGGGCGTAGTCCTCCATTTCCTTGTCGACAGCATTCTGGCGCGCTGCCTGGGTGACTCCAGCGAACAGAGCCATTACAGCGAGGGTGATGAGGATTTTTTTCATGGGCTTATCATTCCCTGATGTCGCGACTGAGCAAGGAAAGAATGCCCAATTTTTGATCTGGTTGGAATCTAAAGGATATCGAGGATCATCAACTCAGGAGAATCCAAAATATCTCCAATATCGCAGTCGAGGAGGTTCTGGTAGAGCGGAGACTCCGGCGATACGGTTGTCAGATCTGATCCTTCATAGGGGATGTTAATGCCTCCAGCACAGGGAGTAAGCAAGAAATAGCTGATATCTCCATCGAGTTCGGTTTCTACGAGTGCTCCAGGATCCACAGAGGATCCCGCAGGTAGGTCATCGAGGGTGAGCGATTCGAAAATACGAAGCGACCGTCCCAGTTTCTGACTCTGCTCCGCTTGTGCGTCGGCCAGATAGGAGGCCTCGAGCCCACGGGTATCGTATTTCCCCTCTGCCTTAGCTGCCTCCCCAGTGGATGCCTCGTGGGCAGCTTTAGCGGCATCAGACATTGTAGCAAACTGCTGACGCAATTGCTCGGTGAGCTGATTGACGATTTCCTGCTTAGTCATTCTAGGTGAACTAGGCTGCTTTAGTGCTTTAGAAGAGGTCTTCCGCGGTAACAGTCGTCTGCTCACGGCAGCCCAGCCACACAGCCTGATCGACCACACGGGATGCCTCACCATCGAATCGATAGCTATGGCAGTTCGGACACAGGATGGTTCCTGAGCCGACAATTGAGTCACAGCCTTCACAAACCTTGTAATTGCCGGGGTTATTGGCAATTTCCTTGGCTTTATCGAGTCGGGACTGTTGTGGTGTGGATGTCATTGCGTTGGTAAACAGATAAATCGGGATACTATCTTGTCTATAAAAATGTCTTGGAAAAAATGTCAGTGCGAGAGTTTTCCATCAGAAACACAAAAAGGAGGCGCAAAAAAACGACTCCGATTGAACGGAGCCGCTTTTTAAAAAATGGTCCGTTGAACCTGATTAGCCTTTGACGTGTTTATTCGTCTTGCTCTTGAGGTTAGCTGCCTTGTTGGCGTGGATGATGTTGTTCTTCTTGCACTTGTCGACAGCAGAGGCGAACTCGGAGAATGTCTTCTGAGCTGTTTCTTTATCGCCAGCTTCAGCTGCATCGAGAGTCTTCTTGCGAAGGGTCTTCATGCGGCTGGTAAGCGACTTATTACTTGCGGTGCGGGTCTCGTTTTGGCGGACGCGCTTGAGAGCTGATTTTGAGTTGGCCATGGATAGACGAAGTTAGAGCTTTGTTAAAATGGGGGAAGTAGAAAATATTCTGCTTCGGGGCGGCGAAACTACTCGTTTACGCTGCTCTGTCAAGCTCGATGGACAGGAAAATGTTACGTTTTTCCAAAATACAGTGGATTTGGCCACGATTTGGATGAAATCAGTTGCCTGCTGCCGGAAGGTAACTCTCGTTTTGAGCGGCGTAGGCCTGTCCGGCTTGAGTGCGTTTCAATGATCCTCGGATGATATGAACCTGAGAGCCGACGGCTAACTGGCGGTAGAGGTCGATGACGTCGCGAGATTTCATCCTGATACAGCCGTAACTGGCTTTGTGGCCAATGTTGCGTTCCTCAGGTGTTCCATGAATGTAGATGTATCGACCGTAGGTGTTGCTGTTGCGTGATTGTTTCCCGCGAAGCCAGAGAATTCGGCTGACGATGGGGTCGCGGCCTGGTGCATCAGGTCTGATTACTTCACCAGTGCGACGGCGACTTTTAAATACGGCTCCGGAGGGGGCTCCACGACCAAATTTTTTGGCGACTTCCATTCGGCCTATTGGCGTGCATTTGCTGCCGCGTTTGCTGCCCAGCCCGAATTTGGAGGTGGAAATAGAATAAGCCTTTACCGGTTCACCTTTGCGAACGAGGAGCATCTTCTGATCCTTGACGCTGATGATCACACCATTACGAGGATTTCCTGTGCCACAACTGCTCAGCAGCAGTGCGGAAAGGCTTGCTGCCAGAATGGCAAAGACAAGGGCTGTGGGTCTCAAGACTTTCTTGGAACACACGGGTTGGTTGATTTGTATGGTAGAATGGCAAAACATTGCAGGCCATTTTACCTAAAATCTTGAATCGAGCAAGGATCTACTTTTTCTCAATCTTCTCAGTGGCGCGCGGGGCGAACAGCGATGGAAGCTGCTGGCTGAGCGAACTGAGCGAGGTGTAGAAGAATCCGAAGGGGAAAGGCATCAGAAGCACAGCTGCGATCCAGTTGTTGTTCATGGCGTTGTCGATGACAACTACGGTGAAGAAGATACCGAAAGCGAACTCAACAATGGGAGTAAGAGACTTCATTGCCTTGTAATTACTCTTCTTGAAAGCTGCTTTTTCCTTGTTCTCGCTGCTGTTGATGCCGTGCTTAGGTGTGCGGACAAAGCTGCTCTCGTGGCCGAAGATGGCTTCGAGCACTGCCTTGGCGTTATTAACTGACATACCAATACCGAGTGCAAGTAAGAGCGGTAAGTAAAGAATGTCTTTCAGCCAAGTGTCAGGACGGAGTGCCTTTTGGCTCATGATGTAGAACAGCGCCACTGAGACACTACCAAAAAAGAAGATAGGGAAGTTGAGAAGGTGCTCGGAAATTCCGTTTTCAGCAAACCATGACAATTCACTGTGCTG
>JASJLI010000005.1:0-9039 GCA_037620805.1 Akkermansiaceae bacterium
CGGCTACCCCACGATGCTTAAACTCCTTCCCCCTGGCTTACTTGGGTTAGTAGCAGCATCATTGATCGCAGCCTTCATGTCCACCATGTCCACGCAGGTGAACTTAGGTGCATCCTACTTGGTTAATGACTTCTACGCCCGCTTCATGAACACCAATGCATCACAGCATCAACTGGTCACTGTTGGCCGTATTGTTACTGTCATCATGCTCGTTCTGGGTTCTCTGGTTGGACTCTATCTTACCAGTGCCGGCCAGGCATTTGGTCTGTTACTACTCATCGGTGCGGGCACGGGCCCTGTTTACATCCTACGCTGGTTCTGGTGGAGGGTCAGCGCCATTTCTGAAATTACAGCGATGACAGTGGCACTTGCGTTTGCCATTTTCAAACTAAGCTTTATGGAAGATATCGTAGGGGAAAAATTCATGGCACAATACGATTGGCAAATCATGTTAGTCGCCGCACTTTCAACCACGGCTATATGGATTATCGTCACCTTCCTTACTAAACCTACCGAATGGAAAGTGCTCTACAGCTTCTACCTCAAGGTCCAACCAGGTGGCCCTGGGTGGAGCAAAGTTCTCAACAAGGCTAAGTCTGAGAATGTAGAAATAGATACGGAAGCCGAAGGCTGGGACATGCCAGTAGGCATCCTCTGCACACTATTTGCCTCCGCCGCAGTCTATACCGCCTTATTCGCCATGGGTGGATGGATCTATGGACAAACCACATCAGCCTCGATCAATACAGCGATTTGTGTCGTCTCATTTGTCATCGTCGCAAAGCTGTGGAAAAAGCTTAAAATACGCTAGGCTGTATTACCCAAATACATATTCTTCAACAGCCCGTGACTTTATGTCGCGGGCTGTTTTTTGTAACGTCAGTCTACTGAACTAACAAATAACCACTGTTTATCGAATTCTTCCCAAAGGGAAAACTCATACCGGCCCAGGGTAAAGGCAGAGCCTAGCACTTCCGCATGAGCGGATATCAGGTCGTCTCACAAACTGCAAACCCCCAAGATTAGCGTGATACGTTGATGGTGAGTTCAAAACACGCCCCCTTCTCGCAATCGACGATTTTGAGATCACCCCCGAGTGCACGAGCGAGTCGCCTACAGAGAGCCAGTCCTAAACCCACACCGGGCTTACTATACGCAGCTTCTTGAGCTGATTTATGGAAGGCTCTGAACAACTTCTTCCGTTCACACGAAGCGATGCCCGGTCCCTCATCACAAACTTGCAACACCACCACTTTGCCGCGGTCGACTGCACGCAACTCGATGACGTTTCCACACTCATCAGCTTCATCGCCAACAGCATATTTGCTCGCATTATCCACGAGGTTAAAAATGATCTGCTCTACGGCAGTGGTATCCACCTTGATTTCACGTTCGGCGACCTCGGGCTCGATATTGCAATGGAGTTCCATCCCAGCCTCATCAGCACGACTGCGGAGTCGCTCACACATTCGGTCAACCAGCGCTCCTACCTTCACAGATTCTATACGAGCCCTAGCACTACCTCGTTCGATCCTTGAGTAAGCGAGGACATTTTCAACAAGGTGTGTTAGACGTGCCGATTCCTTGCGCAGGGTATGCAAATAGACTTTCTGCTTTTTCTCATCCTGCACCATACCTTCAGCCAGCATATCCGAATAAAGGCTAAATGTTGTTAGTGGAGTACGAAGTTCGTGAGTTACAGAGGAAACAAACGAGGCTCTGCGCTCACTTAGTTTAACAACTCCGCGTAGTAATACTACGGCAGCAAGAGCGGCTAACAATGCCCCTATCCATGCCACAGCAAGCGTCTTGCGCATCGGGGTCCAGCCAACGGGCTCAACCACAGCTACCTCGCCTGGAAGTAGGCGCCACGGGAGAGCGGCCATCACCATCGGGTCATCGGCATCGGGGGCGATCGCCTCGCCTAATAAAACCTTAAGACTCTGACTTACAGGCTCTAATCGGGCATCGGGAAGCAAATCAACAATATCATTAATCAATGATTTGCGGATGGACTCAGCATCCAGCCACACACCTTGAATACGCTTGCCCGAAACATCTTTTACCTCACGGACCAAGATCAATTCGCCGCTAAGCCACACCGGGGTCAGAGTGGATAAATGCCCTATACCGGCCTGAGTGGACTCGTCCAACGGCTTAGCCAAAGAAGTATTCATCCCGTCACCAGGCGCTATGGATTGAGTCGATGTATCACCGATCTGATTTTGAGAAATCTCATCTTTACTCGCCGGTTTTTTACTAGCCCTACTAGCTGGGAGCTTGGGAAGTTCTTTTTGAATGACCGGTTCTTTAGCAGCCTCGTTATTAGCTTTAGTCTGCTGCCGATTACCTGATGATTTTTTAACGATTTCCGTTCGCTTGGCCTTTTCCGCCGAGCTGTAGTTAGTTTGATAGCCTATAGTGTTTCGGATATCATTTTTAGGATTTTCCAAACGCTGCTGTTGAGCAACGGCAACCTTAGCATCCCAAGTCGGCTGGTCAGACTTCCAATCATCACTCCCCCTCTGCGCCACGGCACAGATCATTCCCAAATTATTGTCTGCTAGAGTGGTGAGCGCATTACGCTTTTTTTGCCAACCGAGGAAAGTGGTATCATTACAGAGTAAATCCTTAAGTTTTTTCCAATCACCGAGTTTAAACTTGGAGAGGCTCATACCCTGGCTGATCTGACTTTCCCTACGCACCCAAACAGGTGCCACTTCAGCTTGGTCAGATAAACCCCACCCATTAATTTGTGGTGTGCTCACCTCACCACTCTTCACCTCGAAGTGGAGTTTTACATTTTCAGGTACATCGAGGTTCAGAGGCGAAGGCTGTAGCGCGCGTCGCAAATCAACTTCCCTGAAGTGCCAGCTAGGACGATTATTTTCCTCAGCCAGAATTCCTGCAGCTGAGGTATCCATACGCCATAAGGATATCCGAGTCCTTTCCTCAAGTTCAGCCTTGGCCTCAGCCACAGCCCTATCTTTTTCAAGACCAAGGGTATGCTTTGTGATCGCAGCCATCGCTCCAAACACCAGTAAGGCAATCAGTGCGGAAAAACTCCATATGACCCAAGGTTTATTCATATTAATTCAATATTCACTATTCTAAATTCACCATTCTATCCCACCATATACCCTTTTCCACGTACTGTCACCACGACGTCTTGCCCATTCTCACCAAGCTTCTCACGCAGGTGAGCCACATGCATATCAATGGTACGCGTCTCGATATTTTTCGGATCAATTCGCCACACTTGTTGTAGTAACTCCTCGCGGGCAACGGCGCGGCCTTTGTTTGAGATTAAATACCTTAAAAGATCACTCTCTCGTTCGGAAAGCTCCTTTCGGCCTCCGCCTTCAATATTGATTTCTCTACGTGAAAAATCAACCCGTCCACCGTCGAAATCAAAATCGTTTTCACCCACTTCCCGCTCGCTACTCCTGCGGAGCACAGCATCCACCCGGGCAAGAAGCTCGCGAACACTGAAGGGCTTCACCACATAATCATCCGCTCCCATGGTGAGGCCTTTGACCCGATCCGCCTCCTCTCCGCGGGCCGATAGAATAATGACCGGTTGTCCAGGACGCTCCTTGCGTAACGCCTCCAAAACCTCAAAACCACTGTAGTGAGGCAACACCAAGTCCAGAAGTAAGAGTTGGTATGAAGCCTTAAGAGCCCGCTCCATCCCCTCACGGCCATCCGCGGCGGCAATTACTTCATATCCAGAGAAGCTTAAGGCATCCACTACTCCCTGCCGCACAGCGGCATCGTCCTCGACAACTAAGATAACAGGTTTCTCTTTCATGATTAATTCGAGGTAAAGCTACCATTGCTCTCCGTGTTTGTCTGTAAACTTCATGTAAACTCACACGATAGGGTCATTTTTCTGATTTTTGGTATTTGGAGTTTGGTATTTGGAGTCTAAAACAACCGCATGCCTAATATTTCTCAGCTCCTCAGCGACAACATCCGTAACGTACCCGATTTCCCCAAACCCGGCATCCAGTTTAAGGATATTTCCCACGTCCTCTCTGATCCTACCTTGCTACGCCATTCCATCAACGAACTCACTGCAACTTCCGGCGGTGTTGAAATCGACAAAGTAGTAGGTATCGACGCTCGAGGATTTATCTTTGCTGCTCCAGTTGCTCTAAACCTCGACGCTGGCTTTGTCCCCGTCAGAAAAAAGGGCAAGCTTCCCTGGGAAACTCACGAAATGGCCTACTCACTAGAGTATGGGGAAAACGTCGTCGAGATCCACAAAGATGCCATTTTTCCAGGAGAAAGTGTCCTGCTCATCGATGACCTGCTCGCTACAGGAGGCACCGCTGCGGCGGCCATTAAACTCATCAACCAGCTCGAGGCCAATCTTGTCGCAGTCTCATTCCTCATCGAACTTGAGGAACTCAACGGCCGAGACCTCCTCACACCCGTCCTAGGCGACGTCCCGATCAACGCGATCCTGAAGTACTAACTTCGCAACTTCCCTAATCGAAATACCCATCTCCACAAAAAAAATCGCCCTGCAGGCACAGAGCCTACAGGGCGAAATCAACAGCTATATCAGCGTAAAACTCAACCGCTGACCAAATGTAGGAACAGAATATCGAGCCATGTAAAATCGTGCCCCCCCGACTCTGAGACGGTTAGAAGTCGAATGCCGCGACTTGTTCGGCCACTATCCTCGCCAACACGTCTTTGACCATTCAGACGGGAAAGAAGCTTGTACCTCAGCAATCACAGCCTGATCAATCGCAGGAAAGATCTGCTGCACTCTCTCATAAAATTCAGGCCAGATAGCATCATCATCGCATACCAAATAACCCTTATCCTCTGCTGTCATAAATCTAAGGCCAAATACATGATACGCAAAACAGTCCTTCATCTCTGCTCGAATCTCAACGACGTCATCCCATACAATCTCGAACCTCCGACGAAACCATAAAAACGATCGTGTGCTTATATCGAAACCAATGGGAGAGAATTCAATCGTAACGTTAGTATCTGCCATTCGCTTCTGTGGAGGGGTTCTTTATTATTATTGCCGAACGTATAGCTCAACCGCAGCCCGGGCAACAGTTGTAAATCTTAAATGGTGTTTCGTGAGTGACCTCCGCGTCTCGAGTACGGTTAGCTGTCGGATGCTTCGACTTGTTCGGCCATTATTTTTTCATGAGCGTAATCTTACCTAGAAAGTGGGTGGTGCCATCCGGGTCAAGATATTGCGCAGAATAGTCACCTGCGGGGTATGCAGAAAGATTCAATGCTTTGCAGGAACTTCTCATGCCCTTTTCAAAAACACTTGTAATTAAATTTAGTTGTATTGTCTTGCCGACTCGTTTGTGCTTTAGATCACGAACCCCAATACCAGAATTAATCATCGTTGGCTTAACGGTTATCTTCTTAGTTCCTGAGACATCGCATTCCACCTTTAAAGTGTTCCCTTGCTGGGAAATTTTCATACCACCAACTGACTGGATGAACTGCCAATTACGACTCTCCTTAGTCAAAAAACCTGCAATTCCCGCATATGCGATGGTGGCAGTGAAGAGTAAAATAAATGTTGTGATGTATCTCATGATGTAAGAGTAGAAAATAATTGAGCCTTATAACAATCGATTATTTCGATGCCATAATCGATTGTTTTGATGCCGGCATCAAAGCTATCATTTTTTGCCGAACGTAAAGCTCAACCGCCGCTGGGTCAAACGTGACACACCTAGAACGGTCGATTGCAATTAAAAGCTGTGATGCCGCGAACGGTTAACGGTCGGATGCAGCGACTTGTTAGGCCACTATTCTTGTTCGGCCACTTGTTTGTATTTCATATTCTTGAGTCGATAAAATGTTCCTGGCCCTCGATGTGCTATCATATTCTTTCGGCTTCTTTCGACATCCTCTTCTGTGACAGTCCAAGATTCTAGAATTCCTGTGGCTTCAACAAGCTTACCTCGGAGGTTATGCAAGTCCCACATATCGATCCCATGAATATACGGGCACTTGGTCTGTGTGACTACTCCTCTCACAACCACAAACCTTCCAACATAGGAGTCTAGATTATCGCTATCAGATATGTCGATCTTCTCGCGAGTACCAGTTGTGTCTCCGATCTGCTGAACTTCGGCGTCTTCTCTCCACTCAGAGGCTACGGATGTCTCATCATTAGGGTTAGTAGTCTTACTCTTACAGGCAGCTACAGCAATAGCTAAGCCCACAACAATCAGTCTCCAAATCACCTTCATCATATTATTATTGCCTAACAGTTAAATGGACAGATGGAGGTAGTTTATGGGATAGGTAGATATCTGTCTATCCCGTAAACTATGGATGGCTGATTCCTTGTGTAGCCAAGGATCTGTTGAACAATTTATCGAGAAACGCCTCCGCCATTGGTCGATCTACTGGAAGAGTAGAAACCAACGAGAATACACAGCGATATTGTAGGTGGTTCCATCTGGGGATTACACACCTTGTAAATGTCCTAAATTTTCATTAGATGTCGAGCAGGAAACAGGATCAGCTTGGCTATTCTCAAATCACCCTTCACTCGTAGATATTGAGTAATTCAGCCTTTAGTGCTGACGACACTTAACCGGCTTCTCACGCGGCGTCTAAAGCCTCCCATAGGAAACCCCTGTTCTGTTTTCGTCCCGTCACAGAAACAGCAAAAATGAAGCTGCCATAACGTGCTATTTCATGCCATTTAATACGATTTCACAACATTCTCCTCGCCTCGATACCTAAGCAAACAAAAACGCTGTAACTATTTCAGTTACAGCGTTTTATTTGGCTTTTTGGGCCGGAAAGTAATGGTGCGCAATACAAGATTTGAACTTGTGACCTCTGCCATGTCAAGGCATTGCTCTACCACTGAGCTAATCGCGCGCTTTATGCCTATAAGTGGTCGGAGACCCCTTGCAGGCGGGCGCAAACTAGTCAGAGAGGCCCGTAGAGGCAAGTATTTTCTTGTAGAAAATCACAGTGAGTTAGTCCGTAAGTGTGTAGGTCAGTGGGTTCCCACTTCTTCACTTCTTCACTTCTTCACTTCTTCACTTCTTCACTTCTTCACTTCTTCACTTCTTCACTTCTTCACTTCTTCACTTCTTCACTTCTTCACTTCTTCACTTCTTCACTTCAGCACTTCAGCACTTCAGCACTTCAGCACTTCAGCACTTCAGAACTTCAGAACTTCCATCCCAGCATACACCAGCGAGCTAACTCTGACGGTGTAATACCACTTAGCACGTCAAAAGAGACGAATGTTCTATTTTAGGGATGGGGATGAATTTGTTTACACTCGCACAGGAATATTCTGTTCGGCAAAAAGCTCTTTGGCTTCCTGGACGGTGTGTTCACCAAAATGAAAAATGCTGGCAGCTAGAACGGCGTCAGCTTTACCATCTTTTAATACGTCCACCATGTGCTGAAGGTTCCCTGCTCCACCGGAGGCAATCACGGGTATACCCACGGCTTCGCTTACGGCACGGGTCAGTTCGATATCGTAGCCAGCCTTGGTGCCATCCGAGTCCATGCTGGTGAGCAGGATCTCCCCCGCTCCGCGTGCGTAGACTTC
Organism: Akkermansiaceae bacterium; assembly: GCA_037620805.1. Lineage (GTDB taxonomy): Bacteria > Verrucomicrobiota > Verrucomicrobiia > Verrucomicrobiales > Akkermansiaceae > Oceaniferula. The sequence goes on from JASJLI010000005.1 coordinate 7,580, forward strand.
CTTAGCCCACTCGACAGCATCCAGTCCAACGGGAGTTCGTCCTCCATGGGTGTAGACTCCCCATTTCCCAGGCTCTCCATCAAGATTTTCACGCTTAGCATCGATAGCAACTACGATACACTGGTTACCAAAGGCTGCGGCACCCTCATTGATGAGTTCGGGTCGGGTCACCGCTGCGGTGTTAATACCGACCTTATCGGCACCAGCCAGCAGCATCTCACGCATATCTTCGACCGTCCGAATACCGCCCCCTACCGTGAGTGGAATAAAACATTTCTCAGCGGTACGACGCACCACATCGACCATGGTATTACGTCCATCCGAGGAGGCTGTGATATCGAGAAAGACGATTTCATCCGCTTCCTGCGCATTGTAGGCGATGGCGCACTCGACCGGGTCTCCCGCATCACGGAGGTCAACGAAATTGGTGCCCTTGACAACGCGTCCATCGGTGACGTCAAGGCAGGGTATGATTCTTTTGGCTAACATGGGAAGGTATTCAGTTTAAAGTTTTCAGTATTTAGTTCTTCGGCAGCTACTTCACACCCCATGCGCCGTAGCGTTTTTTTTGGGCGTATTTTTTCAACTCGTAGAGGGACTTTTTTTGTCGGCTGGCTGAGGTGTTATCGGGAAGGGTCATCGGCTTGGTGTGAATTCTGCCGAGGCCATGAGCTACGATCAGTTCATGGAGATAGCGTTGCTGGCCTTTCCAATCGACAATGACATAAGCATACTTCCTGTGTGAGTTGTAGACCCGTTCACCATTAGTGACTACGGTGAATTTTTTTCCCTTAAGTAGCTTCTTGGTGAATAGTTTGGCGGCCACACCAACTTGCGTGGTTTCGTGTTGATTGAGTCGACCCATGGCGATCCCTTGCTCGGCAATCCGTTTATGATTGGTATCGCCATTGCCATAGGTCCGTGCGGCGCTTTCGGGAGCGTCCACGTAGTAGAGTCGGATTTCTTCGTTACCTTGGGGGCTTTGAATGTGAAAGCTATCGCCATCGTTGCCGCGCCGATCGATGAGGGTGCAATTTTTCCAGATCTGGAACTGGTTGGATGAGAGGCTTACTGTGCGGAACTTGGGCTGTGCCGTATCAGGTTTGGTAGTATTAGATTTAGCTGTGTTTGATGCAGGCGGAATGCCCATGCTACCTTCCTTAGGATCAGGTATGGTGACACTCTCATCGCCGAGTTCTCCATCACGTGTCTGGCCATCGCGAACTTCCTGGTATTTCATCCAGATGACGGCAGCAATCACGGCAACGGTAATGATCGTACCGAGAACGGTTTTCTTTTTCTTTTTCTTTTTCGCCATGAATGTTAGAGGCCTTTGAGTCCCTTGTAAGGTTTATATGTGCCGGTGGGAACTGGGTGTTTCCGCCAGTCTTTTTTGAGCCGACGGTGGGCTCGGATGAAGCTGGTGGGATCGGCCCAGTTCGTCAAGCTACGTGACACAC
>JASJLI010000006.1:0-5764 GCA_037620805.1 Akkermansiaceae bacterium
GTCGGCCTTATCCTCGACGATATACTTGTAGATTGTCTCATGGCTCACTTGCATACCATGGCGCTTAAGAATGCCACTGATCTGTTCAGGGCTGTGCTTTCGTTTTAGCCGCTTCTCTACGATCTTCCTCGCGGAGGTGGCGGTTTTGGTTTTGCATTGTCTTTGTAGTAAAAAAAAACGCTTACAGTAATTCCTCTGCCTCCGCTCCTAACATTTATTCCTTAACATATTGAATCCGCCGTCGCTTAAAACTCAGATAACACACAAAAAAACGCCGGAACGCATTCAACGTTCTGGCGTTTTTTGTGGACTCTTATTACCCCTTAGCGTTCGAGCAGGACGTCATCACCTAGCACGACGAGGTCGATGCTACCATTGAGGGTCTTATCGAGGAATGGAGTGTTCTGACTCTTCGACTGCATGAACTCGGCAGTAAATGTCGTTTCGCCTTCAGGATCGAACAGAATGAACTCGGCCTTACCGCCTTCAACGATAGGTACCGGCTCAAGTCCCATCATCCGTCGTGGTTGGGCTGAGTAGCGGTTGACTAATAATCCCCAGCCAAATTCACCCTTGTTGATGTAGTTATGGAACAGGGAAATCACAGCAGTTTCCAAACCGGTAATCCCATTCGGAGCAGTCACAAAATCCTGGGCTTTTTCAAATGGTGTGTGTGGTGCGTGATCGGTAGCGATAATGTCAAACACCCCTTCTTTCAAGCCTTCTAACAAGGCGGCGTTATCCTCTACTGTGCGCAGCGGTGGGTTCATCTTGTAGTGAGTATCGTAGTTGCCGATGTCCTCTTCATTAAAAAGCAGATGATGTGGAGAAACTTCAGCGGTGACCTTGGCTCCCATCTGCTTCCACCAGCGGATGGTTTCCATACCAATCTTACTGGAAACATGCTGAATGTGTAGTCGGGCCCCAGTGGCATGTGCCAACCGAATATCACGATCCATGCAGATCTCTTCACTACAGGCAGGTGTGCCTTGGATGCCTAGCTTATAACTCACAGCGCCTTCGTTCAGAGCACGTGGACCAGAGAGTTCCAGCACTTCACAGTGGCTTGCAAAAAAACAATCAAACTCAGAAGCGTATTCCATCGCACGTTTAAGTAACATTAGATCCGGCACAGCATCACCATCATCGGTGAGCATTTTTACACCGAGTTTGAGCATGCCATCAATACTGGCAAGTTCCTTACCTTCACGTCCTTTGGTAATACAACCAGAAGTGTAAACGGGAATCCGAGCATCACGTTTGGCAATATCATAGATGGTACGCACCATGGCGGCGGAGTCGATCGCTGGTGCCGTGTTAGGCATGAGCACAACGCCCGTGACACCACCATTGATGGCGGCCTCAGTTCCAGACTGGATAGTTTCCTTGGCTTCCTGACCGGGTTCACGCATGTGGATGTGTGTATCGAACATGGAGGGCGACAGAATCTTGCCTGTTGCGTCGATCACATGAGCACCTTCGGGAGCGTCAACCCCCTGCCCGATTTTGCTGATAATACCATTTTCAACCAGAACATCGGCTGTCGTCAGGTCGTCGTTTTCTTCGCAAACGATGTTTGCGTTTTTAATAAGTAGAGATGCCATGATTGTTAGCTATTTAAATCTTCCTCCTCGGGACGGCCCGGCTTGAGCCAGTAGAGCACGGCCATGCGTGCGGCGATGCCGTTTTCGACCTGTTGGTCGATCAAACACCGATTGTATTCCATAACGTCGTCACAAAGCTCTACTCCGCGGTTTACAGGTCCCGGGTGCATAATGTAGGTGCCTTCGTCTTGAATTCGCTTGAAGCGTTCCTGGGTAACTCCATAGAGTTGAGTATACTCGCGTAGGCTTGGGAAAAACGGGGCGTCCTGTCGTTCCATCTGCACTCTGAGGAGGTAGATGGTGTCGGGGGCCCATTTCATCGCTTCTTCGTAGTTGGTGAATCGCTTAATATCTTTCGGCCCGTGTTTAGGCACCAGTGAGCCAGGCCCTAACCAGGCAACCTCCACTCCGAGCTTACGCATCAGCGTTGAGGTAGAGCGTGCCACTCTGCTGTGCAGAATGTCGCCTACGATGAGGATTTTCTTTCCTTCTGGTTCAGGGAAGACTTCGCGGAAGGTGAAACCATCCAGCAGAGCTTGAGTAGGATGGGCATGAGCGCCGTCGCCTGCATTGATCACGCTGGCTTTGGTTTCCCTAGCGATGGCTAGAGGAATCCCGGCCATTTTGTTGCGGACGATGATGTAGTCGGTCCGCATTGCCTGAAGTGTGGCGATGGTATCGCGGAGAGACTCACCTTTTACGACAGAGGAGTGAGGCACATCAAAGGTTGTAACATCGGCAGAGAGTCGCTTGGCAGCGACTTCGAAGGATGAAAGGGTCCGTGTGCTTGGCTCGTAGAAGAGCGTGAGAACGGATTTACCTTTAAGGGCAGGAACCTTCTTTACCGATCTGGTAAACAATTCCTTAAACGGCCCGGCTTGATCGAGCAAAAGCACGATTTCCTCCCGACTGAGAGATTCAATATCTAATAGGTCCTTGCGCGTCATAGGTTGTCTGCTCGAACTGCTCGAGGTAATACACGGTTCCGAACACAAGCACAAGCAATGATATGATCGCCATAATTGCCGCGTGGTGTCGGGACCTAGGTTTCTTCCAGAATATAAAAAGAATAAACAGAAGCGCGATCGAGGCGCAAGCAAGACCAGAGATGTAAATCTCTCCAATCGCCAGACCTGCCCCTGTGAGGCAGAGGATATAGCCCAAGGCTAAAATAATAGGATGCAGCGCCTGATTCTTGAGCTGCTGCACTGGCGGTCTAACTGCAAAAGCATTCCGCTTCCGAAGCTCACTGAGTTCGTTATCGCTACGCTTGTGACCAGGAATATCCGCCATTAATCATTATTTTCGGTAACTACAACCAAGTCCAAGCCATCGGTGTTCTTCAGTTTCACATCAACGTAGTCGAGACGCTTTGTTTCCAAATCAATACCCACATAACAGGGAGCAAAAGGAAGCTCGCGATGACCGCGGTCGATTAATACAGCGAGTTCGATTTTAGCAGGTCGACCGTAATCCATCAGGGCGTCGATAGCTGCGCGAGTTGTCCGTCCGGTAAATAGAACATCGTCGACCAAAATAACGTGAGCACCGTCGATTGCAAAAGGAAGCTCACTGTGCTGAAGTTTTGGGTTGGAGCTTAGGTGGGCTAAATCATCTCTATATAAAGAGATATCGAGCACGCCCATGGGGACTTTCACCCCGGATGTAGCGAGTTGGGCTAAAATGCGCTCGGCCACTTCATCACCACGACTCCGCACGCCGACCAGTGCGTAATTCCCCTCGGGATTACTTTCTCGGATCACCTGGGTGAGTTTTTCAACTCCCTGGACAATATCAGAATCTGTCAGAGTGCGGGACATGGATTGAGTTTTATAACTTATTGAGCTAGCTGAATAATACGGTGAGCCGCCATCGCTGCGTTCATGGGGGCCTTACTGTGTAAGCCCACGGTCGTAGCAGGGACACCACCTGGAAGCTGGCTAATGGATAGAAGAGCGTCGATCCCGTTGAGCGGACCGCCAGGAACTGGCACGCCAATCACAGGAAGTGATGTCTTCATAACAACGACACCCGGAAGAGCCGCTGCGAGTCCAGCAATCGCAAGGATCACTGCCTTTTCGCCAGATTCCTCCAATTTTGCCAAATACTCAATCAATTCACTCAAATTCCGGTGAGCTGAGAGCACGGTTTCTTCGTATTGAACTTCACTGTCCTTCAAATAAGCGCGGGCTGGCTCCATGAAGGGAACATCATTGGCGCTGCCATAGATCATAATTACTTTCATTGCGCCCCCTGACTAGCGATTGACTAGCAAATTGGCAAGAATATTGAAAAGGCAACCTTCAGGAAAGTTATTTAGGCCGTAGGCACACCCGACTTTTCCGTTTGCAAGGTGACCCAAAATTGACTAGCGTGTTCGGCTCATGAGCACCCCACACCACCTACCGATCCGGGGCATCATGTCTTTACTGCTTTTGATTCCGATGTTCCTTGGATGTTTTGTGTCGCCCCTATCGGCGCAGCAAGATCCACGTGCCCTCGATCCTTCGGATGTTTTTTTTCAAGCGTGGCTGGAGATCCAGCGGGCTGAAAAACTTGAGAAGGAAGAAAAACATAGCGAAGCTTGGCAGAAATACCGTCAAGCTGCAAAGTATTATGATGTCCTCAGCCGCTTCCATAAAAACTGGAAGCCACACCTCGTCAAAAGCCGAGTTGAAAGCACCCAAGCTTCGATAAAAACGATCGAGCCCAAGGCTGCCGATCAACTGGCAGGGCGAAAGGCCAAGACTAGAGACCTCGTTGAAGGCGGGGCTCAGCCCAAACCAAAGCCCAAGACAGCGAATATACCCAAGCCCAAACCAACAGCAACCGGCTATCAACGAAGCCCCAGTATGCCTCCTGCCAGGCCCAAGCCTACGGCTCCGACCGTTGCCTCTGCTGATGTGAAACTGCAACGCCGGCTGCAACAAGTTGAACGCGACAACCAATCATTACGCTCTGCGCTTCTTCGTGCCCAAACGCTGCGTGCCCAAGCCGTAAAGCTAGGTAACCCAGTCGAAGAAAAACGCTTGATTGATCTGATTGCAAAAAAAGATCGTGAAATTAACACCATGCGGGATTTCCTTGCCCGAGCTCCTCTACAGCAGGACATGGATCGTCTCACCCGAGAAAAACGCACTCGTGAACGCGAACTCGATATCACTGCTCGCGCTTTAAAAGAATCCAAACGTCAATTTGATGATGCCAGAAAAATGGCTGAGGAACGCAAAGCGGAAGCCAATCTTGCTAAACGAAAGGCTGAGGAAATCACCAAAAAAATGGAGGAGCAAGGCAGTGTCAACAACCGTGTCATTCGCGAACTTCGTAAGGAGCTTAAAACCGTCACCTCACTGCTCGAAAAAACCCGGCAGGACCTTGGCCTCGCCAATGCCCGAGTAAGCCAAATGCAACTCCGACTTGATGAGTCCCAAACGACGATCAAGGAACTCACAGAAGAACGTGACTCCCTACGGACCGAACGAGATGCCCTAGCGAATATCCTTAAGAAAAGCGACTCCAAGGGAGTGCAAAAACTGATCACCGAGAACATGCGCCTCGGACGCGAACTAAAACAAGCACTCGACCGACTCAAGTATCTCGAAACTAGTCATAACGTCACCAAGGACGAACTGGTCGAAGCCAAAAGTGATCTCGCTATCGCCAAAACACGGATCATGCGCTATCAGCAAGATCAGGCGAACCACGGCCGGATGATCAAGTCTCTAGAGAGCCAGCTTCGTGATGCCCAAGCTGCCCTCGTGGATGCTCGCGCCCATCCTGACCAAGGAGCAAATAAGGAAGAAGTTGAAATCCTTCAAGGCACAGTCAAACGTCTTATCGCTGCCCAAGAGCGCCGCAAGATGGGCGAAAAAATCCTTTGGGATGCCTACCAACAGTCAAAAACTACTATCGCAGGGATGGCGTCCGCCTTTAAGGATATTCGTGCCACCAAAGTCGAATTGACCGACCAGGAAAAGGAACTCGTCGCAATGCGTCGCCCAGATGGCGAATTCAGAAACCCTGAACGCGTCCCTCTTGCTCACGCACGTGCCCATGGTGATGCCTTGGAGACGGAAATTCAAACCTACACACCGTTGATGAAGCGCGCCTTTGAAAAAGGTCGTTTTGAAGCAGCTCGACAGATACTCTTGGATATGGAC
>JASJLI010000007.1:0-50565 GCA_037620805.1 Akkermansiaceae bacterium
TAAGTTCGCCTACAGACGAAGGAATCATGGACACGCGGTGCTCTTGGGCTTTGATTTCCGAAGGAATACCAATGATCATGGCCGGAGGCTAGGCCACTTCTTTGACTTATCCAGTGCATTTCCATCAAAAATACTTGCATAATAGACGAAAATGGAAATAGTGACCCCGCTTTCGGCACAAGCCCGATTGCAGACAGAAAAAATGCCGCTTTAGCTCAGTTGGTAGAGCAACTCACTTGTAATGAGTAGGTCGTCGGTTCGAATCCGACAAGCGGCTCTTTCCCCCAATCCATATAGGTGAGGGGGATTTTTGTGTCCAGTGGTAATCAGGAGGTAGACCAAAAACCTAGACCAAAAAACAATGATTACCTTTAGATGTTTCGTGGGCGTATGGACGTGACCGTGGTATTTATCACTCATGCCGTATAAAGATCCAGAGACCCAGCGTGAGGCAGAGGTGAGACTCCACCGCTTCCAACGTGAGGAACTACAGCAAGACCCCGTGTGGCTCAAGAGGGAAGCACTATGAAAATATGCATCATTGCCATTAGCTTATCAATCGCTCTGGCGGGCATCCTACAAGCGGGCAAAGAATACCCGATTCGAGACATTCCCGAAAACTCCGCCAAGTTTAAGAGTGTTTATGACAGCTATTGGGCGACTGAGGTAGCCAAACAACGATCACAATATTTAGGGATCTCCAAAAAAATCCAAATCAAACAACACATTAAAGGTGTTTTGTATCTGGCCGAATTTAAGAAAGTCAAAGGCACAGATATTAACGGGCGGGCAGTGATGGAAACCAAACTGGTCGCGGTAGAGTTAAGACCTCATGAGAAGTTACACACAGACGGTAAGTGGATTAGTGCTGATTTCGATGGGGAGACTTCAACATATCAATACATCAACACATTAGGAGCTAAGTCCACCGTCGAGTTATGGAAAGAGAGTATTCCTATGAAATTCGAAATCATGAGCAAGGCCGATTTCTACACTGCTATCAAGGCGGGTAAATCTTTCGTCATTACCGTGGAAAGTAAAAAGGTAGGAGGGCTTTCTCAGAGAGTAACCGTTAAATGGTGATAAGTGTTTTGGGTGATTGAACCAAGCACCATCCCAAGCGGAAAACCGCCAGAACCTATCCCCCTCGAGTAAGTAGGGGGGCTGAGATAGATCTTGTTTCGACTCTCCTTTTTGCTATGCCTGTCTTGCCGTTGGCGGGTTTTGGGCTCCTTTTTCATTTTCATTGGTTGGGGAGCCGTTAGTATTTTCCCGCCAATGGCATTTTTGCGCCTTACCTCCAGACGTAGAAAAACCCCTTCGCCAGTAAAGCCGAAGGGGTTTTCTCATCTCAGCCGGTGACAAAAGATAATAATTCACCGTCTGATAACAACCAGTAACAAGATGGTAAAAAGTATCAATCCACGGGCTTGGGGGCTTTCAGCTTTTCGATGGTTTCTTCGATGTCTCGGTCATCATAAATAATACGCCTGCCAAATTTATACGCAGGCAAGTCCAGCTGGCGTCTATATTTTTGCCACACTCTGAGAGATGGCCGGACCTGCTTTGAGAAAATTAAATTAAGGGCCTCTCGTTCTGATACGAACATGGTGGAAAGTGGTTAAGCTTCGATTTTCTCCAGTTGCTTGCGTGCCTTGGCTAACTCGGGATCTGATGTCGCTGCTTGCAATGCTTTTGCTGTCGCTGCTTCCTCCGCTTTAATGACAGCGTTACGGGCGTGATTGACCTTGGTGGCGTGGTCGGCTTCCGCTTGGTCCGATACTTGCAACTCATGAAGGAGCGGCAGAAGCTTCTCCTGAGCTTCGGCGTAGGCGTCGCAGGATTCGAGAACGGTGACTAGCTCAGCGGCCGCTGTCATCTCCCTGCCGTGGTCGCTTTGAATCCATGCCATGGAGAGTCCACCTAGGTTAGCAGGCGTCGCTAGGTCCTCGCCTCCGCGCTGGACTGTGAGTTGACCGATACAAATTTCAGCAAGGACGGCGTGTCTTTGCTTAGCTGCAAGGTGCCGTCCATAGGTCAGTCTGGCGTCTGGGTTTAACCTTGAAATGTCGGTTTTTACGTTTTCTGATGAACGGATTTTAGAATTACTCATTTGGTTTATTAGGGTTGGTGATGGTTAGGCTTGTGTGAGAGTGCCTGCGTCGGCTAAGAACAACGCTTTATGTTTGGGCGTTAGGGCTCGGAACTCAGAGCGGCTCAATGTTGGAGCGACTGGCGGTGTCCATTTATGCGGCTTGGCTGATGCTGGGCCTCAATCAACTGGGTCCCATTATCAACGTTGATGAAGCGAAGTCGCCCTACTCAAACAGCAGAAGGCTCATCACCAGTGCCGATGTAGGAAACAACGCAGGCCGAGCTCCCGGAGCCTCTACGCCGGGTGGTAATTCACCGAAAGGAAAGGACGGGAAATTACTCTACACCCATCCAGTGAATGAAGTCGGGAAGAGTGTCCAACCGGAAGAAAGGTGCCGGAAGCATTTGAAGTAGAGAGAATGGTATCATATGGGTGATCCATTTCTAAAAAAAGCCCCTCATTGCGAGGGGCTTTTTGGGGTTAAGGAATAGAGCCGAGCTGAACGATTAACGGCGGAAGCCGTATTCGAGGACGAAAAACTCGGGATTGAGGCCGGCGAGGGGTTCTCTGAGTTTGGCGAGTTCTGCTTCGGGTCCATGGATTTCAATGCGGGTGAGCTCAGAAATCTGGAGGCATTGCTCGAGCAGTGGGCCGATTTTTTCGATGTGATTGAGTGCAGCATCAGCATTTTCGTATCCTTCGCGGCAATGAACGGTGTCGCCGTTGAAGCTGAAGCCATAATAGAGGCACTGGTCTTCGCCCTCGGTCTGAGCAACGAGTTGGGGGCAGAGTTCTTTGAAGGCGTCGAGTTGACCGTTGTGGACGGCGAAATAAGGGACGATGGTACAGCAGGTGTCTTGCGTTGGCATGGTATTTGGTATGTTGGATGTTGATAGAGATCGGGTTTTTACCGACAGTTCAGATGGCGTGTTCGATGGAAAGATCGATTAGTTCAGCTAGTTTGTCACGAAAGATGATAAGTTTTTCAACGGCTTCGCAGTTAAATATTTCCTAGCCTGGTCGCACTGAGCATCACATCAGTGGATTGGACTTTCTTACTTTCCCAAATAAGGCTACCTCCATGCCATGAGCATTCAGCGACAAGGTACAAAGCAGCGTATGAGCCGTATCGTCATTCACAACGATACCATTTATTTATGCGGACAGGTGGGTAAAGATTCCACCAAAGGCATGGCTGAACAGACTGACACGATGCTTGAAAAAGTGGATGAGCTTTTGCTTCAGGCGGGATCAGACCGTGAGAATATGCTTTCAGCCACCATTTACGTGCGAGACATGAAGGACTTTGCAGTCATGAATGAAGTGTGGGACGCCTGGGTGCCAGAAGGTTACGCTCCAGCGCGAGCTTGTGTGGAGGCGCGGATGGCTCGGGATGAACTCTTGGTCGAGATATCCGTGGTCGCCGCCGTCAAAAAATAGATGCGCTACGAAGATCTCGCCGTTCCCAGACCTCCTTAGATGAAGAGCTTTCATTTACGGGAGACGATGATGGCTCATTTCTCCTGTGCTATTCTCTCAAGGCCATTAATCAGCTTCTAGGAGAAATGCATCGTTCGGATTGAGCCTGTGCCGGTCGGTGGACTTTCAGGGTGACTTTCGGAGTTTTTCTGAAGTATCGAGCTGATCGAACGGAGTGAGCTGAGATCTTTGAGACGTCGTGCCGTCATATCGTCAGCGAATGCCAAATGCTTCGGAAGATTTTCCAGTCGAAAATGTAATCGATGGCTAGGTAGAGGTGGAGTATGACGATCATCCAGTAAATTATTTGAAAATCTATTTTTGAGCATTTGTGACGGAATTGTCGTTGTGCTAGCAGCGCTGCTGGCCAACCGCCGAATAGTTCTAAAAAATGGAGTGTGGCTTCGGATGTTCTCCACTCCTTGGCACGGGACTTCTTTTTATCTGACCTATAGGAGAGGTAGGTAATGCGGTTGATCACAGCGAAAGGTAGGATCAAGAAGAGTAAGGAGGGCTTTTTAATGAGTATGAAATGGCTCCATGCAATAGCGGGTGTGGCCATTAGAAGTAGGAGGCTGATCCATGTGAGGATGGTTATTTTCCCACCGTCATTGACATGTGTGGCGGCAACGGCGCACGAGCGGCCTTTGGGGTCGTATCCTACTTGGTAGTGAATGTTATCTCCTTTACTTGGCCGCTTGTGACGTTCGGCAAAGTCCTTGCGATGAAGGAAGAGTTTACCCTTTTGATGGTGGAGGTAGCCAAATCCTTTTTGATCATCCCACTCGACGATTTTAGATGTGAAAATACGGTTTTCACTAACTAGGTGTGGGCGCTGGGAGATCATGAATGTTGACATGAATATGTTAGGGGTCTGCTAGGGGGATGCAAGCTTGAGAATAGTGAATTCTCAATCTGGGCTCTTCCGTTTTTTCCGTGCCTTCAGTGGTTAAAAAAATTCACCGTTCATTTTGTCTAGCAGTTTTGTGGCCTGTTTATGTAAATGATGTTTTTCAGGAACGGCATTATGCAGGCGGTGGAGCCAGAGTTTGGCTTCATCATTTCCAGATGCATGGCCATGACCAGCTCGGTAAAGTCGGGCGAGTTCGAGCATGGATCGTGGTGTGCTGACCCAAGGTAATTCTGCGACGCGTTGATACCATTTGATGGCTTCGGCAGGATTGTAAAATGAGGATTCCGGGGTGTTGTATAAATCGGCCAGCATGATGTGACTGGCGTCGTATCCTTCGTCATGGGCTTTGAGTAACCAGGGAATCGCTTCTTCAGGGGTTTCTGCATATTCGATATAGACCTTGGCTATATGAATCATGGCCTGACGATCTCCGGCATCAATGGCTTGTTTGAACCAATCGATTGATTGGGTGTTTTTGGTGGAGGCGTTGTCTTCCTCAACATGGGTTCTGTAGTGGTAAGCTAGAAAACACATCGCACTTGAATTACCCAGTTCCGCAGCTTTGAGATAGAGCTGGAGTGCATCATCATCATCAGTGTTGAATCTCAGCTTTGAGGCCAGTTGGCACATCGCTTCAGCATGACCAGCGTCAGCAGCATGTTGAAACCATATTCTAGCTTTGGTAATATCCCGATCCGTTCCCCATCCGTTGCTGTAACCAAGACCTAGTGCAAACCATGTTTCAGGATCTCCTCCTTTGGCGTGTTTGAGGAGGTCTTTGAACTGTGTTTGCAATTCATCTTGCAATGCATTCAATTTGGAAAAATATTCAGAGGGGTCTTTGGGACTCTCTAGATAGATCTTTGTGGATGCTATGAACTTTTCGGCAGGTGTAGGTTTACTCATAGCTGGTGTCAGATGTAAGGAGTCGGGTCTATGAGAGGAAGATCTGAACCTATTGCTAGACATTTCCAATGGTTTGTCAAGATGCTGCCCCTAGGTGTTGCTTTAATGCACTTATGAAACCGCCATTAGTGCTTGTAAGTGGTCCTGTTTTTGCGGCGGCGGCGGCGTGGTTGCCGTCCTTTATTGCTGCGCAATACGACCCTGCAGAAATTTTGAGAAATGACTGATATGATTTTGGAAATTGAAAACCTCAAAAAGAGCTATCCAGCCAAGGGTGGGCGAGAGGAGGTGCGAGCATTGTGGGGCGTATCACTTTCGGTATCCAAGGGCGAATTCGTGGCTCTTCACGGTCCAAGTGGCTGTGGGAAATCGACCCTGCTGCTTGCCGCGGGAGGTTTACTAAAACCCGATGCTGGAAGTGTAAAAATCAACGGTCAGAATCTATACGCATTGAATGACTCCCGGCGCGCACAATTTCGTGCAGGTCATCTGGGTTTTGTTTTCCAGCAATTTCATCTCGTGCATATCTTGATGTGTTAGGAAACGTGATGGTAACTGAGATCGCCACTGGGCGGACTGCCGATGCCGCAGAGCGTGCTATGTCGGTTCTCGAGAAATTTGGTATTGCTGATCGGGCTAAGCATTTCCCATCAGAGCTGAGTGTGGGTGAGCAGCAGCGTCTCGCGTTAGCCCGTGCTGTGTTTGCCGATGCCTCGCTACTATTTGCAGATGAGCCTACGGGTAACCTCGACCGTGAGAATGCTAGGGTTGTGCTTTCCTACATGAAAGAGTTCGCCGAGAATGGTGGAGTGGTTGTGATGGTCACACATGACGACCGAGCTTTAGCCTACGTGTCTCGACAAGTGTCGCTCGCGGATGGCGTCATATCCTAGTCATGTTTTTGAGGTTAGATGCCTTGTGTCAGTTTGGAATCGGTGTAAACCCGTGTCTATGAATGTGCGATTAATTGATCAGAAACTTATCGAGGAGTGTTTAAGCATGCCGAGGGCCATCGAGCTTATGAAATCGGCTTACCGTGATCTTTCGGCGGGGAATGTGGACAGCCCACTGCGAACGGTGTTGGTCAATGACAACGGGACGGTGCTCTATAAACCTGCCTACTCGGATGATGCAGGGATTTTCTGTGTTAAAGTGGTATCTGTTTTTCCTGCGAATGTGGAAAAGGGATTGCCTGTCACACCAGGGATCATCGTGGTGAACAGTGCTGAAACCGGTATGCCATTGGCGATTCTTGAGGCTGGGTATTTGACATCGTTACGAACGGGTGCTGCAACGGGGATTGCGACTGAAGTCTTGGCTCCACAAGAGAGTAAGGCCGGGGCGTTGTTTGGAACTGGTGGACAGGCAAGGCATCAGCTTGAGGCGATGCTATGCGCTAGGCCATTCGAGAAGATTTATATATTTTCGCGTAAGCCTGAAAAAGCGATTCAATTTTGCGAGGACAATGCCGAGCTTGCTGGTTCATTAGGAAACTGCGAGTTAGTCGCTAATCCTGATCGGGCAGTCTTAAAGGAGTGCGATGTGATCACGACGGTCACGACCAGTCCGGTGGCTGTTTTTGGTGATGATGAAATTTCAGACACCGTGCACATCAATGCTATTGGATCATTGGGCAAAGATCGAACAGAGGTTTCGGCAGAGACTTTATTAAGGTCGGAGGTGATCGTCGATCAACGTGCTGCTTGTCTAGTGGAAGCCGGAGAAATCTGCCTGATGCGAGATGCTGGATTGATCGGGGAGGATTATCACCCGATGGAGATTGGGGCGATTATTGCAGGTGATTCAATACTTACTGATCGCACTAAGCCAACAGTCTTTAAGTCGGTAGGTAATGCCGCTCAGGACCTGGTATGCTCGGCAGAAATCTACCGGCATACCGAGGCGAATAATCTGGGCGTGGATGCCGAGTTATAGGTTGTTTTCAGCCTATTTCCAACCTTTCATATACTCGACAAGGTCGGCGACGTCCTGGGCTGTGAGGCCTAACTGATCGGCGCTGAGCATGAGTGAGCGTTTGAGGGGGCGGGGTTTTCCTTTGATTTGATTTTTAGGAATCATCTGAGTCAGGCCTCCAGTGGATTTGATAATAAGAGGATCGCCGTTGCTGATGAGCAGGCCATGGATTTCGCCGCCTTTTTTCAGTTGGATGATACTCCCTCCGTAGCCGTGGGAAATGTCAGCCGAGGGCTCGATGATCGAGCGTGCGATGACATCCTTGGTCTGACCTGCTCCCCATCCTTGCAGGTGGGGACCATAGGCAGGGCCTGTTTTTCCGACCTGATGGCACATAACACAGCGTGTGATTGTAGCTTTGCCTCGTTTGGAGTCACCTTTGAGAGCGAGCACGTCTTTGACACTAAATTTTGGTTTAGCGGCAACTGGGACGGTAACGGGAGTGGCTTTGATTTTTGAGGGGTCGTAGATACCTCGTTTTTTAAGCTCGGCTGCGATGTTGTGCTGTTTCCACTCGCCAAGCCCATTACGTAATAGCCAGTAAGTGGCTTCGCCTTTGGTAAGCGGATTGTTCGCGAGTGCGAGCATGGCATCGACAGAGGACCTGTGGTTGATGAATGCGAGAGACTCGACGGCGAGCTTGCGTGCCTCAGGTGTTAGACTGGTGTGGGATGCACGGGCCTTGAGGTCGGCGACGGCGGCAGACGGCCAGAGGCGCCAGGTGATTTTTGCAAACTGCTCTGACCATTCGTGGGGTTCACCAGGCTTCATGGTGGCTTTGATGGCGAGCCAGATTGCATTTTCCTGCTCGGCAGCACCGAGTCCGATAGCTTCAACGGCGTTTTTATCCGTGTGGTCTATTTGAGGGGCGAGGACTGCGAAGATGGCTTTGGTTTTTTCTGCAGGGAGATCGCGCAAGGAGAGGGCTACGTCGCGGCGGACTCCGGCGTCTGGGTCTTTGGCTAGAAGTTTAGCGTAGGGGAGTATGCTGATGTTTGCTCGTCTTAGAGCACGGTAGGCTGTGAGACGGACGTTTGGACGATCAACCTTGAGAAGCTTAATACACTCAGCCTTGCCTTTTTCTCCGAGGTGAGGGAGTAGCCAGATGGCGCGGGCAGCGACATGCTCGTTGGTTTCGTTGAGCACGTTACCTATTGCAGGGAGTGCTTTGTCACCATGTTTCTTGAGCGCGCGGAAGCCGAGGTAGCGGGTGTTGACGGCTGGGCTCTTGAGTGCGGCGATGGCTCCTTCGATCGTTTTTAAATCGAATTTAGGGACGTTAGTTTTAAATCCTTTGGGGGCGATCCTGTAGATGGTTCCAGAACAGGAGTCATCGCGGTCTGCGTGACCACCGACTCGGGCATCATACCAGTCGCAAATATACAGTGCACCATCGGGGCCGACGCTAATATCGGATGGGCGGAACAGAATTTTGCTATCGTTGGCATCGGCACCGCCGCCTACGAAGTCAGAGCCAGCGTATTTTTTATCTGGGTTGGTAGTGACGAGGTTACCTTGTTCTAATTTGAAGGTAGCGCCCTTGGGAGAAGGGTTGTAGTGGAAGACCGTGTTTTTTCCTGGCTCACAGGAGAAGAAAGCGCCGTTGTATTTTTCAGGAAGAGCGCCGTTTTCATACATGGTGACTCCTGTGGGAGAGCCGCCGCCGTAGATGTGGCCGGCATCCATCGTGCCGGGGTCGTCCTGGCGCCAGTGGGCCCGTCCGTGATCTTGGCCTGGTCTTTTAACCGAGCGGTAAAGTTGTTTCGCATCACGGGTGAAATATCCGGCGGATCCATACTCGAGAATGTAGGATACACGGCAGGCCGGAGGATCATCGTTATCGTTCTGAAAAGTGTTGCCGTATGAGTCGAGTGACTGCTCGTAGGAATTACGGTAGCCGTGACCAACGATTTCACAGTTGGTGCCATCTGGATTCATACGCACGGTGAATCCTGAAGTCCAAATGTGGCCGTCGTCTGAGCGTTTGCCGGAGACGGCAAGGTGATCAACTAGGAAGTCACCTCCGCCGCCTTTGTAAGGGCCTCCCATGTAGAAATTTTTACCGGAACGGTCTTTGAAAACAGCGCCACAGTTGCCGTTGTTGAAGTAGAACTTTCCGTCAGGGCCCGCGGTTACTGAGTGGAGTGAATGGTCGTGGTTTCGGGCATTGAATCCGGTGAGTAGAACTTCGCGGTTGTCGACGGCGGGATCGAATTTGAGATCGCGATTGACGTCTGTATAAACGATGAGCTCAGGCGGCTGGGAAACATAAATGACGTTATCAAAGACCGCCACGCCGAGCGGAGCGACGAGGCCTTTTTCCTGTACGAACGTGTGTGATTTATCGCATTTGCCGTCGCCATTAGTATCCTCTAACACGGCGATACGGTCACCACCAGGACGCCGTCCATTGTGGCGGCGGTAGTTGACTCCTTCAGCCACCCAGATGCGACCTTTGTGGTCGATGTCCATGTTGGTTGGGTTGTAAAGATGCGGTGAAGTTGCCCAGACGGAGACTTCGAGATCGGCTGGGAGTTTGAAATGGTCGAGACTAACTAGGGCAGGTTCTTTGTCGGATTGCCAAGGCGCGCTTGGATCGCGAGGCTTGCTTGGATCTTTAGGTTTGCTTGGGTCACGTGGCTTGCGGACGACGAATTGCACGGAGGCCGGGGTGGGTTTACCATCACGGGTGGCTCCGCCATCGTCGAGTCCTACAGTTGCGGTAAATTTGACGGCGCCTTTGGGGACATTGAGAACGATAGATGATGGGGCGTGACTACCTAAGCCTCGATCATATTTCTTTCCTGCGATGGTGAGAGGTTTGCCATCGATGTTTCGATTGTAAACCAGGCCTTTCCAGCCCTGCTTGGAGCGGGTTACGAATTTTTTGGTAACCGGGATAGCTTTGCCAGAGGCATCGACAAAGGAGGGGTTAATCCAGTTCGCCCAGTCGTGGGAAAAGCTATCCAGTTCATTGATATGGAGTTCAATTTGCTTCAGGCCTTTGATGTCGGTACTGACTTGGTGAATGCGTTGTTTATCGGCAGAGAGGACTTTGGGGCTTTGGTAGAGAGGCTTTGAATCGATTTTACCGGTCGTTTTTTTTTTATCCTTAGCCTTTTTACCTTTGGCTTTTTTTGCCTCTGCTTTGGCTTTGAGGTCAGGGCGCTTCATCGGTTTTTGATGGAGCAGAGCCTCGGTGGGCAATTGGACGGGTTTGCCTTTCACGGGACGGTCTAAGTTTTCGTTGAGCATTTCCAATGTCACCGTTTTAGATTTTACACCACCCTTGGGTACATCACCACGGGCGAGCCAAACGATGGAGTTCAGAACAAGTTTGCGGAAATCATCGATGGCCCAGTTGCAGTGGTAGTGACCTCCTACGAAGCCAATGCCTCGGCCGCCGTCGGCAACCTTAGGATCGCGACACCACATAAGTGCTTGTTCGGTACCAAAGCACTTGTCGCCGTTTTCGTTCCAAAGATTGATATAACGAACGATTTTTTCAGGTGTTGGAATAGCAGTGGCGAGTGGATGGCTGCAATCGCATTCTTCCTTTGTAGGAAAACGCATGTTCCAGTAGAACTCATCAAAGGCGGTGATGGGTTTGGTAATACCGTTAGCTACAGGATGACCTTTTCGAGGTGTCATATCGGCAATCCAGTGTGGATTCACTGACCAGCCAGTTTCCATAAATCCGCCGATCCAGTGTTTGAAGTATTTTTCACCAATCTCTTTAGATGGATGAACGCCGTAGTGCATGAACATGATGCCCATACCGGCTTTGACCTTTTTATCGAGAAATTCGACTTTTTTGCCAAGTTTGCCACCAGCGTCGGCATAAATGATGCAGGCGTCTACTCCGTCGAAAATGGATTCGTCTTTGGGCCATCCGTAGAAGTGGACCTTGGCTTCAACATCTGCGCCACTCTCGTTGAGAGCATTTGCCAGAAGCATACATCCGGCACGGAATTCGTGTGACCCATTGCCGTGACTGGGTGGCCCGGCAAGGAAGAGGATCTTTTTCTTCGCCATGACGGGTGAGATGCAAAGTAGGCCAAGGCAGAAAAGGGAGCTGATTCGAATGAATAGTTGCATGATTTATTGATAATGGTTGGACAGCTCAATAATACGATGAAAATAGGCCGGTTTTTCAGGATAAATACGCTTATCTGATCTATACTCAAATTTGCCTTCGAAACGAGACGGGGGGAGAAATACAAGAGATGTTGTCAATTCGTACTAGATCTCAGTATTAGAGCTCAGAATTAGAGCTCAGAATTAGAGCTCAGTGGAGGCGGACTCATCGATATAAAAGACCGCATTGTCGTGCTCCTGAAGATAAGAGGCTGAGACGATGTCATTGACAGGACCTTGGACTGCTTTTTTCACGATGGAAGCCTTGCCCGCACCCCATGCCATCAGGACGATACGCCGTGCTGCGAGAATGGTGCCGCAGCCCATGGTGATGGCGGCGGTGGGGACGTTGTCGATGCCGTCAAAAGAAGGGGCTGCGTCCTCGCGTGTGATTTGATCAAGCTGGATGGCACGGGTTAGCGAGTCCTTCGGCGAACCAGGCTCGTTAAATCCAATATGGCCCGTGCGTCCGATACCGAGGATTTGCTGATCGATTCCACCGGCTGCGATGATCGCTTTTTCATAATCATCACAGTGGGCGGGGATAGCGGCTTCATCGACAATGCCGGATGGTAGGTGGATGTTTTCAGCTTTGATATCTAAATGGGAAAATAAGTTTTGTTGCATGAACATCCAGTAGCTTTCCTTGTGTTCAGGTGGGAGACCAGCGTATTCATCGAGGTTAAATGTGATGACGTTTTGGAATGAGAGTCCGTCTTCCTTGTGAAGGCGGATGAGTTCTTGGTAGTAACGGATGGGTGTAGAACCTGTGGCCAGTCCCAGAACGGTGGGCTTACCTGCTAGGTCATTGTTGCGGATCAGTGTGGCAGTATCGGCAGCAAGTTGTGCGGTAGCAGTTTCGGGAGTTGGGAAAACTTTAACAGGAACTTTGTTCATGGCGGGGTTCTTAGCTGGAAAATGGCTCTTTTCAATACTGAATAGGTGGGTAAATTTCGTCGAATGGGTCGTGAATTACTCATTGGCGGGAAAACAAAGACGTGTGAGGATGCCGCTATGGTAAGTATGAAACTGAGGATTCGATCTATCGTAATGTGTGGGCTGCTGGGTTGTGGCCTGACTGGGCTCATGGCTGAGGAATTTAAAGCGCTGCCTGAGTATCAACCAACTATCGAGAAAGCACTCGCTACAGCCGGTGAGAACCGAGCTGAGCTGACGAAAGCTCTTGAAAGTGTGCCAGCTAATCAGAGTAAAGCGATGCAGTTTCTGATTTCCTACATGCCGGAGTCAGATTGGAAAACGATCAAGGCTGACTTACTGCTCAAAAACGTCGCATGGGCCTACAAAGCTCGCGAAACATTTCCATGGGCTAAATCCGTGCCAGAAGATGTCTTTTTTAATGATGTGCTTCCTTATGCCAGCTTGAACGAGCGTCGCGACGACTGGCGTGAGGACTTTTACAATCGGTTCAGCAAATACGTCAAACATGCCAAAACTCAAGGGGAGGCATTGGCGGCTGTTAATAAGCACATCCTTAAGGAGGTGAAGGTTGAATACAGCACCAAACGTAAAAAAGCAGATCAGAGTCCATACGAATCCATGGAGCAAGGGTTGGCCAGTTGCACAGGTTTATCGATTCTCCTGAACAATGCATTTCGCGCTGTCGGGATACCATCACGCGTTGTTGGAACACCTGCTTGGACCACTAAGCGAGGTAACCACAACTGGGTGGAAGTCTGGACGAGTGCTGATAAACAATGGCACTTTACCGAATACTATTTTGATGAAAATGGGCTCGATCATGGCTGGTTTCTCTCAGATGCAGCTCGTGGAAATGAAAAAAGCTTTTATCACAGCATCTACGCCAGTTCATGGAAATCTACAGGCAAGCACTTTCCATTAGTCTGGAATATGAAACTAAAAAACGTGCCTGCCGTAAACGTCACGGAGCGCTATGTTGAGCTCGGTGGAGGTAAAGACACCAAGGATGTGTGTGAGTTGCGTATTCATCTAACCATTGAAGGTAAACGAGTCGAAGTTCCCGTAGTGGTCATTCAAGGCGATGTGAAAATGGGCGAAGGGAATTCCCCTAAACCAACCGATGATATGAATCGTTATTTTACGGCCCAAGTCAGAAAAGGTCAGCTTTATCAGGTGATTTGGAAAGATCCCAAGTCAGGAGAGCAAAAGCGAAAACAAGTTACCACACCGAAGGATAAGGGATGGTTGGTGGTGGAGCTGGCAGGGAAGTAAACTCCAAGTTTTAAACTCCAAATACCAAAAAGCGGGTTCAAGTTTAGATCCCCAAGTGGGATAGGACGACGAGAAAGACGGCTAGGGCAATTCCTGCAAAGATCGCCTTGCCCAGAGCGGTGGTTGCAAACCATGCCATGCCGGATTTGAAACTCATTGTGCTGCCGATCCTGTATTCAAACATTTTCCCCTCGGGGGAGTCATTTGCCAGCAGGCCATACCAAGTAACTTTCAGGTGGGATAGCATTTGTGTAATGGCTGTCATGGTTTGAAGATGAGTTCGAATATTGGGGAAGGGACATAAAAAAGGCGACAGGGGATACCTGTCGCCTTTTGGTGAATAACGACTGCTTGTTATGGCAGGTTAGGTAGCTCGATGAAGCCTTCCAGTTTACGGATACGCGTTGGGTGGCGCATCTTACGGAGGGCTTTTGCTTCGATCTGACGAATACGCTCGCGGGTGACTTGGAACTGGCGACCCACTTCTTCGAGTGTGCGGGAGTAACCGTCCTTGAGTCCGAATCGTTGTTCGAGAACTTCACGCTCACGTTCGGTGAGTGTATCAAGAACATCGCCAATTTTTTCCTTAAGCATCGCAAAGCCTGCTTCCTCCATGGGGTTTTCAGCGGCTTTGTCTTCGATGAAGTCACCGAAGGATGTGTCGTCTGAGTCACCGACAGGGGCTTGCAGTGAGATAGGCTGTTGAGCCATCTTAAGCACGGCGCGAACACGCTCGACAGGAAGGTGAATTTCTTCAGCAATCTCGTCTGGGCTAGGCTCACGACCGTATTCCTGGACGAGTTGCTTTTGCACGCGCATCAGCTTGTTGATGGTCTCGATCATGTGAACCGGGATACGGATGGTCCGTGCCTGGTCAGCAATCGAGCGGGTGATCGCTTGGCGAATCCACCATGTGGCGTAGGTGGAGAACTTGTATCCGCGACGATACTCGAACTTTTCCACAGCCTTCATCAGACCCATGTTTCCTTCTTGAATAAGATCGAGGAAGGAGAGTCCACGGTTGGTGTATTTCTTAGCAATCGAGATAACGAGACGAAGGTTGGCCTCGACCATTTCGGTCTTCGCCTGGTAGGCTTCTTTGGTTCGCTCACGTAGGTTCGCGCGGGTATCGAGGAAGTCCTCGGCTTTATGCCATGAGAGCTGCTGGATTTCGCGAACTTTGGTCTCGAATTCTTTGTCGCCGGGTTTGGTCTTGAGCTTGCGCTCATATTTCCAGAGTTTCTTCTGGTTGTCTTCTACTCCGACGTTGAAGTCTTCAACGACCTTTTGTTTGTAGTAATAGCGGTTGTAGAGACGTGCGATGGAAATGAGATTCTTGTCAAAACTCTCGAGAAGCTTCTTTTTGCCACGTGGGTTCTTTGCCTGAAGCTTGCGGAAAATTTGATCGTTTTCCTCATGGAGGTTACGAACTTGTTCACAAAGCTTGGGGAGGGCACGCATGTAGCGCTCGCGGCTTTCGATTTTCTTGTCCTGAATGACGCGGTCGAAACGCTCTTTGCCTCGGCCAAGACGATCGGCTAGGTCAAGATATGATGTGGCGATGAAACCAAACTTGTGAAGCTCGGTGTTCGCAGCGATTTCAGCATCTTCAATACGCTTGGAAATTTCCACTTCCTGCTCTCGAGTGAGCAGTGGGACCTGGCCCATTTGCTTAAGATACATCCTGACTGGATCGTCAAGGATGTCGAGTTTCTGGTCGGCCTTGGTGGCACTGACTTCGTCAGCGTCTTTTTTGCGGTCGCGGTATGAGTCCACCTCGGAGGCATCAATGATATCAAACTCCATCTTGCGGAGTCGGTCGAGAATGGCTTCAACGTCAGCGGGATCGACAAGGTCGTTAGGAAGCTCCTCGTTAACGTCATCGTAGGTGAGGTATTCTTGTTCCTTAGCCAGCTTGATGAGTTCGCGCATTTTCTCCTGAATCTCAGGAGTGTCGATACGCCTCTTAGGTGCTTTTTTGGCCGCAGGCTTCTTAGGTGCGGTCTTCTTAGCCGGAGCTTTCGTAGCTGCTTTTTTAGCAGGGGCCTTTTTAGCTGCTTTTTTGGCTGGTGCCTTCTTAGCTACCTTCTTAGCTACCTTCTTAGCTACCTTCTTAGCTACCTTCTTAGCTGGTGCCATTTTTGCCGCTTTCTTAGCTAGTGTCTTTTTTGCGGGAGCTTTTTTGGCTGTCTTCTTGGCTGCTTTTTTAGGGGCTGCCTTCTTTGCCGCTGCTTTTTTGGTTGCCATGGGAGTGGTGAAATATGTGATGGAATGGGGGGCGGGATGAAAAAATAGATACACCCCACCCATTATAGGTACTGCTGGATAAAACCCAACGGGGCGTGAATCTTCATGAGAGATACGTATCGGTCAAGGTAAAACTTGCCACATTCCCACCTGAAATGCTTTAGAAACAAGGGGGGGGGATCAGCTGCTTGTGCTTACATGGTAAGCCTCATCAATGGTTATTCTCTAACACGCTCGATATCGGCTCCTAGCATGACTAGTTTGTCGTCGATGTTTTCGTAGCCGCGGTCGATGTGGTAGAGACGGTTGATCTCGGTGGTTCCCTTCGAGCAGAGAGCGGCTAGCACGAGGGCGGCAGAGGCGCGGAGGTCTGACGCCATGACAGGGGCTCCAGACATGTTTTCCGTTCCTTGGATGACGGCTGTGCCATTATCGACTTTGATGTCTGCGCCCATACGTGTCATTTCCGCACAGTGCATAAAACGTTGGGGAAAGATGGTGTCCTCGACTACCGAAATACCAGAGGTCACAGCATAAAGCGCCGTGAACTGGGCCTGCATGTCTGTGGGGAAACCAGGGAAGGGGGCTGTGACGATGTTGGCGCCCTTGGGGTCGGTGGCAGGTTTAACCACACAGGATGTTCCCGCTTCGTTAAATTCGACGCTGTGTCCGGATTCAATAAGCTTTTCTGAGGAAGGGACAAGATCGGCCTCGCAAATGCGGTGGAGCGTTACTCCGTTCTCTGGACAGCCTGCCATGGCGGCAACAACCATAAACGTGCCAGCTTCGATTCGGTCGGGGATGACGGTGTGCTCGGCGCCGTGGAGTTTTTTAACACCCGTGATGGTGACTCGGCTGGAGCCGGCGCCTTCGATTTTTGCCCCCATTTTAATGAGGAAATTGGCGAGATCGACGACTTCAGGTTCACAGGCGGCGGATTCGATGACGGTGATGCCCTCAGCGAGTACGGCGGCCATCATCAGGTTGTCTGTTCCCAGCACAGTAGGGCCGTGTTTTCCCCGGAGATCGACTTCTTTTCCGTGTAAGCCATCGACTGCGGTGATGTGCATGTTTCCACCCTCCATATCGATGTTTGCACCGAGGGCTTCCAAGCCTTTGAGGTGGAGGTCAACGGGACGATCGCCAATGACGCAACCGCCGGGCAAAGAAACGCTGGCCTTGTGGAGTCGGGCTAAAAGTGGGCCCATCACACAGATGGACGCGCGCATCTTCCGGACTATTTCGTAGGGGGCATTAGGGCTGATTTCTCCTGCGGTGATACGCACAGTACCACTTGATCGCTCAACCTCGGCACCGAGGGCTGCGAGGATTTGGATCATGTAGTTGGTGTCAGATACGTCGGGAACACGACGGATGATACAGGGTTGATCCGTAAGTAGGGTGGCGGCAAGGATGGGCAGTGAGGCGTTTTTTGAGCCAGAGATATGAACGGCACCTTTGAGGGTAGCGCCGCCGCGTACGAGAAGTTTGTCCATGAAATTGGATGTGGGTAGTTTGGATTAGGAAGTAGGATGAGATGGCGGCTCTGGGGAGCCGGGATGAGATGCGAAGGGGAAACGGGGAATGCCGTTGAGATCTTTGTGGGTAATGATGTCTTCGAAGCCTGCCTGTACGAGCATGGCTTCGACGGATGAGGCCTGATCGTATCCAATTTCCAATGCAATGAGTCCACCGGGATGCAGATGCGAAGGAGCTTGCTGAATGAAATCACGCAGGATGTCCAGCCCATCTTTTCCTCCAAAGAGGGCCAGGTCGGGGTCGCGCTGGACTTCGGGCGAGAGTGTATCTCGATCGGTTTCGGCAATGTAAGGAAGATTAGCGGCGATCAGATGGAATTTTTCACCTTTAAGATTGGAGAATAAAGAGGTTTCAGTGAGAGTATTACGCGGAGTGCCTAGCAACAGGGCGTTTTCAGCGGCTAGCGCAAGGGCGTCAGCGGACACGTCAGCGAGGACAATTTCCTGACATCGACCACCTAGTTCTCCAGCAAGGCTGAGACCGAGCACGCCTGAGCCGGTGCCCATGTCGAGGACGCGGAGTTGGTCAGTGCGAGATGGAGGACCTTCCGTTTGAGGCTCTTCTGTGGGAGCTTCATCTATATCCTCTTCGGGCATCTCAGGGAGTGGGATTTCTAATTCGGTGCGATCAACCTGTAGGAGGGAGTGATTCAGAATCAGTGAGACAAGTTCTTCGGTCTCGGGTCGAGGAATAAGTGCTCGGGCATCGGTTTTGAACTCGCGACGATAGAATTCGACGGTGCCGAGCAGGTGTTGGAGAGGTTCTCCTTCGCCCCTGCGTTTAAGTTTTCCACGCAAGGGGATGAGTTCTTCCTCGGTCATGGGTCGATCAAACTGCATGTAAAGTTCGACCCGTGAGCAGCCAATCTCATGGGTCACGAGCAGCTGCATGTTACGACGTGCGTCATCAATACCCTTTTTCTCTAAATAGGCAGTTCCTTTATCGATAGTGTCGAGGACGGTGGTCATTTTTTTTCAGGTGACGGGGAGCAGGATTCAGGAGGCAGATTAAAGTAGGACGGGTTTGGCTCCGGTGGGGAGTTTGATGTCTGATGGTGGCCCAGGGAAGTGCTCGCCGATGAATTTGTCCCAGACATCTCGGGTTTCATCGGAGATTGTTTCGCCTATTTTGCCTTCACAGTCGTCGCAGATGAGCATGGGGAAGGGGCCTTTGATCAGGTGGTCGCTGGAGAACATGGCACCAAGGGTGTAGCTTTGAGTCGCTTCACGGGACTTGCCGCAGGTGAGGCAGTTGGCGATGTAGTCGTCTGTATCCGAATCGTTGCCCAGCTTTTCCTCACGCAATTCCATATCAGTGTTGTCGTGCATGAAATCAAACATAGCCACGCGGGACTTCTCGGAGAGTTTTTCATTCATTTGCTCGCGGCACTCGAAACACATGGCAAATTCGAATACGCACTCGTCGCCTACATAGGATTGATTGACGATATGCATACTGGCGTGACTTAGGTCGCAGCCGCAGTCACAGCATTCTGTGAAGGTTTCACCTGTTTCGTGGGAGTCAAATCTTGAGGACACGGGCAGATTGTGATCCGGTCTTTAGGATAATTCAAGCACCACCGGACAGTGGTCGGAACCTAATACATCGGATAGGATCTCTGCTTTGGTAACGCGATCTATGAACGACTCTGAGACGCAAAAGTAGTCGAGTCGCCATCCGATATTTTTACCCCGTGCTCCAGCTCGATAGCTCCACCATGAGTAGGCCTCTGTGGTGTCGGGATAGAAGTGGCGGAAGCTGTCGACAAACCCCTGGCTCACAATGTTGTCAAAACCGGCTCGCTCCTCGTCGGAGAAGCCTGCGTTGCGTCGATTTTGTTTCGGCCTAGCGAGGTCGATTTCTTGATGGCATACATTGAGGTCACCACAGAAAATGACGGGTTTAGTTTGTTCCAAGTTTTTACAATAGGCGAGGAAATCAGCATCCCATCGTTGGCGATAGGGGAGACGGAGCAGTTCGTTTTTTGAGTTAGGGGTGTAGACGGTGACAAGGAAGTAGTCGGCAAATTCGGCAGTGATGACACGGCCCTCGGTATCGTGTTCGTCGATGCCCATGTCATTGGTGACGTTGAGGGGTTCATGTTTGGTGAAAATAGCGGTGCTGGAGTAGCCCGGCTTTTCAGCCGAGTTCCAGAACGTGTGATAGCCAGCCATTTCAAGAGGAAGGTCCACCTGCTCGGCGCGTGCCTTAGTTTCCTGAAGGCAGAGTATGTCCGGTTGATGATCGGTGAGAAATTCGGCGAAGTTCTTTTTAATGACGGCACGGATGCCGTTGACGTTCCAGGAGATGATTTTCATAAAGGGGTCAGGAGTCAGGAGTCAGGAGTCAGGAGTCAGGAGTCAGGAGTCAGGAGTCAGGAGCATAGCGCAGTTCATCCTTGGTATTTGGAGTTTGAAACTTGGAGTTTAGGCTAGCCAGGTGGCCAGGTCATTTTACGGCCTGCTAGAACATGTAGATGGAGATGGGGGACGGCCTCTCCTCCGTTAGGTCCGTTGTTGATGACGGTGCGGAACCCAGCTTGGGCAAAGCCTTCTTGTTTGGCGATTTTTTGTGCCGTTAAGAGTAAATGGCCGAGGGTGTCCTGATCCTCCGGTGCGGCCTCAGCAATGCGGACGATGGGTTTTTTAGGGACGATCAGGAGGTGGATTGGGGCTTGCGGATCGATGTCACGGAAGCACAGACAGGTGTCGTCTTCGTAAACTATATCAGCTGGAATCTCGCGGTCGGCAATTCTTTGAAAAAGGGTTTTCTCACTCATAATGAATAACAAGTGTTAGGCAATATCCAGTCTGATCTCGCGTTCATTAGGTAAAGTAGAGTGACCGTGAGTTTTAAGAAACGTCATGATTTCATCGTGGAGTTGTTCACAGGGAATTGTCCAGCGATCGACCCCACGGAGCATTTTAACACAGTCTCGTGTGCCGGTGAAACGAAGCACCTCGACCCCGTGGACTTTGAGGTCTTCGATCTCGTCGTGGACCTTATTAAAAAACGCGAGCTCGAAACCGTTGCCGGCTTCCTTGGCGGCTCGACTCAGTGAGAGAGTCACAGGTGGGGCGAGTAGTGGAAGGGTCTGGGCGATAGCCTCGCAGCCGATGCGTTCGAGCATTCTTCGAACTCGGGAGTGAAGTTCCTCGATGGTGAGAACACGAAGCGAGCACTTGTTTTCCAAGTAGTGAAGGATGCCTTCTAATAAATCATCGATAAACGGGAAGTCCTCACGTTCGGCGGCCTCTGCACCACGCATAATTGCGTCACGCAGCCATTGGGTTCCGTAACCAGTAACCTGGTGACGGCCAATTTGAAGAACAGGGCGATTTCCGACAATGCAGATCATGCGATGAGTTAGGAAGGACGGGAGGAAAAGATGGATGGTTGAGTTAAGTTCTATTCTTTGAACAGCTTACGCTGGTAAGGATCACGGGCGGAGCGGCGTTCAAGAGCTTGGATCTCACGGATGAACTCACCTACGTCTTCGAACTGGCGGTAGACGGAAACGTAACGGACGTAGGCTACTGGATCGATCGCGTGAAGTTTGGCCATGACCTTGGGGCCAATGCTGCTTGATGGGACTTCTGATAGGTTGTCCTTGTGGAGTTCGGCGAGTATTTCCTCCACAGCACGGTCGAGTCGATCCATCGGGACGGGTCGTTTCTCACAGGCTTTGACAAGCCCACGGAAGATCTTTTCCCGATTAAGTGATTCACGGGTGCCATCGCGTTTTGCCACCTGAAGCTCGGTTCGCTCGATCTGCTCGTAGGTTGTGTAACGATAGTCGCATGCCAAGCAGACTCGGCGTCTTCGCGTGGTGGTGCCATCCTTCGACATTCGGGAGTCGATGACTTTATCCTTGAGTGATCCGCACTGAATACAACGCATAAAAGAATAGGCCTAATGGGGCCGGATGCGCGAGAGGGTAGAGCAGCATATATGGCAGCAGCAAAGACAAAATCATACTATATTTAGTAAGTAGTAATGATCTTTAAGTTAACGGTAAGATACTTTTTTAAAAAGCATCACCCATTTTCCTGCGTCAGAGGATCGAGTAAAAAATACCAAGTATCGTGATTGATCGATTTCTTGTTTGGTATGTGGATCTTATCAACGACGGCACTTGTTCAACAAGTCATCCAAATAGTAGGTGATTTGTTCAAGTCCTTCACGCCACTGACTTGGCTCGAGAAATCCGAGGTTATCCCGAGCCTTCTCAAGGATGGCGGCAGCGGTATCAAGGGATGATTCCACTGAGCCTTCGTATTGGGCGATGCCAATGAGGACTGGAAGGTCAAGTGGCTGCTGTTCGATAATACGTTTATTAAGTTTCTCACGCTGGGCGTCATCAGCTTTTTCAAGAAGATTAAGCAGTGGCAGGGTGAGTTTCCCTTTTTCCAAATCGGTGCGAAGAGTTTTGCCAACCTGGGCTTCGCTGCCAACGAGGTCTAAGCAATCGTCATAAATCTGGTAGGCGGTGCCGAGCTTCATACCGTAATCGTAGAGCATGTCTTCGATATCTTGGGAAACGCCAGAAAGTGATGCTGCGATGCCAGTAGCAGCGGCAAAGAGAGCTCCCGTTTTCATCTCGATGATGTGGAAGTAGTCTTTTTTAGTGAGGGTGAGATCAAAGCGCCGCTGAGTTTGTATGACTTCGCCTTGGCAGACTTCGCGTGATGCTCGGCCTACTTTGCGACAGATGTCGATACTGTCAAATTCTGTGGCAAGCAGCAGTGAGTGAGAGAACAGGGCGTCGCCAAGCAAGACCGCCATGCCATTGCCCCATTTGGCGTTGGCGGTGGGGACCTTGCGGCGGGTGTCGGCACCGTCGATAATGTCGTCGTGCACTAATGTGGACATGTGGACGAGCTCGAGAATAACGCCGATTTTAATATGTTCGGACTTCACTCCGCCGGTAGCTCCTCCAGCAAGGATAGAGAGTATTGGGCGAATGCGTTTACCGCTCGTATTACAGATGTAGTCGACGTAGGGCTCCACGGACGGGTCGAAAGCGCGAACCTGATCGCGGATCTGGGCTTCCACTTCCTTGAGTTCCTTTTTTACCATTTTGAATGGTATCTTAGGATTGGGGCTTGGTTTAGTCACTGACATGTCTTGAAAACGAGGCCCGATACTGGGCATAAACGGGTGGGTTTGGCAATACTTATCCGTTTATCCGTTATCCTTGGGGCTTATCCTTAGGATGGTGGATCGGTGGGTTCTGGCATTGAGCCAAAGTGATAGCGGGCACTTTCGAGGATACCACAGGAAATTTCATTAAGATCCAGACCACTGGTGCTGATTTTTAGATGAGCTGCCTCTTCATAGAACGGCGTTCGCTCGTTGAGTAGGTTGTTGATGGCCATCATGGGATCATCACACTGGAGTAGAGGCCGGTTTGAATTCCGCGACGTTCTCTCGTAGATGTCCTCGGGAGTGCATGAAAGCCAGACGACAAAGCCAAGTTGATGCAGCAGGGCACGGTTTTCCTCCCTGCATACGATACCACCTCCCGTAGATAGGATATGGTGGTTAGTTTGCTGCTTGATCATGTCCTTGAGTAGTTTCGTCTCAAGTGCTCTGAAAGTGTCCTCGCCGTTCTCGGCAAAAATCTCAGGGATCTTTTTGCCCGTTTGTTCTTCGATAGCATGGTCGCTGTCGATGAGTTGATATCCAAGGTTTTTGTTAAGCTCCCGTCCGATGGTGGACTTGCCGCAGCCCATAAATCCGATCAACACAATATTGCGCAGTGGTGTTATGTTAGTGCTTGGTTCCTCGTCCATGGAGGTGAGTCTAAAGGGAAAGGAAATGAGATGCGATAGGGAAGATGGGAAAAAATGTCATCGGTTACTCCGCAGGCAGTGTTAAAATAACACGGAGTCCACCACCAGCTTGACGGCTCAAGTTTTCGCAGCTCGCTGTGCCGCCACATCCTTCCATGCATGTGCTGACAATGGCTAAACCAAGCCCAGTGCCTCCGTCTTCGCGTGTGCGTGCGCTATCAACCCGATAGAAGGGCTCAAAGATCCGTGACAAATGCTCGTCCGGTATCCCCGGCCCTTCATCATCAATCAGGATTTCAACGGTGTCACCGGATGATGTGGTATGGATGAGAATGTCTTTTCCAGGTGCATGGCGCATGGCATTGCGAATGACGTTACCAAGAGCCCGACGAAGTAAGTGTGGGCTGGCCTTAGCGCGTGTTTTTCTGCCGATATCCACTGGAGCCACCGTGCGGTAGCTACCCGCATCGTAAGCTGGGCAAGTAACATCAGCCAAGGAAAACAAGACACCCGCCAGACGACGATCAAAGCGGAGTTTGTTGAGGGCGGGACGGTGGGGCCGGTGGCGTAGGGCTGATGTCTCTACTCCTTCAGGGTGTGACGGCGGTTTTCAACCGCCTCGTCCGAAACGTATTTGATAAAATTGGGCTTGGCTGGGTGGAAACCGCCGCCACGCTACCTCATTGCTAGGAATTTGCTTTTTGGGTGAGGTGGTCGAGAGCATCGTGCAGGAGGGGGTGGTCTGACCTAATCTAATCTAGCAGTACAAAATCAGAGGAGTTATTTTCCACCAGGGCGAAATCATTTAAGGTCCAGACAACCTTTTTGGTTTTGCGATTCACTTCGATTAGTTGTGGGTTATCAGGGCCGGCATGGCAGTTTCCGATCAGGTAGTTGCCATTTTCGAGTCGGATGGCGGCGAATACTTTGCTGCCGTATGCGGTTAGACACCCCCCTTATCACCCCATGAAAGCACCTCCGAACACCTCACCCAAAAAGCAAATTTCTAGTAATAACCGGAGAGAAAGTTGGCAACTTTTGTCGATCTGTCGGGTTCAACCTCAACTCATGACAACCTCTCCGAACACCATCCTCCCAAAGCAAATTACTAGCAATATTCTATTAACCCTTTTGGTTTCGTTTTGTCTGACAGCGGCTTTACTTGGAGCGCCTACATCCGAAAATAACGCACGCCTGAAACAGGGCCTGAAGGAACATCCCGAAGCAGATACCGATAAAGACGGTGTGCTCACCAGGACCGAGGCGAAAGCCTATATGGCAAAGAGAGGCATGCAAAAAAGAAGGGGTGGAAGGGGTGGAAGGGCGACTGGACCGACAACCGTATCCGCTGAAGATGTCCCGAAAGGTGAGGAGATCAGAGGGGTTTACGGTTTATATATGGGGCACAGCTTTTTCAAACCTGCAGCCGCTGGACTGCTGGAAATCATTCCCGATACCACCGTAGTCAATCATACCGGATGTACTGTCATGTCAGGAGGAGAGAACGGATCCCCGAAACTGCTCTGGGAGAATAGTAGAGCTCAGGCCGCCGGAAAGAAATTTCTCGATTCAGGAAAGGTAGAGTTGCTGGTCATGACATGCTTCTCGGAGAAGGACAGCTCGGCAGAGCATTACAGCCAATGGTTTGACTACGCCCTCGAACAGAATCCGAAGACTTCATTCATGATTGCCACACCTTGGGCAAAACACCTGTATAGAGCAAGTGTTGAAGAGTTAGATGAGAAAGAGAAGAGCTGTGGAAAATTCTATGAACGTGTCATTCAGCCTTTGAGAAAGAGATATCCGAAGAATAAGATTCTGTTCTGCCCCTATGGTATTGGGGTATATGAACTTATAAAACGCTTTCAGAAGGGTCAATTACAGGGAGTCAAGTATTTGCTAAACCCGGACAAAAAGGCAAGGGACAAGAGTAAAGAAAACAATGAGCAACTTTTCAATGATGAGCTGGGACACGGTGGGGAGTTGATTTCCCATCTTAACTCCCTGGTATGGCTGCAGACTATTTACGATTGCGATATCTCAACACTGAAAAAACAGAGAGTAGAAGGTTTGCCCGACGTCGATCTCAATGAAATCGCCGCCGAAACATACAAAAAAGTAATTCCATACAATACGGTTTATAGAGGCAAATGAAGAAACAGGATGAGAAATAGGAACCTTCTTTTGGAATGCATCAGAGACCAGATTCGAACCATTAGGAACTCTCAATAACAAGACAGACTAAATGGACTGAAGCTTTAGTAATCCCTTTTTTCCTTTGAATGGTTAGGATATAAAAAATTAGCGTATATTCGCGGTTAAACACACAACATTTACGGTTTCCCTCCCTAGCTTTATTGCCCTGCTTGAAAGCTGTGTGTATTTGGCTTCTATTATCGGGTCTAATACGCTACCCCACTGGGCGTGAGCGAAACACGAATCATCGATGCCTCCGATCCTGCGGAGCAGAATAAGATTGTTGAGGAAATAGCCGACCTGCTTAAAGCGGGGGAGGTGGTTGCCTTACCTACTGAAACCGTCTACGGGCTCGGCGCCGATGCCTTGAACCCAGATGCCGTGGCCAAGGTGTTTGCTGCCAAAGAACGCCCCGAGTTTGATCCCTTAATCGTTCACGTGGGTTCATTCGAGCAGGTGGACGAAGTTGCTGAGGTCCCCGAAGATATCAAAGAGGTTGTCGCAAAGCTAATGAAAGCCTGCTGGCCTGGACCACTAACTCTCATCCTACCGAAAAAAGAATGCGTTCCCGATATCGTGACGAGTGGGCTGCCAACCGTCGCCGTCAGGATGAGTGCCCACCCTCTTATGAAGGCTGTTATTCGGAAATTAGGAAGTCCGATCGCGGCACCCAGCGCTAACCGTTTTGGTCGGATCAGTCCTACCTCCGCTAGTGCTGTCGTAAAAGAACTGGGTGGTCGTATTCCAACGATCGTCGATGGTGGAGCCTGTCGTGAAGGCATAGAAAGCACCATCATCAAACCCGAGGCAGGGGAGAAACGTCCTATTCTCCACATGCTTCGCTCCGGTCCCGTGACCAAGGAGGTGCTGCAACGCTTTGGTAGAGTCGAGCGTCCGAAACGTAACCGATCCAACGAGGCCCCCGAGGCACCAGGCCAACTAGCCAACCACTACGCACCGGTTACTCCACTGCGATTACTTAGAAAATTTGAAGACTTCCAGCCTGAGGAAGGAAAGAAATACGGCCTACTCAGTTACTGCGGATCTGAAAAAGCGGGCTTTATTAATGGCCACGACTGGGCAGTGGTCGAGGAACTCTCGCCGGGAAATGGCAAACTTGCCGAAGCCGCAGTTCGTTTCTTCTATGTCCTCCGTAAACTCGACGAAAGTGGAGTCGATGAAATCATCGCCGAACCCTGTTCCGAAACAGGCCTCGGCGTAGCCATCATGGACAAACTCCGCCGCGCATCTGTGCGCTAGCAACATTATCCATTATCAATTCTCCACTATCCATTAGTCTTCGATGCTCCGTTCCCTCATGAAAGTATCTGGCTTCACGGCTATAAGTCGTGTGCTGGGGTTTCTGCGGGATATCTTGATCGCGAGATATTTGGGATCTGGATTATTGGGGGATGCTTTTTTCTCGGCATTCCGTTTTCCTAACTTGTTTCGGCGTATTTTTGGCGAAGGTGCATTTAACGCAGCCTTTGTGCCGATGTTTGGTCGGAGACTCGAAAAAGACGGTGAGGCTGAGTCGATGAAATTTGCCTCGAACGCATTTTCCACTCTGCTGGTAATACTCGTCGCTCTGACTCTTGTCGCTATTCCGTGTATGCACTGGATCATGGGAGCTGTGGTTCCTGGTTTTAAAGCGAAAGTTGAGATGGCTCCCGCAGCTGGTCAGACAGAGAGCTTTGTCATGGAAATTGATGGTGCGCGCGACATCTACCTTACCAAGCCCGATATGGGACCTGTCACTATTTTCGATCTGAAATTCGTCACTGAAGGCCCACTCAAATTTCCTGAATTCTGGGGGGATGGCGACAGAGGAGAGACGGTTGGCTGGCGTGAAGTAACTGAGGCGTTTGCAGCGCAGGAAAAAGTAAATGCCGAGAAGGCTGAACGCGATCCTGTTTCTGCAATCGAGGGGTTGAATGAATTGGCTGAGGAAAAAGGCACCCTGCTATTTGTCGCGAGCGATGGTCACATCAATCTGCCCCAAGGTCACAGTTACGGATGGGTTGAGGGCGAGATTATAATTAATGATCCTTTTCCAGAGGATGGTTCTCTTAAACTCTACCGTAACCACCCAGACACGTTTGATCTTACCGTTACGCTTTCTCGAATCACTTTTTGTTATCTCCTATTCATGGCATTGGTTGCGCACCTGAGTGGAGTGCTGAATACATTTAAAATCTTTGGCGTGCCGGCGGCGGCTCCTATTTTACTCAACATTGTTTTCCTTGTCGGTCTTGGTGTATTTGTCCATTGGCAAAATTCCGAAGTTCCTGCACACGTGTTGGCATGGTGTGTGGCTGTTGCGGGACTGCTCCAGTTTATGTTGCTCTACGGAGCCTGCCGGAAAAACGGTTACGCGGTGAAGCTTCAAAAACCTGTCTTCGACGGCTCAATGAAGAAGCTGTTTCTGCTCATGGGCCCTGGTGTGCTGGCTGCTGGTATCCAACAAATCAACCTACTCGTTGGCGGAGTCATCGCTTCGTTTAAACAGGGTGCTATTTCTTGGCTCTACTACTCGGATCGGGTCTATCAATTACCACTCGGGATGATCGGGATTGCTCTCGGAGTGGTGCTGCTTCCTGAGGTAACCCGACTCGTTAGACGCGACGACCATGCTGGTGCCTCCCGCAGCATGGTGCGCGGAATGGAACTGGGTCTCCTAATCACACTTCCCGCTGCCGTGGCCATGTTAGTGATACCTGTTCCCATCATCACCGTTCTTTTCCAGCGAGGTGAATTCACTCCAGATGATGCCTATCAGGCAGGTATGGCACTGCGTGGCTTTGCACTAGGCTTGCCAGGTTATGTTCTAATTAAAGTGCTTCAGCCGGGATTCTTTGCCCGCGAAAACACCCGAGCTCCCATGATGATGGCAGGCATTACGGTGGTTGTTAATATTGTGGTAAGCCTGCTTCTCTTTGGTCCCCTTGGCCACGTCGGTATCGCCATCGCCACCACTGTGGCAGCGTGGGTGAATGTTTTCCTTCTGGCTCGAGGTTTGAAAGGGCTGGTTCATCCCGGCAAGGAATTCTGGACCAAGTCACTGCGTATTTGTATCGCTAGTGTTGTCATGGGCGTGCTCGTCTGGATTGGCTACCAAGTGCTTGGATCCTGGTTTGCAGAAGGCTTCTGGAAATCGGTTATTGCGCTAGGATTACTTGTGGGGCTCGGGATGTCTGCCTATGCCGTACTCGTCCTAATACTCAAAGCCACCAGTATTTCTGAACTGAAGGCAGGTTTCCGTAGGGGATAAGGGTGGTTTTGGATAGGGGCGGTTTTTTCCTGACAAACTTCCTTTGCTGGCAGAGTATATTTCTCATGCGCAAGCCATCCCACACGATTCTCTCACTGAGTGCTCTTTCTCTAGGTTCCCTAGGTGTGCTTTTTTGCACCGGTGTTTCTAATGCAGAGCCTAAGAAAGAAGAATACGACACGCCGAAACAACCTTGGAGCGATTACAAAGTGCATCAAATGAGCCGACCTCACCCTAAGAAGGTGAAATCGAATGGAGCTGTGACCACTAAAGCACCTGCCGGTGCGATCGTTCTATTTGATGGCAAAAATGCCGATGCCTTCACAAGAGCGTGGACGATCAAGGACGATGTGCTAATTGCCTCACGCAATCCTAAACCAAAAACATCCGGGGATACCAAAACCAAACAAGACTTCGGAAGTTGTAGCTTACACGTCGAGTGGAGAATTCCCGCAGGCCGAGAAATCAGTGGCCAGAAAGGTGGCAACAGCGGCATCTTCCTGATGGATCGCTACGAGATCCAAGTCCAGGAAAGCCACACTAATGTCACCTACGCCGATGGACAAGCCGCAGCCATCTACGGCCAAACGCCTCCCAAGGTAAATGCCTCAGTCCCACAGGGTGAATGGCAGAGTTACGACATCACTTTTACAGCTCCTGTGTATGGTGAAAAAGGTATGGAAAAGCCTGCCTACGTTACTGTCGTTCATAACGGTGTGAAGGTCCAGGATAACCAAAAAATCTACGGGACTACTACCCATAAAAAAGTAGCGAAGTATCCTGATAATCATCCTGAACAGGCACCCATCCGCCTCCAGTGGCACAACGACCCGATTGAGTTCCGCAATATCTGGATCAAAGAAGGGTAGAGATTATTTTCTGCGCATTCCGTATCGAGGGTTTCGCTTGTGATGGTGCAAGACGCGCTGGACAAGTGGGTTTAACGAGAGCTCAGGCATATCAACGGCCCAATGAAGCTTTAATATACTCCCAGCTTTCTTTATTAGCTATCGTAAAGCTGGTAATCTATGAGCGAGGAGGCCTAAAACGTCCCGTTCAGCTTTCTTCCAACCCAGAAAATGGCAAGCAGGAGAATAAGTGATGCTGCTGTTAGCCAGTGTGACCACAGTGGGGTGCGTGTCTCCATGGGTTTGGGATCGGGCAGGGCTTGGATCTCTTTGACCAATGAGGCAAGTTTGTCTCCACTCATTAATCGACCTTTGGCGACGCGGGTCATTTCCTCAAGAACGTCAGCGCGGGCGGGCATACCGGTTTTTTCGATTTCGCTACCTTGAGCTAACAAAGTTGTTTTGACTCCGTGGGTGGTATCTTCACCGATGGCTGCTTGAATTTTCCATGCTCCCGGCTGGGCGATTTTAAATCTTCCCGAGTAGCTACCCCAGGCACCATCAGCTTTATCGAGGCTGATGCGCTTGGTCTGACCATCAGGGGAAGTGATATCGATCAGGACATCGCCATCCTTGAGGGGGGCTCCGTATTGGTCGAATGCGTTGGCGTTGAGACTGACGGTGTCGCCGGGCTTGGGGCGGTCAGGAGTGAAGTAGAGGCGGATGCGCTCTCCGGCGGCCATATTACGCTGATAAGACATCCAGCGAGCGACCTGACCCCAGAAACGATAGTGGTAAAGGTCTTCCACGCCACGGCGCCAGCGCCATGCGGAGTCGTGACCAAGGTAGAGCACTTTGCCGTTTCCTGCTGTGCGGGTGACGAGCATTGGGATCCGACCGTATTGATTTGATCTGTTAGCATGGACAGCAAGCACATCAGTGCCTCCCTTAGCCTTGATGATGGGGGCGTGCCAGTAAAAGCCGGGAAGGCTTTTCCAGATGATTGGATTGTCCTCCTCAGTATCACCTAGCATGGTGAGTAGAGAGCCTTTTCCATCCGAGGTGAGGTTAAGTTTTGAAGGTGTGACGTCGCTGAAGCCTTCTTTCTTGGAGTCGTCGAGTATGACAGGAATCAAATCACCCAAGGCGCTATCCTCGAGAGAGAACTGGTTTCCTTTCGAGCCTGGAATGAAAACAATGCCACTGGCTTGTTTTTCCACGAGCCCTCTTAGTAGTTCGGCTTGCTCTTTGGTGATACCATCGTCGCCAGTTTCACTGATTCCGACATCACCAATAAAGACGACATCATATTTCTGGAGGTCTTCGAGTTTATCTGGAAATTTTTGAATATAGCCGGGTCCGTCACCCATGCCGAGCTGGGTATGAAGCAGGAGGCAATCGACCGTAACTCCTGGATCACGGTAGAGGGCGTTTCGGATGAAGCGGTATTCCCAACGGGGATTAGTCTCGATCACCAGAACGTTGAGCGATTCCTTACGTCCAGCGATGGTGAACTGGCGTTTGTTATTCTTGGCAACCATCTCGCCATTGGCAACGGGAATGGAAAGTTCAAGTGTGGACGAGCCTTCTGTGGTGAGACGCCAGAGGATTGAATCGTGGTAGTCTTCGCCTGCAGGAATGGTGATGTTCTTGCTTCGTTCCTTGCCCGACTTGGTATCACGTAGGCGAACCAGTGTGCGGACATCACGATCGAGCGATGATAGGATGGTAAAGGGGATTTGCACGTTTTCTCCAACAATACCATACGTTGGAGCCGTGACGTTAGAGATGTCGAGATCGGGTAATCGACGGTCACTACCGGTGGGGATTCCAAAGAGCGGGATCTTGCGACGACGCATCTTCTGAGCAGCGGCCACAGGTTGTTGACCGATATTCCAGTCGCCATCTGACAGTAAAACAATAGCTCGGAGGTTGTTGTGTTCTTCGAGAAGTTTGTCGATCGCCGAGTAGATATCAGTTCCGGCGAGAGCCATCGTCGCTGGGTCAGCATCTTCCGGAGGGGCTGAGAATGGCTGCTCGAAAACGCGGTTTCGCGCGTCATCCTTAAGTGATTTAAAATAATCACTCGCGAGGATTTTTTCGATCCATTCCTTGCGGGTAACTACCTCTTGATTGGCGCTGAGTTCGCTAGGAAGCACGGCATCGGCTGTAGAGGTCGATCGGGAGGCATCGTAGAGAATGGCAATCTCAGGTTTGCTATCGGGCTCAGTGACAACACGCCACTCAGGCTGCCAGAGCATCAGCACTGCTATGAGTGCACAGAAAAAACGCAAAGCCTCTAGGGCTCCGGTTCTCTTTGGACGTGTCGATCGCCTAATCGCAACAACACAGAGGAAGCTGATAGCTAACATTGCAATCACTCCGATCCAAAAAGTGGTCAGTGTCGGAGAGAAAGTCAGGTTGGAAATACTAAAGTTCAAAATTCTAAATTCTAAGCACTACATTCTAAATAGAGAAGTAATGTGGGTTGTTGTTATTGTTTCGATAGATGATTTTTAAGGATGGTAGCTAGGATGCGCATAAGTTCATCTGATTCTTGGTATGCGTTTCTGAGTTTTGGTTCATCTGGTGCCGTTTCGCCAAGTAATCGTATCCATTAGCGGGATTCTTTTGCTTCTTTCTTACTGATTTTGATACGAAATGCGAAATCTTTTTGGGAGAGGGAGTTGTTGGCTTCGATATAATTGGCTCCTACTGAACCTGATGATCGAAGTAGTTGGTCTGTATCTGTCCAATGCTGTCTTTGCCATGTGTGATCTGCAACCAATTTTCTTATGGATAGAGCAAACTGGAATGTTCGCTCCTCCAGGTCAAAAGTGGCATGTGATTTACTCATGTAGAGTTCGATGGTCTTAAATTAGAATTTAGAGCTTAGGATTTAGTGTTTCCTGCCTTGGGCTGAAGACAGAGGATGGCTTCGGTGATGAGGAACACGAGCATGGCAATCAGAAATGCGCGCCATATTTCTCGGGCAAGTGAGTCGGACTGGCCTTTGTCTTCGAAAAGTTTGTATTCGGTTCCCTCTAATAAGGCTTCGAGACGCTTGTTACTTAGAATTAGCCACTGATCTTCAGTCTTTGGACGGTTGGTAGCGAGGAGTCGGTCTCCCAGTTTCCAAACACCTGCTTCATACGCAGCGTTGCTGGAAACAGATTTTGAATGGCTGTCGAGACGTGAGCGGAGCTCGCCGTCGGACAGCTTGGATTCAGAGGCTCCGGCGATGGCTGAGAAGGCTGATCCGAAACGGGCGTCGCCCACCGCGATCATGCGCTGGGTGACGGGAAGGAGGACATCGGCATCACCGAGGTTCGACCAAGTGTAATCAGGTAGGGACGTTGCAAAGATGGCCGTGCCATCACCGATGACTCGGCGGACCATGAAACGTTTGTCATCGTCCCAAGATGCCAGAGTGGTGGCTTCCCCAATGATTTCTCTGCGTTTGATTGCCTTTAATTTAGGCACGGGGATGTTTGTCCCTTCGAGGCCATTGCGTAGTGGTCCGTCTGCTTGATCCCATTCATCAATGATGAAATATTGGCCACGTGGGGATGTCGTTTGATCTCCCCACTGGAGTCCGAGAAAGGTGGTATCAGATTCGCCACGCGGTGGGAGCATAAGGGCAGCACCTCCGTTTTCGATATAACGATTGAGCTCTTGAGCGACGGGGCCTGTGGGGAGTGGAGCCTGCCAGATGACGAGCGCTGCACCAGCCCATTCGATTTTGTGTGCGCTCTTAGGAGCGAGTTCCACACACTGGCTGCGTTCAAACCCAGGAGGCGCGGATGCGAGGGTGAGCCAGGTGGATGACTCGCCGCCTTCGGTGATGAGGTAGGTCTTGGTCGGGGCGTCTTCGCCGTAAGCAAAGAATGAGACGTTATCCCGGCTATTGGTGTCCGATGGGATGGAAACAAAGCCGTGCCCAACACCTTCACGATTTCCAAGTGGGAGTCGTTTCTGGAATTGATAGAGCTGGCCATTAAGAGTGATTTTATCCGAACTGCGTGCTCCGTTGACACTGTAGGTGATAGGGACGGCTGCTGGACCACCGCTGTCGCTGCGGAGAAGTTGGAGATCGAGCACAAGTTCATCACCGCTGCGGCGAGACGATAGCACTCGAATAGCGGTATTGTCCTTTGGTGGCGATGCCATGGAAAGAACACGTAGAGTCGTTTTCTGCGGTAGATCGATCAATCCTGTGCGTATAGCTTCCCAACGTCCTTGTTCAGGAGCCCAGTCTGATTCTTGAAGATCGGAGGCCACCCAGATCTCTGTGCGACCTGGTGGGTTTTCCGCTACAAAATCAATGGCGCTGGAGATTAACGAGGGGATAGATGCCCGTGTGTCCGTGGGGGATGTTGCGCTGAGTTCTTCCAAGACATCGGGTGAGGGGACGTCTTGAGCTATTCCGGTAGCGCTATCGATGAGGATGAGTCGAGGGTTATTTAGAGAGCTAAGTGACTTACGCACGCTGGCCAAGGCACTTTGGCGTTTGCTGTCGTCACCACCTTTGGCAAGTTGCTCCATGGAAGAGGAACGGTCTAATACGAGAATGACGGTATCGATTTTTGATGTGCCAAAGCCGAGGAATCCTCCTACAAGAGGGCGGGCGATAGCAAAAATAACAGCCGCGATCGCTAAGGCCCGGCAAGCCAGAATGATCAGGTACTTGAGCTTTTTCTTACCTCTCGATTCACGAGTCGCCTTGAGCAGGAACTCCATAGCAGCCCATTTCACCGTACGGTGCCGCCTGCGGTTCAACAGGTGGATGATGATGGGGATGCTTACTGCGAACAGGCCCCAGAGGAGCGATTGTTGAAGGAAGGACATGGGCGGGTGTCAGGTGTCAGGAGGCGAGAGGCAGGTGAATTACTTTTTCCCTTTTTTGGGGAGTCGGGTTGTTAGGAAATTATGGATGATTTCCTCGTAGTCCTGATCGGTGGTGATGAGGTGGTAATCGGCGTGGACGTCGTGGCATTTCTTTTGCACGGTCTCCATGAATTCTTTCATGGCGGCGCGGTATTCCTCAGCGATCAGGATGGGTTCGGCTACGACGGAGGTTTTATCCTCCATATCAACAAAGCGGTGTGGACGCTCGAAGTCGAAGTCGATTTCTTGTTTATCGAGCATATGGAACACAGCGATGTCGTGTTTGCGGTAGCGGAGGTGCTGAAGCGCGTCTGCGAGGGCGTTGGTGTCACAGAAAAGATCAGAAAGAATAATCACCAACGCACGCTGGTTGACTTTTTCTGCAATCGTATGCAGAGCTTCAAGTAATCCGGTTTCTCCACTGGGTTCTGTTTTAGCCAGAACTTCGAACATGTAGTTTAAATGCGCTGCACGGCGGGTCGGGGGGATCTCAATGTGGATTTTTTCCTTACAAACCGAGAGGCCTGCCGCATCACCTTGGTCAATGATGAGGTAAGCTAGAGTCGCTGCCAATTTGCGAGCAAACTGTATTCGAGCATCGTCAGCAGCACTGAATCCCATGGAACCACTGGCGTCTAATACAAAATAGGCACGCAGGTTGGTGTCGGCTTCAAATTCCTTAATGTAATAGCGGTCGGAGCGAGCGTAGGCTTTCCAATCGAGCCTCCTGGTGTCGTCGCCTTGAACGTATTTCCGGTATTCGGCAAATTCAACCGACGATCCACGGTGAGGCGACCTGTGACGGCCAGCCACATTACCAGTCATCGCATGTCGGGCCTCCAGAGGGATAGCTCCTAACCGTGCGAGTGCAACAGGATCGAGGAAATCGTACTTCATCTTATTTAAGATTCTTGATTCTTGAGTCTTAAATCTTCTAGTCTTCTCTCATTTCACTCACGAGGCGCTCGACTACCTTGGCAGCAGTCATGCCTTGAGATTCGGCGGCGAAGTTGGTCAGCACTCGGTGGCATAGCACGGGGCTGGTGACGGCTTCGATATCCTCCAGGCGAGCCATGTAGGAGCCATTGAGTGCGGCGCGAGCTTTGGCTCCAAGGATGAGATACTGCACGGCACGTGGGCCAGCACCCCAACCAACGTATTCACCGATCCAGTCGGGAGCGGCTTCGGTGCCTGGACGAGTCTTGCGGACGATTTCCACAGCATATTCGTAAATATGGTCTGGGACTGGAACTCGGCGTACGAGGTCTTGGTATTGCATTACCTGCTCACCGTTGAGGATGTGGTTGAGGGTTTGCTTGGCGATGCCGGTGGTCTCACGGGCGATGCGGAGTTCTTCATCGTGACTTGGGTAGTCGACGTCGATTAGGAACATGAAGCGGTCGAGCTGTGCCTCGGGGAGTGGGTAGGTTCCTTCTTGCTCAACGGGGTTCTGGGTGGCGAGCACGAAGAATGGTTTGTCGAGTTTGTAGGTTTTTCCGAGGACAGTCACCATGTTTTCCTGCATAGCTTCCAACATAGCGGACTGAGTCTTAGCCGGGGCACGGTTAATTTCGTCAGCCAGTACGAGGTTTGCAAAGACGGGACCTTTGACGAACTCGAATTCACGGTGACCTGCATCTGTTTCCTGAATGATGTCGGTGCCGGTAATATCTGCAGGCATCAGGTCGGGAGTGAACTGGATACGGTTGAAACTTAGGTCCATGGTCTCGGCGACTGATGAGACAAGGAGTGTTTTAGCAAGTCCGGGAACTCCCATTAGAA
Organism: Akkermansiaceae bacterium; assembly: GCA_037620805.1. Taxonomy (GTDB): domain Bacteria; phylum Verrucomicrobiota; class Verrucomicrobiia; order Verrucomicrobiales; family Akkermansiaceae; genus Oceaniferula. The sequence goes on from JASJLI010000007.1 coordinate 36,281, forward strand.
GAGCATGACCGCGTGAGAAGAGACAGATGGCGAGGCGTTCGATAACTTCTTCCTGACCGATAATGACTTTGCCAATTTCGTCTTTAAACGATTGGTAGACTTTGCCAAGTTGGTCGATGGCTGCGACATCGTCTGCAGGGAGGGTTGTCTCGGGGGTAGCGTCGGCGACGACTACGTCGGATTGGTCAACGGGAGGTGTGGTAGGAGTGTCCATAATTACGGTCTTTTGGTCTTAGCGAGGTTGAAGATAGGTTGTTGAGTTGGTATACAAGCGGTCAATCCGCGGAATGGGAAGGAATAACTCGGCATACAGACGTCATAGCGAAGCTAGGAGCGAGATTTATTTTGTCGAGGGAGGAAAAGATAAGATTTTTCAAGTGACTGATACAGTTAGTCGTGCAAGAATCTTATTTATGTAATGCGTTTATAAGCGGACGACTAAATTAAATGATGCTTAACTATGGCCAATCCCTCAGGAAACCTTCCCTCTAATCCGTTCGATCACGCTTTTGAAATGCTGGGCCACATGCCCGAGGTTACAACAGCAAACGTAAATGCTGAGGCTCTGGAGTCGCTGACTCAAGCATTGACCACACGAGCTAGTGAGAGGGGGCGGATGGTGCTGCTGCGCTCGCCCCGTGCCGGATTTGGAAAAACCCACTTACTGATGCGTCTACACCAGCGTGTGGCACGTACTCATGAGTTTATTCCTCTGGAGCCAAGTAGGGGACGCTACCTTGACGCCCAGTCTGTGCTTGATGCCGTGCTGCGTCGATTTTCTCGGGTGCTTCCCGCTGGTGGAGGGCTTACCGTGTTAGATTTGTTGGCGCGCCGGATTTTGGCACTAGGCTTGGAGCCATTGGTGAAATCGGGGGAGGTGCCTAGTCAGGAACGTGAAAGCGCTCTGCAAGCTCTGCAATTGCGCCCCGTAGAGACATTTGATTTTCATAACGATGAGGCTGTGACCGCGCAATGGGCAAAGTCTAATTTCTCCCTACTCGGGCCACGCCTAACGGCTGAGTTGGCAGAGCGAACTCATGCCGGGTATCGCCCCGTAGCATGGTGGGTGGAGCTTCTGTTCCGCTACAGCTCGGCCTCGATCGACCAATCAAGTCGGAATAGCTCATTGTTTGAGACGGTATTTGGCGGTGACTCTGTCGAGACTGACATGCATGAAAAGCTGGTAACCTTGCTGAATTTGACGGGTTTAGTGAGCTCGCCTGTATTGATTCTAGATGAGGTTGAAGGGTTTTCCAGTAATCCTGAGGCTGCATTGCAGGTGGCTACTTTCCTCAATGCGCTTCACCAATCTTGTAACAAACTTGCGCTGATCATTAGTGTGAACGGAGATGTCTGGGAAACAGCGTTTCTACCTCGTCTTCCTTGTGGACTTAAAGATCGCTTGAGCGATATCGTGATCGATCTGAAGCCGATGGATAAGGAGGCGGCAGTTTCACTACTGAAAGACAGGGCAGGGGATCGTGCTCATGCGATTGCTGATACCATGGACTTTGATTCGGGGGTGGTTTATGCCCGTGGATTAGTTAGGGAGGCATCATCAGCATGGGAGGATATTTCTAAGAATGAGTTTAACTCGGCAGCAGTCGATAATGGGATAAGTCTACTTGATCCTATCTCCTTGCTGACGCCTGATGTTCCTGAAGATATAGTAAAGGATGACGAACCCGAGTCTGTGGATGAAAAGGTTCTACACGCGCCCGCCGCTGTAGTTATTCCAGGCACAACTCAGGTTCCTCCTGTATTTAGGCCAAATCCTACGACAGAAATAAATCCTACGACAGAAATGTCAGGAGAGCCGGAGAGCGGGCCATCCACTGATGATCGCCAAGCTCCAGAGCCACCCGAGGCTGTAGTATCTTTCCAGTCAGATCAACCTAGCGTTCCAGCCTATGAAAAAGCTCCAGTTTTCCAGCCTGAGGAAGCTATCGATAGCGAGCCGCGTCCTCAGTTACCTGCGGATCTGCCTCAGCCTTTTGGCCAGCATCCGGCCTCGAATCCAGTCCAACAAGATACGCTGCAGTCGGAGCCTCCTCATTTTGATCCTCCACAGGAGCAACCGGTGGAACCATCGCAGCCCCTCGTTAAAGATACACAAGATACTCCAGCGAATGTGGGTGAGAGCTATCCCTTTACGATTGCCTCCGACAACGAGTCACCCGCAGCATCCCCTGTGGTAGTTCCTCAGAACGTGATCGAATCTCCATTCGCTATAGACACCGATTCGGCCGAAACACCGTCTCCGTTTCAATCAGTCGAACCCTCTCAAACCGAGGCCCCGGTTGAACCTGCATTTTTCCCTCAGCCGGATCCTTCTGTTGCACATACTCCCCAAGTCCCCGAGAACAGCCCATTTCAGGTAGATGAGGGCAAGACTCCTGGTCACACAGTCACTGACGATGATCATGATAAAGTGGAAGATTTACTGAAACAATTCCGTGACCGCTACGGCCGGGATTAGTTTTGGTAAGAGTAACTGATAAGGGTGATTGAAAAATATTCACCTGTTGAGGATTTGGACTTGTCATCGGATGAGAGCTTCTATTGACTCATTCATGGCGCAAATCTCACTTGGACTATCTTTTGACGACGTACTGCTGACTCCTCGTATGAGCGGAGTATTACCCGGCGATGCAGATTTAAAGACCTCATTGACTGGTAATATTGGACTAAATATCCCCGTTGTTTCAGCGGCGATGGATACGGTTTCAGAAACGGAACTAGCAATTGCTCTCGCTCAAGAGGGCGGTATTGGTGTGATCCACCGGAATAATCTCATCGAAGATCAAGCTGCCATGGTGCTCAAGGTGAAACGTTCTGAGAGCGCCGTGATTCATGAGCCATACACTGTCTCCAAGCACCAAACCGTTGGCGAACTACTCGCTATTATGGACGAACAAGGGTTTTCCGGATTTCCTGTGGTGGATGCCGATGGAAAACTCGAGGGTATGGTGACCGGCCGCGATGTCCGTCACATGGCTGATAGCTCGGCACCTATTTCCGAGGTGATGACTCCGCTTGAACGTCTGGCTACTTCACACGAAAATACAAAACTGCGAGAAGCTCGCAGTATCCTCTATCAAAATCGTATTGAAAAACTACCTTTGATCGATGGGGATGGTAAGCTAACAGGTTTAATTACAGGAGCCGATATCGAGAAGCGTATCACATTTACAAATTCAGCTAAAGACCCTAACGGACAACTTCGCTGTGGCGCGGCCGTCGGTGTAGGACCCGATTGTGTTGAACGAGGCCAGGCCTTGATCAGGGCGGGGGCAGACGCTCTCTTTATTGATGCCGCTACAGGGCACACTAGCCGAGTGGTGGATGTCATTAGCAAGTTACGTGAACTAGGTGATGTTCCAGTGATCGCGGGCAACGTGGTCACAGCTGAGGGTGCACAACATCTTGTCGAAGCTGGAGCCTCGGCTGTCAAAGTAGGTGTTGGCCCTGGCTCAATTTGCACCACCCGTGTGATCTCTGGCGTGGGTATGCCCCAATTTACAGCCATTCAGAATGTTGCATCCTATTGTCGTGATAAAGGAATCCCGGTGATCGCCGATGGCGGAATTCGCTATTCTGGTGATATTGTCAAAGCGCTTGCCGCAGGAGCCGATCTGGTGATGTTAGGATCTATTCTAGCAGGAACACGTGAGAGTCCCGGTGCGACCGTGCACTATCAGGGGAGACGATTTAAATCATACCGTGGTATGGGCTCTGTAGGAGCTATGCGGAAGGGTTCAGGCGATCGTTATGGTCAGAATAGTTCTGGGAAATTAGTCGCTGAAGGCGTTGAAGGCCGCGTGCCCTACAAAGGCTCCCTTTCTGATGTGGTCTTCCAGCTGATGGGTGGCCTGAAATCAGGTATGGGCTACGTGGGTGCCTCTAACCTGGACGACTTGCGTGAGCGGGCAGAATTCACTCAAATCACATCCGGTGGACTCAAGGAAAGTCATGTCCATGATATCACCATTACCGAGGAGCCTGTGAACTACCAGCCATCTGCATAGTGGGCATAGTGGGCATAGTGGGCATAGTGGCCATCAACAGACCTACGAAATTACTTTTTAACTAACTTACATTCTTACTTTATTCTATGATCGAAAAAAATCACGTTGCCGTTCTCGACTTTGGCTCACAGTACACACAGCTTATTGTTAGGCGTGTCCGTGAGCTTGGTTTCTTTGCTAAACTTTATGAGCCAGAGGACTTGGCATCAATTGGTAAGCCTGGTGCAATCATTCTTTCGGGAGGGCCTAAGAGCACCAGTGATGAAGATGCACCTGATATTGATTTTGAAACCTTGGACGCATTTGGAGTTCCTGTGTTAGGTGTCTGTTATGGCATGCAAATTCTGAATATTAAATTTGGAGGGGCTGTCAAGTCTAGCGACCGCCGCGAGTATGGTCCTGCTGCACTGAAACCTACCAAGAGCGAAGGCCTTTATGAAGGGATTTCCCACGAGTCCCAAGTCTGGATGAGTCACTCCGATACGGTTAGTGAATTACCAGATAATGCCAAGGTGCTGGCGGCCAACACTGAGGGGACGCCTGTTTCCTTGCAATGGGGCGATCGATACTTCGGTATTCAATTCCACCCAGAGGTGACTCACAGTCACGAGGGCCTTCGGATTCTGCATAACTTCCTACTCCATGCGAACAATCTGGAGGAGTTTCATATCGAAGATTTTAAACGTGAACTCCTCGATGGCATTCGTGAAAAAGTAGGCGATAAACAAGTCGTCTGCGGCGTCAGTGGCGGCGTTGATAGCACGGTCTTGGCCGTTTTACTTAAAGAAGCCGGCGTGAATGTTCGTGCGATTTTTGTCGATCACGGCCTGATGCGTATGGATGAAGGTGACGAAGTGCGAAATAACTTTCACCGCATGGGAGTGGATATTGAAACCGTAGAATGTTCTGAACTTTTCCTCGGTCAATTAGCCAATGTGTCTGACCCCGAAGAAAAACGTAAAATCATCGGTAACTTATTCATCGATGTTTTCTGGGACACCGTGGGGAATGCAGATATGCTCGCACAGGGAACGCTTTACCCCGATGTGATTGAATCAGCCTCCAACGCTAAGTCAAAGGCCTCCAAGATCAAAACACACCACAACCGCGTGCCTCGCATTCTTGAACTTCAGGAGCAAGGTAAGGTGTTAGAGCCGCTTGCTGAGTTGTTTAAGGATGAAGTGCGTGAGTTGGGAACCTCTTTGGGGATACCTCATGATATCCTTCAGCGCCATCCATTCCCTGGACCCGGTCTCGCAGTGCGTTGCCCTGGTGACATCACTGATAAGAAACTTCGGATCATCCGCGAGTGTGATGCCATCTTTATTGGTCGTCTCAAGGATCACGGCTGGTATGACAAAGTTTGGCAAGCCTATGCAGGATTGATTCCTGTGAAGACTGTTGGCGTCAAAGGTGATGAGCGTAGTTACGAGTGGGCCATCAGCCTACGTGCCGTTGTTAGTGAGGACGCAATGACTGCCGACTGGGTAGAGCTTCCTCCAGCGTTACTTCGCGAGACCAGCAACCGAATTCTCAATGAGGTCGATGGTATCAACCGCGTGCTTTACGATATCTCAACCAAGCCACCTGCAAGCATCGAGTGGGAGTAGGAGGGGGTTTAAGACTCTTTCATTTAGAGGCTCTTTCGTGTGGCGACCAGAGCGTTTGCAAACAGCAGTCCGGCGACCAGTGAGATAAAAATCAGGAACGCCTGATTTCCGTTGCTGCTACTCTCAAGCATCTGCTCGCCTGTGATCCACGAGTTGAGGATGATGTATGTTTTGCTGCCTGGGACAAGGAGGATCAAGCCATGGCTTAAAACCATCGATGCGGGTGCGTTTCTGATGTGGGAATAGATATTTGAGTAGGCTCCCACGGCGAACGCACCGAGGAACATACCTGCGGCAACTCCAAAATACGCCTCGCTGGTGTGAGCGACGTAGTATCCAATGAGTGATGAAAGAGCACACCAGAAAAGTTGTTTGATGTGGATGTTAAATGCCACTAACAAAAAAGTGGCGAGCCCAAAGATGATCGGTAGTGTTTTCCAACTTGGTAAGGTTTGGATATCATGCACGGTGTCTCCTGCACCGCTTCCCCAGAGTAAAGCTCCGATACCTACACCGAGGATAGCACCAAAGTAGAGTTTGAATAAGGCCATCACCGAATGGACAAATTTCGAGGTGCCTGAAACGAGATCGCGTTGAGCGATTTCACTGAGAGCCACGGTTAATGAAAGTCCAGGGACAAAGACAATGATCGTGGATAGAATGACGAAGGGGACATTAATTTTCACACCAATCGCCGCGATACCCGTGACCACAATACCAGAAAATAAGGCGGTGGAAATCTCCAGCGTATTCTGAAGACGCGGAAATCTAACGCTCGCTTGAGCAATGGCGAAGATGAGTGCGGTGACCACACAGGCTACGATGGGGTCATTGGCGTTGTCTGATAGCAGAGCTGCAAAACATCCAGAGAGCACCACCCAAGCCAAACATTCCTGCCATTTACGATAGTAGTTCGGCATCGAGAGAACCTGTTGGAACTCGCTTTTCATTTCCTCAAAGTCGAGTTCGTCCGCAGCAAAACGCTCGATCAATGAGTCGAGAAGTTCCAAACGCCCCAAATTTTCATCATTTGAGTGAATTCTTTCCATCTGGATGTGCTGCTGAGAGGGGTCATCTCGCCAGAAGCAAAAGGTAAAGCTTGTTGGGGTGTGAAAAAATGTGCCGTGAATACCTAGGAGTTCACAAACATTGGTAAGATGTTGCTCAATACGATGACTGGTGGCCCCACACTGATGTAGACTCAGGCCTAGTGCCGAGACGAACTTTGTTTTTTCTAGATATTCGTTATCACTCATGGCTAGTAGCTCACTTCATTATGTGTGTGGAGGGGCGCGCATGCTGGGCTATCATCGAGGGGAAGTCATGACAAATTTAATCATAGATAGTGATGAAATGCGTCGATTCCTTTGGATTAACTGATTATTTCACTTTCCTATGTTTCTAGGCTTGGAAAGTAGGGTGATTTTTATTAGGTTGCTCTCTGAGATGAAGTGTCCCCGGTGCGTGCAAAGGATCCATCGCAGTGCATCACAGTGCCCTCACTGTGGTTTTGCGATGCGTGACCTCGACCGCCAATATGGGGCAGGGGAAGTCAGACTTAGGCGTCTCAGTGATGCGGCTGGAGTGTTACGCATGAAGGAGCGCCGCAAGGCTGAAAAATGGTTTGAGGGATTCGAGACAAATTTCCCCCAGTTGTTTTTCAGTGTTTATTATGGAGACTTGGATGAAAGGTCTAACATTCGTCAGTTTGGGATGTGGCTGCTTAATCATGGTGCTTACGAAGACATCGATATCAGTAGGCCTAACGATGGTGGTGTGCTCCTTGTGGTGGACGTAAATTCCAAGGTAGCTTCCATTTCCTTCGGGTATTTATTGGACGTCTATCTTAGCGAGGAAGAAACATTCCGAATTTTATCGAATGCCCACCCGCATTTACTCCAGGGAAACCATTTGAAAGCACTGGGAGTAGTGATGAAAAAGCTCACGGCCGTTCTGAAAAAAAAATCGAGGCATGCGAATCGAAACCCCGAACACTTCGAGCGCTTAGCCGGAGTATCCCAGCAAGGGGCGGGGGAGATCTTGCAACGTATTCGCTCTGGACATGTGCGAGGGCAGCCAGATCCTTCTGTAGCAGTTACTAACGATGAGGAGATAATGCGATGAGGGGCTCTGTATTTGTTGCTGTAAGCCTGTTTCTTTTCTCAGCAGGAGTGGCCCTAAGTCAGGCGTTACCTGTCTGGTCGGAAGCCGATCGTGCACGTCTCAAAAAGGGAGAACTCATTGCTGGAGCCGACATCCTTGTCGATGATCCCGATACATTGCCTTTACCCAGGGTCGCTCCCGAGCCTGAGGTTCCATCGATTGAACCCGTCGAGCCCGAGCCTGAATATGATCCCACGGAACTCCCTCAGGATTATTTGGCTGATTACTTTTTGTCTTCTCCCGAGAGCTATTTGATCGACCCTCAAAGGTTGTTAAGTATGCAGGAATCACTCGATCGGGAAGGCTTCCTTGAGTATCACGCCGATGATTCTGAAGTGGATGTGAGGATGTATCTTTTTGATGCACAGCAGAAAATCCCCCCACCTTACACTATTCAGAAGCTCGTCGATGAACGTTACAAAGGGGGGAAGCTAACCGCCGTGGTGTTTTGTTTTTTAGGAGACCCATCAAAGAATCAGTTGGCATTCGGCGGGGAGGGGGCATCAGGGATTACCGCCGCGGATGCCTTGAAGATGCTGGAAAGCGCACAGATGAAGGCATTGGAGAAATCCGATCCCACGATGCAGGTAGAATCATTTATCGTGCAACTATCCATTCGTCTCTATTGGCTTGAAAAAGAACAGGCTAAATTACAGGCTGCAGTTGCAAAATCCTCGTCAACCGCTGACGCTACAAGTGCTGGTGCTGCAGCAGGAAATGGTTCTAACGGGGGTGAAGGAGGCCCATCAGATGGAGATTCCGGTAACGCGTCAGGCGGGGTGGTGGCCAAGGTGAAACCCTACCTTCTATACGCCTTAGGCGGCGGAGTGGGAATCTTGCTGGTTGGTACGGGATTGTTCCTGTCGTGGCGTCTGTGGCAGCGCAGTAGGATATATCATTTTCCTGTGTTAGAAATTCCTACACGACTGGAGGCAAATTACGCCGCTGGCGTGGGTGCAGTGGTTGCATTTCATAACAAACTAGGTTCGCCATCAAGCCAACGAGATCAGGTTGCTGACTACCTTACCCGAATGTGATTACAACGAATAGTCGTGTGATTATGATTGTGAACGACTGTTTTTCGAAAGTCGGTATTATAACACGATAAACACTTTACGTAGGTCGTCTGCGTGATAATTTCCGCCCGTTCTCTTCGGAGAGCGAGACAGTCCGATTGGCATCAGTTCATACAGGTTAGGGGTTTCTTGGTGATCTAGTCCAGTCGGACTGTTTTTTTGTGCCTTTTTTTCAGCTTTTTTTCTGAATATGTATGATTGGGCTTTTTCAGTTGATAGCCTCCATAAAATGGGGCATTGTGTAACTAGCACCCTGATTCTGATCATTGGATTAACCAAAGATCCGACAGCTTGCGTCTGTTCACGAACAGCGGATATGATTTCCGCATCAGTTTCTTGAACGAAAAGGCAGCCTGCGCTCGTTATAGAATTAAAGATGAATACCCCCCCCTCTTACCTCCCCGTTAAGCGATTTGCCGTAGCTATTGCTTCAGCATCATTGATACTCGTGGCCACATCGCTTGTGGCCAAGGCGAAAGCCATGCCCTTTAATGAGAAGACGGTGCCACAGACCAAAGCGGATTTGATAGAGATTCAAAATGCTCTTGTGGAGAGTTTACAGCGTGTCCGCAAGGCAACCGTAAGCATTAGTTTAGGCCAAGGCTTTGGGAGTGGCGTGATTGTTTCTCCTGATGGATTGGTATTAACCGCAGCTCACGTGACAGCTGGCGTCGACAAGGAACTGACGGTTATTCTCAACGATGGAACTAAACTTAAGGCAGTTTCGATGGGATTAGTTTCCAATACGGATGCCGCCATGATGCGAATCACCGAGGAGGGCGAATACCCTTATGTCGATATTAATAAGGACAACAACTACAAGCTCGGCCACTGGATTTTTGCACTCGGTCACTCGGGTGGATTTGACAAGGAGCGGGGTCCGGTCGTGAGACTCGGGAGAATCGTTAAGGATAGTGAGACGACCTTGCACTCAGATTGCAAAGTGATCGGTGGCGACTCTGGTGGCCCATTATTTGATATGGAGGGCCGTCTGATCGGCATTCATAGCAGAGTTTCCAAAACCATGGAGCAGAATATGCATGTGCCTATGCGGGAATACATCAAGCACTGGGATGAAATGAAAGAAAACAAGTTCCTAGGGGACGGGCCATTTGCCAAACGTCCTGTCAAAGGTAGCGGTTTTCTTGGGTTTGGCTCAACTGATTCTGATGATGGCTTGTTGATCGGAAAAGTCTTGAAAGACGGCCCTGCTGATAAGGCTGGCATCAAAGCAGGAGACATTATCCTGAAAGTAGACGACACAGACATCGCGGATAAGGAGGCTTTCAAGGCCATCCTCAAAGAAAAATCCGTAGGCGATAACATCAAATTAGTCATTCAACGAAAAGGTAAGGAAAAGACGATAGAGCTTAAGCTAGGTAAAAAATAATTTTGCGTAAGTTTAAATCCATGAGCCACTTCCGCCCCTATAATACGACTATATTCTAACATTTTATGATTTTCAAAAATACACTCACTCTAGTCATGGGACTGACAACGTTGCTGATGGCCTCGCTACAGCCTTTGAGCGCTCAGATTCCGACTAATGGGTCACTTCCCGCAGAGAATAGGATCAACGGTAAGCTGGTGTGGGAGGCATTTGAGCCTCAGCGCCAAGTTCTCCAGGAAAGTAGTGCTGTGATCTATACGGATGAGAAATCAAGGATCAAAACTGTTTACGGAGTTGTTGTTAGTGAAATCGGGCATGTGCTGACCAAAGCCAGTGAAATCGAAGGGAAAGACAAGCTTAGTCTTCGTATTGGCGGAGAGGTCTATAGCGATGTTAAAATCCTCGGAGTGGATGAGCAGTGGGATGTAGCGATGCTTAAGGTGAATGCAGACCAGGTTTTCACACCTGTAAAACTCAGTGAACAAGACGACGTCGAGCAAGGGCACTGGATGATTTCCAATGGCTCTACCACACGTGACCGGCGTCGAGTCCGCATTGGAATTGCCAGTGCTGTGACACGTGAGATTAAATCGTCTACCAGTAAAGTGATTCTCGGTGTGCAACTGGGCTCTGATAAGAAGGATGCTTTGAAAATTGAAAAGGTCAGCGCCAAAAGTGGTGCAGAAAAAGCCGGACTCAAATCGGGTGATATGCTTCTGTCAGCAGGAGGCGTTAAGCTCAAGGAACGCGCGGATCTGTTAAAATCGATGAAAGGCAAAAAGCCAGGCGACAAGCTATCTATCGAACTTCTTCGTGATAAAAAGAACATGAAATTTGATGTGGAGCTGATGGCGCGCCCCGGAGGTCCAGCAAAAATGAGCCGGAACGATCAAATGAGTGGTGGCGAGAATTCTCTTTCAAAACGCCGTACTGGTTTTCCAAGGGTCATTCATCACGATACACCACTGACCAAGTCTTCCGTAGGTGGACCGCTTCTTGCGCTCGACGGAACATGCGTGGGTATGAACATCGCCCGAGCTAGCCGGGTGGCCACTTTTGCGATCCCAGCCCGAGAGCTACGGGAAATCATCGCAGAGATGATCAAGTAGGATCAAAAAAGTCGTCGAAGTAATAAGGCGACAGCTATTTTTCTTGTGCCCTCCCGAGGGTAGCTGGCAGTGTGTGTGGACCGCACAATGCCTATGAAGACCACACCCATTTCTTTCCTGCTACGTTTCCTTCTTATTCTACCATTTATGATCAGCTCCGCTTGGGCGGGGGAGAAGGGCGGTTTGGACGCCGCCATCGACAGTTTTTTTGCTCCCATATCAAAATACTCCAATATGGTGGTGTTTTTTAAGATACCGGGAACGGAAATTCCATTTGTTTTGGCTCTGCTCGTAGTTAGTGCCATTTTTCTTACCATTAGATTTGGATTCATCAACGTCAGGGGGCTAGGGATGGCATTCCGAACTTTAAAGGGAAAATATTCCAAAAAGGACGACCCCGGCGAGATTACTCATTTTCAGGCATTAACCGCAGCACTCTCAGCCACTGTAGGACTTGGAAATATTGCAGGCGTCGCAATCGCAATTAGTGTTGGTGGTCCTGGAGCTACTTTTTGGATGATTTTGTGTGGTGTGTTTGGTATGACCACCAAATTTTGCGAATGCACCTTAGGAACTAAATACAGAATCATCGATGAGAATGGGAAGGTTCATGGTGGTCCAATGTATTATCTGAGTCAGGGGTTTGCCGAATTGGGGTATGCTGGGTTTGGTAAGATCTTGGCCGTTATTTTTGCCGTAGCATGTATTCTCGCTTCTTTTGGAGGCGGCAACATGTTCCAAGGGAATCAAGCATGTCAGCAGCTTATTGCAATCACCGGAGGTCAGGACAGTTTCTTTGCTGACAAAGGTTGGTTGTTTGGTGTGATTCTTGCAATCACTGTTGGGAGCGTCATTCTCGGAGGAATCGTTGGGATTGCCAAGGTGACTTCAAAATTAGTGCCGTTTATGTGCGCTATCTATGTCTTATGTGCACTCTATATTCTTCTGACTCACTTCACGGAAATACCTGGAGCATTCAAGCAAATTTTCGAAGGAGCATTCTCAATGAAAGCTGGATTGGGGGCAATGATCGGTGTGTTGATTCAAGGTGTCAAACGTGCTGCGTTTTCAAATGAGGCAGGATTTGGCTCTGCACCTATCGCACACTCAGCGGTAAAAACATCCAAACCGGCGAGTGAGGGGTATGTCGCCTTACTAGAGCCTTTTGTGGATACTGTAATTGTCTGCACCATGACAGCCTTAGTGATCGTCATCACTGGTGAATATGTTCCCGCAGAAGCCCAAGGCGATTGGGGGAAAGCCATTGGCGTTACATCCGTGGCATTCGGGAGTGTTATTTCCTGGTTTCCGTATGTGCTATTTGTAGCCGTCTTATTATTCGCATTCTCCACGATGATTTCATGGTCATATTATGGTCAGCAAGCGTGGGCATATCTTTTTGGTAGAAGTAAAAAAATGGATATCACCTACAAACTTCTGTTCTGTGGAATGGTGGTATTAGGAGCTTCCGTTAAATTAGGGAACGTATTGGATTTCTCTGATGCTGGTTTATTTGCTATGTGCTTCCCTAACTTCATCGGTATCTATTTCTTGTTACCAAAGGTTACAGAGGAATTAAAATCATTCCGCAAACATGCTGCCGATATTGATGCCCAAGATTAAGACTAATTCGTTTCCTTTATGTCCATTACACTGAACTTCCGTCGCGCCAAGCTGGCCGCGCTTTCTCTTGCCAAGGTTGGTAATCCGCTTCGATCCGAACCCCTGCGCACCTCCAAGGAGTTGTGCCGATTTTCCGATGAAGATAACGCCATCTTGACACCATCATTTCTTAAGCCGTTTAAAAATCTAGAGCTAAAGGCATTTGCCCATCACTCGTCGCTGGATCTCAACGAGGTTTACCGCTACGCCGTAGCAATTTTTGCCGATCCCGAACTTCTTTTAGAGCAGGGTAGGAAGATTGCCCGCCACCTTTATAACACATCCAAACATCCTAATATTAAGTCCGGCGACCTCTGTGTCGCTATGGTGGATGACTTACTTGTCGATGGAGACCCGATGCAGGCGATTAGTATCATCAAATCCGAGAGCCGAGTGCCATTTTTGGAAATTGCCGACAGCGATGGAAACATACAGCTGATTACCCACCAGGGCATTTCTCCGGATAAAATCGACAAAGGCTGTCTCATCGTCAACTCGCAGAAGGATGATGGCTATCTCGTCTACACCTTCGATAAAACAAGTGCGGGAACTCACTTCTGGATGCGGGACTTCCTGGGGGTGAAATTTCGCAAGGATGACGACTACATGACGCGCCGTTACGCCGATATGGCCGTTTCCTTTGCCAAAGAGGGACTCCCCGATGAGATGGGCGCTGAGAAGAAATGCAGGGTCGCTAATCAGGCGATGGAGTATTTCGAGGAGCGAGATGAATTTGATCTCAAGCATTTCCGTGAGGAGGCGCTGAAAGAGCCCGAGATTATCGAAAAGTTCGATGCGTTTCAGGCGAATCAAGACGAAGAGGATGGGGGGAAGCTCAATGAAACCTTCACGATAGCCAAAAAAGTGGCCCGCAAGGCTGGTAACAAGTTCCGCAGCACGATGAAACTCGATACTGGGGTGAATATCAGCTTTGCACCCGCCTTCAAGGAGTCTGACGAAACGACCTTCGAACGTGGCTTTGACGAAGAAAAGCAGCTGAAATTCGTCAAAATTTACTACCAAGAGGAACTGTAATCAGAATGAATGGCTCTTGGGTGAAAATATTTTTTGAATGCGTAATCTGCCATAACCATTGAAGTGCCTTACCTTCAGAGGCAAGCCATTCGTCCTCATCCCGCTGTCGAGTAATCGTTGTGCGGGCGTGTAGCTTTTTTTTACTATGCCGACGCACTTGCTTCGAGCCTTCACGATGACAGCTTTCTTGTTTCATGGTAACACAGTAAAGG
>JASJLI010000008.1:0-21354 GCA_037620805.1 Akkermansiaceae bacterium
CAGCGGTGGATTGCCCGTCTGGGACCGAGGACACAAGCTCATCTTCCTTGCTGAATATTACCTCGCGACCGGCGATGCGTTGGTTCTGCCTGCAGTCGAGGCCTATGCGATCAACATTGCCAACAACCGGAGTATGTTCGGGACGTTCGGGCACGGGTTTGCCGATTGGAAACACGGTGCGATCGGCGGTGGATACGGAACGGTTAGCTCGGCAGGTTTGCCTTGTATGCTAGGACTTGTCTTAGCCAAGGAATGCGGACTGACCAACCCGGAAATCGATCCGGCGATCGATGCGGCCAACAGATTTTTTTCCTGGTACGCAGGAAAAGGGGCGATTCCCTACGGCGATCACGAGCCCTACATGGCGTATGAATCCAACGGAAAAAACGGGTTGGGGGCGATCTACTTTGGACTGCAGGGCAACCGAGACGAAGAAGGGAAGTTCTTTGCCCAAATGGCCACGGCTTCATTCGACGAACGCGAGTGGGGGCACACCGGAGCATTTTTCAACTACCTCTGGGCACCCCTTGGCGCGGCACAGGGCGGGGAGGATGCCGCTGCGGCCCACTTCAGCCGGATCAGCTGGATGCTCGATCTGAACCGCTGCTGGGACGGACGCTTTGTGTATGACTGTCTCAACGGCGAGGGACCGACGAGTAGCCCAAACAACGATACCTATTACTCGTTTAAAATGAGCACGGCCGCCCTGCTGACTTACGCGCTTCCTAACCGGAAGTTGCGCATCACCGGCAAGGGCCAGGTTGCGAACCTGTTGACCAGCACCGACGTCACCGAAGCGGTTCAGGCCAAGGACTACGATGTGGACTCGCGCAGCAACAGCGAGCTGATTTCCGATCTTGGAAATTGGTCGCCGCTGGTTCGCCTCCAAGCCGGAGAGAAACTCGGAACAAATGGCGTCAGTGGCGCCGAGCTGAGTCAGATCACCGACTTGGCTAACAACACGGCCGGTAACACCGCCAGCGGCACGCGGGCCGGTGCCTGCCTCGCTCTGGGCGAGATCGGCAATTCCAGTTCCGCCGGGGTTCTTGTAGCCCTGCTGACGGACTCCGATAACTACGTCCGCTTTTCGGCGGCCGAGGGAATGCGGCACCTGCCGACGAGTGCCAACCTCACCCATCTCGATACCATTTTGTCTGCGGTAGCTTCCACCGCGACACCCCTCTTTCCTTTGAGCGAAGAAGACCCTATGCAATTTGCCCACGGTAGGATCTCGATGCTGCTGTTTTACGGTGGCGGAGTCTTCGGCCCCGCAGGAATCATCTCGGGCGACGGCATCGACGGGCTGGATCGCAACCTGCTCTACCCAGCCATCCGCGCTGTGGCGGAGACGGCGCACGGCTCTGCCCGCAGCAGTCTCTATCAAACCTATCAGAATCTCGACTATAACGATGTCCTTGCGCTTTCCGAATCGATTGTGGACTCGATCGTCGAGCGGGCCCCATCGGATCGGATGTTCAACCACAGTGTCCGCGCCGGTGGTGTTGCTATCTTACGTCAGTACAATATTGCCGAGGGGGTGCCGGCTGGCATGATCTACGCTGCCGATACAACATGGAACGGGCCTAACGTGAGAGAGGCTTACAACACCCTCGGGGCCTATGGCGGTAGTGTTACCACTGTCACGCCGGACCCCGAAACCATTGCCTTCTTGCAGTCGTATATCGACGACGTTCAAGTGGGGGAGACCGTCCAGGGAATCCTTGCCGCGATCGCTGCGGATACCGACCCGACGCCGGTGGTCGCGTTTAAGAGTATTCAGTCGGCAACTGCGGATGATCCCATCCTCACCTTGCCGGCCAACTCGACAACCCTGCGGGTCAGCGGTATTGACCACATGCAGGGCGACAGCATTTACACCTGGCGCAAGATCCTCGGCCCCGGCGCAGTGACCTTCACTCCGAACGGCACTTCCGCCACGGCAAGCACGGTGCAGTTCGATGGCACCCCGGGCGCCTATCAGTTCGAGGTGACGATGTCGGACTCTCGCGGGTTTACCGAGGTTTATGAGACCGTCACGGTGTTTGTGATTCAAGACGGCGAGGTCGATGACGATCCACCGATACCAAATATGGCCTCGTTTGCGGTGGCCCCTGCAGCCGATAGCGAGACGGTCATCAGCATGACCGCGGTCACTGGCGCCGATGTCACCGGCCCGGTTGAGTATCTCTTTTCCGAGACGACAGGAAACCCAGGCGCAAGCAGCAGCGGTTGGCAGACCAGCCCGTCTTACACCGACAGTGGTTTGAGCTCGTTGACGCAGTATGCCTACATGGTTACCATGCGCGACAGTCTTGGTAATACCGGCACGACGTCGAGTGTGGTCAGCGTCACGACGTCGGGCACGCCACCTCCATCGGATGTGATCAGCGTCAACTTCTATGCCTATGGCAGCATGAACGCGGCGGACCACAATGCGGTAACGCTCGAAGCGAATGAATCCGCCGGATTTGGTGCATGGAATACAGGCGGTTGGGAAAACTATTCGGTGCCATGGGGGCTGTCATCACCTGCCGGCCCGGTATCGGTCTCCAGTGAACTGGGATCGACGGCGACCTTGACCCTGAATGATGTCCGCAATGGCGGTCCTTACGCTTGGAGCACTCCTCACGCCTTGTTGTCTGGTGACGGCAATGGCGATCTGATGGATGGGCATTGCAATGCTACTGAAGATGGGGGTGGAGCGATGATCTTCGACATGGCGGTGTCTAATGTTGGATTCGGCACTTACGATGTGATCGTCTACCTAGGTTCTAACCGGGATCAATTCGGTGATGGCACCGGCAAATACGTGTTCAACGGTGGTGCTGAGCAGGCCTTTAAGCTGACCTCGGGAGAGTTTTCTTCGTTTGCAGAAATCACCAACTCCACCACGCCCGGGAACTATCTTCTCTTTAAAAATGTAACAGGTTCCTCTTTCACGTTGAAGGTATGGGGCAATGGCTTCAACCACATCGGCCCGACCGGTTTCCAGATCGCAAGTGCCGGTTCAACGTCTGATGTCGATCCTCCAACACCGAATTCAGCCACGTTTTCTACTTCACCTCAGGCTAGTGGTGCTAGTGCTATCAGCATGACGGCAACAACGGGGAGCGATGCAAACGGCCCGGTTGAGTATCTGTTCAGTTGTCTAACAGTTAGTGGTCATGGCAGCGGATGGCAAACCAGCTCGAGCTATACCGACAGCGGATTGAATTCAAGCACGCAGTATACCTACACGGTCACGATGCGAGATGCCTCGGGCAACACCGGCAACGTATCGAACTCGGCCAACGCCACCACCTTGGCCGGCCCCGACATGACCGCGCCCAATCCAAGCCCGATGACTTGGGCGGTGGTGCCCGCGGCGGGAAGTGGCTCGCTTGAGGTCCATGAGGATTTTGACTATGGTGGCACAGGCACCTTGAATGGCTCCGGTGGAATCGGCTTTGACGGTTCCTGGGCGTATTCGAGAAATGGCACCAGTGCGGGCTACTTCGAAGTGGGTGGCGCGGGACTTAACTTTACGGATGGTTCGTCCAATGTGCTTCCCGTCTCGGGCAAGAGCACTCACCGGACCATTATATCGGGGCGCTCCGAAGCAAATCGGGTCCTTTCCAATACCGCACGGACTGCCTTATTGGCGAATGGCTCGACGATGTGGTTTAGCGTTCTCCACCAGCGGACGACCAATAGCGAACATTGTGCCTTTGTCCTTGGTACGGGAACCTTCAATGTCACGGCAGGATCGAGCCTGGATGAATACGCAGCGGGAGGTGAGGGCTTTGGTTTCGGATCCTCCAACAACGAGTGGATCGGGGCCATCGGCTTCGATAACACGACTGACCTGACCAAGAACGACAGCGCCGTCAATGCCTCGTCCACCCGCTTGATTGTTGGCAAGATTGTTTGGAGCGCGAACGGAAGCAACGACACGCTGACTCTTTACAACGTCACCGACTTGACCACCGAGCCGACGAACTCGATCGCAACGGTTAGTCTGGATCTCAACCAAACAGCTTTTGACCGAGTGGCGATCCTCAGCAACAAGGCAAGCGCGGTCTATGATGAGATAAGGCTTGGAACCAGTTTCTTTTCCGTTGTTGGGAGCGGACCCGAGAACACCGATAGTTCCATCAGCATGACCGCGACCACCGCAACGGATTCCTCCGGCGTGGAATACTACTTCACTGAAACCTCCGGCAATCCGGGCGGCAGTGATAGTGGGTGGCAGAACAGCCCAACCTATACCGACACAGGGCTCCAAGCTGGCACGCAGTATACTTACACCGTGATGGCACGTGACAAGAGCAGCAACCAAAACACGACAGCACCATCGTCTTCGGCATCTGCAACCACCACAGGCACCGCCCCGAATACCTTCGTCAGCTACATTGCCAATCCCGCATGGGGGCTCGCTGCTGATGACCGTGATCCCGAGGATGATCCCGACGGCGACAGACTATCTAACCAATTAGAGGCTTGGCTAGGAACTCACCCCGGGCAAGCCAATCAATTCGTTACCAGTCTCACATCCTCCGCGACCACCATCACCTTCACCCACCCGCAGAACACAACCCCTCCAGACGACTTAACCGGTTACTACGAATGGTCGCCAAACCTCAGCGACTGGTACGCCAGCGGAAGCGGCCCCGACGGCGGTATGACCGTGTCCTTTGTTCCTAACGCTATCGGGTCAGTCACCACCGTCACGGCCACCGCCAGTGAAGCATTCGGCTGTATTTTCATGCGCGCCGGGGTGAATCAGAACTGAAGGGGAGCTTTGTATCTGATCATACTCCAGCCATGGGAAGCAAAATCCGGAGTATGGTCACTTCATCTCATTGCTTACTAATTTACTGTTTTGGTGCAGTCAGAAATTCCCTCGGTCCTTGGCCGTAGGCGGCCTTGAAGACGCGGAAGAACTGTGCGTAGCTGCCGAATCCGGCGGCATAGGATGCCTCTGTGATGTTTGACTGACGGCGGCTGTGATAAGCCTTCCAGAAGCGACCCAGTTTCATGGAGTTCCGATATTGACCTAATGTAACACCGATTTGTTTGTGGAAGATCCGGCTCAGATAGGCCGTGCTGACACAGCAAAGGGCTGCAAGCTGATCCATTCCTGGAGTGGGGGCATCCCCGTGTTCAAGCACATCCAGAGCCTTGAGAACCGCTGGGTGCATGGGCGCCTCGTCCGGCTGGCTGACGAATTCCCCTTGGTTGCGCCAACAGAGCAAGAGCAGTAGCCGGAGGCCGGCGTTGAGCCAGTCGGGATCCTTATGTTTGAATCTGAAGTTGGTATTGACTCCAAACCCAGCTTCGCGGTTTAGGATGCCTGGATCAATGGAGTCCTCCATGAGTGATTCCATGGTTCTTCGGATTGACTTGAAGGCCTTCGGTTTCAAGGCGGTACTAAGCACCTCGGTTTCCTCCACTCCGGGATTTTTTAGGTTATTGTAGCGATCTCCTTGACGAGAGGCCCGTTCGATTAACTTCGGTTTGAAAACGACCACAAAAAACTGAGCGTCCCCGGAGTGTTTCACCATCTGGTGCTTCTGCCAGGGGAACAGCCAGAGCAGTGTCCCCTCATGAAACGTGTAGCGTTTTGAATCCAGGACATAGGTAATCGAGCCTCGTACAATCAGGTTCGCCTCCAGTTCATGGTGCTGGTGAGGACTCAGTATGGGAGGGGTATACGCTGACTCGTAGAGATAGATTAAACCATCGTATTTGGATGCTATGTGGAGATCTTCGAACACTGATGTCAGTTTATGCAAACTATTGGTCGGATGGCGAGAAGACAATTTCATGATCGATGAGATACTCTCAACTTTCTGCCGAGGAGACTGGAATCAGTCTTCAACCCATCAACCACTGACTAGTTACGATATTCTTGGACATTCACTGTAATGGATTTAAAACACCCCATGGACACTTCGCTTGTCTCCCGTGATTTTGGCACCCTATCCGATGGGCGTGTTGTCGAAGCCTGGACCTTGCGTGGATCGGCTGGGCTGGAGCTTGAAGTGCTCACTTACGGAGGAATCGTCTCCCGGTTGTTGGTTCCGGATCGTGATCAGAACCTAGCCGATGTTGTTTTGGGTTTCGGGAAACTCGAGGGCTATGTAGGCGAGCACCCTTATTTTGGGACGACCGCTGGTCGGGTTGCAGGCAGGATTTCCGGAGGCCGTATTACTCTTGATGGCACTACCTACAAACTGCCGATCAATGACCCACCGAACCATCTCCATGGTGGCCCAGAATCCATTGATAAACAATTGTGGCAGGCTGAAGTGATCACACGCGCTGATGGTTCACCATCGTTACGCCTGAAATATCACAGCCCGGATGGTGAGAACGGTTATCCTGGAGATGTGGATCTAGCCGTGACCTACACGGTGACAGCCGCCAATGAGTTTGTATTTGAAACAGAAGTAAGTTCCAACCGCGCCACTCCCGTGAGTCTGACGCATCACTCTTATTTTAATCTTGGCGGAGAGGGGGAGGGGAACATCCTGGATCACCATTTGCGGATCGATAGTGATACGATATTTCAGTCGGATGAGAAAATGACTTTGTTAGATGAGCCGCAATCCGTTGACGGACAGGCCGCTGATTTTCGAGAGATGAAACGTGTTGGCGATGCGATTCATAACGTCTGGCAGAAACACGGTGACCTTTACTGGTTCGGTGAGACCGATCAATGCCGTGCAGTAGCGCAGCTTCGCGACTTCGCCAGCGGACGTGTTCTGGATGTCTCTACCACGAACAGCTGCTTGCAAATGTACGGCGCAGTGGCGCTTGATGGTAGTCTAACGGGTAAGTCAGGGAGGTCTTACTCGACCTTTGGCGGGCTTTGTCTGGAATGTCAGGGATATCCCAATGCGATCGGCCCCACCACGGCCAAAGGCTTCGGAGATATCGTGGTTCATCCTGGATCGCCAAGCCGGAATACGACAATCTACGCTTTTTCAACTCAACCATAACATTCTCGATGAAACTAACTCATTCTACACGCATCGGCATCCTTGGCAGTGGCTTCATTGTCAATGACTGCCACCTCGTCTCTTATCGTCGACTAGGGCTGAATCCGGTAGCCATTGCATCCCGGACATTGAAAAATGCTCAAAAGGTCGCGGACAACCACGGCATCGAAGTGGTTTACGAATTCTACGAGGCGTTGTTAGATGACCCAGAGATTGAGGTCCTTGATATCGCTGTGCCCCCAGGTCAGCAGCCCGAGTTAATCCGGCAGGCCTGTGAGCGTGGCACGGTTAAGGGCATCCTTGCGCAGAAACCGCTCGCTCTGGACTACGCCGAGGCCTGTGCCGTTGCTCGGGCTTGTGAGGAAGCGGGGATTGTGCTCGCCGTGAACCAGAACATGCGGTTTGACCCCTCAGTTGCCGCTACTCAGAAACTTCTCACCGAAGGTAAATTGGGAGATCCCGTATTTGCTACCATCGACATGCGTGGCATTCCCCACTGGCAGCCGTGGCAAGCGGAGATGAAAAGTGCGACGTTGAAAATCATGTCAATCCACCACCTTGATTGCATGAGGTATTGGTTAGGAGATCCAGAGTCGATCTATTGCAGCACACGACCAGATCCTCGGACCGAATTTGAACACCAGGACGGAATTTGCACCAGTATCCTTGAATACGCTTCCGGCTTACGCGCCGTGATTATCGATGATGTATGGACGGGGCCTGCCCAGGAGGGCTGCCCCGGTGACATCCGGATCGAATACCGGATTGAAGGTTTGGATGGTATCGCCATTGGTGAGGTTGGTTGGTGTCAGGACCCCTACACAAGTCCTTCAAAACTTCGTTATGCCAGCAAGGGCGACGACGCCTTTTCTCATGCCGAACTTGAGGGTAGCTGGTTTCCAGATGCCTTCGGTGGAACCATGATGGAACTGCTGGATGCACTGGCTCAAAAACGTCTTCCGAGCATTGGTGCCGCAGATAATCTTCGGACTATGGCTCTATTAGAGGCTGCCGTGCGCAGCTCACAAGAAAAACGTCCGATCAAACTAACAGAAATAACAGAAGCAACCCCTTAAATATCCCCTTAAACAAAAAATTATGAAACTAGGAATCATTAACAGTGCCTTTTCGCAGGCAGGAGTAGACACGCTAACCGGACTGAAACACATTTCACGGATCGGTTTTGACTGCGTTGATATCTTCACCGAACCATCATCCTTGGAAGCTTCTGAACGAGAGGCTATCGGGAAATACTGTTCCGAAAATAACCTGCCTGTTACTTCACTGCCTGTTGTGGCCATTGGCTTAATCGATTTTAATGATCCTGTGCGCGAGTACCACATTGAGCGGTGTAAAGAATTTATCGATCTCGCCGCAGAATGGGGAGCTGGAAACATCTTACTTGTTTTGGGCGAATACATCTGGCAACGCGAAGTCATTCCTCCCGAAGAACAGTGGCGCTGGGCGATTGAGTCGTGTCGCATTCTCGGCGACTATGCTGAGGGCAAAGGAGTGGATATCGCTCTGGAATTGGAGCCTTTCCGTCTCAGTCTGCTTAGCAACATCAATGAGATGTCACGATTCATCACCGAGTGCGACCACCCACGCGTACGAGCCAATATTGATATTTCTCATCTGGTGCTTGCCGATACCGGTCCAGAAGAAGTCTGTAAACTTGCGGGGCAGGCTATTCATGTTCACATCAGTGATTGCGATGGCATGGTTCATGGTGATCTTCCTCCTGGTCGAGGTGTGGTCAAGTTCGCACCGTATCTTCAGGCGATCAAAGAGCTGAATATTGACGGCGTTGTTTCCATCGAACTCGAGTATTCCCCTGATCCCGAACGCATTGTCGAGTGGGTTGAAGAAGCCTATCAAGCCACTGATCGCTTAATGCGTCAGGTGGATCTAAGAGATTAAAAAAGTTTAAAGAGGTTAACCCCACATTCAATAGAGCCATGGCTACACCCGAGTCCCATACATTTCCTGATGCGTTCTCGCCGTTAAGTGATTACAGCCTGAACCATGAGAACTCCGACAAAGCGATCGCGCTTGGCTTGGCGGAGGCGGACTGGTACCAGTGTGCTGTATCTCGCACGGAGATGCGCCAGTTGTTAGTTCGGCGTAATGGACCGGCCATCCGGGACACGATTATCTGGTTTGGGTTAATCTTAGGTTTTGCCTACCTCACCCTCATTCTGTGGGGGAGTTGGTGGGTGGTGTTACCCTACTTGGTTTACGCCACGCTTTATGCCTCGACTTCGGATTCTCGCTGGCATGAATCGAGCCACGGCACCGCATTTAAGACGGACTGGATGAATAATGCTCTGTATGAGGTCGCTTCCTTCATGGTGATGCGGGAGTCTATCGTCTGGCGCTGGTCCCACAACCGTCATCACAGTGATACCATCATTGTGGGGCGTGACCCAGAGATACCTGCACCCCGACCACCCGATATCCTAAGCCTGTGCCTTGCGGTTTTTAATATAAAGGGATATCCCAAGTATTTTAAACGAATTATCATGCATTCCTTCGGTAAAATGGCCGAGGACGAATCACAGTTTGTCCCCGTATCTGAGCACTCCAGAGTTTTCAACAGAGCGCGGATGTATGTCGTCATTTACCTCGGTGTGATTGCCCTCTGCTTCACCTCCCATAGTATCCTACCCCTACTTTTTATCGGACTTCCAAACTTAGTGGGTAGCTGGCTGATGATTATCTACGGGCTGACGCAGCACACGGGCATGGCTGAAAATGTCCTCGATCACCGACTGAACTCTCGCACGTTCAATACCAACCTCATCAACCGGTTCCTCTACTGGAACATGAACTATCATGTGGAGCACCACATGTTCCCGCTGGTTCCCTACCACGCGGCGCCTCGTCTGCACGCGCTGATCAAGGGTGACTGCCCAGAGCCTTACCCTTCGCTTTTTTCCTGTTGGAAGGAAATCATTCCCACGCTTTTCAAACAAGTCAAAGACCCTGCCTACCACGTCAAGCGGCGCTTGCCAGATCCTCCCGAGGTCCAGAATCAAAAATCGGGTAACACAGAATTACAGCCTGATGCCGATGGCTGGTTAGAAGTGTGTGCAGCGGAGGAACTGGGTAATGAAGATGTCATTCGACTCGATTATTCTAACAAAACATTTGCGGTTTACCGTGATGATGAAGGGACGCTCTATGCCACCGATGGTGTCTGCACTCACGGCAATACCCACCTTGCCGGAGGGCTGGTGAAGGGTAAACTTATCGAGTGTCCCAAGCACAATGGACGTTTCAATCTTACCGACGGCTCACCGGCACGCACGCCGATCTGCCGGGGGCTCGCGACCTATCCCGCCGAGGAACAGCAGGGGCGCATCCGGGTTAACGTCGAACGTGCCGGCGGAGTCGGAGCTCGCGAGCAAAAGGATTTTCAGCTTCGCGTTGTTTCCAGCAAGAGTGTCTCCACATTCATCCGCGAGATAACACTGGAGTATGTCGATGGGGAGATTGAGTTCACCCCGGGTGACTACATGCAGTTTAGAATCCCTACTTACGAGCAGATTGCGTTCCGAGATTTCGACATCCCCGAACCTTATGCAACGGTCTGGGAGAACCAGCATATCTTTGATCTGACAGCCCAGCACAAAGAAGAGGGAAGGCTCAACAACTATTCGCTAGCGAACAATCCGATCAAGGACGGCGTAATCAAACTCAACGTCCGTATCGCCACACCACCCTCCGGGCAGGACTGCCTGCCGGGTGTTGGCTCAAGTTATTTCTACTCCTTGAAAGAAGGTGACACGGTCAATGCCATCGGTCCTTTCGGCGATTTCCACATCAAACCCACTCACAAGGAAATGGTCTACATCGGTGGCGGCGCTGGCATGGCTCCGCTGCGGGCTCATCTCAGCCATCTGTTGGAAAATGAACAATCGGCTCGCAGGGTCAGCTTTTGGTATGGGGCACGCTCCAGGCAGGAGATTTTTTACGCGGATTTCTTTGAGCGACTTGAAAAAGAGAACGATAATTTTTCCTTCAATCTTGCCCTTTCCTCGCCACTTCCCGAGGACGACTGGCAGGGCAAGACCGGCTTCATTCACGATGTCGTTCTGAAGAACCATCTTGAAGGACATCCGGCCCTACAATCCGTCGAGTTCTACCTTTGTGGCCCTCCGATGATGATTGACGCATGTAAAAAAATGCTTAACCAACTCGGGGTCCAACCTCACCAGATCGCTTATGACGCCTTCTAACAAAAAATATCAAAATACCAATTTATGCTAACCAATCCATTTCCAAAACTCGACACCCCAGTATCCCGCCTAGGCTTCGGAGCCTTCGGCCTCAAGGGCGTCTTCGGTGAATTCAGTGAATCTGAGGCTATCGGGGCGATCCACTACTGCTGGGAGCAGGGCGTTAATTTCGTCGATACCGCCCGTCATTACGGCGAGTCAGAGGCCATCATCGGTCGTGCTCTGAAAAGCTGGGACGGCGCGGCGCCGTTCATTGCGAGTAAGGCCGAGTGTATTGGGCCAGATCTTCAGTGGGGACGTCCAGTATCGGTTGAAGAATCTTTTCCCCGTGGTCACATCACCCGCGAGGCAGAGGATTCCCTTCGCGAACTGGGAGTGGACTGCATCGATCTCTATCAGATGCACATTTATTGGGCAAATTGGGGCGTTGAAGGCTACTGGCTCGACGAGCTGGAAGCACTCAAGGAGCAAGGTAAAATAAAGGCACTGGGCATTTCTTTGCCGGATTGCCGTCACGATATCGGTCTACCCCTAGTGATGAGTGGGCGCATCGATTCGGTGCAAACCATCTTCAATATTTTCGACCCCTATCCCCTAGATTGTCTCATTCCTCTGTGCCAGAAAAATGATGTGGCTGTTCTTGCGCGCTGCGTTCTTGATGAGGGTGGTCTGACTGG
Organism: Akkermansiaceae bacterium; assembly: GCA_037620805.1. Taxonomy (GTDB): domain Bacteria; phylum Verrucomicrobiota; class Verrucomicrobiia; order Verrucomicrobiales; family Akkermansiaceae; genus Oceaniferula. The sequence goes on from JASJLI010000008.1 coordinate 11,902, forward strand.
AACAGTCAGTATGGACAGCGAGTTTGGCGAGGGTGACTTCCGATCGAACTACTTCGATCAGGGGCCACGTGAAACCTATATCGAGCGTGTTGATGCCCTGCGTCAGTTCATCCCTGAGGAAGCGGGCAGTCTCGCTGCACTTGCGCTCAAGTATGTGCTCAAGCATCCAGGGGTGACTACGGCACTCTCATCGATGCATATCCGCCGTTTTGCCGAGGAAAATATCCAAGCCCTGGGGGAGCCTGCTATCAGCGACGAGGCCTTCCAAGAACTTCGCCACCACCACCGCTGGATCCGAAACTTTTACGGATCGAAGGTGTTTTAGTATCTCATCCTGTTAACTCATTCACCTCCATGTCTGCACCTACCACCGTCCGCTGGGAACACCTTCGCCCTGACGACTTTATCTCTCGGTTAGAATCCTGCCCCGTTATCTACCTGCCCATCGGCCTCTGTGAACCACACGGTCATATTGCACCCTTCGGGCTCGATACCCTGAAGGCCGATTACTACTGCGATGAGGCTGCACGGCGCTTCGGTGGTGTGGTCGCTCCGACCCAAGGTTATCACATTCACGAATGTGGTTTCCACCGCCCATGGCTTGACGAAGTTGTAGGAGAAACCAATCCTCGGCTCGGGGCCATGCCGCCCGGGGTAGTTTGCTATCATTTTCTTTATCAGCTTCGAGCTTTCTACAACGCAGGTTTTCGTGCCGTCGTTGTCGTCAGCGGGCATTCTGGAGGTAGTCAGAACGATCTCCGTACTACGGCCGCTGCCTTTACCTCTGCGACGGGATTACCAGTTACCGTCAAGAGTGATCCGGAATGGGTCGAGGGACTGTATGAAGGTGATCACGCGGGGAAATATGAAATTTCCCAACTCCTCGCCATCCATCCCGAGAGCATCGATATGTCGCTGCTCGACCGACAGTATGACGCCGGTTCAGGTGGGCGACTCGCCCTTGGGGAAGATGCCGGTGAAGCTTCCAAAGAATACGGTCACGAGATCAACGAGGCGATTATCAACGCCATCGGTGACGAAGTAGGAAGGCTCAATCTGAGTATGAGCTTTGATACGAAACTGGACTACGAGGCTACAGAAAAGATCTGGCACGAATTATTGAGCCAGAACGGAGAATGGTTCAGTGAACAGGGGTCGTAGGGGCTTCACTACGACGGTTTACTTACAGTGACGCTGTAATAGGTATGGCTGTGATGCAGGGGGATCAAATGCTTGGTTTTAATCCTGTCCATAAAAGGGGCCAGTAGCAATACACAAAAATTATTGTGATTCGCGCAATTACTGCAACTTTCACTTCTACTCGCTGCGGTTGCCAGTTTTGTTCTCACCGGAACCGCCATCGAGTCAACCTGCTGGTGATGCAGTAGAAGAAAAATTTGCTATCCTTCCTTCCGCCGGAACTCTCTTTTTTGTGTTTAAGGGATTCTTGGGGAGGGAGGGACGGCTTTTTTACTATAGACCTCTCTCTTCTTGCTGTCTCTTTCGGAGGTTTATTTCTTCTGGTTCCCGATGTAGGATCGGGGTAATACCGCTTGGTAACCTCTGCACGTTAGATGAAGCAGGCAAGCCAATAGAAGGTAATCAATAATTATGAATTATAAGAACACCAGCAGTCTGACAGCGATGCTGCTCATCACAGCCTTCGGGCAGGCGGCCATCGTTGAAGACCTCAATGATGCACGGGGGAAGATTTTTAAGGCGAATCTAGAAAACAAGAATTTCGAGCTTTTAAAAGAAACCGTATTGGACCCTCAAACCAATGAAGGTAAGTCCAGACACACCGTTTATTGGACCGATCAAACTCAATTTACCAAAGTCGCTCTACAGAGTGATTTTAAGGGGATCAAAGGCCCGGTGGTGACTCGATTTCAAATGCTAAACGCCGCCCAGGCGGAGGCCGCAGCAAAGGGGGAACCCTTTTTAATCAAGACGGCCAACGTGCTGACCGGTTCAGAAAAAGTCACCGGCATGTCGAAGGATCGCACCAGTCTGGTGGGCTGGTTCACTCCCGATCCAGATCCGAAAAATTTTCGCAGCGGAACTATTAAGATCGATGGTAAAGTGGTTAAAGTTTCATTGTCACGACGCAGAAACGAGATCCGTATTTTTTCTGCCACCACCGCTGACGACCTCGGCAGCGGCTTTTGGGAGTCAACCGTTCGTGGTAAGGAAATTGACAGTAGGTTTGTCTTGGACAGCGCGGAGATTTACCCGCTTTCGGACCCGCGCACTCTGGACGAGCCGAAACTGCCCCGCGTCCTAGTCGTCGGCGATTCGATTAGCATGAACTACCACCAGGCTGCCAAGACCGCACTCGCAGGCAAGGCGAACTACTACCGGGTCGAGGGCAATGGCGGTCCGTCGGATCGTGGCGTCAGTGCCATGGAACTTTGGCTCGGCGACTACACGCAGAAAGGCCTGCACTGGGACGTCATTCAGTTTAACCACGGCCTTCACGATCTGAAACAAGCTTACGACGAGGTAAATGATACCTGGGGGAAACACCAACTACCCATTGATGATTATAAAAAGAACCTGGAGAAGGAAATCGCGATCATGAAAAAGACCGGTGCCACATTGATCTGGTGTGAGACCACCCCGGTTCCTAATAATAGTCGCGGCCCGTATGCCCGCCGCAAGGGGGAGGCCGCCGTCTATAATAAAGCAGCGATGGAGGTCATTAGCCAACATCCGGAAATCCTAGTAAACGGACTTCATCAAACGATTTCCATTTCCAAATCCAAGGCGATGGAAAAATGGCGACAGGGGAGCGACGTCCATTTCTGGAGTAGCGAACTCCAAGCTGTCCTGGGTAATGCCGTGGCCAACGCCGTCACTCGAGCCATCGAAAGCCGAGTTTCGGACAAAAAATAATCACCCCCCCCTCTCTGAAAAAATAGAATATCCATTATGACTAGCAGCACGATCATAGCTCGTTTTCTATCCTTACTTACTCTTTCTGTGTTGGTATCACCCGCCTCCGCAGAGGACCGTCCTCCAAACATCATCCTGATCATGGCCGACGACTTGGGCTACAACGATCTTGGTTGCTACGGTCACCCGAAAATCAAGACGCCGGTTCTCGACCAACTGGCCAAGGAAGGCATCCGGCTAACTAGTTTCTACTCAGGCTCCACCGTCTGCACACCTTCCCGCATGGCGTTACTAACCGGCGCCTACCCGAGCCGACTTGGCTGGACCCAAGGCGTCGTGGGATACTTGATTAGCACAAAACAGGGACTCAATCCCAAAGCCCTGACCATCGCTGAGGTCTTTAAAACCAAAGGCTACACCACCGGGCTCATCGGTAAATGGCACCTCGGCGATAGCGAACCGCTGCGCCCCCACCGCCAAGGGTTTGATACCACCTACTACATCAACAAAAGCAACAACCAGACCAAGACGATCTGGCGCGGTGACGAAGTGGTGGAAAAACCCTTCGAGAACCGTTTGCTCACCGAGCAGTTCACCACTGAGGCGGTTCGTTTTATCAAGACTAACAAAAGCAAACCCTTCTTTCTCTACCTTCCATTCACCGCACCCCATTTTCCCGTGCAGGCGCATCCCGACTGGAAAGGTAAGTCCGCCTTTGGAGGGGAGGGGATTAAGGGGAGAATACGCGATTACGGCGATGTCGTCGAAGAGCTGGACCACCGGATCGGCGATATCCTCAACACCTTGAAAACCGAGAAACTCGTCCAAAATACGATCGTCATTTTTTTATCCGACAACGGACCGCAGGGTGGACAGATGGCCCAGGCCAACCCCTACCGTGGCAAAAAATGGAGCAGCTTGGAAGGGGGCACTCGCGTCCCCTGCATCATCCGTTGGCCGGGTGTCATTCCGGCCGGAAAAGAAAGTAACCAACTCATCGGTGCCATCGATTTTCTGCCCACACTGAGTCACGCCTGCGGTATCGATCTGAAGTCTGTCAGCAAAAACAGTCCGGTCATCGACGGTGTCAATGTTCTGGATACACTCACAGGAAAAAAAGGCGCAGTTCACCCACGCAAGGACCTTCTCTACTGGCATGGAAAAACCGGCTTCCATGCCATTCGCGTAGGCAACTGGAAACTCTTCCTCAACCGTGAAAACGCCGAACTGCCGAACGACACCAATTCAGGAACTGGAACAGGACCTGTCCTGTTCAATCTTGCTAATGAAGACGAGGAGCTCACCGACCTTAGTCGCAAATACCCTGAGAAAGTTCAGGAAATGCAGGCTCTCGCCAAAAAACGCCTAGCCCATATCAAGGCTCACACCCTACCTCTCGGTGGACAACCCGTGAGTAAATCCGGTGAGTAGCCGGTAATGCGATTTGAGAAGGTTCCTCACGCTGTTTCACACGAAAGAAAAAAATCTACGCGGCGTAATATGTTGATGTGCTTAAGAAACAAAGCATTAGTAGGCGAAGCCACATCGTTCTCTCCTTATTCTCAATTCAACAGAAAATACCTCCCAACAAAAAATACCTAATACCAAACACCAATATCATGATACGTTTTACCAATCAGTCCCTTTGGACAAGTAGCCTCTTTATCGCTTTGTCCTCATTGTCCTCATTGGCACCGTTAGCCATGGCAGAGATCAAGATGCCGGCATTCTTCTCAGACAAAATGGTGCTCCAACAAGAAACCGGAGCCAAAATTTGGGGCAGTGCGGATGCCAACCAGGAAGTGAAAGTCAGCTTCGCAGGTAAGAAACAAACGGCCAAAACTGATAAGGCTGGAAAATGGTCCGTTGAGTTCAAAGGACTCAAAGCCTCTAAAAAAGGTGCGGTCCTCACTATCGAAGCAGGTCAGGACAAAAAACAAATCAACGATGTTCTCGTCGGGGAAGTCTGGCTCGCAAGCGGCCAGTCCAACATGGAGTGGAGAATCTCTAACACGACCAGTAAAGACTCCATCGCCACAGACAATGATGACCTGCTCCGCATCTACATCTCAGGTAACATCACAGCCATCAAACCCGTCAGCGACTTCGCAGGTTCTTGGAAAGCCACCAAGCCCGAGAACACGGGTAGTTTCACAGCCGTCGGGTATGAGTTTGCCAAGGCACTGCGGAAAAAACTCAATGTTCCTGTCGGTATCATCGAATGCTCATGGGGAGGGAAACCCGTGCAGTCATTTGTTAGCGATGCAGCTCTGAAAGCGTGTCCCGAAGCAAAATCCATGCTCGCCCAAAAAGCGGCAGCCATCAAAAACTACGACCCCGAAAAAGCAAAAAAAAGTTACGAGGCACAAGTGAAAAAATGGAAAGTGGCTGATGCAAAATGGCAGACAGAGAAAAAAGGAAGACGCCCGCGTCACCCAAGATCCCCTCAACATCCAGCCCTCAATTCCAGCATGTCCTCTGCCATCTATAATGGCATGATCGCACCTATCGCAGGCTACGGCGCGCGCGGTGCCATCTGGTACCAAGGGGAATCCAATGCCCACGGCGAGCAAGCCAAGAACTACGGCGAACTCCTTGAATGCCTGATCCAGGACTGGCGCAAGCAATGGGACTCAAACCTTTCTTTCTACTACGTGCAGCTCGCTAACTTTACCAGAGGTGGAAAAAACCATCCTGATTGGGTAGAAGTGCAGGATGAAATGCGTCGCTTGCTCGACGACAGCAATTCCAAAACCGGCCACGTCGGCATGGCGACCATTAACGAAATCGGTCACCCAACCAATATTCACCCCGGGAATAAAAAAGACGTCGGTCAGCGACTCGCACGTTGGGCATTCAAGCAGGACTACGGCATGAAAGACGTCATCGTCTCCGGCCCGCTCTACAAGTCTCATGCTGTTAAAGGCAATGCTATTGAAGTCAGCCTCGACTATGCTGTCGGATTAAAATCACGTGACGGCAAACCGCTCGGTTCATTTGAACTCGCCGGTGCAGACAATCAATGGAAACCAGCCGAAGCAAAAATCGCAGGTCAAAAAATTGTAGTCAGCAGCAAACAAGTGAGCAAACCCACCCAAGCGCGCTATGCTTGGAAAAGCGATCCTACTAAAGCAAACTTGATCAACGCTGAAGGGCTTCCCACCAGCTGCTTTATCACAAAGTAGTGGTCTCTATCAAAGGGGAGGGGAGTTAGTCCGGAATGGTACTAAGCTAAGGGTGTTTTCGCCAGTCTAACATGTTTTACATGGCTGAAGGCCATATTGATATCAGCCCGGGGTAAATGACGTAGGAGTGCAACCCCGGGAAATCATAGGAAAGAATTTTTCTGGCTGAAGGCCAGACTCATGCGGAGACAACGGTTGTGCACGGATGAAGTTGGCCTTCAGCCAACATGCGGTTCTTTACCATGAACCCAGGGATGCAGGCGCGGCCTTTTCCCTGGGCTGGAATGAATTTCTCCGTTGGAGAACGTGGTAAATCGTTTTGACGAAGTGCCATTCAAGCCTGCCCCGAATGCTGCTTAGTTAGGCCGTTTTATCTAAAATTGGCCACAAGATGCACAAAGATCACAGAGGTTTCATAACTTTCTTATTCTGTGGATTTTGTGACTTTTGTGGCCAAAGTAAAAAAACCTTCTGTGGGTATCCCTCGAAATCCACCTTAACTAGGGGCCATTCAAGCCGGACTCTCATTTTTTGACCATTTTCGCGCAACCATCACCTCTCCAGCGTGTTTATTCTCCATCGCCTAGCATTATGAAAGCCATTCTTACTACTCTCGGACTTTTTGTCCTCGCCACGCCACTCTTCGCCAAGGAGTTTTCTCAGAAAATGGTCCGCAGCACCAGTAACCAGATCGACCAACTCGTCGCTGCGCATTTACAGAAAAAAGAAATTCAAGCGAACCCGGTCATCGACGACGGCACTTTCGTCCGCCGCGCCTTTATCTCTATTTCAGGTCGTATCCCCACCTCTGACGAGGCCCGTGCCTTTCTCACCAATACAAATCCCGACAAACGTCGCACTCTGGTCGACAGCCTAATCAATTCAAAGGGCCACGAATCGCGTATGTTCAACTTCTGGGCCGATCTGCTCCGATTGAAAACCAACCATGAGAATTACGGGCTCGGCTGGCACGTCTGGATCCGCAAGGCGGTGGAAGACAACATGCCCTATGACCAATTTGTGCACACCATGATCAGCTCGGAGGGACTCGCCTCTGAGAACCCTGCTGTCGGTTACTATCTGCGTGATAATGGCATGCTCTTGGACAACATCAGCAACACCGCGCAAGTCTTTTTAGGCAACCAGATCGGCTGTGCCCAGTGCCACGACCACCCCTTCGAGGACGTGACTCAACGACAGTACTATGAGTTCGCTGCCTTTGCCGGAGGCACGGAATACAAAAGTGCTGCCGCTCGGGACAAGGTGCGCGAGATGACCATGCACACCCTGAAGGAAAGTGGTGCCAAGCTCAGCGACAGGCGCGATAAAAAGAAACGCTCGAAAAATCAAGGTATGGCGAAAAAGAATGCCCGCGACTACGCCAGCATTTTCAAATACTTCCGCAAGAATGCTGTCATTGATAATCCCGCTCAAAAACTCAAACTCCCCCACGACTACCAGTACAACGATGGCAAACCCGGCGAGGTCGTCGAGCCCAAGACGTTCTTCGGTAAATCCGTCAACAACGTTAGCCCAGAGGAACGCCGCAAGGTTTTTGCCGACTGGATCACCAGCCGTGAGAACCCCTACTTCACTAAGGTCATCGTCAACCGCTTGTGGGCCGAGGTGTTTGGTCGCGGCATTGTCGAGCCCCTAGACGACTGGTCGGAAACCACCACCGTCTCCCATCCCAAGCTCATCGACTACCTTTGCAAGGTGATGGTTGCCACCGACTACGATGTGAAGCAGTTCATGCGCGTGCTCTACCACACCCGTCTGTTTGAAAGTGCCGTTGCCGCCCAAGAGGCAGAAATGGGTGCCAGCTTTGATTTCCGTGGCCCGGTCTTACGCCGCATGTCGGCCGAGGAAATCCACGACTCGTTCATCGCACTCGAGTTTGGTAACAAGGACAGCACACTAAACCGCGGCATGGAAACGCAGTGGGAAACTTACGCTAAGGGTATCGATACTCTCCTGAAAATGCCGCCCGCCCAACTCATCGCTCTGGATACTGCTGCCGACGTAGCGGAAAAGAAACTCTATGCCGATCGCAAAGCCTCTCGCGAACTGAAAACCGCCTTGAATATAGCTAAAGGCGAGGGCGACACCGAGAAAGTCAAGAAGCTCCAGCGTGAACTACGTAACACATATGCCTCCTCAAAACGTAAGACCGATAAAATGAGCCAGCAGGGAGAGCAAGGCAGCATGGTGAGTATGGTCATGCAACGCTCTCTTCGCACCCGCGGAAATGTCTACATGCGCTCGTCCGAGAAAGCCGCCCCATCCAAGCCCGAGAGCTTCATGCGACAGTTCGGTGCCTCCGACCGCGAGGCTCCCGAGGCATCACACACCCATGCATCCATCCCCCAGGTTCTTACCTTGCTGAATGGACGTGAGGTCACCTCCATGACCGATGGCAAAGGAGTCTTAGCACGCAACCTACGTGACGCCGACTCAGCGTCCGGAAAATTAGATACACTCTTCCTCTCCATCTACGGCACCATGCCCACCACCGCCGAACGTCAACGCTACCAGCCCATGATGAAGTCGTACCGCGACATGCAAGCACTAGCCAAAGCCATGCTCAACTCCAAACGATTCCTCTTCCTCCAGTAATCCCCCAGAACCGCCCAACTCCCTAACTTCCTAACTTCCTAACTTCCTAACTTCCTAACTTCCCCCCATGAATCCTAATCAACTCGACGAACTCTCCCGCCGCGGATTTCTCGCCACCACCGCGAAGACCTGTTTCGGTCTGACCATCGGCGGCTCCGCAGCCAGTTTCTTTTCTTCGCAAAAAGCATCAGCTGCACCCGCCGTCATCGCAGCAGGCGGTGGCCAGGCAAAAAACGTCATCTATCTGTTCATGTCTGGCGGTATGACCCACATCGATACGCTCGATCCCAAGCCCGATGCTAGCTCAGAAATCCGTGGTGAAACCAAAACCATCGGCACCAATGTCAATGGTATCCAGCTCGGCCACAGCCTGCCGAAGCTTGCCAAACAAATGGACAAGGTCGCACTGATCCGCTCGATGACCAGCACCCAGGGTGCCCACGCTCAGGGTCGTTATTACATGCGCACCGGCTACACGCCGCGCTCCAGCATCGTTCACCCATCACCCGGTGCCTGGACGAACCGACTCACGGCCGACTCCGCCCAGGAAATGCCCGATTACATCACCGTGAACTGCGGCAGCTCCCACCCCGGTGCCGGTTTCATGGAGGCAAACCATGCTCCTCTCCCCATCGGCGACGCCATGGCAGGCCTGCAAAACAGCCGCCCAGCAAAACACACCAACGACGAACAATTTCACAAGCAACTTGATTTGCGGAAAGAACTCGACCGCGAGTTCGATCAGAAATTTGCCAAA
>JASJLI010000009.1:0-14924 GCA_037620805.1 Akkermansiaceae bacterium
GCTCGAGTAGACGTAATAGGGATTGACGCCATTGACGACGTAGAGGTCGTCGTCGCCGTCATTGTCCATATCCAGGAAATCGGCGAACCAGGACCAGCCGGTCGAGGAGTAACCGCGGCCCACGTTTTCGGACAGCTCGTAGCCCTTCAATTTCTTTCCGGACGTTTGCGAGACGAACAGATCGTTCGCCTCGACCACGCGCATATTGGCCAGCTTCTCCGGATCGAATTTCATCGGTGTGTCGGCATCCGGGTTCACGTATTTCTCGTCCTTGTTCATCACCACAATGTTGGAAATGTAGATGTCCGGAAAGCTGTCGCCATTCAGATCGGCCAGTCCGATTCCCATGGTGAAGGACGGCTTGCCGGTGCCGACAACCCCCTTATCACCCCATGAAAGCCCCTTCGATCACCTCACCCAAAAAGCAAATTCCTAGCAGTCCGATCTGAAAAAGCGCTATGATCAATGGGAACGGCAATTTTCAGGAAACAAATCGAAAGCAAACCCCTAGCAATCAAGATGATTAGAAAACCTTGTCTATTCCCGCTACTGTTAATCTTTGGCTGCTTGGCTCCGATCGCGAGCGAGGCTGAGACGCCCAATATCCTGTTTATCCTGGTAGACGATCAGGGCTATGGAGACCTGGAACGTCATGGGAACCCAAGCCTCAAGACGCCCAACATCGATCAATTACATGACCAAAGTGCCCGTTTCACCAACTTTCATGTCAGCCCCACTTGTGCACCCAGTCGTTGTGCCTTGATGTCTGGCAAACATGAATTCAAGTCTGGTGTCACGCATACCATCATGCCGGGTCGCAATATGGATTTAAAAACCGTGACCCTGGCTGATGTGTTGAAATCAGCTGGTTATGTCACAGGCATGTTTGGCAAATGGCACCTGGGGCATGATGGCCCCTACAGGGCTGAGAACCGTGGCTTTGACGTGGCCCTCACCTGCCCGGAAGATAGCCAGAAGTTTCACTTTGATCCGGAATTGCTGAGAAACAATGTTCCTGAAAAACACCAGGGCTATCGCACTGACATTTTCTATGACGAAGCGATGAAATTCATCAGTGAAAATAGAGACAGAAAGTTCTTTTGCTACATCCCCAGCTACACTCCTCACGCCCCATTGGAAGTCCCGGAGGAATACAGCGAGGAATACAAAGACCTGGGTGACCGATTGAGTCATTATTTTGGTATGATCGCCAACCTTGATAAAAATGTCGGGCGTGTCCTCAAGCACCTTGAAGACCTGGGTCTGGATAAGAAAACCCTGGTTGTTTACATCACGGACAACGGCGGAACCTTTGGTGTGGATCATCATAATGCCGGGATGCGTGGCTGCAAAGGCACCACCTGGTATGGAGGCACCAGGGCGATGTCCTTCTGGCGCTGGCCTAATAAGTTTAAGGCTCAGGCACACGATTCGTTGACTGCCCACTACGATGTCTTTCCCACCTTGGCCAGTATTGCAGAAGCAGAGGTGCCTAAAGCAGTTTCTTCTCAATGGGATGGGGTCAATCTTCACCCCCTGCTCGAATCAAAAATTGAATCCTTAAAGGAAAAACGTTTCGTGGTCACCCACTTGGCCAGGTGGAATCACAAGGCAGGACAGGCCATCTTACATAAGTATTTCAATTGCTCAGTACAGGATGGGCGCTACCTCTTGCATCGCGTTAAAGATTGCGGGCAGGAGGATTGTCCCGGGCACGCGTGCCGGACGCACAGGAGAGTTCATCAGAATAAAAAAGCTCTCTATGCGAAATTCTTTCATGTCCAACACCCCGACTCTGAAGAATGGCAACTTTTTGACATCAACAATGACCCTCTACAAATGAATAACATCGCTGACAAACACCAAGACCTTGTCGCGAAAATGTCAGCCCACTATGAAGAGTGGTGGAAGACAGTTTACCCTCATGTGAAAATTGAATGATTGCGGTCACTGCTACGTAGTTAAGAAATTACGGGAAAGAAAAATGGAATCAGGAAAATTCACAGGAATAAGATATGAAATCACCCCTATCTTCCCCATGACAGCCCCTTCAAACATCCCACTCAAAAAGCAAATTCCTAGCAGCTGATCAAGGAATCCCTGCTTGAAATGGTGCAGACTGACCCTTTGCCGCCATCCATGTAAAAGCGGAACTGTGCCGTGTTGAAACTTTATCGGCTCCCCGGAGTTTAATGGTGGTGGTTACGCTTCCGATCAAATAGACTACCGAGGTTGCCATCATGTCGACAAAGCAACCACTTACCGTTGACCAGCCCCCTTTCTCCCCTCTCAACAACGCCCCGCCCCCACAGCAAATTCCTCGCAATCCAAGATCCGACCTTGCTCTTCCCCTTTGGCTGGAGGACGGCTCGCTCTCAACAAATCCTATTTACCATGATTACCCCCCGATCCAAGCGAGGCCTGAGAATGACCGCTCTCTGCTTCGGCCTTGTCATTGGTGCTTCCCCACTTTTGGCTGATCCTCCAGAGATCACTCTGAACGGAAGCGATGCGAAGGTCTCTCTGCCTGATGCCGCTGGTGGGCAATCGTTCCGGGTGCTGGAACGATCGGAGGACTTCTTTAACTGGGAGCCAGTAGCTCGTGACTATGGGAACGGTTGGGAGAATATCTTTCCGTTCACCTTGCCTGTTTCGCCAACCGGGCCGGGCCAGATTCTCACCGATGCGATCAATGTTGACAGGAGATTCTATCGTGTGGGGCAGAGCTCTGGCACTTCTCTGACCAACGAACATGCGGCTTCACGTTTTCTCCAACAGGCGACTTTCGGTCCGACGAGGACGATGATTTCCAGCTTCCCGGGGGTTGGTTCACTCAGCGGCTTCAATGATCCGCCCTACACATTCTATCAGCAGTGGATTGATGCGGAGATCGCCAAGTCGCCGACGCTGTTGCGTGTTTTTTGGCGGGAGCGTTCCGACCCCAGCTATGTGCAGGGCGCCGATCCCTACGAGGTGGCCCACAATGCCACCCATGGTCAGCAGTTCTCTTATTACGTTGGCACTGTTGCCAATCAAACGCCCAACAATGAGATTACCCCAACCCACTCGAAGGAGGCTATTTGGCATCACGCTGCGATGACGGCGGATGATGCGCTTCGCCAACGGGCAGCGTGGGCGATCAGTCAGACCTTCGTGGTTTCCACCGTGGGGATGACCCAAACTGATATCGGTGAAAGCTGGCTTAAGTATTACGACATTTTTCTTCGGCACACCTTCGGCAATTTCCGTGATATCGTTGAGGAAGTAACCTATTCGCCGCTGATGGGCTACTATCTGAGCTATCAAGGCAACGCGAAGGCCAACCTGAGCGCCGGCACCTTTCCCGATGAGAACTATGCCCGGGAGATCATGCAGCTTTTCACGATCGGCCTCTGGTTGTTGAATCAGGATGGCACACCGGCCCTTGATGGGAATGGCAATCCGGTGCCGACCTACGACAACGACGACATTTTTGAAATTGCAAAGATCTTTACCGGACTTCGGCTGGAAACCACCCGGACGAATATCGAGATCAGGGGAACCTCGAACCGGATTGACCCGATGCGGACGCATATCTGGCGGCATGATTTCACGACCAAGACCCTGCTCGACTACGATGGTCCAGAGGGGCCCCTCACCCGACCGACAATCGTTGCGGCGACGCAGGATGACGCCGGATTGAGACAGGAAATCGGCAGCTTTTTGGATCACCTCTTCAATCACCCTAACACGCCGCCGTTCCTTGCTCGAAACCTGATCCAGCGAATGACCGCTTCAAATCCATCGCCGAACTACATCAAGGCGGTGGCTGATGCCTTTACCCATGGTCACTACAACGGTGTGGGCTCCATGGCTCGGGGCGACATGTCTGCGGTCTTCCGGGCGATCCTCCTGCATCCTGAGGCGCGGGAAGTGACGCTGTCCGGGGACACGGCTCACGGGAAACTTCGGGAGCCGTTGATTCGTCTCTTGAGTTATGCCCGGGCCTTCGAGATCGCGCCTCATTCCGATCCACTTGAAAACCCCTACGGCATCGTGGCCTTCAAAAACATCGCCAATGAGACCGCACAGCAGCCGTTTAAGTCGCCGTCGGTCTTTAACTATTACCTTCCGAGCTTCCAACCCACGGGGTCGATTCTGGATCGCAATTTGTTTGCCCCAGAGTTCCAAATTCACAATGACGTGACCGCGCTATCCTTGCAGAATGCCATTAGGGAGTTGACCCTCTCCGGCATCGGCTTGATTTTGGGTACCCACAAGTTGAAGTCGAATCTCGACCTAACCCATGAGATCAGCCTCGCCGAAGACACTGTCGCCGGTCATGACGCCCTGCTTGATCACCTTGAGCTGATGCTGACTCCCGGACGTTTATCGGTCACTAACCGGGCTACCCTCTTTACGGCGATCGACACCATCAACGGTGACACCCCCGAACAGCGCGAGGATCGGGTGGAGATGGCCCTCCAGCTCTTCGGCTTACTTCCTGAATTCAATATCATCCAATAATTCCTCCCAAGAATACCATGAGCGAAGATATCAATCGTCGAAAGTTCATCGAGCAGGCCAGTTGCGCTGCGGTGGGCACGGCCTCTCTGTTTTCAACCCTGCTCACTCTGCGGATGACTGCGGGGGCGGCGTCTGGAGGTGGGCCCTTCGCCGGCTACAAGGCGCTTGTTTGCCTGTTTCTCAATGGCGGCAACGACTCCTACAACATGCTCGTCCCGCGTGATGCCACAGCGCACGCGGAGTATTCCACGGTGCGGACGTCGCTCGCCTTACCGAGTGGAAGTCTTCTGCCGATCACGAGCACCGGGCAGGACTACACCGATTTTGGGATCCACCCGAAGTTGCCGATCTTGCAGAGCCTCTACAATGCGGGTGATGCGGCGTTCGTTGCCAACGTCGGCACTTTGGTTGAGCCGACTTCGCTCGGCGACTACAACGCAAAGGCGGTTCAGTTACCAACCGGGTTATTTTCGCACGCGGACGAGCAGACTCATTGGCAAACCCTAGTTCCTCAGACCCGTGGGGCGGGACCGAAGGGTTGGGCGGGCCGCATGGCGGAGTGCATGAGTCAGGCAAATTCGATGGGGAGCATCGGCATGAACCTTTCCTTGTCGGGTAATAACATTCTACAGACCGGTAACAGCTCGGTGCCCTACATCACCGGCCCCAACGGGGTGACCCTCTTAAATGGCTACGATCAGGCCAGTGGAAATGCTCAGACGATTGCCAAGACCAATGCGGTCGACAGCATTCTCTCTGAGACTTACAAGAACCTCTACCAAGGGACTCTTTCCACGAGTAACCGTGCTTCGATCGACACGGGGATCGAGTTTAACAATGCGGTGACGCCACTCGCGACCACGGAGGCATTTCCCTCGAGTCAGATTGGAGACCGGTTGGAGGTCATTTCGAAGGTCATGCAGGCTCGCACGACCTTGGGGATGGATCGGCAGATCTTCTTTGTCGAAAGGGGGGGCTGGGACCATCACAGTGAACTGCTCCAGCCCCAGGTCGACCTATTCACCGAGGTGAACGACGCGATTACATCGTTCTGGGCGGAGATGGGGCATCTTGGTCTGCAGAACGACGTTGTGCTCTACACGATTTCCGATTTCGGCCGCACCCTGACATCCAATGGCTCAGGATCCGACCACGCCTGGGGCGGAAACCACTTCGTTATTGGAGGTGATGTCAACGGAGGCAAGATTTACGGCGAGTATCCAGTGCTTGCGACGGGCGGGCCGCTTGATATCGGACGGGGACGATTGTTGCCGACGACATCGGCGGATGCCTATGGCTCCGAGATTGCATCGTGGTATGGAGTGCCGAATACGGAGTTGGAAACCGTCTTCCCGAATGCAACGAACTTCTTTAATCCGGTTTCCACACCAAACCCCCTGGGAATTTTTTAAGATGAATCACCGAACCAGGTCTCATTCGCGACTCGCTGCTGTCGTTCTTCTCGGCTTCATCCCGTTGATCTGTTCCCCGTCCGTCGCGGCGATCACGCTGGTCACTTCCACCTTTGACAGTGGCAGTAACGGGTGGATGCCATGGACGACAAGCACGGTGGGATCCCCTACTCCTGGTAATCCGTATCTCAACATTGCCGCGGATGGCAGCGGTGAGAAGGGTCGCCTATTGACCTTCAATCGATCGTCGTCCTGGGTGGGTGATTACTTGGGCTCCGGCGTCACGCACATCGAGCTCGATGTTGCCAACTTGAGTATCGTCGACGATCTCCAATTGCGCGTTGCGATCGGCAACCGCTCTTCGCCGATGGCCGTGGACGGCACGTGGTGGGTCAGCAACGCGGCGATCACCCGCACGACCAACACCCCGTGGATTCACGTTTCCCTGTCGCTGCTAGAAGCCGATTTGCACAAGGTTGGCAACGAAATGGGGCAGGAGGGCACGGACACCTACGAGCAGACCTTCGGTGATATCAGGGCGGTTCGTATCATGTCCTCCAACATTGGGACCGCAGCCATCGGGGATGAATTCTACGGTCCGGTGGGTATCGACAACGTTTCGCTCATGGCTGTGCCTGAGCCTAGCTCGGCACTGCTCTTCGGTGCGGCGTTTGGATTGGCGCTGACGCGTCGGCGGAGGTAGACGAGGCCAGATCCGTTTCTTGATCAACCCCCTATCTCCTCCTCGCATGATGCTCTCGACCACCTCACCCAAAAAGCAAATTCCTAGCAGTAAAATCGACGATCAGGCCCCTTACCTACGTGCCATTCGGGTCAGGTGATAAATCTTATAATTCTCTGTTTAACATCTCGCCATTCTTTGCTCCTTGGCGGACTCGCCCTCATCCTCCGTCGCCGCAAGTAATTAGGCCTCGGAAAACCAACCATCCTTCCAACCCCATTCCCCATCATCGGGGCATGGGGGTGTTCGTGGAGTGCTGAGGGTTCACTCAGCTTTGGTGCTCTATCACGTCACCGACCAGTCCCCATCCAAACCCTCGCCCTAAACCCACACAGCGCATTCCACGCCATCCGCTAGGCTCCGCACCGCACTCGTCTAGCCTCGCCTGCCACAAAGCGGCGTCAAGCCGCCGCACTCCATGGCCTCCCGCCATCTGCTCGACAAATTTCCAATGGCACGAATCGCAGCACGCTCTCGACATTCGACCCGACCGCTGCTAACCCAGCGCCATGGAAACAATTGAACTCGCCGGAAATTACGCCGCCCAATGGGGTGAAGGTCCAATCTGGTGGCAGGGACGCCTCCTTTACGTGGATATTGAGCGCCATCTAGTGCTGCAATACGATTCCAGTACCCATGAGGAAAAAACCTGGGACCTGAGCAGCAGCGTTGGTCGTATCGGCACTGTGGTGCCTCGCGCCCAAGGTGGACTGGTTGTCGCCGGTGACACCGGCCTGCATTTCCTCGATCCCGCTACCGGAACAACCACCGCGATCACTGATCCGGAGACCGACAAACCCGACAATCGTTTCAACGACGGTAAATGCTCACCCGATGGCCGTTTCTTCGCAGGAACCATCAGCCTGGTTAAAAACACCGGTGACGCCACACTCTACCGCCTCGACCCCGACCTCTCGCTACACACCGCATACAGCGGCGTGACGAATTCCAACGGCATCGTCTGGAGTGCGGATAGCTCTACCTGCTACTACATCGACACCCCACGTCAAAGCGTGTTGGCATTCGACTACTCAGCAGAAACAGGCCTCTTAACGGGTGAGCGTATTGCTTTTTCAACCAGCCACATCAGCGCGTCGCCCGATGGTATGACGATCGATAGCAACGACAACCTCTGGATTGCTTTTTGCCACGGTGCCTGTGTGATCTGCTACGATCCAACCACCGGCAATCAACTTCATCGAGTCGATCTCCCCTGCCTGGAATCCACAGCCTGCGCCTTCGGAGGTGAAAACCTGGACGAACTCTACGTCACCACCGGTATCCATAGCATCATCGAGGAAGAAGACGCCGGCAGACTGCTCCGCATTAGGGGCCTGGGTGTGACAGGTGTTCCGGCGAGCCCCTTTGAGGGGTGATTAGGTAAGAAGCTAGTAAGTGAGCAGAATGCAACTCCCAGACTCCCAGACTCCCAGACTTCTAGACTTCTAGACTTCCCCAAAACATGACACCTGTTTGCCTCGCAAAACGCATCCGTTTCCAGTAAGAACGCGCGCCATGACTGCTGACGCCAAAAAAGAAGTCCGTGTATTCGCCCCCGCCACCGTTGCTAACGTAGCGTGTGGTTTCGATGTGCTCGGCTTTGCCATCGATGCTCCCGGCGATGAAGTCGTGGCTCGCCTCTCGGATAAACCAGGACTACGCATCACTAAAATTACGGGTGACAACGGTAAACTACCAAAGACTCCCGAGAAAAACACCGCCGGTGTAGCAGCTCTCGATTTACTCCGTCACCTCGGTATGAGCGACCGCGGTATCGAGCTCGAGATTCACAAAAAAATGCCCTTTGGCAGTGGTCTTGGATCCTCTGCAGCCTCAGCCGTTGCTGGTGTCTACGCCGTTAACAAAATCATCGGCGAGCCCCTTGCCAAACAACAACTGCTCCCCTTTGCCATGCAAGGAGAAGCCAGCGCCGATGGTGCATGGCACGCAGATAATGTGGGCCCCAGCCTACTCGGCGGCATCGTTTTCATCCGCTCCAACCAAGAACTCGACATTGCCCAGCTTCCCGTGCCTAAAAATCTCTGGGCTGCTGTCGTTCACCCGGAAATGGAAATTCTCACCAAAGTGGCTCGGGAAATTCTCCCTACCGAAATCCCGATGGTTAACGCCACCCAGCAGATTGGCAACCTCGGTGGTCTCATTTGTGGTCTCATTCAGGAGGACTACGCCATGATCGGCCGCTCCATCCATGATGTCATCGCCGAGCCGCGCCGACAAAAACTCATCCCCGAGTTCTACAATGCGAAGCGTGCTGCCATGTCGCAGGGTGCTCTCGGTTTTTCCATCTCGGGTGCAGGCCCAAGTGTTTTTGCTCTTTGCGAAGGAGAAGAAGTGGCCCAGCGCGCGGGAAAAGCCATCAGCGCCGTGTTTGATAATATCCAGCTCGAAAACCAATGTTACGTCTCCCAGATCAATAAGGAGGGTGTTCACGTGGTCGAAGAAAAATAGCGGGCTTCCTCGCTATTGCCCCATGCCACATTGGCAATCGGGTAGGTTGCTGCCAAGTTATTCACATTGAATAGTGACCCTCTGGTAGACGATCCGATCCGTTTTCTACCTCGCTGTATTTTGGGGACCCAAACTACAGAAGAAGTATCTTGATATAAAATTCGTCGTGCCCAAAATTCTTCGATCATAACTTGCTCAAAACCTTATGTTTATGAGCTATCATTGATCGACAACCTTCAAGAACTAAAAGTGTTAGTTTGGACAATAGCGATTATAAACATGATTAAAACACTTTGTCGGAAGCCCACAATATCAATCACTTAACTGAGGTTTCTGTTATTTTTAAGATCATGCTGCATTGGCAAAAAGAGCTTATACAGAAGTTATTCACATCGCTATTTCAAATAGCTCAATTCCCCTGCAGAATTCACGTAAGGTTTATTGTCAATAAATATTAACTATTATCTGGCCAGTTTGCTGATTTTTAACTATAGTCTCGTAAGTCGTAATCCAGCCCTTCCCTATATGTCTAACACCACCACTCACAAACAGCACCTGAACGTATGTGCTACCCAAATGGAGATGAACACTCGTGGCTCCGTCGGAGGCGCTAATCCTCTCGCTGAGGACTTCACCGGCAAGCTTCAAGAAGCTCAAAGCCAAATCGAACAACTCCAGCAACAGCAAGTTGAAGTTGAACGACAGAAACAGGAGCTCCAAGAAATCAATGAGGCCAAGGAAGACTTCCTCCACGGCCAAGTCGAACTGCACGAGAAACTCAGCACAGCGGTCACCTCTATGGACCGTGAAATTTTTGCCACCCGCCAGGAGCTCGATGAGCTTGAGCAGGCACGTATCTGCTTTGCTGATCATTTAGAAAAGATCAACCAACTCAATCCAGATGGCTGGAATAATGAAAGCCTTCGTCAGGACCTGACTCGCGCCATTTCCGTTTTGGATCTTGCTGAGGATGAATATGAGCAAGCGGTTTCCCACTTCTCGAGTGGTCGCAGCGCCTCAATCTTTGGCGGCGGCGGCAGCAAGCCCAAGCGCGCGAACAGCAGAGCAGTCAACGATAGCGAGTTTAGCACGATGCTTCGTAATGGATTAGCATTCAACTTACCCGTTGTCCTACTGGGAGCCATCGCACTGATTATCTATTTTCTGAAGTAATCGACCGCCCGCTTCCAACCTGTCATGGATGACACCCGCTCTACGCTCGGCTCTCCTCAAGACATCAAGCCCGAGGAAGGGCCTGATTTTGACTCCCTGAGCGCGCGTAAGCAAGACCTTCAGAAGCAAATTGCCCAGCTTCAGGACTTTGTTGAACATGGTCCGGAACGGGAGCGTCTGGCGATGGAGGACGAAATGCGCACCTTGCCACCACCCGTAGAAATTGTCGAACGTAAGAGGGAAAAAGAATTCATGGATAAACTCAGTCGGGGTGAGTTAAAAAACGAAAAACGAAATCAAGCCAAGAGCGGGTTTCTTCTTTTCCTGCTAATTATTGCTACCCTAGCACTCAGCCTCTGGATCTATCAGGCGGTTCAATAACGCCCCTGTGTTGGGATATTTACGTAAATGATTGAATCTAGGTGGGGACCACTAGACGTTTAACGGGAGGAGGTAATTACGTGAAAAAGGTACAACACGCCCAACTTCCCAACTTCCCAACTTCCCAACTTCCCAACTTCCCAACTTCCCAACTTCCCAACTTCCCAACTTCCCAACTTCCCAACTTCCCGGCTTCAAGACTTCCTGACACAGGGAATGTAGATCAGAGCTTGAAATTTTTACGCCATCCGTTCAGCTTCCCCGCATGAGCAGTGAACACATGGATGTCCGCTACGTGGCGAACCTCGCGCGTATCGAACTCAGCGATGAAGAATGTGATACATTCCAAGGTCAACTCGACGCCATTATTGGCTACATCGAGACCCTCACGGATGTTGATGTCGAGGGTATCGAGCCCACAGCGCACGCGTCACCTGTTTTCGATCGCTTGCGTGAGGACGTTTCCCGCCCCGGTCTCGAACAAGCCGACTTACTACGCAATGCACCAGAAAGCGCCCTTGGACAAATCCGCGTCCCCAAAGTCGTAGACGCCTGACACCTGACACCTGATCCCACCATGCCTCTCTCTACACAAAGCATTTCCTCTCTCCGCAAGCAACTCACCTCGGGTGACATTCAGCCTAGTGATATTCTCGACTCACTGGCTGAGGCTATTGAATCGAAGAACCCTACCGTTGGTGCCTACCTTTCCTACGATCTGGAGAAGGCCAAACAGGAAGCCAACTCCGCAGACCTCAGCAAGCCCCTAGGTGGCATCCCGATCGCCATCAAGGATAACATGAATGTGAAGGGCGAGCCCTGCACCTGTGGTTCCAAGTTTCTCGATGGCGCTTATGAATCGCCTTACGATGCGACCGTCATTAGCAAGCTCCGCGAGGCGGGTGCCGTGCCCTTTGGCCGAGCCAACATGGACGAGTTTGCCATGGGATCGACCACTGAAAACTCGGCACTCGGAAAAACAGTCAACCCACACGATAACACCCGTGCCCCCGGCGGATCATCAGGTGGATCCGCCGCCGCTGTCGCCTCTCAGACAGCCATTGCGGCTCTGGGATCGGATACCGGGGGATCGATCCGTCAACCAGCCAGCTATTGTGGAGTGGTCGGGCTCAAGCCCTCGTATGGTCGGGTTTCCCGCTACGGACTGGTGGCTTTTGCGTCCTCGCTCGATCAGATTGGCCCCATCACTCAGAATGTTGAAGATGCAGCCTTGATGCTTAATGCCATTTCCGGATACGACACCTCGGACTCGACTTCGCTGCAACAAGACGTTCCAGATTTCACCCAGGGACTGGATGATGGAGTCGCGGGTAAAAAGCTCGGACTACCCAAGGAATACTTTGGAGAAGGAATCGATCCTGCCGTTCGTGCGCAGGTGGAAAAAGCGATCGCCGGACTTGAATCCGCGGGAGCTGAAATCGTTGATATCTCTCTCCCTAACACAGAGTATGCTGTGGCCACCTACTACATCATCGCACCCGCTGAGGCTTCATCTAACCTCTCTCGGTTCGATGGAGTGCGTTACGGTAACCGAGTCGAGAAACCCGACGACGTGCTCGACCTCTACCGTCGCAGCCGTGAGCAAGGATTTGGCCCCGAGGTCAAACGTCGGATCATCCTAGGCACCTATGTTTTATCTTCAGGCTACTATGATGCCTACTACAACCGCGCCCAGAAGGTGCGCACGCTCATCCGACAGGATTTTCAGAATGCCTACGAAAAGTGCGATGCCATCCTGTCGCCTGTGACACCAAGTGCAGCGCCCTTGTTAGGAGCGGACAAAGACAATCCACTGCAGCAGTATCTCGCTGATATTTACACCATCTCAGCCAACCTCGCCGGCATCTGCGGAATCAGTGTCCCTTGCGGCACTGTGAATACTGAGTCAGGCAGTAGCTTACCAGTAGGGCTGCAGATCTTAGGCCCCCACATGGGCGAGCATCAGCTTCTGAAAGTGGCAAGGGCAGCCGAGCTACTAAGCTAAAGAATCAACGTAATCAAAGCTATCAAAGGGTATTAGGCATTTGAAGCTTCGGGCGGATTTTCATCGGTGGCTTTTTTCACCTGCTCAGTGAGCCGGTTAATTACCTTTTCCAGGCATCAATGACAGCTACATTCAGGTTTTCACTAGAATTAGATGCGGTGATGTAGCGGGCCACTTTACCGTCCTCAACCCCGAGCCAGGCGTCTATTTCACCTGGTTTCATGTTGGGATACCTTTCGGCCCGGTTATATTGCATCACGACGACGGCCCCCTCCCAATTGAGCCCCACATGAGTGGCATTGGTCGTCAGAGCTAGCAGACTGTTTCCACTATCTACAATATGAAGAGGATCGCAATCGACCACAAAAACCAAGGTGTCACACTCATGCAATATTAGCTGCTCAGCCGCTTGATGGAGGGGCTTACCAGAAAGGGCAAATACCTTAACCCTGACAAACGGGCCATCAATAAGGGGGGGGCAGTCCAGATAAACTCAGTGCGAACCACCTCGGTTTCCGAAATTACACCGGTGCGCACGGCTGCTTGACCCTGAGATGTCGCCAGATGCCTCAGGATACTGCCTTTTCCAGATCCTGGCTGCCCGATGACGGCTATCTTGATACTCACCTCACCAGAGTCATTCGCCCATTTTGCCATGATTTATTGTTAGGTAATAGAGAAAAAAGCCCCCATGGATCATCAGCGAACCATGGGGGCTAAAAAATAATTAAGCAATTTTACCAATCTCACGCGCAATGATGATCAGAGTCTCCTGCACACCTGGTGCGTATGAGCCTTCGAGCAACACAGCAATCGTGGTATCGCTTTCGGTAAGAAAATCAACCGATCCCCCACCAGAGTTGAGTTTCATTTCGTTAGAATCTCCAAATCCCATGCCTTGCATAGCCTGACGGAAATTTGATAGCGCTGCGGCCTCTTGGGCACCAACGATAGCCACATTGCGGATACCTGGGAGGGTGCGAGCACGTTGAAGGATTTCACTGGTATCAAGAACGTGATCAACACCAAAGATGGCACGTAGCTCAAGCTGCTGGAAGGCGGGAGAAACACTGGAAAGAGCTGCTGCTGCAGGAGCCAATGTGGGTGCTACAGCCTGAAAGGGAGCCTCTTGCTGAACCGGCTGCTGAGCTTGTTGAACCTGTTGGGGAGCCAACTCCTGAACGGGTTGCTGGACTGGTTGTGGTATATAATAAACGGGTTGAGCCTGTTGCGTAGGAGCTGGTTGCTGTGCTAGTGTGTAACGCGGTGGCACAGCAGCAAAGTCCTGCTGGGGTTCTAAATTTTCTTTTGCTGCCTCGTAGTCTGGGTACGCATTCTGAACTGCGACAAATGGAGATGCTTGTTGCGGAGCTGCCACAGGAGCTGCCACAGGAGCTGCCTCCATGACTTGGCTACCATTCTGCTCTGAAAAACCGTTCATTTGAAATGGGCCCCCAGCTGGATCCGGCTGAACTGTGTTATCACGCACTGCTTCGAATGCGTTGGTATCTGCCTCCGCGATCGCTGCGACTTCGGGCTCAACAGTGCCACCATTAGAGTCAGGGACTATACTGAATATTCCTAGTTGAGACATTTTTTTGAGGTGTGGTGGTTGCTAGGTTAGGGAGTGGGATGCATACGGGGCGGTGGTTTTTTATATTAAAATATCCACCACGTCCGCATGACGCATCATACGAGATTCAATAGTCAAAGACAATAAGAAATCAACAAATGTTCCGTGTTGCCTCATTGAAGCGGACAGCGAAGAAAAACTCTAAATGCATAGAATAGCTCCCGTTGCCTCATAAATGAGGACACTCTACGCCAACCATGGCAATGAGTGAGAAAAGCATAGAAGAATACACGGAGAAAATGCGAGAGAGATACGCTCGCATGACAGGAAGAAAGGCCAGAACTAAGATGCTGGATGAATTTATTGCGGTCACAGGATGGGAACGTAAACACGCCAATAAAGTGATCCTTGGTCACAAACGGAAGTCAGGATCGAGAGGAAAACGCGGAGCACCCAAGCAATACGAACAGCCAGCAATCGACACCCTAAAGCATTGCTGGTTATGGATGGATCAGCCCTGTGGAAAACGCATGAAAGACATGCTACCCATTTGGCTGCATTATCTGAAAACAACCAGGAAGACCAGACAGCAATTGGAAGTCATCAGTGCGGCAACCATTGACCGGCTACTCAAGGATTTTAAAGTGCAGGCGGGCAAAAAAA
>JASJLI010000010.1:0-36571 GCA_037620805.1 Akkermansiaceae bacterium
CACTAAAAACATGGGCGATCGTGCGGCGGGTTATAAACAGCTCTGTCTACAGACAAAAATGATAGGCGACGCGCAGCACCGCTATGTGGTGTTTTGTCTGGAAGGCCGCCAGGGGGGTATTGATGCGCTGTTAGTTCACTCGGTGGCATCGACGATGCTCTCGGGTCACGGTAGGATGAAAGACTTAAACTTCTTTCACACCGCAGGTTATGGCTACTACGCAGAACATTTGATCTTCAAGAAGTGCCGCGTGCATTACCTCGATTTCAGTCGGTATTACGACAACGTCGAGGTGGTGAAGGGCGCCGTGCTCGATGGCAATTCATCCTGGACGGATCCTGTTCGAAAGATGGTCAAGAAAGGTGACGTAAAACCGCGCCTCAGTGAACTGTTTGGCACCGATGTGGCTCAGTTGAATCCACCGCGATCTGGTTTGTTGTTTGCTCTGGCCCACTTCATGTGTCACGAGCCGGAAAATACGAAAAAGCATCACGACTACATGAACAAATTGCGTGGAGGCTCTACGCCATCGGTCGATCTGATCGTCAAGACCTTCGGCTACGAGAGTGAAGAGGCATTTAACACGGCATTTACAGAATATATATTGAGCCGTAAGTTTCGTTAGGTTGAGTGCGTAGTCATTAGATGATGCGTGTCTTTTTCTATACTCTTTTCCTCCCACTCTTTCTCTCTACAAGTGGATGTGGTCAGGAAGAGAAGATGGCAGCAAGTAAGCCGTCTGGAGTCAGCGATATCGTCAATGCGGCAAGATGGCAGATTGGAAAAACAACGAGTTATGACCCAGCCTATGTGGGTATGAAATATCCCAATGGAGATATTGATATCAGTAAGGGCGTCTGCACGGATGTCGTGATTCGTGCGCTGCGTAAATCAAGAAAGATGGATTTACAGAAACTCGTCCACGACGACATGCGCGCGAACTTTTCCAAGTATCCAAAAATCTGGGGGCTTAGGCGGACGGACAAAAATATCGACCACCGCCGTGTGCCGAATTTAAAAACCTATTTTAAACGGAAAGGATGGTCGCTTGCGGTGACAAAGAAGAAGGCGGATTACAAACCGGGTGATCTGGTTACCTGCACTGTCGCTGGGAAATTACCTCATATCATGATTGTGAGCGACGTGGTGGACAGTGAAGGCACCCCGATGATAATTCACAACATCGGTGGCGGAGCTCGTGAGGAATCGAGGTTGTTTGAGTTTCCACTAACCGGACACTATCGAATCAAATGAAGAGTTATTTAGCAATCATCTGCATCCTGATCTGCGCTGTGGCATCAGCCGATGAGTCCAAGGCATGGAAACTGGTCTGGGCTGATGAATTTAATACTGATGGGAAACCGAACCCAAAAAACTGGATCTACGAAAAAGGTTTTGTGCGTAATCATGAGCTACAGTGGTATCAGCAAGACAACGCGTTTTGTGAAAAGGGTATACTGGTGATCGAAGGAAGACGTGAACGTAAGGCAAATCCAAACTACAAAAAGGAGTCGAATAAGTGGCAGCAACAACGGCCATTTGCCAAGTACACATCATCGTCCATCATGACGAAGGGATTACATACTTGGAAATACGGTAGGTTCGTAGTGAGGGCGAAGATCATTGCCAGGCCGGGCCTATGGCCGGCGATCTGGTTTTTAGGCAAAGAAGGATCTTGGCCGTCAAATGGAGAAATTGATCTGATGGAATTCTATGGTGGCAACATCCTTGCGAATGCCTGCTGGGAGGGTCGCGAAATACATAAAGCTACTTGGGATTCGAGCAAAACTCCGGTGGCCAAGCTCGCCAAAAACTGGGACAAGGACTTCCACATCTGGCGAATGGATTGGGACGAAAAAAGTATCAAACTCTACGTCGACAACCGATTACTCAACACGATCGAGCTCAACAAAACCAACAACAAGGCGGGGCGTGGTTTAACGAATCCTTTTCACCAGCCACACTACCTTCTCCTGAACCTCGCTATTGGAGGTAAGGCCGGTGGCGACCCCTCGAAAACGGCTTTCCCCTCTCGATATGAAATTGATTATGTCAGGGTTTACCAGCGGAAATAACAGACCTCGCCCTCTAAGCTTATTTTGTGTATGTTTAACACATAAGGTATGAAGCCACTAGGAATAGGGAAGCTATGGCTTGTCCGCCTATCACGGGCGGCGTCGAAGTGGTGGCGGCATAAACATGCTGACGAAGCGGCGGCGCTTGCGTTCTATTCCCTCATCTCTCTGGTGCCTATCTTATTAGTGGGCATTTCCATCGCATCGATCTTTGTTGATGAGGAAACGGCGACACGGATTCTCGTGACTGAGGCCGACCGCGTGGCTGGTGCGACCGTTGGCGGTTATTTTGCGCAGATTCTGAAAAATGATATCCACTGGGTGGGCTCGGCTATCTCGCCAATCATCGGGGGTTTGTTTCTGTTCTTTGCCGCCACTAAAGTCATTGCCGAACTTAGAAAGTCGTTAGGAAAAGTATTTGGAACGCCTAGAAAAAAAGGGCGGAAGGCTGCGATTGCGGGGCTCATTGGGCGATTGGCTGCGATGTTGATGTTGTTGCTATTAGGCGTCTTTATTGCCAGTGCGGTTATTTTTGAAACCATGATGGGCGTCATTGTGAGTTCACTGAATGACTCGCCCATTCTTTTAAGGGTCGCTACGACGGTGTCGCCACTTCTGTCGTTTGGGGCCATGGTTTTTCTGGCGGCTGTGGCGATGCGTTGGTTGCCGGCGAGACCTCCGAAGTTCTATGAGGCACTCATCGGCGGTTGTGTTAGCGCGATGTTGTTAGTTGGTTTAAAAATTGGCCTTGCGCAATTCCTTAAACATACTGATGTGGGTAGTTTTTACGGCAGCGCCCTAACCCTCGTACTCGTTTTGTTTTGGATCTATTTTGCCATGCAAGCCTTTCTGTTTGGAGCCGAGCTTGCGGCAGAATTAGCCTTGGAAAGACGAATGGGGGAGCCCGTCGAACCAGAGATTCCAATATTGATCGAGGACACCTCAGCTCCAATCGAGGCTGAGCCTGTTACTGAATCAGAGACAAAAACAGAAGAGATCGAAGCGGTGATCGATGAGGTATCTATTGCCAAGGGCGAGGATTCACTTTAGCTGTGGGGACCATGAGAATATTACTCGTCCTCTGCATGCTGTGCTCTCCGCTTCTCGCGAAGGAAGCTTTCCCCCAATTGACTTCAGCCGATGGCCAAAAAGTCATGCGTGCCATGCCGGTTGCGGTTGAAGGTGAGAAGATCCGTTTCCTCAAGGAGGGAGGGGAATCATTTTTATCATCACCCGAGAAATTTTCTGCAAAAGACCGCAAAAACCTCCAAGAGTGGGTTGCCGCGATGGCAAATAACCCCCACGCCGCGCTTGTGAATAGGGTGAAAAAAGCCAAGATTTTACGCGTGTTATTCATCGGTAACAGCTACAGTTTCCAAATCCCCAAGGTGTTTGAGAAGCTTGCAAAAGCTGAAGAAAAAAAAGTTGAGGTCGAGCAAGTGACTAAAGGCGGCTGGAAACTGACGAAACACGCCTCGGCGAAGCAGACTCTGGATAAGATTTCCGATGGTAAGTGGGATGTTGTTGTTCTTCAGGAACAAAGTCAGATTCCATCGTTTAATGAAAATCAAAGGAGTAGGCAGATGGATGCTGCGGCTAAGAAACTCGCTGACGCCATCCGCGCTGCCGATGCGATACCCGTATTTTTTCTAACTTGGGGTCGTAAAGAGGGTGATAAACAGAACGCGGCAGCCTTTCCCAATGACACATATTCTGCTATGCAAAAGCGCCTCATCTCTGGTTACAAAAATGCAGCGGTACAGGCAGGTGGGGCTTACGTCGTGCCCGTTGGCGAAGTGTGGTCGATGTTGAGACAGATGAAAAAAGACGAGGGGCTCTATAGCAAGGACGGGAGCCATCCTGCTATGCGGGGACACTATCTAGGCGCATGCGTTTTCTACAGCGCACTCTATAATGAGAACGTAGGAAAAGAAGCCCCTGATGTTAAAAACTCCGATGACATTCGCAGTGCTGCCTCAGCCGCCCGTCTTGTGGGCTTGCCTTTCCCACTACGCCGATAATCCATGAAAGAGCTCTTTGCCGATCATCCGTTTATCCTCTCAGAAGCCGCGATTTGTGAACGGCTGCGGGGTGACGAGTCCATTACCCTGCACCCGACACTATTTAACGCGCCGCTGATCTATGATGAGAGATTGGCCGAGATTCTTGCTGGGATTACCCATCAATACATCAATATAGCTAGGGAGTATGACGTCCCGATTACCATTGCCGCTCCCACGTGGAGACTCGATGCCAAGCGGGTTGCGACCGCTGATGTGCCTACCAAAATTAATCGAGATGCGGTGAATTTTATCCAGAAGGTCAAAAGGGATTCCGGTTACGAAAACATCTTTGTGTGTGGTCTAATGGCACCCAAGAATGACTGCTATGAACCTGCTGTCGCATTGTCAGTTGAGGAAGCCGAACAGTTTCACTCTGCCCAAGCCGGTGAGCTGGGGGATACGAATCTTGACTTTATTTTGGCACAAACAATGCCATCGGTTACCGAAGCTGAAGGAATGGCTAGAGCGATGCTCGCCACGAGTCTACCGACGGTGATTAGCTTTTGTATTGATCGCGATGGTCGGGTGCTCGACGGCACACCTCTGGACGAGGCGATTGACCTGCTCGACGATCACTTGGACGGCGCGCCGCTCGGATATTATGTAAACTGCTCGCACCCGAGTTTTGTGCAGGCCACTAAAATGAACTCACGGGCACTGTCTAGATTGATCGGTATTTGTGCCAATTCCTCTGCCGTGGATCACAGCGAACTTGAGCAAACTGAACAAACGGTTGAGGACAACCTCGAGTTATGGGCAGACGCCATGGCCAGGCTTCACAAACATCATGGTGTAAAGGTGCTAGGTGGGTGTTGCGGAACAGACGACCGTTACTTGCGGGCTATCTGCGAGCGTGTTTGCCGCGTGCAGAAATAGGCCAGTCCAATCAAGAAGACAGTGCCTATCACGAGGCTTGCTATGGGTGGTAATCCCACAGCCAATCCACAGTAACCAATTACTAGCGCTACACCCGCGGCGAGCCCCGCGTAAGGGAGCTGAGTGATTACATGCTCACGGGCGCTTACGCCACAGGAGAAGGCGCTGACGATGGTGGTATCACTAAACGGGCTGCAGTGATCACCGAACACGGCACCACTGAAGACAGCCCCAATCACCGCGCTGAGTAGCTCGGGGTTTTCTCCTGCTAGATCGAGATAGGCTGGCAGGGCAATAGGCATCAGCAATCCCATCGTCCCCCATGAACTGCCTGTGGTAAAACTAATCAATGCTCCTGTGATAAAGATAGCAGCGGGAAAATAGGCCACTTTAAACGACGACCCAATGGAGTCAGCGAGCCAGGTAGCCGTTCCGAGTTGGCTAAGAACACTACCAAAGGTCCACGCCATAATGAGAATCAAAAGAGGAGAGAGCATACTAGCCGCCCCCTGACTAACCGCCTTGGGGAGCTGTTCTTTTTTGTGCCTTGGAAACAGAAAACAAGCTGCAAGTAATCCGATCACACTTCCCAGAGTAAGCGCATAAGGGCCAGCCTCACCACTGAAGGCGGATGTTAGTTTTTCCTCAGTGATGGGGAATAACGGGTTGGTATCCCAAAGATAGAAGAGTGAGAGAATACTGACCGAGAGAACGAGAATAGGCACCATGGCAATCCAGATTGAAGAAACCGGGCCGTCATCAGTTTCCTGTGCCGGAACATCAGAAACAACCGCATGTTTCATCGGACCAATATCCCACCTTCGCCAGATCACAATGGCCACGAGAATCAGAGTGAACAGGCAGTAGAAGTTCTGACTGATGGATGAAAAAAACAGCGAGTAGGCCGATTCCGTAATGCCGCGCCCTTCAATCGCCTGCTGAATGAGACTCAACTGAGTGGCGATCCAGGTGGAGATAAATGCGATGCAAGCGATTGAGCTGCTGGTGCTATCGACCAAATAAGCCATCTTAGCTCGAGCGACTCCCACCCGATCAGCCAGCGGTTGGGTAATGCGACCGAGCAGTAGACTATTAGCGAGCCCATCAAAAAAACAGAGCCCGCCCATCACGCCCGTGGCGGTTTCTAGTTGGCGCTGAGGGTTCCCAGTTTTGGATCTCAACAATCTCTTTGCCAGAGACTCAAAACCACCACCTTTTTCAATCACCACCGTAAACGCCCCCAGAACCAAGGTGAATAGAATAGCCCCGATCCTCCAAGGCCCCTGCATGGATGAGAAAAAATGATCCGCAGTCAGCGAGGTAATAGCAGCACCAAGATTGCCTCCGTAGATCAGTAGGCACCCAGCAAGGCTGCCCGCAAACAGCCCGAGCACGGCTTGTCGGGACAATAGAATCGTTGCAAGAGCAACTCCCGCAGGCCACAAAGCCTTGACGGCCATCGAAGGAGCTACGAGCGCTACTATCCACGATACCGCAATAATGACGATGAGGAGTGCAACAAGGCGTGATTGGGCTGAGTGGAGACGAATATTATTCACAAGGCTCATATTGCCTCCTCATCTTCCTCAGGGCAATGAGATAGCAAACAGCGCTCAGCCGTCACATTCTGTTTCACGCGAATCTAATTACGGATTCTAGGCTTAATGGCCTGTATGATGGCTCATTTTTTTGGTCGTTTCTCGATATGCTCTATGAACACAATGACCCCCCCTGAATCTCTAATTACCTGGAATTTGGTGGATACTATTGTGGATCTCGCGGGCGATTGGGTTGCCGTTTTTACTGAGAACCTTGGCCTTAATGGACATTCCCCAAGTAGGGGCAAGATCTGGGATAGTGAGGGTGACGGTTTTTCCATCGGCAGAGAGGCTGGCTTTTTTGACCGCCCACTTGCGTTGATCGTAGTGTTTGGACCCGTAGCTTTTGGTGCGCTTGAGGTCCCAAGCTTCAATCGTCCAGGCCTTGGGCTCTTGGATGGATTTTGGATCAAGTGCATCGGTGAAGGTGATGGTTACTGTCTGTTTGGTTATATTGAGTCCGATCGGGGCATGGGCGGGTTTTTGAGTGGCACGAATCCGATAAAATCCACCTGGTTGTTTTTGATTTCCTGCCCAGGCATACATACCGCAACCGTAGAGTTGACCGTCGTTAGGGTGGAAGCGGCCACGCATGATACCGGTGGGAAATTGTTTAAACGGGAGCTGGCACAGACCACCCTGCTTCTGCCCGTTAACTTCCTCGTGGGGGACAACATGGATTTTTCCGTATCCATAAGAAAGATTGAGCAGTGAGCCGCGAAGGGATTTCCATGCAGAGTCTGAAGGCACCCAGAGAAGTTCGGCCGGGGATCGATCGAAGCTATTCGTAATCCAGCAAAGCGGCGGAGTCATCGCCGAGTCGGAATCATCCGTGACGTTGTGGTAGCCATACATATTTCCGTAGAAGTCATCGACGCCGCTGCCCTTCACCCAGTTGATACGGTTCTTGGGGTTCCAGTGGCCTTCCTGATCCGTTACGATAAAGGTGCCGTCCGGGTTGATACAAACTCCGTTGGCGGCGCGGAAGCCGGTGGCGATGATGTCGGTTTTAGTACCATCCTTACTGACACGGAGTAGTGTGCCATGGTGGGGGACAACGGCTACTTTAGCGTGCCGAGCTGACTTGGCGTAGTAGAAATTACCCTTCGTATCTGTTTGTAGCCCCATGGCAAATTCATGGAAGTGTTCGGTGACTTGATGATCGTTATTGAAGCTTTCAATAAGGTCAGTTTCGCGGTCGCCATTGAGGTCTGTTAGTTTGGCAATCATATCACGACAACCAACGTAGATTTCGCCATCGACGATCTTGAGTCCAAGCGGTTGGAAGAGCCCCGAGCAGATACGTTGCCAGGTGAGTGTTCCGGAAGCTTGATCGATACCGTCCACAATCCATACATCACCATTCCAGGTGCAAACAGCGGCGCTTGTTCCGTTGGCAAAGAAATCAAATCCCGTGGTGCGCATCCATGACTCCCATGGGTTTTGATCAGGAGCCGGTGGAGTGAGGACATCGATGGCAAACGGACCTTCATCAGACCCTCTAACAATCGTTGTGCTAAGCCTGGTGGAGAATCGTTTGGAAACTGGTGCTGAAGGTGCTTGGACCGATTTGGAAGATGATCCTGCGACTACCGTGGCCTTTCCCTTCGTGTAGATCACGGAGAACTGGCTGGGTTGATCGCTGGCTGGGATAACGTGGACGCGCTCTCCATCGAGGCGAAGTTTGAGCTCAGTGCTCGTGGGGCTACAGAAGAAGGTGCGCTTATAGCTGTTGGCTTCGACGCCGGCTTCCGGAAGCTCGCGGATGGTGCAGTCGCCTACGGTGTAACGAAGAACCGACTTACCGTTATGAATTTCAAGTCCCTTAAAATGAACCCAGCTCTTCGGTAGCGGGCCGTAAGGTCTATTATCGCGACCCAGGATTCGAGTGTCTTTAAAATCCCCGGTTTTAGGATTTGCCCACATCGGGAGATTGGGTGAGATGAAGTGTTTTTCTCCGACGATGCTTGTATGTGATCCGTGTGATCCGTCGAAGGCTATACCGCGCCAGTCGACAAACTTGTCACCGCTCCAGCAGGCCGCCAGCCGCATGGTATCGTGGTCATAGAGCATCCAAGAATTCCCCTTGGAGATACCGCC
Organism: Akkermansiaceae bacterium; assembly: GCA_037620805.1. Taxonomy (GTDB): domain Bacteria; phylum Verrucomicrobiota; class Verrucomicrobiia; order Verrucomicrobiales; family Akkermansiaceae; genus Oceaniferula. Next base: position 8,713 of record JASJLI010000010.1, read on the forward strand.
TGGGCCCTCATCTATACGGATCGCAATTCCTTTCTGGGCGATGTTTCCTTTATCGACCTGAAGCGTCCAGAAGAGGGTATTGCCGTAGTCTTGCTGGAGATACTGGGGGCCGGTATTCTGCTTCTTTTCCTTTTCCTTCATCAGGCTCATGCCCCGAGGTAGTTTATTCAGATAAGCGGTATCAATGGTGGTGAGTTGGCTTTCGTTTTTCCCTTTGAGGAATGTGTCCCGGATGTAGTGCACGAGATCGTATTTCTGAGCGGTGGTGTATTGTGGTTGAGGAGCCATCTGACCGTAACCTCTTTGCAGTGTGTGCAGCATACGATAAGGGTCGCTACCGTTTTTGAAGGGCCCTTGATGGAAACGAAGAGCTGTGGGGAGTGAGCCAGGTTTTTTGAGATCGCCATGACAGGTGAGACAGAGCTGTTTGTAAATTTCCTGCCCGCGTTTAAGGCTTGTCTTATCCCAGCCTCGGATGAGCGCTGCGTGGTCGCTGAGTTCGAGAGGTTGGACGGTTGCCTGGTGGAGTTTGAACCCAGTGGAGGCTTGGAGTTTTATTTTTGTGGGAAAACCGGGAACGGATGAAGATGAATGTCCGAAGATGGACTCCTTTACCGAAGGTTTGGCCGGTGTTTGAGCCTTCCAGTGGTAGTCTGAAGTGTTCACCGAGCTTTCCTTACCTGTGGAGAGCTGTTTGATTTCGGTTGCGTTGAGCGAGCGCTTCCAGAATCTAACGCCGGATAGAGTTCCTTGAAAATCACCGCCAAAATCTGCTGTGGCTGATCCTGCTTTGAAAACAAACTGCCTCGAATCGGGACGAGTGAAGTTAGATTTTTTTGCTTCAAGAGATCCATCGAGGTAGATGGCGATGTTGCCACCTTTCGAGATCAAGACGGCAACGTGAGGTTTACCATCGTTGACCCGGGTTTTTCCTTGGATGGCACCTAGGAAGCCGATGTCGTAGACGAGGCGACCCTTGCGAATGTAGAGAGCTTTGGCGTCGCGAACCCATTTGCCGGTGGCGGGGGCCTTGGCGATCAAGGTGCCCTGTTTGTTTGTCTTAAACTGAATCATCGCGGTGAAGTCACGATCCATCCGTAGTGTGCCATGAGATGTTTCTGGATCCTCTGCATGGTTACCATGGCTGGCAGCCTTGGAGTTCGGCAGATTCCGTCCTTTTTCAATCAATTTGCCCTCTTCCCAGATGCGAATACGGGCGGGTAAGGTGCCGAGATGTTCGTAGGCGATCTCAATTTGCCTGTTTTCTCCCTTGGGAAGATCCAGAGCATAGCCGTCGTGAAGGATAATCTTTGGTTTACTGGTAGTTGTGGCACTGTAGTTGAGCGACAGGCGGAAATTGGAATATCCCTTGGTGGTGGTGATATCGCAGGGGCCGGAAGTCGCCTTGAATAAAGGGGAACGCGTCGATTCAATGGGCGTTGACGTGGACGGTGCGGGGGCTTGTGCGGAGACAAGACCAGATAATGCGATACAGGCTATGAGGTGATTGACTAGTTTTCTCATTCGAGAGGCATACGTGGAGGCTAGAAATAAATTTACAACAGAATACGCTAATTTTATTCTCATTATGCTTATGGTGATGATCGCTGGGAAAAATGCTCGGGTATTTTGTGTCAATTGATCGACCTGCTAAAGGAATTGTATGGTGATGGGTTTCTACGCTGTGTAGAAAACACCCCATGATGGAATCTCTCACCAATGATCAGGCTAGGAAGTTGGTGTTGCTTTCTCAGAAGGTGCCGCCTGCGAAACAAACTGGGCCTGACCCTGAGTCTGCAACAGCAGCCACGCTGTCAGCGATTGAGCATCTGGGCTACATCCAGGTCGATACCATCTCCGTCATCGAGCGCGCCCATCATCACACTCTGTGGAATCGGAACCCATCTTACCTGGCCTCCCAACTCGATCAGTTGGTGGCTGATAAACAAGTTTTTGAATACTGGTCACACGCGGCCTCTTACTTGCCGATGCGTGACTACCGTTACAGCCTACCCCGTAAACAGGCACTGGCTTGCGGCGATCAGAACCACTGGTTTGAGTGTGATGAAAAGTTGATGAAATCGGTGCTCAATCGAATTGCGACTGAAGGCCCCCTGATGGCCAGAGACTTTGAGCACACCGGTAAAAAGACGGGTGAATGGCAAATTAAACCGGCTAAGAAAGCTCTAGAAAATTTATACATGCAAGGTGATCTCATGGCTTCGTCCAGAGTTAATTTTCACAAGGTCTATGATCTGACGGAACGGGTGGTGCCTGCTGGTGTCGATACCACCCATCCAGCACCAGAAGAACATGCCCGGTTTTTGATTACCCGTTATCTACAGGCAAACGGACTCGGTCAGCCATCGGAAATCACCTATCTGCTGAAAAACATCAAGCCGCTTGTGACAGCAACGGTAAAAGAAATGGTTTTGGCTAGAGAGTTGCTCGAGCTTCGCGTCGGCCCTACATGTTATTATGCCTTACCCGCTTCACTGGAGCTACTGGGTAAACCGCTAGCGCGTAGTAAACTGAAAATACTCTCACCATTCGATAATCTGCTTATCCAGCGCAAGCGTATGGCGGCTCTATTTGGATTTAACTATCTGATAGAGTGCTACGTTCCTGCAGCAAAACGTCAATACGGATACTTTTCTCTGCCCATACTATGGGATGGAAAACTGGTTGCTCGCATGGACTGTAAAGTCGACAGAAAAGAATCAATGTTAGATATTTATCATCTAGCGCTGGAACCAAAGCTCTCGAAAACCGATGCATTTTTCCTGGCTTTGCGCAAAGAGTTAAAATTCTTCATGCAGTTTAACCAATGTAAAGGCCTTCGACTACACAGAATCTCTCCAGCCAGTGTTGAATCACTCATCCATCTTATCGACGAATAAGTGGAGAGGGGTGTTTGGAAGACCTAGCATGCGAGGTTTAGGTAAAGCTCGATATGGAGCCGGCGCGGTCCCAGTAATTATTCTGGCGGGGGAGTTTTTATTACGCAATTGGATCCGGGCAGTATTCGCGGCGTTGGCACTTCTGGCAGAGGTCGCCGAGGTAGAGGGAGTCGATCCACTCGAGTAGTGGAGTGAGGTGTGCTTTCTCATCGGTAAGGAATCCCGCCTCGAAGTTACGTCGGTGTGGGTTTTTGGCGCCCATGCCTGCTCCGGTGAAGTTAGGGGAGCCGATGAAGGCGGATTTTCCATCGACGATGATCGCCTTGGTGTGAATGCGAGGGCAGAGGATGCGCTCGAACAAGTCACTTTCTATTAATGAAGGGTATTTATCAAAATCCTTGCGGAATCGGGGACCTGGTTCTTTGGCGTGGAATAGTCGGATAGCAATACCTTCATGAACCAAATCAGACATGATTTCCAGAAAAGGGACAAACCGCCGCCCCTTGGCCACATGCATATCCTTGAGATCAGCTGTGACGATCCAAAGAAATTGCCGAGCCTCTGGGATGAGCTCTTTGATCACTCGCTGGTGGATGTTTTCATTGAGGATGAGTTCAGTCATGCAGAACAGGTTAGCCGTGTTTGTAGAATAGGCAGAATCGAAAACTTGTCGAAGCCGTAAATATAGATCGTTCTCGATGAATGATTTGCAGCTTAGTTTTTAGGACTCAAGGAAGGTATTTTGAGGCGTAGAACATTGTTTGAAAAAGAATGATTCACAATGATTTACTATTCTGGGGTGCGAGTAGATTCAAAGGCGGTAATCCATTGAAAAACCGAGCACTACAATACTTTTGCCTCCGTCAAATTCTTTCTAAAATTTTTGCTTGTGAATTTTTTCACAAGGATTAGAACGCGCTCGACGACATGGCTAATTTTTTTCCGCGATGGACCAACTTATTACCGCTTAAGATAGCGGTATGCCTAATTTTTGTAGTATTAGGGCTCACAGCAGCCTTTTCGTACTATGCTACCCCGAAAGCTCAACGCGTGGGCTACCAACCCGATCAGCCGATTGCTTATGATCACGCATTGCACGTGGATCAATTAGGTATCGACTGCCGTTATTGCCACAGCTCGGTGGATAAATCCGCCAGCGCGGGCGTTCCTACCGCAAATACCTGTTGGAATTGCCACCAGCACATCCAGAAGGACAACCCGAAGCTTGCGCCACTGCGTCGCGCCGTGGATAAAAACTTTGAGGGCTATGATGGCAAGCCGATCGAGTGGGTTCGTATTACCAAGGCTCCCGACTATGTGTATTTTGACCACTCAGCCCACGTGAACCGAGGAGTTTCCTGTTTTTCCTGCCACGGTGAGATCAACAAGATGGAAAAGGTCTACCACGCCAAGAGTATGAGCATGGCTTTCTGCCTGGACTGCCACCGTCAGCCTGAACTGCACCTGCGTCCACTTGAGGAGGTCTATAACCTCAACTACAACGCCGAGGATTATCTTGCTAATAACATGATCAAAAACGAAGACGGCGAGCGTGTCACCACCCAAGAGGAGTTAGGCAAGCTGCTTAAGAAAAACTGGAGCATCCACCCGAAGGAGAGCTGCACCACTTGTCACCGTTAATCGTTTGAATTTCTAGTATTAACGACCCGTAGCAACGACATTCATTAGTTCAAAAACATCCCGTTTTTACCCCTTTATATTACCTCTTTTATCACTTTCCAATCAAGCACATGAGCAATCGGAAGAACAATCAACCAGATTCACCTGTTAATGCCCCTATTAAAGGGGGTGCTAAAATCTGGCGTAGCCTCGGCGAACTTGAAAGCACTGAAGCCTTTCAAGAAGCGCTGGACCGTGAATTTGTCGAGGGATCGGCTCAGATGGAAACAGAGGAGGAGCGTGAAGTTTCCCGTCGTTCCTTTATAAAGCTCATGGGTGCCTCATCCGCACTCGCCGGTATGGGCCTCGCTGCTTGCCGTCGTCCTGAAAGCCTAATCGTTCCATTTGCCGAGTCTCCAGAATGGAGTATCCCCGGTAAGCCCATCCATTACGCCTCATCCATGCCACGCGCGAATGGTTCCGTGCCATTGGTTGTGACCACACACGATGGCCGACCTACTAAACTCGAGCCAAACAAACTTTTTGATAAGCAGGCCGGAACCGATTCCTTCACTCAGGCGTCCGTTCTGGATATGTATGATCCAGCCCGCTCCCGTAAGTTCCTTAAAAATGGTGGGGAGTCAACACGCGCCGACTTTGAAAAGGCTCTCGTTGAGATCACCAAGCCAGATGCCAAGATTGGTTTTGTCTTCGGTGAAGATGAATCACCTACCCGCAGTCGACTCGTTAAGGATCTCAAGGCAAAATACGCCGGTTCCAAGTTCTTCAGCTACGAGCCACTGACCGGCGAAGAGCGTAAGCAGGCTAATGCTGCCGCTTTTGGTTCCGGAGCCGATGTTGTGGCTGATTTTTCCGACGCTAAAGTAGTCCTTTCTCTCGATAGCGACTTCCTCGAGCTCGACCAACAAGGTCCTGTCAGTGGATTTTACAAAAACCGGTTTATCGAAGGTGCCGACTACAAAAAGAAGGCCGACGCCAAGTCAATGAACCGCCTCTACGTTGTAGAAGGGGGCTTTAGTCTTACAGGTGGCATGGCAGATCACCGCTTACGCATCGCGCCTAGTCAAATTCCTGCGATCGCAGCTGAAATTGCCAACAACCTCGGTGCCTCAGTCACCATCACGGGTGGCCCAACTCTCTCCGATGAACAAAAACTTTGGGCCGTTGAATGTGCAAACGACCTGAAGGCCAATGAGGGCAAATCAGTCGTTCTCGCCGGCACTCGCCAGAGCAAGGCCCTGCAGAATATCTGCATCGCCATCAACACGGCTCTCAAAAACTACGGCAAAACTCTCAAGCCTGTCCTCACCGAGCGTGGTGAATACGGTGATATGGAGTCGCTGATTAACTCTCTCAATGCAAAGGAGCTCGATGCCGTTGTGCTGCTCACTCCAGCCAACCCCGCTTACGATGCAGCTGGCTTCGCAGCAGCTGCGTCAAACACCACGGTAATCCACCTTGGTCTACGCACGGATGCTACTGCGCATGGTGCCGATTGGCACGTGCCAGCCGCCCATTACCTTGAAAGCTGGAGCGACGCTCGTTCTGCTCTCGGGTCACTCACCGTGGTTCAGCCGTTGATACTGCCTTTATATAATGGTGTTTCCGAACTCGACCTATTGCTTGCTTTTCTCGATGGCACTTTGTTCGACTCCGATAAGGATGGCGAAAAAACATCCGTTTCCTACGATGCCGTTCGCAAGACTTTCTCATCTCTAGCAGATGATTCTGACAAGAGCTGGCTTCAGTTCCTCCGTGACGGATATTGGAAAAAGTCAACTTACGCCGCTGCTGCGCCTAAGGGTGAGGGAACGGTTTTAGTCACTGTGCCCAAGGCACCATCTATCGACAGCCTTGAGGTTGTTTTTGCCACCGACGGATCGGTTTACGACGGCCGTTATTCCAATAACGCCTGGCTTCAAGAAGCACCGGATCCAATCAGCAAAGTCTGTTGGGATAACGTCGCCATGGTATCGCCCAAGACCGCTAAGGACATGGGTGTTTACAACGACATTCTTAAACTCCAGCCTACGGGTAAGATTTACGGCTTCTTAGACGTCAAAGACAACGCAGGCGTCCACCCACAGGACGGGGAGGGCAAGGATCACACCAATCCTGTGGTCAAACTTATCGTCAATGGTCAAGAACTTGAAGTGGCTGTGATGATCGGTTTCGGTCATGCCGATAACGTTGTATCTATCACCCTCGGTTACGGTCAGGGATTTAATAAGCATGACGCACTCAATCGCGATACTGCCAATGAAAACGATGTTAGCATCGTCAGTGTGAACCGCGGATTTAACGCCTACACGCTGCGCAAACTGAATACGTCTTACTTCGCCACCGGCGGCAAGGTGGAAGATGCCAATAAGCGTTATCCCATCGCGATGACTCAGGAGCACCACGCTATGTATGGTCGTGCTCTTGCTCGCGAAATCTCCACCGCACCGACCGATGGTGATCATGGTAAAGATTACGCGGCTCAGATCGAAGGCGTCAAAACTCAGGGCATGGACTCCCACGCGCCTGAGAATATTTCACTCTATAAACCAGAGGGTTCCAGCACCTGGCACGATAAAGCTAAGGCTAATAAACACCTCTTCGACGAGCGTCAGCAGTGGGCGATGACCATCGACCTCAACAACTGTATTGGTTGTAACGCCTGCCTCGTTGCCTGTCAGGCCGAGAACAACATCCCGGTCGTTGGTAAAGAGCAAGTGGCCATGGGTCGCGAGATGCACTGGATCCGCATGGACCGCTACTTCGCCGCCAAGCCAAAGACCGATGCCAAAGGCAACCTGGTCATGGAAAAAGATGATCACGGTCACGATGTTCAAGCCTTCGACGAAGATAACCCCGAGATGATTCCCCAGCCTGTCGCCTGTGTGCAGTGTGAATCTGCTCCCTGCGAAACAGTCTGCCCGGTTAACGCCACGGTTCACTCCGAGGACGGCCTCAACACGATGGCCTACAACCGTTGTATCGGAACACGTTACTGCGCTAACAACTGCCCATACAAAGCACGTCGCTTCAACTTTTTCGACTACAACAAACGCAACCCGCTTATCGAGAAGAACCTCTACAAAGGTCCTGCAGGTAAGACCGCCATCGGCGAGGCACCGCACCTTCAACGTAACCCGAACGTTACCGTCCGGATGCGTGGTGTGATGGAAAAATGCACCTACTGTGTGCAGCGTATTCAGTCGGCTAAAGGTAAGGTCAAAGCCAATCTTAAAAAGAAGGCAACTATGGCCGGCGGTTCATCCGTTGATGTTAAAATCAAAGACAGCGAACTTCGCCCTAAACTCGACTCCGTTAAGGTGGCTTGTCAGGACGCCTGCCCATCCAGTGCGATCACCTTTGGTAACATGATGGACGGCGATAAAGCCCAGGTGATGCGCTCGCGCAACTCCGCACGTAACTACGAGCTGCTTCATTACATCGGCACCCTGCCACGCACTACCTATCTCGCACGGGTCAAAAACCCGAATCCTAACATGCCTGACGCCAAAGGTGTTGGTCGCGCGACGATAACCATGCACTAGGTGGTAAATACTAAGTTTTAAATTCTAAATTCTAATTATCAAGATGTCGGATACGACCATAGAAAAAGACCCAAACAAGCCCGTGATCCCCGTCATGGAGCGTGAGAAGCTGATTCTCAATAACCGTTCCTATAACTGGATCACAGAGCGTATCTGTGGCATTTTGGAAAACAAGCAACCTGCCATCTGGTGGTGCCTGTTTATCCCGAGTCTCATTATTGCCATCGTGGGTGTTGGTGGTGGTTTGTTCTACCTCGTATCCACCGGTGTTGGTGTTTGGGGAAACAGTAACCGCGCGATGTGGGGTTGGCCGATTGTGAACTTCGTGTTCTGGATTGGTATTGGCCACGCTGGAACGCTTATTTCTGCGATTCTTTTCCTGACACGCCAGAATTGGCGAACATCCATTAACCGAGCGGCGGAAGCCATGACCATCTTCGCGGTGGTCTGCGCGGGTATCTACCCCATGTTCCACGTCGGACGTATCTGGATGGTCTGGTTCCTCGCACCTATCCCTAACGCCAACGCGGTTTGGCAGAACTTCAAGTCACCCCTCCTCTGGGACGTGTTTGCGGTTTCCACTTATTTTACCATCTCCCTGATCTTCTGGTATCTCGGCATGGTTCCTGACCTCGCTACGATCCGCGATCGCTGCAAGCCTGGACTCCGCAAGCTTCTCTACGGCATTTTCTCTCTCGGATGGCGCGGCGGTAACCGCCAATGGAGCCACTACGAGGTTGCTTACCTCCTGCTTGCCGCTCTTTCCACCCCGCTCGTTCTATCGGTGCACTCGGTGGTGTCCTTTGACTTCGCCACCTCAGTGGTGCCCGGCTGGCACACAACCATTTTCCCTCCCTACTTTGTAGCGGGTGCTGTCTTCGGTGGATTTGCCATGGTGCTCACCATCATGATCCCGGCTCGTTATATTTACGGCCTTCAGGATCTGATCACGATGAAACACATCGAGAACATGGCGAAGATCATTCTCCTCACCGGAACCATCGTGGGTTACGCCTATCTGATGGAGCTCTTTGTCGCCTTCTACTCCGGCGCCAAGTATGAGGGAGCCGCCTTCTTCTATCGAATAGCCGGTCCATACTGGTGGGCCTATTTGGCCATGATGTCCTGTAACGTGCTGTCACCACAGCTGTTCTGGTTCAAGTATTGCCGCGAAAATCTCTGGATCGTGATGGGCGTCTGTATGTGTGTTAACGCAGGTATGTGGTTCGAGCGCTTCGTGATCATCGTTACCACGCTGCCGCGTATGTGGCTGCCTGGTGACTGGAAATATTACAACCCAAGCTGGGTCGATATCCTAACCTACGTCGGAACCATCGGTCTGTTCCTCACGCTCTTCCTACTCTTCTTGAGATTCCTTCCCTGCATCAACATTGCCGAGGTCAAGTGGACCCTGCCAGAAAGTGATCCTCACCATGATGATAAGGAAGCCCTCGACGACCAAGGCGCCGAGTCCTCTGCTGCTTACCAGCACGAATTCGATCAAGCCTAACGACGATAAGCTCCAAGTTTCAAACTCCCAATACCAAGTTTATACCGATGAATCCCAAACGCGTATACGGCTACCTCGCCGAGTTTAAAAGTGCCTCCGCCCTCTACAAAGCGGCGGAAAAGGTGCGTGATGCAGGCCACAAAAAGTGGGACTGCTACTCGCCCTATCCTATTCACGGACTCGACAAAGCGATGGGTATGAAGAAATCTATTCTTCCCTATCTCGTTTTCTGCGGAGGAACTCTGGGTATCATCACCGCTTTCGCGCTGGCATACACAACTCAGGTGGTTATCTACCCGACCGTTGTGCAGTCCAAGCCAGCGAACATCTTCACCACCGCAGCGTTCTTCCCAATCATGTTTGAGCTGACGATTCTGTTCTCAGGATTCACCACGCTCTTTGGTCTGCTCGCCCTGATGGGGCTGCCGCGCCTGAATCACCCGCTTTTTGAAAGCAAGCAGTTTGCGCGTGTTACCGACGATGGATTTTTTATCGCCATTGAAGCTCGTGACCCACGTTTTTCCTCAGAGGAAACCAAAACTCTACTCGAAGATGCCGGCGGCACCAACCTTGAACTCGTTGAAGAACCCAGCGACTGAAATCTTTAATCTGAAATCTTTAATCTGAAATTCTAACATGCGCTATTTCTTCCTAGCATTCGCACTGATCATCGTGATGGTCATCAGCTTCTTTGGTTTCCGCGGTGATCTGTTCAGCGGCACGCCGCTTCGCTTGTTCCCCGACATGGACGACCAAGACAAAATCAAAACCCAGAAGCCAAGCGAATTTTTTGCTGACGGCATGGGGTCGCGCAAACCCGTCGCGGGCACTGTGCCACGTGGATTTGAGCCAGGTGGTGTCGTACACGCTTTTGGTGGAGGTCATAGCTTTGGAAACAGCGATCTCTATATCGATACTGGTATCATAGGCGAAGCCTACGGTGATGGTCTCCCCACAGAACTCGGCCTCAAGGATGACGACCTGGCCGGTTTCCTACGTCATGGCAAGGAACGCTACGAAGTTTCCTGCATGCCTTGTCACGGACAGGCGGGCGACGGAAAAGGCACTGTAGCAGTAGTAGGAAAAGGCTCATCCATGGTCAACGCTGCCAATCTGATGCAAGCCAAACTCTTAAAGCCGACCTACGCCGACGGTCAAATGTTCAAAGTAGTCACTCATGGCCAAGGTCTGATGAGTGGATATGGATATAACATCCCGGTTAACGATCGCTGGGCAATCATTGCCTACGTCCGCGCCCTACAAGAGGCGCGCAAGCCGGTCGGCAAATAATTATCAATTTTCCATTATCAACTATTAATTCAAATGGGTCATTTCATCACATCAAAAGACATCCTCGCCGATGGGGAGCATCTCAAAAAAGGCGCCCTGAGCAAGTGGATTGGCATCAGCGGTCTGGTGGCGCTACTCGGCATCATTGCCAGTGCCTTTTTCCTGTTTTACAATAATGAGTCTACGGCTACCGCGTCAGATACGATCGCCGGTCGTTATGCCTACTCATGGTTGTTTGCTTTCGCTTTCTTTGTGAGTTTTTCTCTTGGTGGTTGCTTCTGGCTGCTGCTGCACCACGTTTCTAACTCAGGCTGGGGAATTTCCGTTCGTCGTTTGATGGAAAACCTCGCTAAGGTGTTCCCATGGATGGGTATACTCGCCATTCCGTTCCTTTTTCCATCGGTTCAGCAGCACCTCTTCGAGTGGATGAACCGCCATCGTGAAGTTCTAGATAGTGTTAACAGCTACGCGAATGCCAAGCACGCTCTCCACAACAGCCATGGGCAGTTCGACCACATGCTCTACGCCAAGGCGTTTTACATGAACCTGCCATTCTGGGCCGGCCGGATGGTTTTCTACTTCGTGATTTTCGGTGCCGCTATCTACAGTGTGTGCAAACTTTCCACCGATCAAGATACCGATCCCAATCCTGGTACCGCCCGTCTCAAGAAAGCTCGTCGCCGATGCGCTTGGGTATTGCCACTGTTTGGTCTCACCGCCACCTTCCTCGCCTTCGATCTACTCAAAGCGCTCGATTACAAATGGTTTTCCACGATGTATGGTGTCTATTTCTTCGCCGGATGTGCGCTGAATGGAATGGCTCTACTTATTCTAACATCCATTCTACTGCGCCGCGCTGGCTACCTAAAAACCGTGATGAGCCCCGAGCATCATCACATCATGGGTAAGCTGACCTTCGCCTTCGTTGTCTTCTGGGCTTACGTCACCTTTTCCCAGTTCTTCCTGATCTGGTATGCCAACATCACGGAGGAAACCAGCTACTTCATCCTGCGTAATACAGGAAACTGGAACCTCGCTAACATCGCGCTGGTCTTTGGCCACTTTGGGCTGCCATTCCTTTTCCTCATCCGTCAGGACGTGAAGAAGAAGCCAGGCCTAATGATTCCGATTACGCTTTATCTCTTCGCCCTACACGCCCTCGATCACTACCTCATCGTAGCTCCCGAGCGTGGACCGTCACTCACCGTCGGCAGCGAAGCTGGTGCTTCACTGATGCCATCGGGAAGTGTCATTTGGTTAGACCTACTCGCCTTCGTTACAGTAGGTGCTTTCTTCCTCTTTATCTATCTTCGCATGTTCACTAAGAACAGCCTCTACCCGAACCGCGATCCACGTATTATCGAATCCGCTAACTTGTTTAACTAACGAATAGCTATCACTCTCTTACTCTCGCAAATTACTCACACTTTTTAAGGACAATGCCTACACAGTATTCTAACCACCGCGACACTCCGCTGCGCCGATTCAACACCTTCTGGTGGGGGCTCGCCTATTTCGGTATCTTCGGACTAGTGTCCGCCGTCGTATATTGGGCCACAGACGAAGCTCCTGATGCCGCTGCCATGCGCAAGGATGGTCGGATGAAGGTTCGCACCGAAGTGGATGCGGCTCAAAAGGCAATGATGCCAGCTGCAGGCACTACCGATAAAATGGGTGACGTCGTCAAAGGCGCACCCAAAGCGAGTGATATACCAGTTCCCAGCGCTGCCCCAATCGCCGTAGTCCTTGAAGACAGCCCTGGTCTAAAGCTATTCAAAGGCAAAACATGTGCTACTTGCCACGGTGCAGATGCTGCCAGTGCAATCTTGCCAAATTACCCCAATCTTGCCGGTCAGAACGCAGAATACACCATTGCCCAGCTGAAGGATTTTCATGAGGGCAAACGGACCAATGGTCAGAGTGTCGTGATGAAGCCAATGGCCGGAATGATCAATGAGGAGGAACGCAAAACGATCGCTACCTGGTTAGCTGGTCTTGAAAAGCCTGCTGTCACACTTCCCGACGGGGCTGGTAAAGATCTCTACATCGCCAAGGCCTGTTTCTCTTGCCACGGTGCGGATGCTAATACACCACTTCTTCCTGTTTACCCACGCCTCGCAGGACAGAATGCCCAGTATCTGCTAGACCAGATGAAAGCTATCAAGGACGGCTCTCGTGCCAACGGCCAGAGCGCTGCAATGAGAGCCCTCATGACTGGAGTAAACGAAGAAGAAATGAAGATCCTCTCCGAGTGGCTAGCTGGCCAGAAGTAAACCATTTTCCCCACAAGAAACAAAAATCATGTCCAACAACATTCACGCTTCAATAGCTGAGGATACGCAACTGCGCTCGGAGATCGACCGCTCACTGCGTCACCCTGTGATGTTCTTTTTTACCAGTGGTGCCGCCTGGCTCGCCGTGTCTCTAGTTCTCGGTATCATTGCCTCGATCAAAACGCACAACCCAGCTTTCCTTGGCGAGTGCTCATGGATTCAATATGGCCGCGCTTTCCCTGCGCACATGAATGCCCTCGTTTATGGATGGGCCGCGCAAGCTGCCTTTGGTGTGATGATCTGGCTGATGGCCCGTCTTTCCCGCCAGCCTAGTAAAAATGCCGGCACGCTACTCGTTGCCGGACACGTCTGGAACTTTGCCGTTCTTCTCGGTGTTGGTGGAATTCTCTTCGGTCACGGCACTGGTAAACACTGGATGGAGTTTCCAACATTCGTCTGGCCTGTGCTTCTTGCCGCCTACGCCTGCATCGCCATCTGGGTGATGATTTCCTTCCGGGTTCGTCGTGGCAACCATATCTACATTTCGCAGTGGTATATTCTCGGCGCCATCCTTTGGTTCCCGTGGATCTATCTGACCGCTAACCTCTACGTGAATGTCTTCGACGTCCACCCACTCATGGCAGCCGCGATCAATGGTTGGTTCCGCCAGGCCATGGTTCTCTTGTTCTTTACTCCCGTTGCGATTGCCAGTGCTTATTATATCACGGCTAAAATCAGCGCGCGTCCTATTTACAACTACGCCTACTCGGTCGGCGGTTTTTGGGCCCTCGCTATTATCGCGCCTTGGGCAGGTATGCAGGTTGTGATGGGTGCCCCTATCCCCATGTTCCTTCAATACACCGGAGCTGCTGCAACCATGCTCGCATCGGTGCCCCTTCTTTTCGCAGGTGTCAACATTCTCAAAACCACAGCAGGTCATGCTGAACAGACCGCACATAGCCCTTCGCTCCGATTCACTGTTGCAGGTATCTTTGGCATGATTTGTCTCGCCGTACTCGGTGTGATCCTCGCGCACCCCGCTGCGGCTCGTTACACCCAGTTTAGTCTTGCTCGATATGGATACGATGTGCTCGCCATCTACGGCTTTTTCAGCATGTGCATGTTTGGTGCCATCTACTTCATCGTCCCTCGCGTCACTCGTCGCGAGTGGTTGTCACGTCGCCTGATCCGCACACACTTCTGGTTCTCGGTCTATGGCGTGCTTCTGATTGTTCTTTTCTGCACATTGCTCGGAGCCTTCCAACAAGGTGACGCTCAGGAAAATTTCAAACAGCCATGGAAACAGGCGGTTAGAAGTACACTCCCCTATGCTTGGGGAACGACCTTTGCATGGTGCGCCATTCTTTGGGCTAACGTCTTTTTCTTCCTCCACCTCACCCTGATGTGGCTCCGCCTCGGTCGCCGCAGCTCCCACTCGACGCTACTTCGCCGTGAACACTCAGCACTCGGACCACACGGCCCCGAAGGCGATATCGACGAACTCGAAAACGCGAAGGCGTAAATTGACAACTAGCCATTTTTGATTCTTAATTCCTAATCTTCATTCTTAATTTTTAGAACCATGACTTTTAAAACCTTTCTCCTCGGAATGCTCTGCAGCTTCGGTCTGGCATGGATGTGTATGATTGCCATCCCTGTGGCGAAAATGGGAGCTCTTCCACCTGTCAAAATGTCCAGCGAGGAAGATGCTACCTATTACCAGTACAATACATCAGGTCGTATTCTCAACGGTGCGGAAATCTACGCGTCCAACGGCTGTTATACCTGCCACTCGCAGCTGATCCGCCCTACCTACCTTGGTAGCGAGATTTTCCGCAATGACGTAGCTGGGATAGCCAAAAGTGAAGACGGCGACACCCGCCGCGAGACTCATTACGATGACTACGCTGGTGAGAAATACGCTCAAATCGGTCTGATGCGTATGGGCCCTGATTTAAGTAACTTCGGCTATCGTGCCGCAACCTACGGAGCCAAAATTGGTATGAGCGCCGAGAAATGGATTGTTGCTCACCTCCATAACCCACGCAACAGCGCCCTCCAACGAGGTGAGCAGGGTGAGAAAATCGATATGACCTGGTCCAACTGCCCGGCTCAGCTCCAAATGTTCGAGAAAAAAGATCTCAATGGCCAAGGTGATAGTCTTGCTCTGGACGTTGATACCAAAGCGATGACCCAAGTCGTCCCCGGTGAAGATGCCCGCGTGCTCGCCAGCTACCTTATTTCCCTCAAACGTGACTCCGCCGTGCCCGAGAGCATGGACAACTCGCCCAAGGCGACCGAAAATGGCGCAGCCAGCGCCAAGTAATAAACCCACTCTGTAAATTTCGTAAATTCTGTCAAAACAATGTCCGACCTATCTACAAGTCAACCGGATCTCGACGATAACACCAATGTTATTACGGACGCTTCCGCTGCTAACCGTGAGAACCACATGTTCACCGAAGGTGCTGAGCCGATTTCCCTCTGGGTGATTCTCGGTGGTGCCCTGATTGTCCTGATCGCCGGCGGTGTGATTGGTAACAGCCTGTTCGATTACAAAAACTTCGTGCAAGAAGGATACGTTCGCGGCACCGCACCTGGCGCAGGCCCGGATCGCTCCGCACCAAAGCCAGCCATTGATGCTTATCTCAGAGTTGGTAAAAAATCATATAGTGCTTGTACCGGTTGTCACCAGCCAGGTGGTGAGGGCAATAGCGAATATCCACCCCTTGCGAACTCGGAGTGGGTTAACGGTCCAAGCCTTCGCCCAGCGATGATCATTCTGAACGGACTACACGAATCAATTACGGTGGATGGTAAAACCTACAACGGAAACATGCCTACCATGGGTTCCGGTATGGATGCCAAACAACTCGCAGGTGTGTTAAACTACATCCGCAACAGCTTCGGCAACAAGAGCGAAACTCTCGTCAGTCTTGAGATGGCCCAAAACGCTTTGGATATTTCCAAAGAGCGTAATGGCGGCCAGGTGACAGCCACCGAGCTCGACGCCAAATATAAAAAAGACCTCGAGGGAACAGCTCTCGATCCAACTACTCTGGTTGATCCTAAAACACTCCTCCCAGTAGCCGCTGCGGAGTAAATCAAATCATCCACTCACACTTTCCAGCTTCTTCAATTTCAACTCCTAATTTCCCGTCATGAGCGACAACCACGACGATCACCACGATCACCACAATCCCGGATTTCTTAAGAAATACGTTTTCTCCACCGACCATAAAACGATCGGTCTTCAGTATGGACTCACAGCGATGTGTTTCCTCCTGTTTGGCTTCTATTTGATGATGGTCATGCGCTGGAGTATTGCCTACCCGAACGAGCCACTCCCTGCTTGGATGAGCTGGCTCTTTACCGAGGACTGGAAAGCTCAATGGCTGACCGAAGGTAAAATGCCGGGACAGACATACAACATGTTTGGTGCCATGCACGGAACGATCATGGTTTTCCTCGGTATTGTGCCACTCGGATTTGGCGCCTTTGGTAACTATGTCACACCCCTTCAGATTGGTGCTCCTGATATGGCTTTCCCCAAGCTCAATATGTGGAGTTATTGGCTCTACGTTCTTGGTGGTGTCATGATGTGTGCCAGCTTCTTTATGGAGTCAGGTGCAGCTAAGTCAGGTTGGACAAACTACCCGCCGCTGTCCTTCTTTAACGACTCCCAATACCCACACCAGTTCTGGACAGGACAAACCCAGTGGTTGATGGGTCTCGTGATGTTGATATCATCCTCCCTGCTAGGCTCGGTGAACTTCATTACCACCATTATCAACCTTCGAGCAAAAGGGATGACCTGGATGCGACTGCCGTTTTTCGTTTGGGCGATGCTTGTCACCGGTTTCCTACTTCTCCTCTCGTTCCCGCCACTTGAAGTCGCGGGTGTCATGCAGCTGGTCGATCGAATGTTCGGCTCCAGTTTCTTCCAGCCGTCTGGCCTGTATCATCAGCAAATTGGTCTATCGGATGCCTCCGGTGGCGGCAGCCCGCTCTTGTTCCAGCACTTGTTCTGGTTCCTGGGTCACCCTGAGGTTTACGTGCTTCTTCTCCCTGCGATTGCCTGCGTGGCGGAAGTCATTCCCGTTAACACACGCCGTCCTATCTGGGGTTACAAGTCGATGGTTTACGGCGTGTTAGTTCTTGGATTCCTTTCCTTCATTGTGTGGGCACACCACATGTATATGACCGGTATGGGACCCGCTATTTCCACGTTCTTCCAGACCACGACAGCTCTGATCTCCATACCCTCGGTCATCTTGCTGACCTGTCTGTTAATATCCCTCTGGGGTGGATCGATCAGGTTTACTTCACCGATGCTATGGGCCTGCGCCTTCCTTCCGATGTTCGGAATTGGTGGTCTCACTGGCCTGCCGTTAGCATTCAACTTAGTGGACCTGCACCTGCACGATACCTATTACGTCATCGGTCACTTCCACTACGTGGTTGCTCCCGGTATTCTGTTTGGTTTCTTTGCCGGGATCCATCATTGGTATCCCAAGATTACCGGTCGCTTTATGAGTCGAACGCTGAACCACTTGCACTTCTGGCCATCACTCATCTTGATGAACACCTTGTTCTTCCCAATGTTGATCCAAGGTATGGCTGGTTTCCACCGCCGTTGGTATAATGGTGGTGATGCTTACCTGACTGCTGATCCTGAAAGCGTAAACGTCTTTGGTAAAACAGTTGCCGAGTATATTGACCTCAACATCATGATGTCATGGTCGGCATGGTTACTCTGCGCCGCTCAGATTCCGTTTATCATCAACCTCTTCGGCTCCATTAAGTGGGGTAAGAAAGTCGAAAGCGATAACCCGTGGAACGCATGTTCTCTTGAGTGGGCAACACCAACGCCTCCGGGCCACGGTAACTTCCTTGAAGAGCCTGTTGTCTATCGCGGTTCTTACGAATACGCCCGCCCTGAATTAGAAGAAGACTTCTACCCGCAGTGGAAGAAGCCCGTCGAAACGTCCGTCGAGTCGTCTCCCGAGACGCCCGAAGAAAAGCCCGTTGAAAAATCCGACGAAGGCTAACCAACTCAATTTAACTATAACTTTTTAGCACATTTTCACATGGAAATTCCCTACATTGTAGAACCTCGGAAAGACACCGGGTTGAATAACTCCAAGATCGGCATCTGGCTGTTCCTCGCTTCCGAGGTCATGCTCTTTGGCGGACTCTTTTCTGGATACATCTTCCTCCGCATTTATGCAGACTACCCATGGCCCGAGCGCACGCTTCCCGTGCTGCCCGGTCTAATCAACACCTTTGTCCTGATTGGATCATCGATCACGGTGGTGTTTGCCTGGGTGTCACTAAAGCTAAGACAGTGGCGCAAGTTTCAGATCTACATGGCGATCACGATTATCTGTGCCGCCCTGTTCATGGTGCTGAAGGGTGTCGAGTATAAGGCCAAGTTTGCTCACCAGGCGATTCGCTTGGATGATTACACAGTCATTGAAGGTCACGCTCACCCTCAGGGAGGAAGCCATGATCATCATGCTCCTAAGAAAAACCTCAACTTCACAGCTGAGTCGCTGCAAATCGATCTTCGTCGTGTCGACGATATTTATTTTGAGACCATGGGCAAACAATACACCGAAGGTGGATTTGTTCTTGCCGACAATGTCACTCTTTCCAATGACGAGGTGTTAGAAAAAGGCTCGGCCATTACCAAGGCGCTGATTGATACAGCCAAGGAGGACTTCCTCACAGCCGTTGCCAATAATAGTTCCATCGATATCGATCTCGGTCGCCAAGCATGGAAAGACATGAAGGCCAAGTATCCCGGCGTTAAATACTATGAAAAAGCCGAGGGTGATAAGACACTGAATGAAGTTACATCTGCCTACCTCAAAGACCTCAAGGCAAAGCGTGCAGACTACCTCGCGGCCACTCCCGCACTAACTTTCGTTCCGAGTTCTGGTTCCGCAACGATCACAATCAATCCATACTGGGGTAAACTTAGTCATCCGAAGGAGGGTGCAAAAGGTAACCTCCGGTTGAAGGATCAGACGGTGATCTTCGGTATCACAGCCGATAGCTCCATTATTCTTGCTGTTGATGGTATCGACTTCCGTCACACCGTGATGAAGGCGGATGAAAAGGGAATCGATCCCGTTACTGTCGTCGCCAACTCATGGCTGCTTAAAGACGAGGGAATGAACGCCATTTGGGAGAAGCACAAGGTGGTCACAGCCAAGCTAGCCGAGGTGCTTAAGGAGAAGGACCGCAAACCATCCCAAAACGATATCTACCGTATCAACTGGCAGGAAATTGTTGCCTTCCAGCGTATCGAGAAAGAAGGCCTTAAGGTTGAGGACCTCAGCCATGAGGAAATCATGGCCTACTTCCCTGGTGACCTCGAAGGATTCGCTGGTCCATCTCATAAGACAGTCCATTACCCGGAGATCACCGTTCCTCGCGAGCAAGTTCGTTTCGAGTCTGTATTTAGCCCACGCTGGAATACATACTACGCGACTTACTTCACCATCACCGGTCTGCACGGTCTGCACGTTATCGCTGGAGCACTGGTGCTTGGTTACTATCTCTTCTTCGGACGTAAGATGTATAACGAAAATCCTGAGTGGCTTGCTAACCGCGTTGAAATAGGTGGCCTCTTCTGGCACTTCGTTGACCTCGTCTGGATCTTCCTTTTCCCAATCCTCTACCTCATGTAATAGGATCATTCACTATTCAAAATTCAACATTCACTATTCAAATGGCCGACTCTCCTGAAGAAATTAAAAAGCACATCAAGCTCTACTTGCTGATAGGTATCACTCTATTCGTTTGCACCGTACTTACAGTTGCGGTAGCTAAATTCGAGTTCCTCGATTTTGGTGAGCGCGGATTCGATGGCGTGGATGCCACGATCGGTTTGCTGATTGCAACTTTCAAGGCTACATTGGTTGCATTGATCTTCATGCACTTGAATCACGAGAAAAAATTAATCTACGGCGTCTTTGGACTCGGTATCGTTTTAGGTTTCTGTCTGTTGGCTATCACAGCTTTTGCTTTCTCAGATCCAATCCACTACGAAGCCTTCTTCGGTAGGTAAATCAAACTTCTGCCGCCCCAGCGGCACAATCTCCCAATCACTACTTCCTAATCCCCGCTTCCCATACTCCAATGTCCCTCAAAGGTTTCCACATCCTCTTCATCACAATCGCCACGTTGCTGTGTGTCTTTATTGTCGTCTGGGCCTTTGTGTTAGCATCATCAGCTGGCACAGGACTGAAAGTCTTCGGTGGCACCTGCGCAGTCGCAGCGATCATTCTCCCAATCTACGGCGTCAGCTTCTACAAAAAAGCTAAGGTCATATAGTATTTAGCCATTTAGCATTTAGGAATTACATTTATCATTTTACATCCCCCGCATTCACATGATCACCTCACTCACAAACACCCTCGCCTGCGCCGTCTGTATGGGCTCAGGTAAGGAACACCTAGATTCCGTGGCCGCTGGCTACGCGATGCTGGTGATGCTGCTGATCATCATTCCTATGCTCTGTACAATCATCTTTTTCATCGCCCGCATGGCCAAACGTGAAAACGACAATCTCGATCCCTCTCTCTCCGATTAACTGGCTCCCTAAGAGCCGCTAGCTTCTCCCCATTTTCCATTTCTCAATACCCATTCCCTATCCACCATGTCTATTCTTGATGCACTAGGTCTCTCCCCAAACGGCTCCCAACACGGCGAGCAGGTTGACCAGATGAACTCCGTTATCCACTGGTTGATGCTCGTTCTCTTTGTCGGTTGGACGATCTTCTTTTTCGTTGCCTTATTCAAATTCTGGCACAAACGTCACCCTGTAGCATCCTACAGCGGTGTGAAAAACCACGTTTCCACACACCTGGAAATTGGCGTGATTATTATCGAAGCGGTTTTCCTTCTCGGATTTGCCTTCCCTCTCTGGGCTGAGCGCACCGATACATTCGATCGTGTAGTCGCCAACGACCCCGATGCTCCACGTGTTCGCGTTGTTGGTCAGCAATACAGCTGGACTTACCACTACCCTGGCAACGACGGCATCTTTGGTCGCACCGATAACGTACTCATCACGGGTGATAATTCCTTGGGTATCGACCCAAACGACCCGAATGGTGAAGACGACTTTTTCGACACAGCTATCCTCCGTCTTCCCGTAAACCGAAATAGTATCCTACAGGTCAGTTCGAAAGACGTGATTCATAACTTTGCCATTGTCCCCATGCGTATCCAGCAGGACTGTATTCCTGGTAAGGAAATCCCAATGTGGTTCAAGCCTGTTGAGAAAATGGAAACCTACGTTGTCTGCGCCCAGCTTTGCGGTAAGAACCATGCCAACATGTCTGGCCGATTGGAAGTCATCGATGCCAAGGAATACTACGCTTGGGCGAAGTCCCGCAGTGACGAAGAGCTTGCTAAGAAAACGAAGTAAACTTTACTTGGCCTAAACAAACACTTTCTATCAGGCTACTCTGTTTTATCGGAGTAGCCTGATTTTTTTTGTCATAATCCAGCGATATGGCACATCATCCTTGCTAGGGTCCAGGAATACCTCTAAAAAGATATAGGAATAATTTTTAGTGGATATGAGTAAAAAAGACCCCCGCACCCCTAGCGAGCTCGAGAAAAAAATGGCTGCAGCAGCTACCGATACAGGAAGCAGCGCCAAAGATAAAGTGGCTTTTAATGCCGACCAAGGCACTGAGCGCGAAGCTAAGCCCACCATCTTGGTCGTAACTCCCGAGATCACATACCTCCCAGAGGGCATGGGAAACATGGCACAGCGAATGAGTGCTAAAGCAGGGGGCATGGCCGATGTCTCAGCCTCGCTGGTCAGTGCTCTCTACGATCAAGGAGCCGATGTCCACGTAGCCCTGCCTAACTACCGCAGAATGTTTAACCAGGATGTCAAAGATATCCATGACCGCGAATATCAACGCGTTCGAGATAACCTCGGTAAAGACCGTATCCACCTTGCAGAAGATCGTATCTTTTATCATCGTGATGAGGTCTATGAAGAAAAAAATCTTCTCATGGCACTCGCATTTATGCGTGAGGTCATCAACCACATCATTCCTCGAGTAAAACCGGACTTGATTCATTGTAATGATTGGATGACTGGGCTCATTCCAGCAGCAGCTCGAAGGAATGGGATTCCTTGCCTGATCACGATTCATAATATTCACACGGAAAAGGTGTCGATGGCACATATTGAAGACCGAGGGATTGATGTCTCAGAGTTTTGGAATCACCTCTACTTTGAAACCCCTCCGCATAACTACGAGCAATCTCGGCATGGAAATCCAACGGACCTTCTAGCCAGTGGCATATTTGCTGCTGACCACGTTAACTCTGTGAGCGAAACATTTCTTAAAGAGGTCGTTGAAGGCGTCCATAGCTTTGTTCCCGATTCGATTCGTGGTGAGTTATCGAACAAGTTTCATGCGGGTTGTGCCACGGGAATTTTAAACGCTCCCGATGCTTCTTATGATCCCACGACGGATGCGGCTCTTGAGTTTAAATACGACCATAAAAACGTCATGGAGGGTAAAGCCATCAACAAGCAGAAGCTGCAGGAACGTGCCGGCTTGAATGTCGACCCGAATGCTCCCATCTTCTTCTGGCCATCACGTCTCGATCCAATGCAGAAGGGTTGCCAGCTTCTTGCTGACATTCTTTATCAGATGATTGCTGATCACTCGGACATTGGCCTGCAAGTTGCCATCATCGCCAACGGTTCCTTCCAGCCGCACTTCCGCCAGATTGTGGAATTGCACGGGCTTCAAGGACGTGTTGCGGTAGAAGATTTTGACGAAAGCTACTCACGCCTCGGATACGCAGCCTCGGACTTCATGATTATGCCGTCGCGTTTCGAGCCCTGTGGCTTACCACAAATGGTTAGCCCTAAGTATGGCACTCTCTCTGTCGTGCACGATACCGGTGGTATCCACGATACGGTAGAGCACATGCACCACGATTGCACGATGGGGAACGGTTTCCGTTTCCAGCACTACAGCCCTGATGGTCTCCGCTGGGCGGTCGACGAAGCAGTCGGCTTCTACAAGCGATCTCATGCGGAAAAAGAGCAAACCCTCAGCCGTATCATGAAGGAATCTGCGAAACGCTTTAACCACAATACCACAGCCTCGGCCTACATTGACACTTACGAGAAAATGCTGGGTCAGAAGGTGGGGGATTAAGGAGTGTGGGTTTGCCCTCGCCCGCTCGCGCTGTGCCAGAATGCAGTTCTCCTCCTCCGTCGAACTGATTTAATAATCGTGCGCTGCAACCCGCGGCAGGATATGTAGTGGACAGGAATGTCCACGCTCCCTATGGATGCGGTTCATATGTCCATCAATACGATTCTCACTCACCCCGGCGGCGCACATAAGGACGATTTCCTAGCCTGTAGCATCATGATAGCACTTCATGGCGCGCCGATTGTCCGCCGTGATCCTACCGAGGAGGAACTGAACGACCCATCCATTTGTGTGATCGATGTGGGCAACAAACATGAACCAGAGAACAACAACTTTGATCACCATCAGTTTCCACGAGACTACACACCTACATGCGCAATCTCACTCGTGCTTCAACACATCGGCCTCTACGATGATGCTCGTCTTTTTTGCGATTGGTTAGAGCCTGCAGAATGGTTCGATACCCGTGGTCCTAACAAAACAGCCCAATGGCTTGGTGTAGAACGCGATATTGTGAGCAAGTTGAACTCACCGATTGATATGTCGATGCTGCGTCGCTTTGCTCAGGTATCTAAAACGGACCAACTGGAAGCCGAAGATCCTATTTACGAACTGATGCGTATGATTGGTCAGGACCTGATCGATTACCTGAAGGGGATACGAGAAAAAATCGATTTCGTAGCTGAACACTCCAAACGATGGGAGATTACCGCAGGTGATGAAACCTTCAGTGCACTGTTTTTACCACGCCAAGAAACCGGCATCGACGACGCCTCAGGCGGATTAGCCCGCTACATTCTTGTCAACGAATTGGATAAGGAAATAGCCGCTATCGTCTACCCCGATAGCCGTGGTGAAGGATTTGGCATCGCCAGATTTAACGATCACCCAAAACTCGACTTCACCCGGATAGAGTCGGCGGACGACGTTCATTTCGCCCACAGCAGCGGCTTTCTCTGCAAGACCGGTGCAACTGAAGTTGACCGCCTCAAAGAGATCCTCGCCGGAGCGTGGGGATAAGGAACGTGGGTTCATATTCGGCGGGATAAATAAATTCGCTGATCTTCAGCTCGTTCCGTTGTGTTCCATGAAGACGATGGAATTATCATTTGGATGGGATGGGGAGCTGTGCTATTCAATGGGCATGCGTTTAAAAACCCTGCTGCCCATTTTCCTGATTGCTTCATCTTTATCGGCTTTGGCTCAAGATGCGGGACGGGTGAGTATTGGGGACTTTTTGCTTTCCCGCTCGCCGGCTACGGCACCTTCGACTAGGTTGAATTATAGTGCTGCTTCTGAAGTTGATTTTGATACAGCGGCGGGTGGTTTTTCCTACCAGCGACTAAAACTCGATGTTCCCTTGAGCAAACCGTTTTATCTGAACAGCTGCAACACCATCATCCTGAGTGCGGCCTATGAGTTCACTGAGCTAGATACAGATACCGTTCTAGGAAATATGGACTTACATGATTTCCGGCTAGACATTCGTTGGCTCTACCGGCAGTCGGGTAGCAAGTGGTCATGGATGACAGTGATTTCACCCGGACTTTCCACCGATGGTGATGGGGTTGATATGGATGACTTCTCACTCAATGGTCAGGTGGTGCTCCGTTACCGAAAGTCTCCCCGTTTCGCCTGGATTGGTGGGTTGGTATTTTCTCATAACTCCATGGAGACTCAGATTTATCCTGGGATTGGTTTTCAGTGGAAACCTACGGATGATTTTCAAATGACCTGGAGTGGCCCGAGCCTAAAAGCATCTTGGCAGCCACATGATGACTGGCTGCTTCATGCTAATGTAGCGTCAGTTGGTGGCCACTGGAACGTGGGAAATGGCGGCGGTGACTTCGATGTTAAATTACGCAGCTATCAAGCGGGTATAGGGGTAGAACGTCGTCTTTCCGATAAAATTTGGCTCGGCCTTTGGGGCGGAGTTACCTTTGGCAATGACTTGGAAATCGAAACGGCATCCGGAAACCGACTCTTCAATCAGGGCGCTGACACGGGCTGGTTTGTGAAGCTAGGTATCAGAAAAATCCTCTGGTAGATGGATTAGGGTCACGGAAGGAAATAATAATCCCAATCTGCTTGTCTTTTTACTGCGGCATCTTCGTTGTCTTCCCGCTTGAATATCCCGATATACAAACAGGATTCCGCCTTGATGACCCAGCAAAAGCCCCGCGCATCTTGGAACCATTATTTCCTTCCGTGACCCTTACCTGCGCCTGTGTAAGGGTAGTATGAATCCTAACAGTGCTGATAGCATTGTTGATGGTTCTGGTATTTGAACCGCTTCGTTGGCGTCAACGTAGTTCTGAATCTGAGTGGAGTGATTACCTACATAGGAGTAGTAGGTGGCATCGCGAAATCTTCCTTTTTCGGATTGGTATTAATATCAACCTGACCGATCGCCCAGTTAATACCCACTCGCTGACCGCCAGCGATGGTTCTGACAACGGGTGATGATCCCGCATTGTCATCGGGATAAAAATACAAACTAGTCCTCGTGCCGGGGTGATAGTGGTTAGCGGATAAAAATACGTTTGAGCTGATCATTGTCGCCCAGTGACCACCTTTTCCTGATATGCCGGTAGTGGCTCGTCCCACGCCCGTCCAATCGTATGCCCTACCAATAAATGCCGGGTCGTTGGCAAAGCGATCATTCTCTGTTGCGGTATGCCCTTGGATATCGATCGCTAAGAGAGGCATGCAAGTACATGCCAATACAGCTGAAATGAGAGAACAGGTTTTGATGCAAGTGGAGTAAGGGGGGCACACTTTACTTAAGCAAGAATCATTAAGTAACCTTAAAAACTATTCTTCCGATTCCTATTATTCCAAGAACTCAGGTGTTAATTCGGCAATCCACTCTGACAAATCTCCTGCAGCGAGTGTAAGTGGCAACTTGGACGTATCAGTAAGATCCCAGCGGAAGATCGCCTTATAACCATCCCATTCACCTTCACCTCCAGTATCGAGCATCCAGCCGATAGCTTGTTGGTTTTCCGGCATGGTGTAGCCGACAAATTCCTCAATCCCCTTCGAGTAGGCATCGAGCCAGAGGATGGCGAGCAACAGGTATTGATGGGCACAAAAAAAAGCCCCGCTGGTCGAACCAGCAGGGCTTTTTGAAAATT
The DNA here is from genome assembly GCA_037620805.1 of Akkermansiaceae bacterium. Lineage (GTDB taxonomy): Bacteria > Verrucomicrobiota > Verrucomicrobiia > Verrucomicrobiales > Akkermansiaceae > Oceaniferula. The sequence continues at coordinate 35,220 of JASJLI010000010.1, forward strand.
GAGTAGTCTTGTCTGAGTCGACCTTAGCTAGCTTCCGCAAGCTTTACGTTGACGCGACCGCCGTCCTTATCGAAGTAGACGTTACCTGCAACCTTGGCGTGGATGGTGTAATCTCTACCCATGTAGACGTTTACACCGGGGTGCCACTTGGTACCACGTTGGCGGATGATGATGTTGCCGGGAATGACAACTTCGCCACCGAATTTCTTAACGCCGAGACGTTTGCCGATTGAATCGCGACCGTTTTTAACGGAACCCTGTCCTTTCTTATGAGCCATTGTACTAAGTAGTTGAGATTAAATTTAATGTGAACTGAATTAGCTCGTGTTAGCTAATACTGGTGATTTCCAGCTTCGTCATGTGACGGCGGAAGCCTTTGGTCTTGTGGTAACCTTGACGACGCTTGAATTTGAAAGCAATGCCCTTTTTGCCGCGGAACTGGTCAACAACCTTAGCTGTAACAGTAGCACCTGAGACGGTGGGGGTTCCAACGGTGACATTGCTGCCGTCGTTTACGAGGAGAACTTCCTCGAATTTTGCTTCGGAACCTACTTCAGCGTCGATTTTTTCAACGTCGAGTGTTTCACCTTCTTGAACGCGGTATTGTTTACCACCTGTTTTAAAAACTGCGTATGCCATGAGATTGTCTCCTTGGAGTGCTTTGATTGTGTCGCCGGAACACACCTTGTATGCCGTGCGGGGGCGGAATTCACCACATTCCAACGACGGGGGCAAGGAAATTTTAGCGGTGTATCCAAATTTTTTTAAGAAATACGGCTGGAGAGAGTAAATTAGTCCTGTTTTGTAGCTAAACTGGAGGGTTTCTTCCTTTCTCAGATGATCGTGCTCCGATAGTTTGGAGTAGTGAACCATTCATTGAATTTTCTTAGTTTACGAGCCGTTTACACACGCATTATCAAAGTGGGCTAAGGTGTGGGCGTTATGAAGACATTACCACGACTCTCACTCATCACGGCCCTCGCCATCGTCCCTATTGCAACTTCGACTGCCAAGGAAGGTAGTGTGGTTGGGTTAAATGAAACACCCACAGCGGCTGTGCGGAAGATCGAGCCTTCTAAGGTAGACTACAAAGGCTTTCAGTTGATTACCAAAAAGGTCAGCGATTACCGAGCGGGACGACTCATCAATCTGGACAAGTTTAATGCCATGAGCGGGAACAGGAATACCATCATCCTCGACACCCGTTCAGCCAAGGCCTTCAAGGGTCTTCATGTCAAAGGTGCCATTCATCTCAATTTTTCAGATTTCACCGCGACAAAACTGGCCAAGGTTATTCCAAACAAAAACACCTGCATCCTCATTTACTGCAACAATAACTTCAAAGACAACAA
>JASJLI010000011.1:0-37462 GCA_037620805.1 Akkermansiaceae bacterium
TGAACTGTCAATTATTATTTTAAATCCAACTGCTAGGAATTCTCTTTTTGAGTGAGGAGATCGGAGGACATAGCAGGAAAAGAATGGTTAGACAGTGGCAAGGGGGCAGTGATGAGGCAAGGGGGAAGTTAGAAAATGGCATGAGTCTGGCCTCTTGAGCGACGATGGACACGTCATAACATGGCAAAGAAAACCCGCGCCAACAACGGAACTCCACCGTTGACAATACCTAAGTGGTTTGGTAAGGTATTCCCATGCAAGCCCCCGATCTCAATCACTTATCCGAACGCGAAAAAGCCTCCTTGGCCAAGGGCATGGCCATCGTAAAGGAGAAGCTCTATCAGGCTCGATTACTCAAGCCGACCGTGGAGGAGATACACCAAAGGAGCTTGTCTGTTGGTATCTCCCAGATCCGCGCGAAACTGGCAAAGGCCAGGGGCGTTAAGACACCGCAGTTTTTCCCCAGCCGCAAGTGCTATGACGCATCCGGGCGGAAGATTTTAACCACGGGCGGGGTGAATCCAGATTATAGAAACGGTCGTCACTGTATTAGCTCAGGCTCGATTATTTAGTAATTTTTGCATCGTCGGGGTGTAAGGAACAAAGAAAATCGTTAGTCTGGGAAACTGGGCTAACGATTTTGTGTTGTTACATGTGTGGAGTTACCACTTTGTAGTGGATCACAACCTACACCGACGACACGACACGTCGAATGTGCGGGCGTCTAAGGGGCGACTTTTCATTACCAGAATGCAGCAAATTGACCGTTTGTGTGATCATTCGATGTGAACATCGGCAGTAGCACTAAAAGAAAAAGCCCCGTAACTGTTTAAGTTACAGGGCTTTAGATTGGTTACGGGGGTAGGATTTGAACCTACGACCTTCAGGTTATGAGCCTGACGAGCTACCTGGCTGCTCCACCCCGCGATTGAAATGGATTACCCTTTCGGGTGCGGGCGGAAGCTAGTAGCACTTGCGCCTCAATGCAAGGTTTATTTAGATGATTCTTAACAAACCTTGGACTACTTCTCAGCGTCTGGATAGCTACCGAACATTTTTACGAGTGAGCAGTGTTTTTCTAGCTCCATTAGAGCGTCCGATACTGCGGGGTCGGTGCAGTGACCAGCGAGATCGACATAGAAGATATATTCCCAGTCGCGCTGCTTGGATGGGCGCGACTCAATCTTACTCATGTTGACGTTGAGTTTATCAAAGGCCTGCAGTGCTTTAACCAGTGAACCTGGGCGATCATGGATGGAAAAGAGGATCGATGTGCGGTCATTACCTGTGGCGGGGCAGGTTTTCTCTCCAATGACAAGAAAGCGGGTCGTGTTTGTGGCGCGGTCCTGAATCGATTCCTCAAGGATATCGAGATCGTTGAGCTCAGCAGCAAGTTTTCCTCCAAGAGCGGCAGCTCCATCGGTTGCGTTTTGACGGGCCAGCATAGCGGCTTTTGTTGTCGATGATACTTCGACAAGATCAGCTTCGGGAAAGTTACGCAGGATCCAGTTACGGCATTGGCCAAACACCTGAGGGTGTGAGTAGAGGGTCTTGATTTTCTCACGAGGAATACAGGCCATGAGGTCGTTTTCGATTCGCAATAGAATCTGCGCACATATCTGCAGATGGGAATCAACAAAGAGGTCGAGTGTGTGAGAAATAGCTCCTTCCGTGGAGTTCTCGATAGGCACTACGCCGTAGTGCGCCTTGCGGCGTGCCACCTGTTCGAAAACGTCGGCGAAGTTTGTTTGAGAAGAATAGGTAATGGAGTGACCGAATTTCTTAATCGCAGCCTGATGAGTCCATGTTCCTTTTGGTCCAAGGTAGGCAACTGTTAGGTCGTCTTCCAAGGCGAGGGCGGCTGACATGATCTCGCGATAAATGGCGAGGACGGATCGATCAGGAAGCCTGCCTTTGTTCATCTCCGCGAGGCGTTTGAGTAGGGCATGTTCACGCTCGGGCGCATAGATCTGGAGTCCTTCCTTTTTTTTGATCTCGCCCACTTCATGCACGAGTTCAGCTCGATCTGATAGTAGATCGAGAAGTTGTTGATCAAGGGTGTCGATCTTCTTGCGTATGTCGTCGAGTGGCATTTTGGAATGAATAATTTAAGATTAAAAAATGAAGGATTGCGTAGGCTGCTTACTCTTCTTCGTCGTCGACAGGGGCTTCCGATGATTCGGATACATCTTCAACGGCTGCTTGGGGAACCCCTGCGGCTGTGAGGGCGAGTTGTTGCTCGATGTCCTCTTGGGTGAAGCTGTCGGAATCATCTGTTGGTTCTCCGTCCTGTGCATCTGCTTCTGTAGAGTTTTCTTCACCTTCGGTCGCCTCTGCGAGGTCTTCAGGTTCAGGAAGTTTAACGGCTCTCAGCTCGTTGGCGTTAGGCAGTTCATCGACAGATTTGACACCGAAGTGTTCAAAAAACAGGTCGGTTGTCTCGTAGAGCATTGGACGCCCTGGAAGATCTGCACGTCCACCAATTTTGATTAACTCGCGGTCGAGAAGTTTTTGAATCATTCCGTCACAGGAGACACCACGAACAGCTTCGAGAGATGCTTTGGTGACTGGCTGTCGATAGGCAATGATCGCTAGCGTTTCCATGGCTGGACCACTGAGCCGACTAGGTTTTCTCCCGGGGAAGAGCTGTCGGACAAATTCGGCGTAATCCGGGCGGGTGTAAATTTTCCAGCCCTTGGCGCGTTCTGTGCAGAGGAAGGCACGACCAGTTGTCTCATAGCTGTGATTCAGCACCGCAATGGCAGCGGTAATAGCGTCTTCATTGACATTGGCATTGGCTGCAAGGTAATCGGGTAGTTCTTGTAGTTCGGGTGCCTCGGAGCTGTTGTCGGCGTCCTCGGTCTCAGTTTTTTCAGAGTCAGCAGCATCAGCGATAAGTGCATCTTCGGCTTCGGCCACGCGAGCGCGGACAAGACGGGCGATTTCCGAACTGGGAAGGGGATCCTCAGAGGCAATAAGCAGGGCTTCAATAATAGCAGAAAGTTCCATAGAGAGGCGGCAGATTATGAGATTGCGGCGAGAATGCAAGCCTGTGAAATCAATTATCGCGTCAGAACCCTATGATCATGATGTGGCATGGATTTAGAGATACTTTTCTAGGGCAAAAAAAACACCCCCGTCCGATGAAAGACGGGGATGCTGGGGGTTATTGTGTGTTGGTCGGGGCTATTCTGAGTTTGATTAACTAGATGGCTGAGTCTTACTCGCCTGCCTTTTTAGGTGTAATAGACTTAGTCGCCTTATCGATAAGGTCGCCAGCCCCTTTTTTGGCAGCATCTTTGGTTGCTTCGACAGCACTTGTAACTGCCTTTTTAACTTGATCAGCAGCTGTTCCAGTTGCGTCTGAAGCTGCTTTTTTAGTTTCTTTAGCTTTTTTGTCGGCAGCAGCCTTTGTTTCGGCCATTTTTGCTGCCGCAGCGTCAGTAGCGGTTTTTGCGGCTTCTTTTGATGCCTCGGCAGCTTTGTTCGCAGCGTCATCAGCTGTTTTTTTAGCTTCTTCACATGATGTGAAAAGTGCAGTCGAGGCGATCAGTGTAATAATGTATTTAAGTTTCATTGTAATTTAATGGGGGTTGTTGTGTTTTTTGTGCAGTGGGTAATTCACCTGTTCAGCGCCCGAGAAGATAGCACCGAGTAGAAATATTGTCACAATATTCTGAAAAACCCGTGTGTCATGACTGTTGAATTAAGGAGGATGTCGTTGATTACAAGGTAGCTGAGTTTGGGGTTTTGTGGCACCTATTGTATTCTCAGCCAAGGAAGCGAGGGCGTTATGAGAGGCTTTAAAATAAAGATGCAGAAATTAATCATTTTACTCTTGATCAAAAGCGCTTCTTCGTAGAGTTTCTGCCCGCTGCCCAAACAGGGCACAAGTGAATTGGCTACGGGGAGTAGCTCAGCTTGGTAGAGCGCTGCGTTTGGGACGCAGATGTCGCAGGTTCGAATCCTGTCTCCCCGACCATTTCCTTTTTGGGAAATGGGTCCTACTCGCAATGCGAGCCTTTAGGATGAGAACGAAGTTCGAGCGCACAGCGCAGCCCCGTGAATCACGGGCTGTCATCCAATCTGGAATGCGGATGATCATCGATGTTTTGGTGATAGACGAGCACGGGGTGTGTATCGTAAAACCAACGGGTATGAGAACTCTAACCTTGCTTTACTGTATTACATTTTTGACTTCGGTATTAGTGATCGGATGCAAAAACAAGAGTTCGAGCACTTCGTCCGAAAGACTGCCGACGATAGACAAACTCATTATCTGTGAAGTAGCTGAGTTGAGTGTGAAACTACCGTCCGAGCCTGAAACGATGAAAGTGGATTTATCTCCATCAGTGAGGAAATTCATTCAAACTCTAAAGACGTTTAAGACAGCCGAGGGCACGCCGGTAATGGCCACGGTGACTCATGTCATTTATACGGTGCCTGAAGCTAGTCTTGAAGGGTCGGCAGACGGCGCAATTACAGAAGTAAGCGGTCTTCCTGGAGCGGCCTCGTTTGTTAGTGCTAAGGAAGGCTGCGTGGTCGATGGATTGCCAGGGGTAAGCATCGTTATGACTTACAATAACTCAGGGCACGAACTGATACAATATTGTGTGGTCTTTGTCCGAAAGAATGAGTTATGGCAAGTTCAACTGGTTGGTGTCGATGTGGCCGATCGAGGGGGGCTCGAGATTTTACGAGATGAGATTTATGCCAGCATCAAGGTGTTAAGCTGAAGTTTTGTTAGTTTCTCCTATGGTTTCACAATTTCTAAAACATCCTATTTTCAAAACATGCAAAATTTCCCCCAATCATCTACAGCGATAAACTCACTGGAACTCGTAACTAGGTTACAAGCACAGTTTGTGAATGGATTAGAAAAGGTCACTTCAGAGCTTGGCCATGACCTCGTGTTTGAAAAAACTTCATGGCTTCGTGACGAAGGTGCGCATGGTGGTGGTTCGAGATTTTCAACAGGGGACAACTTGTTTTTTGATCGAGCTTCGGTGAATGTTTCACAAGTTCATTATGATGATCTTCTCGATAAGAAACTAGGCTCAGCCACGGCTATTTCCACGATTATTCATCCTCGCAATCCCTTAGCCCCGTCAATGCATATGCATATCAGTTGGACGGAGATGAAGGGCGGGGGAGGGTATTGGCGTATGATGGCCGATTTAAATCCATCAAACGGAAACTCTAAGCACACACAGGACTTTCTTACTTGTCTAGCGGATGTGGCACCTGATCAATACGATGAGGCCATTGCCCAAGGGGATCGCTATTTCTTTATCCCTGCATTAAACAGACACCGCGGGGTGGCGCATTTCTATTTAGAAAATTATAAGACGAGTGATGCCGCTGATGATACTCGCTTGGCTCAGGCGCTAGGAGAGGCTGTGATTGATTGTTATCTTACGATTTTTAAAAAGGCTGTATCTGGAAATGAGGTGGTTTGCGAACCAACTCAGGCGGCTCAGGCTGCGCAACTCGCGTATCACACTCTGTATTTCTTTCAGGTGCTGACCTTGGATCGTGGCACAACTTCTGGATTGTTAGTCCATAATCAGAACGACGTTGGCATCATGGGTTCATTACCTTCACACGTGGATAAACAACTTCTAGCGTCGTGGCGTGAAAAACTTCCATCACCTCAAGGGCAGCTGTTGGATGGTTTGTTGGCCTGCTTGCCTGACTCTGAAACAAGTCACATTGATTCAGATGTAAAACGAGCTGTCGCGCAAGTGGTGCGTGAGCATTACAAAAAAAATCCCGAAGCACTGGCATTGCAGGCTTCGGGAAATGTTATTCCTCCGACGGTTCAGAACCATCGATAGAATCTTGAATTTATTGATCGGCTTGAACCGGCTTCTCTTTGACTGTCGTCTGAATACGAAGGTCGCGTAGCTGTGCAGCATCCACTGGGGAGGGTGAAGATGACATGATATCCAATCCTTTGTTGTTCTTCGGGAATGCGATGACCTCGCGGATGGATGACTCACCGCAAATTAGCATGGCGAGACGATCGAGTCCGAGAGCGATACCGCCGTGTGGTGGTGCACCGAACTTGAATGCGTCGAGGATGTGACCGAACATGCTTTCCTTTTCCTCCTCGGTGACACCGAGAGCTGTAAACATAGCCGACTGAAGTTCAGCTTCGTGAATCCGTATGGATCCACCACCTAGTTCGTAGCCGTTGAGCACAACATCGTATGCCTGGGCCCGGAGGCCTGCGTAGCGTTGGCTTTCGTCCTCAAGCTCAGCCGTGTTACCCGCGATAAGCTTGGCTTCGTCTTGAGGTAGAGGACGAGTGAAGGGGTGGTGAACGGCATTCCATTTTCCTTCTTCCTCGTCGTAGCCAAGGAGTGGGAATTCGGTAACCCAGAGGAAATTGAGTTCCTCGTTACCTTCGAGAACGTTTTGAAGATCTGCACAGCAAAGACGGATACGACCGAGCACTTCACAAACTGATTCCCATTCGCCGGCACCAAAGAGGATCAGATCGCCTGGCTCGATGTTAAGTTTTTCGCGTAGTGCTTCAACTTCTTCGTCGGTCATGCGCTTCACAAACGGCGAACGCCATGTGGAACGGTCCACATCGCGAGCCTGGATGTATGCAAGCCCTTTGGATCCCGCCTCGATAGCCGTTTGGGTGAGTTTTTCGATCTGGCCCTGAGTGGCACCAGCAAAGCCCTTGGCGTTGATTGCCTTGACCACGCCACCATTGGCGATGGAGCCAGAGAAGACACGGAATTCACAGTCCTTGAGGTCTTCGCTGACGTCGGTGAGGTGATACTCGAAACGACGGTCAGGTTTATCGGATCCGTAGGTGTTCATAGCGTCGTGCCATGTCATGCGGTCAAAGCTGCTAGGGATATCTGCGTTGAGAGTGTCTTTGAATACTTTTCCTAACAGACCTTCGATTAATGCGTGCATGTCGTCGGGGGTGACGAAGGATGACTCGACGTCGATCTGAGTGAACTCAGGTTGGCGGTCGGCACGAAGGTCTTCATCACGGAAGCAGCGGGCAATCTGGAAGTATTTCTCGATGCCGCCACACATCAGCAGTTGTTTGTATTGCTGGGGTGCTTGTGGAAGCGCGTAAAAGCTGCCTGGCTGCATACGTGATGGAACAAGGAAGTCACGAGCGCCTTCAGGCGTTGATTTAGAAAGAATGGGGGTCTCAATCTCACAGAAGCCATCGGCGTCGAGGAAGTTGCGGGTTGATTGGGTGATGCGGTGACGAAGGCGTAGGTTACGGGTCATGCGCTCACGACGGAGGTCGAGGAAGCGATACTTCATCCGCATGTCTTCGTTAGATAGTTCCTTATCGAGCTGAAACGGGAGAACCTCAGACTTGTTGATGACGTTGAGTCGGCTGGCTGAGATCTCGATAGATCCGGTAGCCATGTCGGGGTTGATGGTGGAAACACCTTCGATTTCAGGGCGTTTTTCTACAAGTCCTGTGACTTGAATCATGTCCTCCATGCGCAAGGTTTTGGCAAGCTCAGCAGTCTCGGAATTTTCCTCAGGGCGGAAGACGCACTGGGTGAGGCCTTCGCGATCGCGTAGGTCGATAAAGCTGACTCCACCGTGGTCACGATTAGAATTCACCCAGCCGATGAGGGTGACAGTTTCGCCGATGTTGGAGTGGTGTAGTTCGTTACAGTTATGTGTGCGCATGGCAGTATTTTTTAGACAGGATTAACAAGATTAACAGGATTTGATTTCCGTGCTTTCTGTGTCTTCCGTGGTTTAAGAATTATTAGGCAATGAGAGGACCGTCAGGGGAGTCGAGCTGATTCTGGATGGCCTCGACGACGTTCGTGTTAGGATGGATGGTTTCCTCAGTTCTTGAAGAAAGGATCTTGAGTTGCATTTCGGGGAACTCGGCACCGATGACGAGGGCAAAACGTCCACCGGATTGCTGAGCTTTTTTGAACTGCTTGCCGACGTTGAGCTTGGTCATTGGAAAGTCAGTGGAGATACCGGCGTTGCGTAGTTGGGAGATGACTCCTAGGGCTTCGTTGCGCTTAGACTCGTCTGCGACCACGACATAGACGTCGCAAGCTGGATTACGTGCCATCCAAGCTTCCATTTCCATTTTGGCATTGGGCGTTTCCTCGATGAAGTTTCGGATCACCATATCGCCCATGGCAAAACCAGTGGCGGGCAGATCGGCAGCACCATTCGATAGAGTGGAGAGCAGGCCATCGTAGCGACCACCACCCGCGACGGCGCGCATGGATTTCTTCATGTCGAAGATTTCAAAAACAGCACCCGTGTAGTAGGCGAGGCCTCGGACGATTGTGAGGTCGAGTTCGAGATGCTGACCAAGGCCACGAGCATCGAGATTTTCTTGGATCTCACGGAATGCAGGGGATGCATTTTCGGGGTCAGCTACAAACGCATCAACTTGCTCACGATTGACATTGAATGAGGCCAGCTGTTCGTCGAGAACCTCAGGCTTAAGTTTTTCGAGTCGGTCAATGAGAGGCAGAAACTCGGATGGATCAGAAATTCCATATTGAGAACAGAAGGTCAGCCAGCTTTCGCGATCGGAAGCACGGATGACGAAGTCGCCTTCTTGAAAGCCTAGGCCTAGCATTGTATCGATGGCCAGAGCGATTAGTTCAGCATCAGCGCTGGCGGCTCCTTCACCAATAATATCGGCATTAAACTGGATAAACTCGCGTCCACGGCCTTTCTGGGGCTTTTCATATCGGAAACAGGGCCCGATTTCGAACCACTTGAGTGGTTTGGGGAAATCACGTTGATTAGCACCCACGATACGGGCGAGGGAAGCGGTGAGTTCAGGGCGGAGCGTAATATCGCGGCCTCCCTGATCCTCAAAGCGAAACAACTGAGTGGTTAGCTCACCTCCTGATTTTTTGAGATACAGTTCGGTGGATTCCACGATGGGGGCTTCATACTCGGTGAAACCGTAACGATGCGCCACATCCCTCCATACAGAGAATAGATAGTTCCGAGCCGCGCAGTCACGCGGAGTGAAGTCCCGGAAACCGGGGAGAGATTGGAAGCGCTTGTCGGCCATGCGGGCGGGGAAATGGCATAGAAGCCCTCAATTATCAAGCGAAATGGGGTGAATACGCCTGAATCTAGGAGTAAATCGTAAAAAAATCATAATAGATTGTATGGATCCACAAGGCATACCTAGTTAATTCAGGTCTACGTGGAATTTGGAGTTTGTGAAATTCACGAAGACCTGATATTAATAAGTATTCAAGCACGTCCACCTCCCCAGGTGTTCTTGTCCATCAAAGAACCAAACACGGGGATATGAAATCTATACTATATATATTATTGGCAGTGGGTGTCTTAGTACTAGCTGTATCAAAAGAGCTACGTATGACGGCAATGAACGTAGTCCAAGTGGCTGCGAGCAGTATTAAACAGCTAACATTTAGAGGCGATCAAGCTGAGATTCGGACCATTAAGGCGTCTGAGTTTGATTCAGTCATCACCGAGCCAGGACGGATTGTTGTAGTGGTTATTGGAAAAAAGCTGACGACGGAATCGACGAAAAAGAGGCATGAGCTTGAGGATAGTTTAAGGGAACTACCATCTAAGGTATTGTTCGCCAAAGTGGTGGCTGAAGGTAATGCCTCATTGCTAAATCGATTAAATATAGCCCAACTCCCTAATGTAAGAATTTACATTAGAGGTAAAATGGTTGGAGGATTTAAAGGTCGGGTTGATAAAAATGAGCTTATAAAAACCATTCAATATCATCTCGATAATCCCAATGTTAAGGTGGGCAGAGAAAGCGGATACATCGGCCCCATTGATGATGGTTGGCTGCCTCCGGGGATTAGTAAGTCTGCTAAATCAAAGCCCAGACCTATGACCCGTTTGGAATAGGATAGCTTTCGTGAAATCAGGTGGAATCTGAATGCAAAAAAGGGCAAGCCACTCGGCCTGTCCTTTTGAGTTGATTCCTTTTTCGTGGTTACACGAGGGCCTCTTTGGCCAGAGCAACAGCGTAATCACGATTGAGACGTGCGATGTTTTCAGTGCTGATCTCTTTCGGACAAACAGCCTCGCATTCGTAGAGATTGGTGCAGTTACCAAATCCTTCAGCGTCCATCTGACGGACCATGCCGAGCACACGTTTGTCTTTTTCAGGTGCCCCCTGTGGTAGCAAATTGAGGTGGGCGGCCTTCGCTGCAACGAACAGCATTGCACTGGCATTCTTACAGGCAGCAACACAAGCACCGCAACCGATACAGGCGGCTGCATCCATGGCCGAATCGGCACGAGTTTTGGCTACAGGAAGGTTATTGGCGTCTTGGGCAGAACCGGTGCGAACGTCGATAAATCCTCCAGCGCCGATAATTCGGTCGAACGAGGAGCGATCTACCATTAAGTCACGAAGTAACGGAAAGGCTTTGGCCCTGAAGGGCTCGATCCAGATTGTTTCGCCGTCCTCGAACTTCCGCATGTGAAGCTGGCAAGCGGTGATGCCCTTTTCCTTGGAATGCGGAATGCCGTTGATGGTAAGTGAGCACTGACCGCAGATACCTTCGCGGCAGTCGTGATCAAAGTGGATCGGTTCGCCTCCATCGTTGATGATACGCTCGTTAACGATATCTAGCATTTCCAAGAAGGATGCTTCGATGGGTATGTCTTTGGCATCGTAGGTCTCGAGACGACCATCGTCGTTAATGCTGTTTTGGCGCCAGACTTTAAGTGTTAGGTTCATGGAATGGATAATTTCAGATTGCAGAATGAATAGCGGTTAGGCGTAGCTTCGGATGGCGAGTTGGATACTGTCGAAGGTCAATTCTTCTTTGTGTAAAGTAGGCTCGGAACCGACACCGTTAAATTGCCATGCGGCAACGTAGGCGAATTCTTCGTCTCGTCGTTGAGCTTCACCGGGTTGGGTTTGGCCAGCCTTGACTTCAGGGGAATCCTCAGTGAACTGATACTCTAGGCGGAAGTGACCACCACATGATTCGGCGCGTTGGAGGGCATCGTAGCACATGACTTCGGCAAACTCGAGGAAGTCGGCGACTCGGGCCGCTTTTTCTAGTTCGGAGTTAAGGCCGTCCGCCTTGCCTGGAACACGCACATTTTTCCAGAACTCATCACGAATTTCAGGGATACGCTTGAGGGCGTGTTTGAGTGATTCCTCGGAGCGTGCCATACCGCAGTTGTCCCACATGATGAGACCAAGCTCCTTGTGGAAGCTATCGACGGTGCGGTCACCTTTGACGTTAATAAGAGCATTCATACGCTCGGAGACTTCATTCTCCACCTGCTTGAACTCGTCCATGTCGGTGGTGATCGTGCCTGGCTTCTCATTAGCGAGGTAAGCCGCGATGGTGGTGGGGATGACGAAATATCCGTCGGCCAGTCCCTGCATCAGTGCAGAGGCTCCAAGTCTGTTAGCACCGTGATCGGAGAAGTTGGCTTCACCGAGGCAGTGGAGACCGGGGACGCTGGTCTGAAGGTTGTAGTCGACCCAGAGTCCGCCCATGGTGTAGTGCACAGCGGGGAAGATCTGCATGGGCGTCGCATAAGGGTTATCGCCGGTGATCTTTTCATACATTTGGAAAAGGTTGCTGTAGCGGGCGCGGATAGTATCCTCGCCGAGGCGCTCGATGGCGTCCTTGAAGTCGAGGTAAACACCAAGTCCGGTAGGAGCAACACCACGACCATCGTCACAGGCTTCTTTGGCGGCACGGGAGGAGACGTCACGAGGTGCTAGGTTTCCGAAGGATGGATATTTACGCTCGAGATAGTAGTCACGATCATCTTCGGCGATGTCCTCGGGAGTCTTATTACCCTCGCGAATTGCTTTGGCGTCTTCCTTGGATTTGGGAACCCAGATCCGGCCGTCGTTACGTAATGACTCGGACATCAGAGTAAGCTTACTCTGGTAGTCGCCACTCACGGGAATACAGGTCGGGTGAATTTGAGTGTAGCATGGGTTCGCGAAATAGGCACCACGCTTGTGAGCGCGCATGGTTGCGGTGACGTTGCAGCCCATGGCATTGGTGGATAGGAAGAAAACGTTACCGTATCCGCCGGTGGCTAGGATGACAGCATCTCCTGCGTGTGATTCAACTTCGCCCGTGATCATATCGCGGACAACGATCCCCTTGGCGTGGCCGTTAACCTTAACGACGTCCATCATTTCCGTGCGTGGATACATGGTGACGCCTCCTTTGGATATTTCTTTTTCGAGTGCTTGATAGCAACCGATAAGAAGTTGCTGACCAGTCTGGCCACGTGCGTAAAAGGTGCGGGACACCTGAGCACCACCGAATGAGCGGTTATCGAGCAGTCCACCGTATTCACGGGCGAAGGGGACGCCTTGGGCGGTGCATTGGTCGATGATATTGTTGGACACCTCAGCGAGGCGATGGACGTTAGCTTCGCGGGCACGGAAGTCGCCGCCCTTGATGGTGTCGTAGAAGAGTCGATGCACAGAGTCGCCGTCGTTCTGGTAATTTTTAGCGGCATTGATACCACCTTGGGCAGCAATCGAGTGAGCACGACGTGGGCTGTCTTGATAGCAGAAACATTTGACCTTGTAGCCCATCTCAGCGAGGGATGCGGCGGCGGCACCTCCTGCGAGACCGGAGCCAACCACAATGATGGTGTATTTCCGTTTGTTCGCCGGGTTGATGAGCTTGGAGTCCATCTTGTGTTTGGTCCACTTTTGGTCGATTGGACCTTCGGGTATTTTGCTATCTAGTGACATGGTGATTTTTGATCGAAATTAACAGAATGAATGAAATACGTATTAGTGCTTAGCTTCAGCATCGGGTAGGACAGTGAGGCCGGCTTTAGCAGCGGCTTCAACTTTAGCTTTAGTTTCCTCCATTTCCTTTTCACCAAGACCGAAGAAGCAAATGCTGATAGGGATGGAAATGAAACCGAAGAAGAGGATGACAGCGTAGGCCTTGGAGAACAGTGCGATGCCAGCAGCCGATTTTTTGGTGCGTAGACCAAGGGTCTGAAAAATAGAACCAACACCGTGAGAGAGGTGGGAGCAAAGAAGTCCCATGGCGAGAACGTAAAACAGAACAACCGGGATACTCTGGAATCCGGCAACGGTCATTGCCCAGTTCTGATGGAACTCAGCGAGCTGTTTTAAGTCGGCCTGAACACGTACGGTGTAGTGAAGGATGTGGAAGACAAAGAACACAAGGATGGTGAGTCCACTCCAGACCATCATCCGTGAGGACTTGGAGGCAACCATGGTGGCGTCTTTCTGGTAGCGTGATGGGCGGGCGACACGGTTAGCTGCGGTCAACTGAACCGTGGCAACGATATGCAGGACCAGCGAGACCAACATGGTGGCGCGAAATAACCAGATACCCCAGCCATGCAGCATGGTATGTAAGAAATCTGCATAGTGATTAAACGCTTCAGAGCTTTGGAAAATGAGCAAGTTGCCGACTAAGTGTCCTGCTAAGAAGACCACCAGAAAAGCTCCGGTGAGTGCGACGACTAATTTTTTACCAATGGAGGAGTGCCAGAAACGGCATGCGGAGCAAGTAGATGAACTCATATGAAATAGGTAGCTGATGTGCTGTTGGTTATTTACGAAAAAGGTGTCCAAGAAGCAAGAGCCAAGAACAAAGAATCAAGATATAGGCTGGAAATAATGGATAGTGGAGAATGGATAATGCAAGAAAGAGAGGCTCGTCGGCAATGCCAACGAGCCTCTTTGGATTGAGTTTTTTTGCGTAAGATCTTAGAATGAGAACAGCTCGTCGTCCTTGAAGAAACGCTTGAGCTCTGCAGCTGCAGATTCAGGGGCGTCAGATGCGTGACAGACGTTAATCATCATGTTCTCGCCGAGGTCACCACGAATAGTGCCAGCAGGAGCCTCCGCAGAATTTGTTGGCCCAAGAAGGTCACGAACGCGGCCGATAGCATTTTCACCTTCGAGAGCAAGAGCGATCACGGGTGTGCGGCTCATGAATGCTGCGATTTCTGGGAAGAATGGCTTATCCGCTACGTGAGCGTAATGCTCCGTGAGGATCGCGTCATCGAGTTGCATCATTTTGATGCCTCGGATGGCAAAGCCTTCTGCTTGGAAGCGAGAAAGAACGGAGCCGACGATGTTTTTCTCAACAGCGTCCGGTTTAAAAAGGATAAGTGAAGTTTCAGTAGCCATGCGCGTGGCTGTAGCGGGGAAGCGGGGATTTGGCAAGCGAGAATGCCCTTGTGCGAATGCAGGGGCAACACGCCGCTATAATTCCAAGCATATTTCAGTTCTGGTGCACTAGGATATGCTAGTTAAAGCGAATGCGATGCAGGTGCGGCTTGGAAGATAAAGTTTGAGTGCGTTATTCTCGTCAGTCTTGAAAGTGTTGGTTGCATCGAGTCGCTTGTGGCCTCCATTTTCACCGGAATCACTGTCGATGACGATTCTGTATTCACCCTCGCGGGATATGGGGATCATGTAGTCAGGGAATGACTTAGTAGGGTGGAAGTTGAAGATAAATAACAAGTTGCCACGCTCAGCAGCGAGAACTTGATCGTCGTTATGCACAAAGAGCCGCTGAGCAGCATTACTTCCTAATAAGTTGTGTTCATTAGCAAGCTGAATCATGTCTTGGTCAAAGTGATTCAGGTGCTGGTAGCGTAATTCGGCGTTGTCGACGAGCGACCACTGTCGTCGACAGTAGTGGTATGACCAGTCGTTGCCTTCGCGGGGGAAGTCAAGCCACTCAGGGTGACCAAATTCATTTCCCATAAAGTTCAACCAGCCTTCACCTCCGGCGACGAGGGTGAAGAGTCGGATCAGCTTGTGGATGGCTATACCTCGGTTGACGGTGTCGTTGTCTGAATCGGCTCCCATGTGCCAGTACATCTCTTGGTCCATCAGGCGGAAGGCGATTGTTTTGTCGCCTACAAGCGCCTGGTCATGGCTCTCTGCGTAGGCGATGTTCGCTTCTCCATGACGACGGTTGGTCATCACTCCCCACATCTCCTCGAGGTTCCAGTCCTCGTCCTGTTTGTGTTTAAGCAGTTTGATCCAGTAATCGGGGATACCCATGGCGAGGCGATGAGTAAAACCGACGCCTCCTTCTGAAGTGGGGCGACAGAGTCCAGGCATGCCGGACATGTCTTCGGCAATGATGAGAGCTCCTGGTCTGATCTTGTTACAAAGAGTGGTAGCAAGGCCTAGGTAGAGGATCGCGTCCTCATCGGGGCCATCGGTGAAATACTTGTCGAAGTGGTCAAAACCAATGGTGCCGTGGTGGTGATAGAGCATGGAAGTGACGCCATCGAAACGGAAGCCGTCGAACTTGAATTCTTCTAGCCAAAACCTTACGTTAGAGAGCAGGAATCGGCGGACTTCCTCCTTGCCGTAGTCAAAACACTTGGAATCCCATTGAGGTTGGTCGCCCCGTTCGCCAGCGTGGAAATACTGATGGCCTGATCCATCAAAATTATTGAGCCCCTCAGAAATGTTTTTTACTGCGTGTGAGTGAACGACATCTAACAATACTGCGATACCAAGTCCGTGAGCGGTGTCGATGAGGAACTTTAAGTCTTCAGGCGTGCCGAAGCGCGAGCAGGGGGCGAAGAAGGATGAGACGTGGTAGCCAAACGATCCGTAGTAGGGGTGCTCCTGCACGGCCATTAGCTGCACGGTGTTGTAGCCGAGTTTGGAAATGCGGGGGATCACTACTTCAGCAAACTCGCGGTAGGTGTGTAGTCTAGCTTCCTCGCCACCCATGCCGACGTGGGCTTCGTAAATCAGTGGAGAGCCAACGGTGGATGGATCGAAGTCATTTCTCCAAACATAAGCGTCATTAGGATTCCAAATTTGGCCTGAGTAATCGTGTGTCTCTTCATCCTGCACACAGCGATGGATCGTAGCGGGGATGCGGTCTCTAGCAGAATCGTCTGCGCCTGCGATGTGGAGTTTGACTTTGTCACCATGTTTGATGATGTCACCGGCAAGTTGGGTTTCCCAGATACCGTTGTTACCTTTGACTAGAGGGTGAGTTCCAGCGTCCCAGTTATTAAAATCGCCAACTAGGGCGACGTATTTGGCTTCCGGTGCCCATTCCCTAACTGACCATGTGTCGTTTTTGAAATGATAGTGAATGCCGACGTATTGATGTGCCGATGCATATGTCTCGATACTGCCTGAGAGAGCTTCAATTTTCCTTAGGTGATCCTGCAGTCGGATCATTCGCCAGTTGATATGATCTGCGTATGGCTCGAGCCAGCAATCGTCTTGAACCAACTTGGGGGTGTTGGTTGTGTTATCACTCATGATCGTAGACTACCCACTGAAGGCATGGAAGGCACGGAAATAGTGACCCGCATGACGCGGGAAATCGTCGACTGCTATTCTGCAGCAGCTCGCAGGGCTTTGAGTGCAATTTCCGGAGTCAGGTATTCCGGTAACATGATCGCAGGTTTCGATGAATCAGCGGGATAGATCAGATTGGTTGGGAGGGATTTACGTTGAGCTCTGCCCAGATCCTTTTTGACCACTTGATCACCATCAGTATGGTCAGCTGTGACAACGAGAACATTGAGGTCGTTGAGAAGAGTTTTAACAGCATCGGATGAGAACACACGGCTCTCATTTTGTTGGCAGAGTAGTCACCAGTCGGCGGTGTGATCAACCCAGACGATCCGTTTTTTCGATTGGTTGAGCTCGACGACTCCGGGATACCAGGATGAACCTGTCAGAGGTGTTGTAGGGGCACGTTCAGCGGTCGCGGACTTAGTCATGAAAAATGCGCCTGTGGCAACAAGCAAAGGGAAACCAAATCCCCAAATAAATTTTTTGGTTTTAGGCGTATAGGGGGTGCCGAACCGACCGTAAGCCCATGCCGCAAGACCGACGATAACCACGGCCATCAGAAGCCAAGACGCGCCCCCGGTTCCCGTGATTTTCGCAAAGCTACGGAAGAAGTAGGCGGCTGTGGCAAAGAGGGCGAAGGCCATCAACTGCTTAAAGGTGACCATCCAAGCACCAGGGCGGGGAAGCTTATTGATGAGCTTGGGGAAGAAGGCTAGAACTACGTAGGGGACGGAGATACCTAAGGCGAAAACAGTGAAAATGAGCATGCCCTGTAGTGCCGGTTGCTTTAGAGTATAACCCATAACTCCGCCGAGGAAGGGGCCGCTACATGGAGTGGCGATGAGAGTGGTCAGTACTCCTGAGAAAAAAGAGCCGGAGTAGCCTTTTTTCGACTGAAGTTCACCACCTGCGCCAGTCAAGGATGTGCCGACTTCGAATAATCCAGCCATGTTCAACCCGAAGAGGTATAGCAGCATAATCATCGCCGCGAGGAAGATCGGGCTAGTGAGTTGCTCTCCCCAGTTGATGTCGCGTCCGAACGCGAAAATGAGGGTGTAGATGATCCCTGCGAGCACCCACATGGAAACGACGAGGCCAGCCATGAAAACAAGACCGTGAATTTTTATTTTCCGTGGCTCCGAACCAGCCTGTTGCGCAAACCCCATGACTTTGATGCCCAGCACAGGGAAGACACAGGGCATGAGGTTGAGGAGGAAGCCTCCGATGAAAATGAAACCGAGTGCGGTCAGGAGGTTGTGGGTCTTTTCCTTGGTTCCATCAAGTAAGACGAAGTCGATTTTTGTATCGGAATCATAGAGCTTGGCTGCGGTTGCGATATCTTCTTCACTAGGGGCTTCGTTGACAGTGCCATGACCGGATGACTTAGCTGCCGTCGGGACAGCAGTAGCGTCGGTCTTGGGTGTGTCGATGCCGGTAGTGAGATTGAGGACGGCTGCACGATGGTCGCCGGTCATGAGGATACCTGTAAGATCTCCTTCAATGGCTATGTCTTCTGCACGAGGAACTTGGAGAGTGTAGCCGTCGTCGAGTTCAGTAAGTGTTTGTTTCTTTTCAGGGTCAGTTGCACCCGAATCGTCGATATAGTGAGCTGATTTGAGCTTGGTGAAGCTGCCATCTTTCGTCTTAAGGGTAAGGACAATATCATCAGAGGTGACTTCCACAGTGACTTCCCATGGTGAGCTCTTGGAGGGGATAACAGCACGAGCCTGTTTAAATGAATCGGCCTTATCAGGAGCTAGAACTACGGCTTCTTCTACAGGGACGCCTATAGTAATTGTCTCCGAAGCTGGAGGATCACAGCCTTTTTCATTGCAAAGCTGCCATTGGGGGGTAACAGAAATTTGGGCTGTGTCACCAGTTTTGGCCGTGGCGGGTGTGGATATATCTGCGAGGAAGTAATACTCGTTTTCGTAAACATAAAATTGTGTGCCGCTGTTGGTGTAAAGCTGGGGTGTAGGCCAGTGGAGTTTTTTGAGCTGATATCCCTCAGGTAATTTCCAATCGAACTCCAGAGGTAATCCTGGGCCACCTGGGTTTTTGTAATAAGCGTGCCAGCCAGCCTCATGCTTGAGTTTGATGGCTACAGTGAAGGTTTCACCCGCGGCAGTAGATGAAACCTCGGATATGAGTGAGGCTTCAGTTTTTTTAGGGCCTTCATCCTCCGCGAAGGGGTCAAACTGTGCGCTTGCATAGTTAAAGATGGCGGCAAAAGAGGTGATGAGTAGGAAGAGTCGTTTCATAGATAAAGTGAATGTTTTCACGCTAGGTTACATTGAGAGCGTCAAGTGGCGGGAATGTTCCCAAAAAATGTTAAGCTAACTCAACTTGATCGATTTCCTCAGCCTCATCGTCGTCATCGGCTGGTGGTCTTACATCGAATGGAGGTTCATTCAGTTTTCTCTCCCAGACATAACGTCGGAACAGAACCTTGACTGCTGCCGTCAGCGGAACAGCTAGGAGGGCACCGATAAACCCACCGAGGAGTAGCGACCAGAAAAGCATGGAGAAGATCACCGTCATTGGATGGAGCCCGACAGAATCACCAACGATTTTTGGGGCCGTAACCAGCGAGTTGATTTGTTGGACAACAAAGAAAATCGCAATGACTGCGGCAACGTAAATCCATGGGTTATGACCTAGGAAATTTTGGTTGTCGGCATGGCCAAAGTGGACGTAGGCGATGATACAGGCGGGAACCATGCAGATGATGTTGCCTATGAAGGGGATGACACCGAGGATCGCCAAGAGCAGTCCGATGAGTATTCCGTAGGGGAGTTGGAAAATCCACAGGGCGATGCCGACTAACATACCGTCGATAAAAGCCACTAGCATTTGGCCTCTAAAAAAGGAAATTAGGTAGCCATTAATTTCTTGGAGTGTGTCGACGACTTCAGTTTTAAACCGAGAGGCCTTCAGTGGCACATATTCATGCCAGTGCGCTTTGATGCCGGAGCTTTCTTTAAGGAAGTAGTAGAGGTAGATTGGTGTCATCACGAATCCGAGAATTAGGCCTAAAAACCCGAGTATTTTGGATGAACCCTCACTAAACCAACTGGTAATCGTGCTGAAAATTTTCCCAGCATACTTCGACAGCATATACTGCCATCGGTATTGAAAATCAGATTCAGCCGAATCGATTTTGTTTAGCTCTACCGCATTCGTATGGGCAGGCTCAGTCGGTGAACTTGGTGACAATTCTGGAAGTTCAACACCTGTCTCGGGGTCAACTCTTTCGGAGGCGTAGTCAACCATGGGCTTAAGCCAGGGTGCATCCTTGATGTTTTCCATGGCGTCCTGTGCCTTGGTTCCAATCTCTGCCTTGTCTTGAAGCATCGCTGAAATTTGATGCGCAATGGGTGGTACGATCATCAGGCCAAGGATTACCAGAATTACGACAAATGAAGCAAATACGCTGATTACAGCTTTGAGTCGCGATAGTCCTTTTTTCTGAAGCCATGTGACGATTGGATCGAGCAAGTAGGCGACAATACCCGCCACTGCCACGGGAACGAGCACGGGTTGCAAATAACCTAACACCTGGCCGCAAAGCCAGATTAGCCCGACGATGAGCAGGCCAATAATCAGAATTGCTACCCCCGTGAGCGCGCGCCACAGGGTCTTACTTTGAAATCGTGATGGGTATCTAGGCGTCACGAGAAGTGAAACTATCCAAACGCTTTGAGAATGCGATGGTAAAATCGGAGGTATTTTCTACCGACCTTTTTATTCTACCTGCCTTTTTTAGTAGGTAACTTAGGAACCTCGATGAGTAGCTCAGATTGAGCAAGGTCTGAAGGGGCTGCACACAGTTCGTTCATGGGCAGCTTGCTCATCGAGCCATAGCGTTGCTTGATGATCCGCTGCACGGTAGGATGTTTGAGATTGTAGGTGCTAAATGCGCGAGGTTTACAGAGTTCGATACCCGAGGCTTCTTTATAGGCTTTCCAGACAAGCTCGGAGCAATAAATTTCCTCGTCGGACCACTGGAAGCGGGAATCGTAGTTTTTACCGAGCTGGGTGTTACAATACTTCTCGGCCTTACGAATACTCTCAGGTGTTATAACTTGATCCGCATTCTTTAGACGCATCGCGTAGAACGATTCTGGATTGCGAGAAATGAAGTTAGCCAAAGTTGTGATACGAACAGGTTGCACGGCTTCGATGACCATTGGCTTGCTGTCGTGAAAGAAAACCATACCCACATGTGTCCAGCGAGAGTTCGTAGCGGCTTTTACCGCCTTACCTTGCTGACTTCCCGTTTCCTGAAAAACGATGTCCCCATTCTGCAAAGCGTAGTGGTTGTGGGTGCGTGCTTTCTGATAGCGTGCGTAGGCAAAGGTCATTAGTGCTCCGGCGCAAACGAAGAACATCGTTACCAAAAATGTTCGATTCAATAGAAATGCAGGCTTTTTCATAGGTTGCTCACTATAATACAAAATCTCACGTGAGCAGCATCGAATATCCCAATGAAATAATCAAGTGAGGTGATGAATATTAGATCTGCGGGCCAATCAGGCCTATTACCGCTCGAGGAGGAAACGAGAGTGGGTTCCACGGGCTGAGAGGTTTAGTGATGCGTTTGCACCGGAGCTTGTCGCGCTCGATGATGCGGAGCTGCTCCTGGGCAAATCTCTTGCTGATCACATTGATGTTTGATTCGTCATTGATGTAAAGTGAACGTGGGTCGATATTGGCAGATCCTATGGCTGTGAAGACATGATCAATCACCATGACCTTACAGTGGATCATAGTGGGCTCAAATTCGTAAATATGAACTCCCGCTTTCATGAGCGTGTCATACTGATAGATTGAGAGATATCGCACTGGCCACGAATCGGTGTGTTTCCACGCAAGGATCATTTCCACGTGCACTCCACGTTTTCGGGCGTCAAGAATCGCTTTCATCATGGGTTTGTCTAAATACACATATGAGTTCTCAATGATGATACTCTTACGAGCCGATGCCATGGCTTGGCGGTAGAGGTGGGGGATCGTGAAATGCTTGTCGAGAGGCGCCGAATTGAAAGCATGCGCCTTTAGATTACCCGTGCGGCGTAGCGGTGGGAAATAGTCTGGGCCACTGAGTTTCTGGCCACCGGTTTTCACCCAATTGTCGTTGAATCCGTGCTGAAGCTGGGCGACCACAGGCCCCGTAACGCGGTAGTGGTTTTCCCGCCAGTGCTTAGGCGTGTGAGCGTTTCCTAGCCAAGCGTCGCCAATGCCACACCCGCCGGAGAACCCTACGACTCCATCGACCACCATGATTTTACGATGATCACGTACATTGAAATCAAGAGGCTTCGTAATGGAAAACGGTTGGCTGAGTTTCATCGCCACGCCAGCTGAACGCATGCGGGTAATGTTTTGCTTGTTGATGGTTTTCGCACCGACGAAATCAAGAATTACGTGGACTTTAACACCAGCTCTGGCTCGTTCACAAAAAGCACTCACGAACTTGTTGGCGATCGTGCCTCTAACCCATGCATAGGTTTCAAAGGTAACCGTTTTCTTCGCCGACTTGATCGCCGTAAGCATCGAAGGGAAAATCTCATCTCCATTCACCAGGGTCTGGATATCGTTGCCGGCAACCCAGGGCATTTTGACAGCGGTAGCCATCGCCTTTTCGAATTCCTTCGTTCCCACCGCGGCAGCTGGTTGAATTGGTTGTTTTTTGGCAATTCGATTACCTTGGGCACATGATACTACGGCAACGACACTGCTAATTGCGAGGAATCGTAAAAATAGGATGGCTGGAGCTTGAGGCATTGATTGGAAAGTGTGTATGAAATCTGTGTATGGAATCGAATCGCGATCCTAGGTTGCGATATTAAGAATGCAAGAACTGTGAATGAACGATGGATTTTCGCTTCTTCCTAGTCTAAAGACATCGCCGTGGACGCAATTGTGATCAAGGGAGCAAGGCAGCATAACCTGCGAGGTATCGACGTGGAAATCCCACGGGGGAAGTTGGTCGTGATCACCGGGCCTAGCGGAAGTGGTAAGTCGTCGCTCGCTTTTCATACTCTCTACGCAGAAGGTCAAAGGCGGTATGTGGAGAGCCTGAGTGTTTATGCCCGACAGTTCCTCGACCAACTCGATAAGCCCGATGTCGATTCGATCGAAGGGCTAAGCCCAGCGATTGCTATTGAACAAAAAACCGGTGGTATGAATCCACGTTCAACTATAGCTACGGCCACGGAGATTTATGATTATCTCCGAATCCTCTACGCAGCAGTCGGTATCCCACACGATCCCGACACAGGGGAACGTTTGGAGAAAATGACAGCCAAGGACATTATCGATTCCTTAGCCAGCAAGCCTGAAAAAACAAAAATCGTCCTGCTCGCCCCCATTCCACGTGAGGAAGCCCACGAGGTGAACTCACTGCTTGAGAACCTACAACGTCAGGGCTTTGTGCGCCTCCGCGTTAATGGCAAAATGATGGAGCTCGATGAAGCCGAAGCTCAGTGGCCGAAGCGGGTGAAAAATATCGAAGTCGTGGTGGATCGACTCGTTGTCCGTGATGGTGCCATGAGCCGTTTAGCTGACTCTGTGGAAACAGCACTGCGCATTTGTGGAAGTCAGGCGATGGCATTAGTCATGGAACCTGGATCTGATGACTCCGAAGAGATGTCATTCCTTACAAGTTATCGAAATCCAACCACGGGCTTCGAGCTTCCTACTCTAACACCCAAACATTTCTCCTTTAACTCGCAACACGGAGCCTGCCCGGTTTGTCACGGGCTGGGCACTGAAATGTCGTGTGACCCTAATCTGATCGTTCCTGATCCTAGCAAATCGCTAGACGATGGCGCCGTAGTGATTTGGAAAAGTAACAAGCGGAAAAAATCTTGGCAGGGGAAACAGATCGATACTCTTGCCTCAGAGATGGGTGCCGATGTCACAGCTCCTTTCGAGAGCCTTTCCGATGCTTTTAAACACGCCCTTTTTTACGGCACGGGAGGGAAGGAAATTGAATTCATCTGGGAAAAAGACGGCTCCCAACGTTCCTTTGTCAGAGAGTTCGAAGGGCTCTGCTGCGTCGTAGAGCGTTTCTCACGCGAAAGCAAAAGCAACGCGGTAAGGAGTAGCATGAACCGCTTCATGACCTCATGCCGTTGCCCAAAGTGTGATGGTCGCCGCCTCAAACCTGAGATCCTCGCCGTGACCCTTGAAGGCGAAAATGGCGAGATGCTAGGTATCGATAAGCTTTGCGCTTTACCAATCGAGGATGCGCTTGATTGGCTGGGGAATATTCGTCTGCCTACAGATCGAGGGGAAGCTTTGAAGGGCGTTCTTAAAGAGATTATCCGCCGTCTCCGGTTTCTTTACGACGTAGGGCTCACTTACCTTACGCTCGACCGAGCCAGCAATACTCTCTCCGGTGGTGAGTCTCAGCGGATTCGTTTGGCAACTCAAATAGGAGCAGGTCTATCAGGGGTTATCTATGTGTTAGATGAGCCGAGTATCGGTCTGCACTCCGCCGATAACGCACGCCTGATCGATGCCCTGAAACGACTTCGCGACATTGGCAATACTGTGGTCGTCGTTGAGCATGATGAGGACACGATTCGTGCTGCTGATTGGTTGATCGACATTGGACCCGGCGCAGGAAGTCGGGGAGGGGAGCTGCTTGCGGCAGGGAAACCTGCCGATGTGGTTAAAAATAAAAACTCAATTACAGGTCAGTGGCTAGCTGGCAATATCGAAGAGCCCGAGAACCTTACTCTCAGTAAAAAAACTGGAGATCTAGTCATCCGCAACGCCCGCGAACACAACCTACAGGGTATTGATGTCACTATCCCGCTCGGCCTCATGGTGTCGGTGACCGGTCCTAGTGGTAGCGGTAAATCCACCCTGATTGATGGGATTCTGCGTCGTGCGCTGTCGCGGCATTTTTACCGAGCCACCGCAGCCCCTGGTGCACACGATGGCATCGATGGAATCGACCAGCTCGATAAAGTAGTCGTGGTCGACCAAAAACCACTCGGACGAAGTCCTCGCTCTAACCCCGCCACCTACACGGGGGCTCTCGACCTCATCAGAGCCCTATTTGCAAAACTTCCACTCTCCCGACAACGCGGCTACAATGCTGGTCGGTTTAGTTTTAACGTCAAAGGAGGTCGATGCGAGAAGTGCCAGGGCGACGGTGCCATCCGAATCGACATGCATTTCCTGAACGACGCCTACATCACCTGTGACTCTTGCGCTGGTCGTCGCTATAATCGAGAAACACTCGAGATCACATACAAGGGGCTCAGTATCTCCGAAGTTCTCGAAATGACAGCCGAGAACGCAGCTAAGTTTTTCCAAAACGTGCCAAAACTCAGTCGGATCCTCAACGCCATCTGCGACGTCGGACTCGGTTACATTCACCTCGGACAGCCAGCTAATACGTTGTCAGGCGGTGAAGCTCAGCGCGTCAAACTGGCGGACGAGCTATCCCGTCCCAACTCTGGTCACTGTCTCTACCTGCTCGATGAACCCACCACAGGGCTGCATTACAGCGACGTTCAGGTTCTTCTCGGTGTTCTACGCCGACTCCGCGATGCCGGAAACTCCCTTGTGATCGTGGAACATAACCTCGACGTAATGCGATCATCCGATTGGATTATCGACCTCGGCCCCGGAGGCGGAAAACACGGCGGACAAGTTGTCGCAACGGGTAGTCCTGAGGAAATAGCAGCCAATAGTGACTCTATTACAGGGGATTGGCTGAGCAGGTAACCTGAGAATGCGCGTTACAAATGCGGAATCGATGGTAAATTTTCTGCGATCCACTTGAACAATTGCGGATCGATGCGACGCTATGAATAGTGAAACCAAAAAGTCTGTGAACAACGCACCAGCAAGTCTCGCCCAAAACTCATTGAGTCCGGGAGCTAATGAGGAATCGGCAAATACTATCAGCATCAAGGCAAACAGCCGGAGAAATCCAGGGGTTTTGTCTCCGTCTGGCTACGCATGGGGCGCATGGGGCGAATGGCTAGCAGAGAATGGCCCACGGATGTTGCTTTTCGCCCGGCAACAAACACGCACAGCTGAAGATGCCGAGGATGTCCTACAGGATGCCTTGGTGAAGCTGGCCCGTAAGGTCGACGAAGGAACCTTCGACGGAGGCCAGGAGTCATGGAAACCCTACCTCTACACCGCCATCCGCCGATTATCCATCGATCTAGGTCGAAAAAACGATCGCCGATCAAAACGCGAAGAAAAATCAGAAGGCGATCGACGGGGTGAAAACGGTGGGATGTCGGATCCTTGGTTCGAAAACGGAGCCGCCAACGATGAATCGCGCTCACTACTCCAAAACGGACTTAAAAAACTACCCGTCAAATTCTCAGAAGTCATCGTTATGAAAATCTGGGGAGAACACACATTTGCAGAGATCGGCGAAATTCTTGGAGTTTCCCTAAACACAGTCGCTTCTCGGTATCGCTATGGACTTGAACGCCTTAGGAAAGGACTCGAGCCATCCCGCGCCCACAATGATATTTAAACGCTATTCGAAAGCCCGAAGCTTTCCTGACCGTACCCCATTTCCAAATCCCAGTTTCCAAATCCCAGTTTTCAAATCCCAGTTTTCAAATCCCTATTCTCTATGTCACTCACTACAGAACATGAACTAAGCCCAGAATTACGCGAACTTGAGCAACAGCTTCGAGGCCTTGTTCCCTGTGCCCTGTCCCAAGATCTGTTCGATCACGTTGAGCAATCCATGAATGTCGCAGCTAATGAAACATGGGTAGTTTCAGATGATCTAGACGAGCTTGAAATCCACCTCGAACAAATAGCTCCGGCCACTATGCCTGAAGACATGCTTGGCCGTATGGTCAGAGCGATGGACCTTTGGCATGAACACGTGCCCGTTGAGGAAAAAGTGGTGCCCTTTAGTGAGAGTAGGGGTGAGAGTAGGGGTGAGCGTGAAGAAGCTGCACCTTCACGCAAACAATATGGCGGAGGCATGATCGCTGCCGCTGCCGCGGTTGCGATGCTTGGTGCTGTGACGGCATTGGTTCTGCCTCGTTTTATGAATGACTCCGGTGCAAACACACAGCCCGTTGTTTCAACCCATATTCCCGCTGTTGATTCTGGGAATGTCGTCATGGTGGATACCGCGCCACGTGATGCTTGGCTATTGCCCGATTCACTCAGTCACAAGGTGACTAACACAAGTGACCACGGAGTCGTTATGACTAGTGACAATACACCGCATCGTGTTATTCGGGTCGACTACGTAGACCGCATCATGATGCAGGACGATGAAGGTCGTGAAATCGAAATTGAGCGTCCTGGTATCGACTACATGTTGCTTCCCGTGGAAACAAATTAGTATTTTTTCAGACAAAAATCCTCCGCCTGTTCGCTGCATGATCAGAAGCTAATACGACAGGTTATTTCAGCCTAATCAATTAACCGTTAATGACTAACGAGTGGCTGATGACCTTTCGGATACTCGCACACAACACAATAGCTAACTCTCGTATACACATGAAAATCACCACTAATATATTCACCTGCGTGAAGGGGCTTCTTGGAGTCGCTTCCGTAGTGATTGCTCTTCCCGCATCCGCCATCGAAAACCCGGCGGTTGAAGATGCTCCCAGGCAAAAAGAAAACAAAGAGGCTGCAGCCGAAGAGGCACCCAAAGAAAATAAAAAAGCAGAAAACAAGATAGCGATGCTCGGAGTAGGTGGATCTTCGGCTTCAGAAACTCTTTCGCTACACCTTGGACTTGAAGGCGGCAATGGGCTTACACTTTTCCATGTTGTGCCCGGCTCTGCCGCTGCAAAGGCTGGCCTCGCAGCTCACGATGTCTTGACTGATTTTGCTGACAAAAAAATCGGGAGCCAACAAGATCTCCGCGATGCAGTGGCTGCGCAAAATCCCGGTGATGAAGTTACCATCAAATACATCCATAAAGGCACAGCCGAGGAAAAGAAAATCGTGCTCGGTGAGCGCCAGGACCTGGCTCAGGTTTTTCCTGGTGCAGGCATAAACCCAATGTTCCAAGGCATGGGGAATATCCCGGAAGCCGATCGCAAACGCATGCAAGAACAGATGCAGAAGCATCTCCAGCAAATGCGTAAACAACTTGAACAAAACGGAGGTATGCAGCTTGACCTACAGCAACTTCTGCAAGGAGCCCAACAAGGGCGCGTTGACCCCAAGGCCCCCAGAGCTAAGGCCCGTAAGAACGGAGTGAGGTTTAACTTCAACGCAGCCGCCTCAATCACCATGATGGACGGACAGGGTTCTGTTACGATGAAAACCATCGACGGGAAAAAAGAAGTGATCGTCAAGAACAAGGCAGGCAAGGTCGAGTTCGAAGGTCCTTATCAAACTGAACAAGATAAAGCAGCTGTGCCAGATGGCGTTCGCGGGCGCCTTGAACGACTCAATTTCGGTGCAGATGGAGGCGGAGGATTACGTCTCCAGATGCTCCCAGGAGCAATGGTTCCACCACCAGCACAACCTGATGAAGATGAAGCGGCCGAATAGGTAGCTCCCTCTTATCAAATACATTTTCAATAATGATGTAGCCCCCGCAGAATTCTGCGGGGGCTTTTTTCATGTGAATATCATTTGTTGCTAGAGCCAATATGGGGTAATAATACCCTATGACCAACACGGGCACGGGCGACATTACCAGTGATCTTCCTTATCTTATTCGTCTACTCGATGATAAGGATCCAGCTGTGCGACCCGTGGTTCGTGAGCGCATCTCCGAGATGGGTGGGGATATCAGTCACGATCTAGCAGCCCTAGGAATTGATATCGACCTGAAGGTCAAGAAACGGCTTTCACGTCTACTTGCCCTAGGCAGAAGAGAAACCCTCCGAAACGAGTGGTTAGTCCCTACTTGTGGAGCTATGGCATTGGAGGATGATTGGGAAAGCTTCGAGAGTATACTGCGGCAACTTTCTGATTTTCTCCACGATGGGATTACCCTTCGGCCGTCCCTCTGCGATAGTCTTGACCTACTTGTAGACGAGATTCATGAAGATCTCCACTCACCGGATGCTAATGATTTACGCCAATGGCTTTTTGTTGAAAAACGATTCACAGGCGTCGCCAAGAATGCTGACTCAGTGCCGAATTATGATCTTTGTCATGTGATCGATAACCGCTGCGGAAACCCTACCAGCCTAGCCTGTTTGTTCATGCTGATAGGTCGTAGAATGGGGGCGCAGGTAGACGGTTGTAATTATCCAGGTCATTTTTTGGCACGTATTATGATTGATGGTAATCCTCATCTGGTCGATTGCTTTCATGGCGGTCGTGACTTTGATATTGAGGCCCTGATCGCAGCACATCCGGAAATCTCCAACCGTGCTCGCTCAGCCGTCGATGATAACTGCCATCTGGGTGTGGTATTGCTGCGTTATATGACTGAGATGCATCATAGTCTGGCACAATCGGGTCGAGAGGAAGACGCCTTGCTATTCAAGGAGCTTGCTGAAACATTAAATACATGACCGATGAATCACTTCGAGTTCGAGTAGAGGGACACCTTCTACATCGGCTTGTGATGGATCCTAAGGATGATGTGACCGTATGCGCCGAGGCTCTTTTTTATCATGGTCAGGGCGACTACGCAGAGCGCTACATTGATGTTCTTCACCCTCTGACGGAGCGGGGAATCCGCTGTATCGTAACCGAGTTACCAGGTCACGGTCGTAGTCCTGGAAGACGGGGGCATTGTGGGAATGTTGAATTATTGGATTCAGTCATTCAGAATACTTTGGAAACAATGAATGAGCTGCCCTACGGAGTTATGGGGCACTCGATGGGAGGCTTATTAGCGGCCCGACACCTTGTTCTCGCAGGGCAGGGGAAACTACCCAAGCCATCCTTTGCCTGGCTCTCATCACCCTTGTTGAGCCCCGGTAATAGAAAGTCAGTTTTGTTTTTGAAGATGCTACCGCTGCTCGCTTCATTGATACCATCCTTTACCGTGTCCACAGGGGTCAAACCTGCGATGTGTCGTGTGAAATCAGATGTTGGTGATGGGACCGTAGTTGAGGCCCCTTCAGAACGACCAAAACATCAACTTTGCCACAATCGGGTGTCACTAGACTGGGGGGCGGCTCTACTCGACTTTGAAAAGTTCGTTCAACAAGGTCTGGATGAAATCCCAGCCGACATCCCGCTGATTTACACTCAGGGCAGTGGAGACACTGTTTGCCCGGCTATATTGGCCCGTGAACGATTCAAGAAGTTTCCTAATCAAGATAAACAATATCACGAGTTCGAAGGCCTGCTTCACGAGCCATTCCGAGGAGACGGGAGTGATCAATTATTCGCGGCTCTGGAGGTGTGGCTAGATCATCTCGACCTAAATCAAAGCCCGGCAGCATAAAAAATCCCTTCCCCGAATAACGGAGAAGGGAGTTAAAATAAATAGGTTAGTAAGAATTACTAAGCGAACTATTGAGCCGTAGCATCGTCGCCCTCTGCCTTAACATTGATCTTAAGAGTAGCTGTCACCTCAGAGCTAAGCTTGATCTCAAGGTCCTGCTTGCCAGACGTCTTAATGGGAGCGTCAAGCTGGATGGAGTGGCGATCAATCTCAACACCCTTAGCAGATAGTGCCTTGTGGATGTCGATCGTGGTGATGGAACCAAATGCCTTGCCGCCTTGACCTGTCTCCAGAGTGAAGTCGAGCTTGAGCTTCTTAAGCTTGGATGCAACATCTTGAGCATTCTGGTGCTCCTCAGCTTCACGCTTAATACGCTGGGCACTGAGCGACTCGAGGTGCTTGAGGTTTGCCTTATTGGCTTCGTAGGCTTTGCCTTGAGGAACGAGGTAGTTGCGGGCGTAGCCAGCCTTGACGGTGACAACGTCAGCTTCAGAGCCGAGGTTGTTGATTTTTTCGCGGAGAATAACTTCTGTTGTGGCCATGGGAAAAAGGATTAATTATTGTTGCAGGGGGTGTTGCGGAGGGCAGGAGATAGTGCCGTAGCGGCGGTGAGTCAAGCAGGATTTCCCATAGTTTTATTAACATTCCATATGGATCATTTGAAGATTGCCTCCAGAACCCTCTCAGACTAGCTTGAATTCTATGAAAACACTGCTTTTCCCTCTAGTTTTGGCCACCTCTGTGGTGCTGCCAGTTGCAAGCCAGGCCGATGTGAGCGTGGAACCCGCGGGAATGAAAATCGTCTGGAAATCTCTCAAAGATGAATTCGATGGTTTTCAAACCTACAATTCTTCAGAGGGCGCCTACATAACCCTCGCCCTACGTGGCGGCGATAAGGTCATCATTGGTTTTGATAAAGATAAATCCAAAGTGACCATTTCAGACGGCACCAAAGATCTTGGGGGGAAGTTCGGCATGTGGAACAAAACCAGCAAAGACGGCAAGGTAATGCGTATCGAGGTATCGTCTGAAAAACTCCCGGCAGCAGACGCCACCACACTTAAACTTACAGGAACGCTAGATGTCACCGTGGCTTCTAAAACAGATACTAAATCAACCGAAGCCCGCGAGTTCAAAAAAGGTGACAAAGTGGAACTGACGGATGATTTTAAATTTGAGATCGATAAAATAGGCAAACCAAAGTGGGGGAAAGATCCGCTTGAGCTCACCTTCAAGTGGAGTAGAAAAGTTCCCGAACTCGCAGCCGTGCGCTTTTACGACAAAGAAGGCAAGGAGATCGAATCCTCCAAGGGCGGCTCTGGATGGAGTGGGTTCTTGGGTAAATACACTGTCACCAAGTCCTATAAGCTTAAGAAGGAATCAGAGATACTCAAAATCGAAATGGATCTCTGGGCGGATGCCGAAACAATCACTTTACCAGTAAACGTAGTAGTCGGGGCTGGCGGGGCGGTACAAACTAAGTAAGAAACTAAGTAAATATACGTAATTCAGATGGTAATCATAAGGAAATATGCCCTCCTGCTACCCGCTCAACTCGCTAAAATGGAGCTGGGTAGTTATGGTATCGAATCCACTATTCTCGACGAGGGTGTAGGGGCTAATGCCCCACACTTCGCGGTCTTCAGCGGTATTCGACTAGCCATTGCCGACCAAGATGAACACGAGGCAGATACCATTCTGGTAGCGATGAAGGAGCGAAATGCTACCTAAGTATATAATTTCAGTGTTGCAAAAAATTGTAACGGACGTTCATATTGAGGGGTATTACTATAACACGTGTAATACCTGACCATACAGCCCCCCCCGTCTATACACATGGAGCAAATCCCTCCTCACGTCCTTCTAGGTGCCTACACCGAGGGGGTGTTTCCCATGGCCGAAGAGGGAGAAATCTATTGGTTCTCCCCTTTGATGCGAGGAGTAATCCCCATAGACGACCGCTTTCACATCCCGCATGGGCTCAAAAGAAGCCTGAAAAAAGAGGCCTATGATGTCCGGATTAATACATCGTTCCGTGAGGTGATGATAGGCTGCAGAGAACGTGACGAAACTTGGATTGATCAGATCATTACTGATAGTTACTGCCAACTGTATGATTTGGGCTACGCCTATTCATTCGAATGCTGGGATGATGAAGGTCTTCAAGGTGGACTCTATGGTGTATCCATCGGTAAAGCATTTTTCGGAGAAAGCATGTTCTCTCGTAAACCCGACGCTAGCAAGATTGCTCTAGCCTATCTCGTCGAATGGATGCGACTCAATAACTTTCTTCTACTCGACACCCAGTGGATGACCGATCACCTGCGTCAGTTCGGTGGTATTGAAATTCCTCGCGAGGAGTATTTAAACTTACTTGCAGAGGCACTTGCAGAAGAGGGCGAGACCGACTAGATAAGGGGCATGACCCGATTCCGCCCTTGTATTGACCTCCATGATGGTCAGGTGAAACAAATCGTAGGAGGCACCTTGCTCGATTCCGGAGCAGGCCCGAAGGAGAACTTCGTATCTGATCGACCTCCTTCGTGGTTTGCTGATCTCTATCAAAAAGCTAACCTAACAGGGGGTCACGTTATCCAACTAGGGGCTGGGAATGACACCGCAGCTCGTGAAGCTCTAGCAACATGGCCGGGAGGTATGCAGCTCGGTGGGGGGATCAATATTAGAAACGCCGTCGAGTGGCTTGAAGCAGGAGCATCACAGATCATTGTGACCTCATGGCTGTTTGATGGCGATGGGGGATTCCTTGAAGACCGCCTCCGTGAGTTAGCCAATGAAGTAGGTAGAGAAAACATCGTGGTGGACCTCAGTTGCCGTCGCTCAGAGTCTGGCTGGACTGTTGCCATGAACCGATGGCAAACACTGACCAGTATCGATGTTACACATGCCACTCTGGAAACTCTCGCCGAGTGGTGCTCAGAGTATCTCATTCACGCCGCCGACGTTGAAGGGCTATGTGGTGGAGTCGATGCTGAATTAGTCGATTTGTTAGGAGGGTGGGCAGGTATCCCAATGACCTATGCCGGTGGCGTAGCAACCATGGATGACCTTCACCTGGTATCCGACCGTAGTGGTGGTAATGTGGATGTCACCGTCGGCAGTGCCTTGGATCTATTTGGAGGAAGTGGTGTTAAGTATGAAGACTTGTTGACCTGGAACTCTAGAACAGTATGACCGGCATTGTCGTCATTATCTCGGTAATTGCTCTCATTGCGTTTGGCTTCGCCGCGCAGAAGGTAATCATCAAGTCTCGTCGGCGTCAGTGGATGACACTGCGACTAACCGATGAACAGCGCCATGCAATAGGGGAGGACTTCAAGCTGTTTTTAAGGCTTCCTGACAACCTTCGTAATGAACTTGAGGGGCTGATGCATGTCTTCATGCATGAGAAATCCTTCGAAGCTTGCGGTGGCCTCGATGAAGTAACTGAACACATGCGCCAGATTATTGCCGCACAGGCATGTCTTCTGTTAGTGAATAGGAAACACGATTTTTATCGCAGACTACGCAGTATACTACTCTATCCATCAGCCTACACGGCCAAAGACGAGCACGGTGAGGAAAGTGTTCGCCTTGGCGAGAGCTGGCATTCGGGCAGCGTTATTCTCGCTTGGAAAAGTGTCAAACAGGGCGGACGAAACGAGGAAGACGGCCATCACGTAACCCTCCACGAATTTGCCCACCAGCTCGACCAGGTAGACGGTGTGGCCGACGGCGTACCTGAGCTGTCAGGAACAGGGTCTTACCGCGAGTGGTCGGTGGTTTTTGGCAAAGCTTTCGATCGTTTTCAGAAAAAACTAGAGAAAGGTCGTCGCACCGTCATTGATCCATACGGTGCCACCAATCCCGCCGAGTTTTTTGCAGTGGCAACAGAAACGTTCTACGAGAAACCAGCCCAACTTCAGGAAAAATATCCAGAAGTTTACCAGCAACTCCGCCATTATTATAACGTCGATCCACTGGAGTGGCTTTAATGTCTAACATTTGAAATTCAAATACCAAACCAACCATGGAAACTAACCCCAAAAGGATACTGGTAATGATGATAGCTGGTGCGCTTTGTGGTCTGATTGTGTGTTTGCTGAATCCGGTGAATTCGACACAATTTAGGTTGGGGTTCCTTACTTGTCTTTTTGGAGTGTGGTTAGGCTTACTGATCCTGTTCTGGAGGAGTAGGTTATACCGGTTGTTTCTACTCGCTGTGGCCATGCTATCGGTGACGATCTTCTGCTTGCCTGGTCGTGACATTGACGAGGACGAAGTGCGTGTATCGTACCTGAAACGAATGAAGGCACTGGAAGGAACGACTTACCACTGGGGAGGTGAGAGTTCGCGTGGAATTGACTGTTCCGGTCTGCCACGTAAAGCATATCGGGACGCATTGCTGGCTTACGGTATCCGGTATGGGAATGGAACAGCATGCCGGATGTTTGCCGAGCAATGGTGGTTTGACACCAGTGCCCGCGCATTAGGTGATGGCTACCGAGGTTTCACCGTGGATGTGAAACAAGGCGGGGAAATCAAAAAGATGTCTTACGATAAGTTAGAACCTGGAGACCTAGCTGTGACAGTCAGTGGACTTCACACCTTGGTCTATTTTGGGAATGGTAAATGGATTCAGGCGGATCCGGGTGCCGGATCTGTCATCAAGCTCCACGGTCGCAAGGATCAAAATCCATGGTTCTCTCAGAACGTCACCATCCACCGCTGGGCTATTTTCGCAAAGTGATCCCCTCTGGGCCTAGCGCCTGCCTCCGTCACCTGCTCCCCGGATTTAAACCATCCCGAGTGTCATTCTTCCTTCTTCGGAAATCATATCTTGGTTCCATGGTGGATCCCAGACCAGATCGACGAGTGCGTCATCAACACCAGCGAGCGTCATGACACGAGCTTGAGCATCCGCAGCAATCACGGGACCCATACCACAGCCTGGAGCTGTTAGGGTCATTTTGATGTTGGCGGTTGTTTTCCCATCTTCTTCAGCCAACGAACAGTCATAGACGAGCCCGAGGTTGACGATGTCGACCGGGATTTCAGGGTCAAATACCTGCTTAAGCTGGTTCCAAATACGATCCTCAATACTGGCATCAGCAGGAAGGTCATCATTTCCAGCGGTTGAACCCGAGGTGTCGTTAGGGTCGATACCCAAGGCGTCAGCATCTTCAGAAGGAATACGAGCAAGCCCCGACTGCGTGGCCACTGTGTAGGATCCACCCAGTGTTTGGGTAATGATCACGGCCGTGCCAGCGGGAAGAACAAAAGGATCGCCGCTAGGAATTTGCACCGCGTTGATTTCGCGGGTGGTAATAATTTCGGTCTGCATAGCGGAGTGATCACACGTGTTCAGCTATTTGTCAACTCAAGCAATGTCCTCGTATGACTCCTTTTTTGGAATTCTCGGTTTGCATCGCTGAGGATGATCCCTATAAGCACCAGATACTTATTCCTATGAGCGAACAACCATCCTCCGAACACTGTCGCCGCTACTGGCGCAAAAATATCACCCTCGTCCTTATATTACTCACCGTTTGGTTCCTTGTGAGCCTCGGCTCAGGCATCCTATTCCGTGATTGGCTGGACCTGAATTTCCCCAAAGTAGGAAACGCGCCCTTCGGATTCTGGATGGCGCAGCAAGGCTCGATCATCTGCTTCGTAATACTCCTTCTTATATACAAGGTGCTTATGAACAGACTCGAGGGCGAAGAGGGGTTCACTTCCAACAACTAATCTATTATGAATCAAGACTACTGGAACTATATCTTCATCGGCATCTCATTTGCCATGTACATTGGCATCGCGGTTAAATCACGTGCCGGATCTACGAAAGAATATTATACAGCTGGCGGGGGAGTTTCTCCTCTTGCCAATGGTATGGCCACCGCTGCCGATTGGATGAGTGCGGCTACTTTTAT
The DNA here is from genome assembly GCA_037620805.1 of Akkermansiaceae bacterium. Taxonomy (GTDB): domain Bacteria; phylum Verrucomicrobiota; class Verrucomicrobiia; order Verrucomicrobiales; family Akkermansiaceae; genus Oceaniferula. The sequence continues at coordinate 35,627 of JASJLI010000011.1, forward strand.
CTCCATGGCAGGCACAATCGCCATTAGCGGCTACGATGCCTCACGTTTCCTCATGGGATGGACGGGGGGATTCGTCCTTCTGACCGTTCTCATGGTGCCTTTCCTTCGGAAATTTGGAAAAGCTACGGTGCCTGATTTTGTCGGTGATCGCTATTATTCCAAGCTTGCCCGAGCTGTTGCCGTTCTCTGTGCCATCTTTATCTGCATGACTTATATCATGGGGCAGATGCGTGGTGTAGGCGTCGTGTTTTCCCAACTCTTCGGCATTGGCATTCCCGCCGGTGTGGTAATTGGCGCACTCATCGTGTTTGTTTACGCTGGAATGGGCGGCATGAAAGGCATCACCTATACTCAGGTTGCTCAATATTGTGTGATGGCATTTGCCTATACGATTCCTGCTATCTTCATTGCCATTGCTTTGACGAATAATTTTGTTCCTCAGTTAGGATTGATAGGGGAGTACACTGCTGGTTCAGGTGACTCGATATCATTTCTGACCAAGATCAATAACATCAATACGGAACTCGGCTTTAGCGAATACACGTCGGGGAAGATGTCCACGATCAATATGTTCTGTATCACCGTGGCTCTCATGTGTGGCACCGCAGGACTCCCACACGTCATTGTGCGTTTCTTTACCGTAAAAAACGTCCGTGCAGTCAGAAGCTCTGCTTGCTGGACACTAGCATTTATCGCTGTGATTTATCTTACGGCTCCTACCATTGGTGCTTTTTCACGAGTCAATCTAGTCGAAAAACTCAATAATACCAGCTACTCAGAAGCACCAGCTTGGTTCAAAGATTTTGAGGAGACCGGCCAAATGGCATGGGTGGATAAAAACGGGGACGGGAAAATCCAATACTTCGGGCCTAAAAAATCAACGGTCACACCTGAAACAAGCTCACCCTTTCAAGGTAAGAAGCCTGTCTATCCCGAAGCCGGTGCCCCCGATTCCCAAAAAATCGGTAAACACGGCGAGAGACTTCTTGTCAGTAAGGCTGATATGACCAATCCGAACGAACTCTGGTTCGGCAATGACATCATGGTGATGGCGAACCCTCACATGGCGGGCCTGCCTAAGTGGGTGATCGCTTTGCTGATGGCCGGTTGTATCGCTGCCGCTTTGTCAACTGCTGCTGGACTGTTGTTAGTCCTTTCCACATCAATCTCTCATGACTTGATGAAGAAGATCATCAAACCCGATCTCACGGACAAAGAAGAGGTCAACTACGCTCGTATGGCATCCTTCGCTGCCTTAGCCGTTGCGGCCTGGTTTGGCATTAATCCGCCATCAGCTTTCATCGCCAAGACCGTGGCCTTCGCTTTCGGACTAGCAGCCTCATCATTCTTCCCAACTCTACTGATGGGTATTTTCTCCAAGCGAGTTAATAAGGAAGGTGCCATCTCCGGAATGATCGCTGGAATAAGCTTCACATTTGGTTACATCGTTTACTTCCAATTCCTCGGTGGGAAACCCGAAGATCATCTCTTTGGAATCTCTCCAGAAGGCATCGGCTGCATTGGGATGTTGCTGAATTTCGGCGTCGCATTTATCGTCACCGCTTTCACACCACCTCCACCACAAGAAATTCAAGATATGGTTGAGTCGATTCGACTGCCAGATAATGCAGATGACGACGATGAAACACCTCCGCCAGTGCTGCATTGATCAGCTTTTGCGAAAAAACTCAATCTCCTTATCGTTGTAAATAAGGGGGTTGTGAGAGGGGGTTGAAAATAATGATAAATTGATGCAGAAAGATCTTGCGGAAATTGATAAATTAAGTAGGTTCCGCCCGCCGCTCCAACGGAGGGCACGCAAGAGACAGTAAGTCG
>JASJLI010000012.1:0-6149 GCA_037620805.1 Akkermansiaceae bacterium
ACACTCGTGTATTATGGAGCCAATCACCAAGGGTGCATCCGGACGTACAATCATTCGTTTGAGACCCGAAGGTTTCCCCACCTACATCGGTATCCACTACACGATGGATCGGAAGGATACTGCCACCTATGTACCGGTTTCACAATTCCTCAAATACGGCGCCTTTAATGTTCCCGAGGTGATTTACGATAACCCGGGAAGACGCGTCGCACTGGTAGAGGACCTCGGCGATATTGATCTACTCGGAATGAAGGACGAGCCTTGGGAAAAGCGTGAACCTATTTACCGGTCCGCCTTTGAGCAGCTTGATAAACTTTTTTACACTCGGGTGCCCAAGGATCTTGAATTTCAGCCTGAATTTGATGAAAACATGTACCGCTGGGAGCAGGATTATTTCTACGACCAGGTCGCCGATGAATTTCTTAATATGAATCCTGCCGTGGTCGACGAGCTTTCCGAGCACCCTGCTCTCGCGCAAATGGCCAAGGACCTCGGTGCTTCATCACGTAACCTTGTGCATCGGGATTTCCAGAGTCAGAACATCATCGCTCACGAGGGCAAAGCATGGTTGATCGATTTCCAAGGGATGCGCCGGGGCCGACAGGAATATGACCTCGCATCACTCGTCTACGATCCCTACATGAATCACTCAGCCGAGGAGCGCCAGAAGCTGCTCGAACTTTGGGAAGACGTCTCCGAGGAAGAGCCTATTGCACCGATTCTCCAGAAGTGTGCCACCCAGCGGCTGATGCAGGCGATGGGAGCTTACGCAAAACTCGGCCGCCAGCCACAGCATGAGTGGTATCTCCAGCACATTCCCACCGCAGCTAAAATTCTGCGCGAAGTGATCGCGGGATCGGATCTTGAAGACCCCCTCCTGCCTGTGCTAGATGTGATTGATTCACTTTGAAGACCTCTAAGCTCAAGCCCCGACTCCTGATCACCACCCTCGCCATGGGAGTGGGCCTAGCTGTGCTTTTGTTAGGAAACAGGACGCGGTGGATTCCGCAGTTTGACACGGGCTGCGTGAAGGCCTCTTCGAACTCGCCTAACTTGATCTTTGACGAAGACACCCCATCTAACACAATAACCGCACGTACTTTATCAGTGCAAGCAGATCGCAGCCGTGATTTCCAGATCATCCATATCACCGATGACCCGGATCATATTTTCGAACACACACCACCATCACCGCTCGATTATGCAGTGCTCATGGAATCGCTACGTAACCGAGGTTACAATCACGTAGTTTTAGCCAGCCGCATGACCTGGGACGATGAACCGGGGCTTGAAGCCAACGGACTGAGTGGTCGGTTAGCCCTATTCCAGAGTTCAGTCATTGCGATACCAGTGACCCGAGGTGCCACGGCCCAGCCACTTCCTGATGCATTACAGCGTGCACTGATCCCCTTTTCTAAAGTTAAAGGAAACTACAAACTGATCCCCATCGTCAATCAGGTGTCGCTACCAGCTCACGCAGGCGGAGGAGCCCAAACCCTCGCTGGATTTGATAAAATCGAAAGCTCCCCTGCATCGGAAGGAAACATTCCATTACTCGCACACTGGGTGGGGCAAGGACTCATTCCCTCCCTTGAACTGTTGTCGGTGATGACAGCCCATGATGTCTCGCCTTCGGAGCTCTTCGTCCACTCGGGGAAATACATCCGTCTTGGTAAAAATGGCCCAGTTATAGCTCTGGATGCCTACGGACAAACACCAAGGCCAACTTCGGAAGCCCCATTGAGGCGAGGAGAAGGACTCAGAGCGGAAACACTCATTACTCAGAAAACTTTGACCCCAGTTACCGGTCAAGATCAGGTTTGCCTCATTCATGCCGTTGGCAAAAAAACTATTTCAACTAGCCTGCTCTCGGCGACACGAATGAATAACCTCCTTACCCTCGCCAAAGCCTCTCCCGTGCCTGGAGTAGCCAAAGTCTACCGCAGACTTCCACGATGGGCCGAGATTGTGATCATCTTAGACATCGCGCTCACCGCCTGTTGGTTTGCTGGTTTCACTCGATGGAACCGTCACTACGCCTTTGCTCTAACCACAGCATTTCTGTTCCCGCTGCTTCTAGCCATGATGGATATCACCCAGCATTGGTTTGGCCTTTCAGCACCGCTTGCCACATTAATCACAGCCTGGCTAATTCCCGTAAGCCAAAGAAAACACGCCTCACCAATCCAAGAATACAGCACATCCGACCCCAAACCCGTCCTCCGCGCGTAATTGGTATTTTATGGAGTGCTGGGGCTTGCCTCCAAATCGATACCTGCCGATTCGACTTTGCTGACTGGGATTCGTAAATTGGGTATTTAGTTTTTAGTATTTGGAGTTTAAACAAGTAGCATGTCTCTGGACGCCACCATCAGCAAAGCCTCGGTTCTGATCGAAGCCCTACCCTATCTCCAATCATTTCGCGGTCATACTTTTCTTATTAAAATGGGAGGAGCGGCCATGGAAGACCCTGCTCTCGTCCGCAAAGTCATGCGTGATATTGTTTTTCTTGAGGTCGCTGGTATCAATCCCGTCATCGTCCACGGTGGAGGAAAAGCTATTTCAGCTGCGATGCAGGAAGCGGGTCTCGAAGCCCAATTCATCGGTGGATTCCGCGTCACAACACCTGAAGCCATCGATATTGTCGAAAAAACTCTCACTGGCACCATTAATCCTGGCTTGGTCGAGATGATTTCTGAGTTTGGCGGAAAATCCTGTGGCATCCCCGGCACAGACATATTTACGGGACGGCGCATCCAAGCCACCAACGAAGATGGCGAAAAAACGGACATCGGCCGTGTCGGAGAGGCTATCGACTGCCAACTCGACGCTATTCAGGCTGCAATCAACGCTGAAACAGTCCCTGTCATCTCGCCTTTGGCCTCTGAGAAAAATAGCGGCAAACCACTCAACGTCAATGCCGACCTCGCAGCAGCCTGTCTCGCCAAGGCCCTCAAAGCTACCAAACTGGTCTATTTATCCGATGTTCCCGGGATTCTGTCCGATCCGTCAGACCCCACCACCCTGATTCCTTCGATCAATCGGCCAGAAGCCGCGGAATTGATCACAAACGGAACCATTTCTGGAGGTATGCTACCTAAGACCAATTCCGCCCTAGATGCCCTATCTAAAGGGGTTGGCAAAGTCCACTTCATCGATGGAAGAGCCCCCCACTCGCTACTTTTGGAGATTTTCACCCGATCTGGCATAGGAACTGAAATTGTTTCCTGATTTTGGAGGTGCACAAATTCACGTATTTGCCAGATATTTTCACCCTCTGATAAAGGGAATTTTTAGTTGTCATGCCACCTCTTTGCACATACTTTTAGTTGCACATACTTTTAGTTCTTTCTCAACTACGCAGTTCAACGACTTGATCTTACAAGACTTACATCTAACAACGTAAAGTTTACCCAGATAACAATCCGCTAAACACAATGACCAAACTTACACTAAAACCTCTGGGACTACTTGTCCTTCCATTCGTATGCATTGCATCTCTGAAGGCCCAAACGGTAGCGGATCCAGTGGGGGTTGTGAAAGTTACCATTGCTGCGGCTCCGGCTGCAGGACAGTCCAAACTCACCGCCATCTCAGCCACACTCAGAGGAGCCATCGATTACCAGGGAACAGCCACCTCCATCGGAACCTTCGCCACCACCTCACAACCACTCAGCACTGGTGTTACAACATGGACCGCCACTCAGTGGACCGCCGAACCCCATCTCTGCTACATCGAAAATGCCGCCGGTGCCGAGGAGGCCTACCTCATCACAGCCAACACAACAGCCGGCGTGCTGACACTGGCTACTAGTTTCGATTTGGATACACGGTACCCTACGACTGCAACTTTCAGGATTTGTAAGGCTCAGACCTTTGGCAGTCTCTTCGGGACAACGACAGTAGCTTTTTACAGCGCAAGTTCTTCTGCAGACGCCGATGTGATCTACGCATGGGACGGTTCAGGATGGGACATTTTTTGGCACAACGGTACAACCTGGAAAAAAGCAGGGCTGTTTGGAAGTGCTGATGATTCCGTCATATTCCCTGATGAAGGCCTCTTTGTTAAAAGAACCCAAACGTCCGAAATTGTTTTAACGTTTTCTGGCTCCGTAGCCACGAAAGCCCAGATTAGCACGATCCCCGGCTCTTCACTTTCTTTCATTGGGTCGAGATATCCGGTTGGCACGACTGTAAGCAGCCTCGGCTTAGACAACCTCCCTAACTGGCTGAGTGCGGCATCTTCATCAGATGCAGACCGCTTCTATGTCTGGAATGACGGATGGGAAATATACTGGTATAACGGAACCACATGGAAAAAATCTGGTCTCTTTGGCAGTGCCGACAATGAACCCATAGCTCCTGACTCCGCAATTTTCGTACAACGAGTTAGCTCCAGCACTGCAGTAAATGCAGCTAACACACACCCCCTCCCCTACACACCTTAATTCTTTCATCATCGCCAAATCACACATCATGAAATCACTCACCATACACCTTGCTGCCATTTTGATCGGTGCAACCGCATCAAACGCTTCAACATCAGCATATTTCCTAACAAACAACGAAAATACGACCATCAAAGCCGCAGGAGGATCTGCTCTCACATCTGGGGTCGGAACAGTTCAAGGAGACGGTGCAATTATCCAACTGGGATACTTCAGCACTAGCACCAATTCCTTCAGCGGAACTTGGAATAGCATCGCTGGAATCGGATCACTCAACCCCTCGCTCGATCCCCGTGTAGGAGACTTCGACACCCAATCTGATATCGAAGATGGCTTTTTTTCCATCTCTGTTACTTTTGATGACGTGACTGGAATAGACGTGGGACTACCAGCAGCAGACACCCAACTAGCCATTCGATTCTATGATACCACTTCTGAGGGCAGCCTTTCCTCAGCCAAGTACACCACTGTTAGCAATAACCATTGGACATTCAATGCTCTCGGTGACCCTGCTCCCACAAAGAGAACACTGGACATCACTCAAACCACTGGAACCACTGTCTGGGAAGACTCCGGCAACCCCTTCAAAACCACCCTCGTCCCCGAGCCCTCTTCTCTCGCCCTGCTCGGCCTCGGTGCCACCGCCCTGCTCTTCCGCCGTAGGAAGTAACTAGGAGCCACCCAAAAACTTTCCAAACGGACGTCACCTCGGTGCCGTCCGTTTTTTTGTGCCTATTACACTTACCTTTCTATGAATATCCCCTCCCCTACAAAGTAGACGTCTAGCTGCCCTGAAGCGTCATCAGGGAGAAATACCAACCCCACACCTGCCAACCCCAGAAAATCCAGCAGACGCCACCAAAGGCCAGACTGGGACCGAAGGGTAGGCGTTGGCCAAATCCCATGCGACCTAGGATCGCTAGGCCGATACTAAACAAGCAGGCGGCGAAGATGGTGAAGAGCACCGATTGCCAACCGAGACACGCCCCAAGCATGCCCATCAGGTAAACGTCGCCCATTCCCATTGCCTCGCGTGGTATCGTGACCTTGCGGGCTTTGCCATCGAGAGATTTCATTTCCTCGATCATCAAGGTTTTACCCTTCAGCACAACGTGATCACCTTTGATGGTAAGCATCTTTGCTTTGATTTTTTTCCCATCCACTCGGAAGCTGCTGCCCTCAATAATCAGCTGATCGCTCTCGCGGTAGAAAAGATCGGACCAACCGTGGGCTTCACCATCGATGACGAAACAGAGTTCTTGCTCGGGGTCGTTCTCGTCCTCGGGTTCGCGTAACATCCAATCGACCGATTCGGCGAACTCCATGTTCTTTTTACCAAAGGCGAGTTTCCCAAGAAGAACCACTGCCCACAGTCCACCAAAGCCGGCCAGGAATCCTTTGACAGACGCCCACAAGCCATCCATCCAGCCGTGCTTCTCTCCATCGAGATAGAGGTGATGCTGCACTAGCACCGCAGCAATTACACCCAAGCCGGTCCCGAGCCATGTCACCTGCAGGGGAATCACCATGAGCTCGGCGTCGACAAATACCACCACCACAAGTAAAGCCATCAATAACATGTAGAACAGAGCCTCACCTGGATTGTTGGGAAAAGAAACCCACATCAGGAGAAATAACAGAGCTGTCAGCAACTCCACCGCAAAGTAGCGAAATGGGATCTTACATTTGCACTCGGCACAT
>JASJLI010000013.1:0-50478 GCA_037620805.1 Akkermansiaceae bacterium
TTTGCACGGGACGAGGCACGATTGGCTCGGGGACCCATGATACGGGCTGAGCTTTGTTGAGTGTTGGTGGAGCCACCTCCTGCGATGTTGTCGGAGCCAGCTCCTGCGGTGTTGTTGCCGATGATGTAGCCTCCGCCGACTGCGACAGCGAGTGCGGCGGCGATAAGTATTGCTGATTGATTCATGCGGTAGCTGGTTTTTGGGGATGATGCTAGGAATTTGCTTTTTGCGTGGTGTCCCTGAGGACGTTGTTGGGGAGATCGGACAGGCTTGGTTTCATTGATTGGTTTAATTTTTCCTAGTTCTTCGGACACTCACCTGATCGATCCACCGTGGATGAACCGGACATGGGGCGCTGAGGCCCCTTGATTCAACTCACACAAACCACAAGCGACAAGAATCGCTTTTCATTTTTTTCTTGTAGTCTATAATCTATTTTGGGTAGGTTTACCCATGGCAGATTGGCAACGTCTTACCGCAACCGAGCAGCTCACGGCACACCTCCGCGGCGAGTTGTTGCGCGGGCGTTGGGTCGGGACGATGCCCGGCGTGCAACGGCTCGCAGCAGAGTTTAGCGTCAATTGTAAGACGGCGGAGACCACGCTGCAGGCGCTCGAGAATGAGGGTCTATTGGTTGGCCAGGGGCCCGGCCACAAGCGCCGCATCACCCTCCCTAAGGGCAACAAGTCCGTGCGCCCGATGCGGGTGGCTATCCTAACCGGTGATGCTCCGGCCCGGGGTGCTGACTACATGATCGAGCTGGGCCACCGGCTTGAGGCGGCGGGGCACGTTCCGTTTTTCACCGACAAGACCCTGAGGGATCTAGGCATGGATGTCAGGCGCGTGGCCCGCTACGTGAAGAAGACCGGGGCGGACGCCTGGATCGTGAGTGCTGCCTCGCGCGATGTGTTGCAGTGGTTTGTCGAATACGAAAAACCTGCGTTCGCGCTGTTCGGGCGGCGCAGTACCCTGCCGATTGCCGCGGTCGGTCCGGATCATGTCCAGGCGGGCCAGTTATTAGTCCGCCGCCTAGTCGCCCTCGGTCACCAGCGCATCGTCATTCTCACCCAGAAAGGCAGGCGCATTCCGGAGCCGGGCCAATCCGAGCGCGCCCAGCTCGAGGAGATGCAGGCGCATGGTCTCCAGACCGGCTCCTACAACATCCCCGATTGGGACGATACAGCCGAGGGGTTTCACCGCCTGCTGGACGAGCTGTTTCGCGTCACCCCGCCCACCGCCCTGATCATTGATGAGCCTTTCCTTTTCCACGCTGCCAAGAACCATCTCGCTCGGCACGGCATCCTCGCACCGGACCAGGTCTCGCTGTTTTGCACGGATCCGGATCCGACTTTCGCCTGGTGCAGGCCCACCATCGCCCATCTCCACTGGGACAGCCGCCCGGTGGTGCGCCGGGTGGTGCGCTGGGTGGAGAACGTAGCCAAAGGCAAGGACGACCAAAGGCAGACGCTGACCAAGATCGAGTTCGTCAAGGGCGGCACCATCGGGCCGGTGGGTGGGGGTTGATGCTTTTTTGGGAGCCTCTAATCTAACAAATTATACAACCGGAGCTTGCAGAACCGGAACGAAGTGGAGATAGCCCCTAGGCAAATAACCCTTAGGCAAATCTTACTAATCGGACGAATCTTGCTTCCTCCTACGCCGGTAGGCTACGGCGCAACAAGTGGGTTGCTAATTCACTATTCAAAATTCACCATTCTACTGGCGGAGCCTGTCTTCCTTACTTGGAATTTGGAGTTTATAACTTGGAGTTTATAACTTTTGGGTCCTTGGGCATTTCGTCAGCCTCGCGGATATGTCGATGATATTGCTAATTATCGACATGTTTTGTTGACATGTCGCCCCCGTCGACACATATTTCGAATACGTCGATATTTGGCGATTTTATAAACATGTCCTGGAATCCCACAGAACCCTTTAACGAACTGCCCTCTTTTCCTTCCGTTGAGGAACTGGAAACTTCTCGGGTTCTTAAACAATGTATCCGCTCAAGGACAGCTTTGGCTGAACTGAATCAATCGGCTGAATTCCTCCCCAATAAAGAATTGCTGATCAACATCATGCCTCTGCTTGAGGCTCGTGCCAGTTCTGAGATTGAGAATATTGTCACCACATCTGACGCGCTCTTTCGTAGCGCCGTCATGGAAAAATCTCCTGATCCAGCGACAAAGGAAGCACTCAGCTACCGACAAAGTCTCTATGCTGGATATCTCAGTATCCAAGACCGACCTATCACCACGGCCACCGCAGAAGAAATTTGCAGCACGATCAAGCAGCAGGAAATGCATGTTCGGAAGGTTCCCGGAACAACCTTGAAAAACGGGCACTCAGGCGAAACCATTTATACCCCTCCCGCCGGTGAGCACATCATCCGTGACCATTTGACCACTTGGGAAAATTTCATTCATCAACAGAGTGAACTTGACCCTCTGGTCATCATGGCTGCGGCTCATTACCAATTCGAGGCGATTCACCCGTTCACCGATGGAAACGGGCGCACGGGACGGGTGATCAATATTCTACTCCTGGTGAGTCAAGGATTGCTCAAGTCTCCGATTCTCTATCTCAGCCGGGGAATCATCCGTAGAAGAAGTGAATATTATCAAAAACTGATTCAGGTAACCAAAGATCAAGCTTGGGAAGAATGGATCCTTTATATGTTGGAGGTCATCGAAGAGTCAGCACGGTGGACGTTCCAAAAAATCCACGACATTCGGGTCCTGCACGAAAAAACCAAAGAAGAAATCAAGGAGAAGCACTCTAACATTTACTCCTCTGAACTGGTCGATGTTTTATTCAACCAGCCATATTGCCGCATCCATGATCTCGTAGAAGCTGGGATCGCAAAACGGCAGGCGGCATCAACGTATTTGAAACAACTCGTCTCTACTGGTATGCTTAGCGAAGAAAAAGTCGGAAGAGAAAAGATTTTTATCCACCACCGTTTCCTTGCCCTTCTCCTCGACGAAAGCGATAGCCTGTCAGGAAACGACAACCATCATGTCTCATGATGTTCATTTTTTGACCGCGAATTAGGCGAACCTCCTACCCCAGAGGCTACGGCGGTCAAGAAGGCAGACTTAGGTTGTGGGCTTGAGTTGCTAATTCAGTTTTTGAACCACGGAAGGGCACTGAATTACACGGAAGTGCTTGGGTTGCTCATTCACTATTCAAAATTCACTATTCACTATTCACTATTCACCAGCTTGGGTTGCTGGTTCGCGCTATAAAGCGGAAATAGAGGCGAGGATTCGCTTCATCCAGGTCGTTGCGATTTCAGGCTGATTCTGGAGGTCGGGGTGTGCTTGGATGGTAAGGCTGAGTCGATTTTGAAAAGTAACACATCCGGCACCGAGGAGTTGGCCTGTAACGACGGGTGGGCAGAAGAACCATGCGTTGTTGGTGTCGATCGCTTTTTCGGAATCCCAAACGCCGAGGTTGGAAAAGGCTCCGATGTTTCCGGTAGGGTTGTTGCGGCCCTTGATGATGAGCTTCACCTTGGTCTTGTGGCTTAGGAATCGTCCGAGTCCGAGCAGGAAATATACCGCTCGATGCTCTCCACGTAATAGGCGGTGACGGATTTGGCGTTGAATATCTCTCGGCGAGTCATCCGCTGCGATCCAAGGTTCGATATAACTGACGTGGTTTGCAGTGTCGTCGTCATGGTTGATATCACCGCGCAGATTGACGGGGATCATCCAGAGAATGGCGGCTTGAGGTTTTTGAATGTCGGGGCGGATGGCTTGGTCGAGGTGTTTAAGCAGGAAACTGTTCACACTGACTTTTTCCTCTCGGCATTTCTGCTGGATGGCTTTTGTTTCCTCTTCGGTAAAAAGATGCCACGCAAGCGGAGGAGACGACGAGCATTCGGCATGATCTTCGGGCATCCAGTCTCGGCGATCGGCGTATTCTTGATCCTGATCAGGTGCCTTCTTGCGCCAAAGTTTCCACAGAGGCCCTAGTGTGCCGCGGCAGGGATTGCGGGTGCTCGGGAGGGTGTTAAGTTCAGCTCCGTGCTCTCGTAAGAGACGTGCAAATCCGCCGATACCATCGCACTTACAATGCGAAACAAAAGACCACTCGACCTCATTGGATCCCTCATCAGAGCCCTCTTCAGATTGAGAAGTCATGTAACCATACCGGATTCCCATAAAGTCCCCCGTCGCCTCAGAGGCACGGAACCATTGGGCGGCGATCGATTCAGATGATTGAGTTTTCATGCGACGGGAAAAGCCTTACTCGAACACTTTTGGTTGAGCTAGCACAGGAAAAACTGAGCTGCATACAAATTTAGGATTTTGAAATGAGGATTTAGTGCTTAGAAACGGCCATGCCCAACGACGATACCCGCGCTGCCCTAAAAGCCATCCTGCTTGAAAAGTCCGTCCGCACCGGTGAGTTCACCCTCGCCTCCGGAAAAACATCCGACCTCTACATCGATTGCCGAGTCACCGCGATGGACCCCGTGGGTGCCAATCTCATCGGAAAACTCGGCTGGGAAACCGTCAAAGCTGAAATCGCAACCCGCGGACTAGACGTCCAGGCAATCGGCGGAATGACCCTCGGTGCCGACCCCATTTCACTCGCTGTAGGAATGACATCGGCGTCCGATGAAAAGCCCCTCCAAGTATTTACCGTCCGCAAAGAACCTAAAGGCCACGGCAAGGGCAAACAGATCGAAGGCAACTTCTCTGAAGGCGACACCATCGTGATTGTTGACGACGTCATCACCACCGGAGGATCTACCATCAAGGCCATGGACGTCATCGAAGCCGCAGGAGGAAAAGTGGCATTCGCCCTCGTCCTTGTCGATCGCGAGGAAGGTGGCCGAGCTGCTATCGAAGCGCGTGGAGTGCCAGTTGTATCGCTTTACTCGCGTGGCACGCTGTTGGGTTAAGTTTCAAATATCAAACTCCAAATACCAAAACATATCCTCTGTGTTCATAAGCCCCATAGGACGCATAAGACCTATTTTATCAACCTACTTGTCTCGCCGTAGCCTACTGGCGTAGGAGGAAGCAAGATTCGTAAGATTCGTGGTTTAATGAGAATAGAAATTATCAATACTGGCAGTGAACTTCTGCTAGGCACAACACTGAACACGCATGGCGCGTGGATGGGTACTGAGCTGATTAAGCTCGGGCTTCGGGTTCAGCAGCAGACTACGGTGCCGGATGGTGATGCCATTATCCAGGCGATGACCGAGGCGATGGGCCGTAGCGATGCGGTTATTGTTACCGGCGGTATTGGACCTACCAGCGACGACATCACGCGTGAAGCGGCTGCCGAGGTGTTAGGTGTCGATCTCATTACCGATGAGGCTGCGCTCAGGTCGCTTGAAGCCTTTTTCGCACAGCGCGATCGCGTCATGGCGGAGGCCAATAAAAAGCAGGCGCTTAATCCAGTGGGGGCGGATATTTTACCCAACCCACATGGGACAGCTCCAGGAATTTACGCGCCACCGCGTATGAGTGGAGATCGTTTGTGTGCTCTTTTTCTCCTCCCAGGCCCTCCGGGTGAGATGAAGCCGATGTTCAACAATGAGGTCGTGCCCAGACTGAAGGCACTGACTGGGGTGCAGGAGGATCATCACATGCAGGTGCTCAAGTTTACCGGCATTGGAGAAAGTGATTTCCATGCCCAACTTGATGAGGAGCTTTTAGCAATTCCCAACTTGGAAGTTGGCTACTGCGCCCGACCCTCGGAGGTCGATTTACGACTCATCGGCCCGACGGATAGTATCGTCCGTGCCGCAGATCTGGCCGTAACCGCATTCCCTCACGAATGTTTTAGCCACACGGATGAATCTCTGGAGGAAGTGGTCGTTAAACTACTCATGGAACGCGGTCAAAAACTCAGCCTAGCGGAAAGCTGCACTGGGGGGCGTATTGCCAGCAGGATCACCGATGTCTCTGGAGCATCCCAGGTTTTCACCCACGGATTTGTCACCTATTCAAATCAGGCAAAACAACAATTAATCGGCGTTAACGAGAACACCCTCGAGACCCATGGTGCGGTTAGTAAAGAGGTTGCGATTGCGATGGCCGAGGGTGCCTTGGCGAGATCACGTGCGGATATCGCCGTTTCTGTGACGGGTATTGCTGGACCGACCGGTGGCAGCGAATACAAACCTGTCGGGACCGTCTGGATCGGGCTAGCTACTCCCACAAAAAGAATGGCGATCAAGAAATTCCACCCGCACGGACGCGAGTTTTTCAAACAAGCCACCAGCCAGAATGCACTTGATCTAATCAGGCGTCAACTGGGTGGATAGTTGGTCGGCAATCTATCTGATTACGCGTTATGATCATACAATCCTACTATCTAAGTTAAATACCTGCCCAGAGGTGTGGGCCATTTGTTGATGAAGGAAGGTTATAAAGTCCCCTACCATCTCGGGTGTGTTAAATCTGCCGAGTGTATGTCTCGCGAGACACGCTTGCTTTACCTCCTTGGATAACTCTTCCGTCATCTTGGTTTCTAAAAACCCAGGCAGGATTGCGTTCACCCGAATATTGCGGGGGCCAAGTTCCTGAGCCATCGATTTCATCAGGCCTAACAAAGCCGCCTTTGCTGCTGCGTAATTCGCCTGACCCGCAGGTGGATGCACGGCGGAAAAACTGGCTATGAAAACAATATGCCCAGAGCGGCGTTTCATCATACCTCGTGATACTTCCCGTGTGCAGAGAAAGGCGCCTTTCAGGTTTACATCCATGACCTGTGTCCAATCGGACTCCGTCATGCGCGCAAGCGGTTTATCAATGGTTAACCCAGCGTTACACACTAACAAATCAATCTCACCCGCTGCGGATAAGTAGGCTTTTACAGAGTCGGGAGAACTGACATCCAGCTCCTCTTTTCCTGGTGAGTGGACATGGACACCAGCCATTTCAAGTGATGACTGAATTACCTTCGCCAAGTCTCCTGCACCGCCGGTGATGAGGGCTTGGCTAGGGTGCATGGCAGGTGGGCTTGGATTGCTAGTGGACGAGGGCGTCCACACTCCTTAGACCAGCATTAGAGCAGGATTCTCAATGAGCTTTTTCACTTCATTGAGGAACTTGGCACCGACTGCGCCATCGACCACGCGGTGGTCACAGCTGAGTCCGATGTTCATACGCATGCCGGGAACAATCTGACCGTCTTTAACAACAGGTTTTTCAACGATCGCGCCAACACTGAGAATAGCCGCCTGTGGTGGGTTGATGATAGCATCGAAGCTTTCGATCCCCCACGCACCGAGATTGGAAACGGTGACGGTGCCACCATCGAATTCGTTAGGGTGAAGTTTTTTATCGCGTGCGCGTGCTGCGAGATCCTTCACTTCCTGAGAAATCTGAAGCATCGACTTGTTAGCCGCGTCCTTGATGACGGGAGTGACTAGGCCATCATCGACAGCTACGGCGATGGAAACACCGATTTTGGCAAACTGGACAACGCTGTCGCCATTGAATGAGGCGTTCACTTCAGGCACAAATTGTGCGGCATTAATCACGGCCTTAAGCACAAAGTCGTTAATGCTGTATTTGTTTCCGTGGGTTTGCTCGGCTTGTGCGTTAATTTGTTTGCGCAGCGTCATGAGAGAAGCGGTGTCCGCCTCCACATGAAGATAGAAATGAGGGATGGTTGTCTTGGATATAAGTAATCGATCTGCAATAATGCGGCGCATTGAGCTGAGCGCGACCGTTTGGTCTTCGGCGGCAACTACGGGGTTGATCGCTACAGGAGCTGGAGTTGGTGCGGGAGCGGGTGTAGAGACTGTCTGAGCAACCTGTGCCTTGACTGATGCCGCCAATGCTGTAGCAGCGGTTGCGAGAGGTGATGCGGCAGGAGTTGGGGTGGCGACAGCTACAGGTGTAGCGGGCTGGCCTTCGACATCAGATTTCACAATCCGTCCGCCAGGGCCTGAGCCTTGGATGGTGTTGAGATCAACTCCATTGGCTGCAGCGATCTTGCGTGCCAGTGGGGAAACGCTAACGCGTTCACCAGGAGCTCTAGCTAGTGTGGTGGGTGCGGCGGCTTCGGGAGCTGTGGCAGCGACAGCGGGGGGAACTGCTGCTACAGGTGTAGCAATCGGTGCGGCGGCAGGAATAGTAACAGCAACATCGGAGGCAGGTGCAGGAGCGCCGGCCTCTTCGCCATCTTCAAGAAGAATGCCAAGTGCAGCGCCAACATCTGCTTTTCCACCTTCCTGAACAAGGATCGTAGTGAGGACGCCCTCATCGAATGCCTCCATTTCCATTGTGGCCTTATCGGTCTCAATTTCTGCAACGACATCACCAATTTCGATGGTATCGCCTACTTGTTTGTTCCACTTCACGAGCGTTCCTTCCGTCATTGTGTCGGAAAGCTTTGGCATTTCAATATTGATAGGCATAGGAAAGTCTGGGTATCTGCGACGAATTCATCGTTGAAAGCAAGCTCTTGGGCAAGCTGATTATGCCAAAATCCGCGACTGCAACCGTTAAAAACAAGTGGATAATCCGGTTTACCCGCTAGTTAACAACGAAAAGGCCGAGACACGATTGCCTCGACCTACGTGAATAGAAACAGTATTTGGAACGCTTAGTCCCCCGATGTCAGGTCAGTGAAGGACAATTTGTATCCTTGATAGATGGCGATTCCGTAGAAAAGAAGGTCAATTGGGGAGAAATTTCTGATCACGAGCTCTTTGATCACATCGAAAGGCACGGTAGTAAACGTCTCTATATATCCCAGGTCAGTTGCATTCGCCCACAAAGCAACCATCGTTAGGTATTTCCCAACGACAACACCAAGCAGAGCCAGGCCAGCACCCATGTAACCGAAGATCGGAGTGATCCCTTTCCCTATGTAACTGACGGCATAGCCTACTAAAAATCCAATCCCCACAGCGACGAGACCTAATTGCCAACCTGTAGCAACGGTAATTGCAGCCCACAATACACCTCCAATAATCGCTGCAGCAACCCCACCAACGAGTCCCATGGGTAGATTTTGCTCTCCATGAAGTTGGGTTGCCAGCTGTTCAAAGCGATTTATGTCTTCCTCTGAAAATTCGTTCTGTTGTTTGTCTTGTAAACTCATAAGTGATTATTGTTAGACTTTTTAAAGAGAAAAGGTGCGAAAAACAGGGCTATTTTTAAGCAATGGTCAGAACCTGCTCGATAATACGGCGTGGGTTCGGGAGTTGTTCGTCCTCGATGTGGGGCGAATAGATCGCTGGGGCATCGAGTGCGCAGACACGTTTTACAGGGGCATCGAGGTGATCGAATGCGTGTTCCTGGATGAGTGTGGTGATCTGGGCGGAGACGCCGCAGAAGGGTTTACTCTCGTCGACAAGAACGGCGCGGTTGGTTTTCATTACCGTGTCGATGATTGCTTGTTGGTCGAGCGGGCGGATCGAACGAAGGTCGAGAACCTCACAGTCGATACCGTGTTCGGCTTGCAGAGTTTCAGCAGCTTCGAGGGCACGCAACACACTACGACCGTGGGCAATCAGAGAAATGTCAGAGCCAACGCGTTTGATATCTGCTTTTCCAAGAGGAATCAGGTGATCTCCATCGGCGGGATCAGGCACGTGACCTTTGGTTCCATAAAGCAGGGTGTTCTCCATGAAGTAAACGGGATCGTTGTCACGGATGGCCGTTTTCAGCAGGCCTTTGGCATCGGACGGAGTCGCGGGGACACAAACTTTAAGACCAGGGAAAGCGGCAAAAAGGCCCTCAGGACAATGCGAGTGAGTGGCTCCAACAGATGTTCCACCGTTGGCAGGTCCACGTACCACGATAGGGCAGTTGATTTGACCACCGGACATGTAGCGAACACAGGCGGCGTTGTTGACGAGCTGATCGAATGCCACGGAGTGGAACGACCAAAACATTAGCTCCATCACGGGACGGACACCTAACATAGATGCACCAATACCCATACCGATAAAGCCGGCTTCGGAAATGGGGGTATCAACAATGCGTTTATCACCCCACTTGTCCCAAAGTCCTTCGGTGACCTTGTAGGCACCGTTGTATTGGGCGACTTCCTCACCCATAACTACGACATTCTTGTCGCGGGCAAGTTCTTCGTCGAGGGCTTCGCGGATAGCGTGGCGGTAGAGGAGTTCTCTCATGATTAAAAAGTGTAAAGTTAGCAGTGATCGGTGATCAGTGCGAAAAATTGTTAGTCGTTAAAAAAGTGGCGTCCGGTGTTTCCGGCTTCGGTGTTATTGTCCGTCTCCCAGTAAACATCGTCGAAGATGGACTCGACGGTAGGTATGGGTGATTGCTCGGCGAACACGGCAGATTGGTCGGCCTCGGCCTTGGCTTCCTTGTCGATAGCATCGGCTTCAACATCGGTGAAAACAGCCTCTTCAATCAGGCGACGACGCCACAGACGAACTGGATCGTGGAAAGTCTTGTATTTTTCGATCTCCTCAGGCGTCCGGTATTTCTTAGCATTCGCATCGGCGACGGAGTGTCCGTAGTAACGGTAGGTTGCGATCTCAAGCACAGTGGGCTTGCTCTCTTTACGAGCACGCTGCATGGCGATGTGAGTCTTAGCGCGGACTTCGTAGAGGTCCTCTCCGTTGACCAGATCCCAATCCATATCGTAAGCTTCGGCACGTTGGGCGAGGCAATGTTTATAAGAACTGGAACGATCCTGGCTGGTTCCCATCGAGTATCCGTTGTTTTCGATGATATAAATAACCGGCAGTTGGAATAGAGCGGCGATGTTCAGACACTCGTGCAATACTCCCTGGTTGGTCGCACCGTCACCGAGGTAGCATAAGCAGCAACCCTCGAGTTCCTGGAATTTCACACCATAGGCGAGTCCCAGTCCGAGCGGAGTCTGGCCAGCAACAATGCCGTGGCCACCCCAGAAGTTTTTGGAAGGATCAAAGAGGTGCATTGAACCACCCTTGCCCTTGGCTGAGCCTGTCGCCTTACCAAACATCTCGGCCATACATGAATTCATGTCCATGCCGACAGAGAGAGCGTGACCGTGGCAACGGTAGGCGGTGATTACGTGGTCGTTATCTCCACAAAGTGAAATCGTGCCAGCGGCAACGGATTCTTGACCGATATAGAGGTGAAGGAATCCGCCCATCACGCCTTTGTTATAGTATTTAAGTGACGTCTGCTCGAAGCGACGGATACGTGCCATATCACGGAAGAGCTGGATCTTCTGGTCAGGTGTCAGGTCTTTGTTAACCTTGGATTGGGAAAAATCGAGCATTGAGGGTGTAGATTCCATCATAAAAGTATCGGGAGTGTTCTGTGGAGGCTGTAGGACCGTGCCTGTTTAGTTTCAAGCTCAAATCGATTCATCCTACGTAATGCAGGTGTCTCAAGCTGAGGCGGGCAAAACTAGCCAGTTACTACGGAATTGGCGAGTAAAATTCAAGTCACCGTCAAAGACCCCTATGAATTCAGCATCCTCAGTGAGTCACGCAGAAGGTCTTCTGCCGAAGCCTCGGGTTTCAATTTCGAAATTGCGGCCACAGCCTTGCGAGCTTCCGCCTGTTTGTAGCCTAGACCAATCAACGCTGATTCTGCGTCAATTGCGGCACTAGGCACAGCATCACCCGATGCCGCTTGCCATGCTTCGGCCACGCCCACCTTGTCCTTCAGCTCAAGAATGATGCGCTCGGCCGTTTTTTTACCAAGCCCCTTGATCTGGGAAAGAGCCGCCGCATCGCCAGCGACCACACAGCTTTTAAAATGATCCACCGGCATGCCGCTGAGGATGGACATCCCTATCGAAGGACCAATACCGCTCACTCTCTCGATCAACAGCAAAAACAAATTCCGCTCCGCATCCGAGGAAAACCCATACAAGGTATGCGCCGTCTCACGGATGTGTAGGTGCGTACGCAGATCCACTTCCTTGCCTTCTACCGGGTTGATCGCATCATACGTGCTCAGCGATACAGTAAGCATATAGCCCACGCCGTTTACATCCACCACCAGTCTACCTGGCAGAGCCTCTAACACCTTTCCTCGAAGTCGCGCTATCATCGCCGCCATTAGACTCGGCTCACGCCCCCCGCGTCAACTGGAATTCCTCCACCGCTCGACAAACCGCCAGTTTATGGCACGCAATCCGCTTTTTCAGATCCATTGAACTCGGCGTTTCCAGTGTATATGATACGGTTGTCCCCCGATCTGCCATGTAGATGGCTTCTGGCCAATCCTTAGGAAAATCAGCGCGAGGTTCATGGAAAATCCATCCCGGCTCCCGCACTTTGTGATCATCAATCAGGGGGCTAGGTTCAGGCTTAATCTCTTTGGAAGCGGCCTCAAGTATCGAGTGCGCTACGCTAGCACAGGCGCATTTCTGAATTTCATAGAGGTAAAAACCCGTGCTCTCCCAGTCTTCGTGAAGCGATAGAAACACATCGGGGACCGGTTGTTGATCCAACCAATCGACGTGACCAGCCACCTCAGCTGTCGACTTGCGCCAATAATCACGATTTAAATCAATGCCCTGCGCGTTCTCCCTTGTGCCTACCGATAACCCTGTAGGGTTGATCACCGGACACACACACCACTCAATCGATCGACTAAAACGGTCTTCAGCCATCATTTCCATCAGCGCCCACGGGCCGGCAGGCTCATCACCATGCATGCCAGAGGAAATATAAATTTTAGGCCCATTGTTCTTAACTCGAGTATAAGCCGGAATCTCAAACCCAGCCACTTCAGCAATCACTACCCGCACAAATCCACACTCCCCCGCCACGCGATCGAAAGTTTTTAAATATTGCTCTACATCAAAGCTCACGCAAAAACCATTAACCACTGGATCGCTGACACGCAATACATAAGCAAGTCTTGACTCTGGATTCTGGATTCTCGACTCTACACGCATGAACGTTCTCGTCGTCGGAGGCGCAGGCTACATCGGTAGCCACTGCGTGAGACAACTCCAAGCTGCTGGCCACACCCCTTTTGTCCTCGATAACTTGGTTTACGGGCACCGTGCTGCCGTCGCAGACGACATTCCCTTCTTCGATGAAGATCTTGGAAATCGCTGTGCCGTAAAAACTATCCTCGAGGAGAACAAGATCGAAGTCGTCATGCACTTCGCCGCCTACATCAACGTCGGCGAATCCGTTAATGTGCCACTGAAATACTACGAGAACAACGTCGGTAATACGATCCAACTTCTGCTCGCCATGACCGATGCTGGAGTCAAAAAATTCGTCTTCTCATCCACTTGCGCCACCTACGGTGAACCGGAAACCTTACCTCTCGTCGAAGACCTTCCACAGTTTCCTATCAACCCCTACGGGCAGACCAAACTTCAGGTTGAGGAAATCCTCAAGGACCTCGCTCGTTCAGGAGAAATTTCCTCTGCCGTCTTCCGCTACTTCAATGCCTCGGGAGCAGCCAACGATGGAACCATCGGTGAAGACCACTTCCCCGAAAGCCACCTTATTCCTCTCGCCATCTTTGCCGCGACGGGTCAACGCGGGGCTCTGAAAATCTTCGGCACCGACTACCCAACCCCCGATGGCACTTGCCTACGCGACTACATCCACGTCGACGACCTATCCCGCGCCCACATCGCCGTGTTTGACCAGCTGAAAGAAGCTAACACCTTCGTCCACTACAACCTCGGCACAGGAAGACCTACCTCTGTCCGCGAGATTCTCGACGCCGTTGAAAAAGTCACCGGACTGCCCGTGCCTGCCGAAGAAGATGTCCGACGCCCCGGCGACCCGCCATCGCTCTATGCCGATAATACCAAAGCTCGCGAAGGTCTCGGCTGGGAGCCCGAGCACATGGATATCGAGTCCACCATCGCCTCCGCCTGGAAATGGCACCAAAGCCACCCCGATGGCTACGGCGACCCGAAGGGGTAGCCTTTCATGTTTAGCGCTTAGCATTAACAAATCTTGACTCTCCCCTCTTGAGTCTTGAGTCTATCCACATGCACGCCGACCTCCATTACTGTCAGGATTACTTCGCCTACTCGCGCCGGACAACTCGCGAAATCATGGTGGGCAACGTCGGCATTGGTGGTGATAATCCGATCCGGGTGCAGTCGATGATCACATCCGACACCCGTGATACAGAGGCCTGTGTCAAAGAGATTCTCGGCCTCGCCGAGGCAGGTTGTGAAATCGCACGCGTCACCGCACAAACCAAAAAATATGCGCAAAATCTGGAGAACATCCGCGATGGTGTCCGCGCTGCCGGATGTGATATCCCGCTCGTCGCCGATATCCATTTCAAACCCGACGCCGCATTCGAAGCCGCTAAGTGGGTGGAAAAAATCCGCGTCAATCCAGGCAACTTTACCGATTCGAAAAAATTCGCCATCCGCGAGTATTCTGATGAGCAATACGCCGAAGAGCTCGACCGCATCCGCGAAGACTTCACCCCGCTGGTCGAACTCTGCAAGGAACTCGGCCGAGCCATGCGCATCGGTACCAACCACGGGTCATTGTCAGATCGGATCATGAACCGCTACGGCGACACCCCGCTCGGCATGTGCGAGAGCGCTCTTGAGTTTGCCCGTATCGCTCGTGACAACGATTACCATAATTTTTGTTTCTCGATGAAGGCCTCCAACCCGAAGGTGATGGTCGAAGCCTATCGTCTGTTAGTAGCCCGATTGGAAACAGAAGGCCCTGACTGGAATTACCCGATTCACCTCGGCGTCACCGAGGCTGGTGATGGCGAAGACGGCCGCATCAAGTCCTCCATCGGCATTGGTTCATTGTTAGCTGACGGCGTTGGCGATACCATCCGCGTATCACTCACGGAAGATGCCGTGCACGAGATACCGGTTGCCCAAGCCATCGTTGCCAGTATTAAAAACAGCCACCTGCCCACCGATCCCACCGGCAGCGCGCGTGGCACGCTGAGCTATGATCCCTTTTCCTACGAACGCCGCCATAGCCACGAGATCGAGATCAACGGCCACAAGCTCGGTGGGGCTAATACCATCCGCGTGTTTACCAGTCGGGAAAAATGGGATGCACTCGCACACAAGATCGATAAACTCGGCGACTTCACTCCAGAGATCGTTGTTGAAGACTCTAACGTCATCGAGGTCGACCCCTACGACTACGCCGCCATTATGGAAGTCAACGCCATGGTAGAACCTCGCCTTGTCACGGTCAAAGACGGTGCCCACGACGCCGCCGTCATCCATACCTATCGACTGTTAGCTTCTAAACTCGCTGCTCATCACCCGATTCTTCTTAAAGACACACTAACGCCCGCTACTGATTTCGAGGCCGACTTTCTTGACACCCTGATCACCGCTTCACGGAACATTGGTTCACTGCTCTGCGATGGTATTGGCGATGCTATCCTGATCCAAGGCGAACAAGCCCCTGGCCAATCTCTGCGCCTCGCCTACAACGTATTGCAAGCCGCCGGCTCCCGCATTTTTAAAACCGACTACGTCGCATGCCCGTCCTGTGGACGGACATTATTCAACCTTCAGGATACAACTCAAAAAATCCGAGCAGCCACAGGCCACCTCAAAGGTGTTAGGATCGCCATCATGGGATGCATCGTCAATGGCCCAGGAGAAATGGCCGATGCCGATTTCGGCTACGTCGGTGGAGCCCCGGGAAAAATCAATCTCTACGTCGGCAAACAAGCGGTGAAATTCAACATTCCCGAGGCAGAAGCCGTAGAACGTCTTATCGACCTCATCACCGAACACGATAAGTGGATTGATGCTCCAGTCTAAGGAGGGTGGACATTCCTGTCCACCGGCAACTATAGCCACAACTATGCGGACAAAAATGTCCGCACTCCTTATTCCAACGCCTCAATCTGCTTCCAAACATCGGCAGCCACCCCCTCATCCGTCCGGATAAACAGCTCCTGCAAACCTTTCGAAGTCTGAGTTACCGCTTTCAACCCACCTGACACCTCACGCTGCACACGAACCGAACCAGTTCTCCCATTCTTCCCGAGTGATTTCCCTCCATAGGAGAGCCCAATGATCACGCCCACCACACCGGGTAACGATTCGATTTTACGAATCGCCCGCAGGCATTCTTTTGAGGAACTTTGATGTCGACCACGGGATGGCATAAGCGAACTTTACACCTTTGTTAGGAGCTGTCGCCGAAGAAATCGATGATTCGTTGTTTGGGTCGACCAATGATCGCCTTTTTACCACGCAAAAGGACTGGGCGCTGAAGCAACTGCTTATACTTCAGTAAAATTTCAACAACCGCCTCTGCGTTACCAACATAGTCGTCCGGGTTGAGTTCCAGTTTCTTAAATTTTGAGTCCTTGCGAACCAAATCCTCGACAGGATCTTCTAGGGCGTTGACGATTTTTTCCAATTCCTCCCGACCCGGTGGGGTCTTGATGTAGAGAATCACTTCATGATCAGCTCCCATTTCCTCGGCGACCGCTAAGGCATTTTCAGAGGAACCTCAGTGTCGATAGTGATAAATGATGGTTTTAGGCATGCCCTGTTTCTAAATGCTAAACCCCAAGTTTCAAACTCCAAAAACCAAGTCTGTAAATTCTTTCAAAATTGCGCTTTTTCTAAACGCATCATCACCTAGTTTCCCCAAAGTGAACACCAAAGCCGTCATCGCCCTCGTTCTCTGCTGTGCATTCTGGGGTATCTCATTCCCCATGATCAAAGCGATGATGATCGAGCTGAGCGATCACAGCCCGGACGGCTCTACTTTGTTCTTTTCCAGCTGGATTCAATTCATGCGGTTCCTACTTGCTGGCATCATCATGTTTTTCCTAACGATGCGCCTCAGTAAACCGACTCGACTCGAGATCCGACAAGGACTCACACTCGCACTCTGGGGAGGTATTGGAATGTGGCTTCAGGCTGACGCTCTTGCCTACACCGAAGCATCAACCTCTGCCTTTCTTACTCAGAGTTATTGTGTCTTCCTCCCTGTTTGGGCCGCACTCAGACATCGCAAATTTCCGGGAAAAACAACAATCCTTGCAGTGCTCCTCGTTCTCGGTGGTGGTGCGATACTCGCTGGCGTCAGCACCAACAATTTGAAAATTGGCCGAGGAGAGCTCGAAACCATGGCGAGCGCTATTTTCTTTACCTTCCAGATTCTCGCTTTGGAGAAAAAACAATTTGCCAACAACCGTGGTCGTAGCGTCACCCTGATCATGTGCGTTGGTATCACCCTGATTTTCCTCCCTATCACCTTCGCCACCGCACCGGACATTTCCACCGTCCTGAGTATCGGATCGTCAGGGAGCGTTATTCTACTCTGCTTCGTTCTCGCCCTCGTCTGTACCGTCGGATCCTTCAGCCTGATGAATACCTTCCAGCGACACGTCACCTCCACCGAAGCAGGACTCATTTACACGACCGAACCCGTCTTCACCGCCTTCTATGCTCTCTTTTTACCCGGACTACTCGCCAGCCTGATGGGTCACCCATACGCCAATGAATCACTCACCACTAAATTGCTGATTGGTGGTTCGCTGATCCTTGCTGCGAATCTGATCGTCATCTATGCGATGAAAAAACGGGAGCCTGCGCACAAGAACCCGATTACTTGAGTCGGGACCACCTTGCCGAGATCATGCGGTTAACAGGCGGTGCTAAATTTTACGAACCACTTCGATCACAGCCTCGAGAGATTTGTCGTCCGAAATTTTGACACCTACCTTGTATTTTTTCTGGGCAACTTTTGGCGTAACCTTAATGGAAAGATAGGTTTTTCCATCCTTGCCGGAAAACCCCTTGGAGTCTCCTACCACTTTCCAATCATCTGGCAGACTTGCATCGAGAGCCTTGCCCTTAGGAACTCCAGTGATCCGGAGTTGCACGATTTCTCCCGCGCTCAGGAAAGGATTAAGCACGGTGATATCATCTTTTACAAACTGATCAGCAGTTGCGGAGGCGCAACGATTCTCATGGAGAGTTTTGAGGAGCTTAGCCTCACTCGTCTTTTCCGGATCATAATAAACGTATATCCATTCTTTGAATGGCTTCATCCTGACGAGCATGACCACGTCGTGGACCCCAGTAGCGCTGCCGACCGCAGCTTTACCGATGGAATATCATCCAACAATGAAACTTATGCAGTGTAATTTTTTTGCTTCCAACTTGGATAGATTCACAGGACCGCTCAAGGCCATCGAGGAAAGCGAAAATGTTGAGATCAGGAAAAAACTCAGCGACTTGAAAAAGTTCATGCCAGACAACGTAACAAAAGTGGCAGGCTCAAGCAATCGCGATCTATAATCACGCGTGACGTATTTTCTTTCCCCCAGTCTATCACCTCCCTACTCTACCGCCACCATGTTACGCATTCTACTTATTAGTTTTCTTGCCACCTCACTCCACGCAGCACCACCCAATGTGCTTCTCATCCTGTCTGACGACCAGACGTGGAATGACTATAGTTTCATGGGGCATCAACAAATCAAGACCCCCGTGCTGGACAAACTTGCTGCCGAGTCGCTTACTTACACCCGCGGTTACGTCCCAGCACCTTTGTGCCGCCCCTCTCTCGCATCCTTATTTACAGGACTCTATCCCTATCAAACTGGCATCACCGGCAATGATCTCAAAGGACCTGATGGGAAAAAAGCCTCACGAAGAAGCCCCGAGGGAGCCAAACTCCATCAACAGCTATACGATAAGTTCAGACAATGCAGCGGACTTGCTTCCGAACTTGGAAAACAAGGCTACCTCTCACTGCAAACCGGTAAGTGGTGGGAGTCCGATCCCAAAGGCTCTGGCTTCACACACGCCATGACCCACGCCGACCCCAAGCGAGGTGGACGACACGGCGATGCCGGACTCAAGGTGTCACGCGATGGCATTAAAGATGTCCGCGAGTTTCTCGACACTGCCAAGGCTGACAAAAAACCGTTCTTCATCTGGCACGCACCATTCCTTCCTCACACTCCCCACAACCCACCCAAAGAGCTTTTTGAAAAATACAAAGCCATGGTCGATTCGCCGCACGTGGCACGATACTACGCCATGGTAGAATGGTTTGACCAAACCTGCGGAGAACTCCTCGGAGAACTGGATAAACGCGGATTAAGCGAGAACACCGTCGTGATCTACGTCGTCGACAACGGCTGGATCCAGAACCCTAAGAGCGGCGGTTATGCGCCACTATCGAAACAAGACGTACACGAAGGTGGTGTGCGCACGCCGATTATGGTTCGGTGGAAAGGACAGATCAAACCTCTCATGGACAAGACGACGCTCGTTTCCTCCATCGATATCGCACCTACCATTTTGAAACTCGCAGGCGCCGACGTGCCGAAGGCCATGACAGGCATCGACCTGCGTGACGGAGATGCTCTCAAGAAAAGGAACACCGTCTTTGGCGCTGATCACTCACACGACATCGTCGGAGTGGACAAACGCGTTGCCAATCAGGAATCCCGGTTCGTCGTCCATGGCGAATGGAAACTGATCCTGCACAACCCTAAGAATTTTCCTCCACCGAAATATGGAGGCCGACCTAACGGCAAGGAAAACAACCCCGAGGGTAAGCCCGAGCTTTACAACCTCATTTCAGACCCACACGAACTCAAGAACCTCGCTGACAAAAATCCAGAGAAGGTTATGGCACTCAGCAAAAAACTGAACGCCTGGTGGGATGGATCCAATCAAGAAAATAAGTGACCCGTCTAAAACACCCCCACCACCTTAGCGCCCTCACCTACCTCTCACCCCGTTCCCCACTGCACCTGCGGTAAACACTCGGGCTCATTCCCTTTGCCGCCTTGAACTGCTTGGTGAAATAGCTGTGGTCATAAAACCCGGTGTCGTGCGCAATGAGAGAGATCGCTTCCGTCCCCTCGCTCAGGAGTCTCGCGGCAGCATCCACGCGCACCTGATTGACATACTTCATCGGCGTGGTCTTGAAATATTTTCTGAAACTTCGCTCAAACTGGCTCACAGATAGATCGCTCATCTCGGCCAGTTCTCCCACTGCAATTGTCTTGGTGAAGTTCTCGCGAATGAACTCGACCGCTTTCGCCAAATTCTGATAGGGACCAAGCAGCGCTCCAGACTGCTTGCAATCCCGCATCAGCCCGGCGAGCCCCACCAGTGCCCCCTGCTCATCGAACAGGGGAAACTTGCTTGAGAGATACCAATCCATTACACCGCTGGCATTGGGCACCAACCAGATACGGTTAGTGATCGGTCGTCTCTCGGTAAAGACCTCCTGATCTTCTACGCGGTAATGATCCGCCACCAGCGGATCGAAATGACTGTAGTCGTCGCTGCCAATAATCTCCGACTCCTCACCAATTCCCAAGCGCCTTAACAGAGCCCGGTTGCACATGGTGAATTGATAGTTCAGATCCTTGGCAAAAAAATAAAGATCGGGGGTATCCTCGAATAGGTCCGACAGACACCGCCTTGAATCAACTTGCTGCAGAAACGCCAAACCAAAATCGCTCATGCGGATTTTATACCAGTAAAAAACAAGAAAATCTATTAGATTTAAAGAAAATATTGCGTAGAATCATGTAATGAACTGCACGAGTCACCTCAAATTATACAATCTATTCCTTGTTGTGCTCAGCGGTTCTGCACTCGCCGAAGAGCTGGAGTTTAATCGCGACATCCGGCCAATCCTCTCGGAGAACTGCTTTCATTGCCACGGCCCAGACAAGGAAACACGCGAGGCCAAGCTGCGCCTAGATACTCGTGAGGGAGCCCTGAAAAAGGACGCTATTATCCCAGGGAACCCGAAAGGCAGCGAGCTGATGTACCGCATCACCACGGACGATGAAGATGACCTCATGCCCCCACCCGGACATCATCTTGAATTAACTAAGAAGGACATCGCGACTCTTGAACAATGGATCCGAGAAGGCGCTGAATACCAGCAGCACTGGGCCTTCGAGAAGCCCGCGGCAACGGGAAGCGGGGACCTGAGCAAGATCATCGATACCGAGATCCAAAAGAAACTGAAGAAGGAAGGACTCAAACCCTCCCTAGTCGCCAATCACGAGGCGCTCATCCGTCGCCTCTCCCTCGACCTCCGTGGTCTCCCCCCTACCCTAGCAGAAATCGACACCTTCATCGCCGATAAATCACCGAACGCCTACGAGAAACTCGTCGACCGCATGCTATCCTCTCCTCAAACTGCCGAACGGTTGGCGCTCGACTGGCTCGATGTGGCCCGCTTCTCCGACACGAACGGCTACTCCATCGACGACCACCGCGACATGTGGGGCTGGCGCGACTGGGTCATCCACGCCTTCATGAACAACAAGCGCTACGACGCGTTCCTCACCGAACAACTCGCCGGAGATCTCATTCCCAACGCTACCCCGGAGCAACTGATGGCCACCGGCTTCCTACGCAACAGCATGAACACGCACGAGGGTGGCACCATTGCAGAAGAATACCGTGTAGCCTACATCGCCGACAAGATCGATACCGTCTCCTCCACCTTCATGGGGCTGACAATGAAGTGTGCGCAGTGCCACAACCACAAGTATGACCCAATCAGTCAGAAGGATTACTACCGCTTCTACGCCTTCTTCAACTCCGCCACCGAGAACGGCAAGGGTGCCACCAACGGCAACACCGCGCCCTTCATCCAAGTGACGTCGCCGCTGCATAAAATCTCGGACGCCCACAAGGCCTTGACCGAACGGGGCAACCGCATCCGGGAGCTACGTGACCAACTCAAAAATATCGATCCAGAGAAATTCGCGTCGTGGAAGGCGGGCATCCTCGCCAAAGCAGGACCAGCCGGAAAGAAACCAACCCAATCCGGATTCCGTTTCCCAGACAAAGGCCGCGAGGCCGAGTGGATCTGGGCGGAGAAAACGGGCGTCACCGAACGCATCCTCGTCCGCACCACCATCAACATTGACAAAGAGCTCAAGGCCGCCCACGTCTTTTTCACCTGCGACAACAGTGCGGACCTCTACGTGAATGGCAAAAAACTGGCGCACGTCGACCCGTGGATGGAGCCGAAGTCAGTCAATATCACCGCCCATTTGACAAAGGGCCGGAACATCATCGGCGCGGATGCGCGCAATGCCGGCGGCGTGGCCGGCCTTATCGCCTGGCTGCAGCTGGACTACAAGGACGGCAAAACAAGCCATCTCGTGACCAGCCCGGACTGGCAATGGAAAGCCCCCGACTCTAAAGACCTTGCCACCCACTTCGCCAGCGAAGACGGATGGAAAATTCCAGTGTCGATCGGCAAGCACGGGGTCACCCCATGGGGGCGGCTGAAAGCTCCGGGCGCTGCTCCACCCGAACATCACCTCGCCACGATCCTCCGAAAGGCCCCCGAGTCACTCACCATAGAAGAAAACAAGATTCTCAACGATAAGTTCCTCAAACAATCTTCTGCTCTAACCAAACGTTTCCACAAGTCCCTCGGGGTCGAACTGAACGTGCTCGAAAAGCGGATCAAAGACGCCGGAAAAACCACCGTGATGGTGATGGACTCCCCCGGGAAACGAAAGACGCACATCCTCATGCGCGGGGAATACAACAACCCCGGCGAGGAAGTGACCGCAGGGGTCCCTGAAATGTTCGCCCAACTTCCAGACGAGCAACCCGCCAACCGGCTAGCCCTCGCCCGCTGGCTGACCTCCCCAGATCACCCGCTCACCGCACGGGTGGCGGTCAACCGCTACTGGCAGCTGATCTTCGGCACCGGCCTCGTCCGCACCGCCGAGGACTTCGGCTCACAAGGCGAATGGCCTTCCCACCATACCCTCCTCGACACCCTCGCCGTACGCTTCCGCGAAGGCGGCTGGGACGTGCGCGAGTTGCTCAAACAGATGGTCATGTCCGACACCTACCGCCAGCACTCAGATATTTCCCGTCAGATGCTGGAAGCGGATCCACAAAACCGCCTGCTCGCCCGCGCCCCCCGGACGCGGCTTCCCGCAGAGCTCGTACGCGATAATGCCCTCGCCATCAGCGGTCAACTCAATCTGCAGATCGGTGGACCGAGCGTCTTTCCCGAGCAACCCGACGGCCTCTGGCGACAAATCAGCCACTTCGGCTATGGGACCTTCACCGCGCAGGCCTACTACCCGGATGCGGGCGAGAAGATCACCCGTCGCAGCATGTACACTTTCTGGAAGCGCACCTCCCCCCCACCATCGCTTTCCATCTTCGACGCCCCTACACGAGAGACTTGCACCGTGCGCCGTCTGCAAACCAACACGCCTCTTCAAGCACTTGTTCTTCTTAACGACCCACAATACGTGAAGGCGGCAGGAGCCCTTGCTCGGCGCATGATAGCCGAAGGCGGGGAATCAACAAAAGACCGTATCAGCCAAGCCTTCCGTCTCGCTACCGCGCGTCTGCCCAAAACAAACGAACTGGAGGTGCTTATTGCGGCCTACGAACGAGAAAAGGCGCGCTTCACTTCGGACCCCGCAGCGGCTCGGGCCCTACTAAAGGAATCGGAGAACACGAACACTGGCACCGACCCAGAACTTGCAGCCCTAACCATGATCGCCTCCACCATTCTCAATCTCAACGAAACCATCACCAAACAGTAACCATGGCTCAACCAAAGTTTTCACGACGCGGGTTCATCGGAACATCGGCAGGCACCCTAGCATTCATGGGCATGCCACCCGCTTGGGGAGCAGGGAATCAGGCCGGTGGACTCCCGGGCCTCCCTCATCACAAGCCTACTGCCAAACGAGTCATCTACCTTTTCCAATCCGGTGGCCCCTCACATGTCGACCTCTTCGACTACAAACCGGCTCTTGAAAAACTGCATGGCACAAACTTGCCAGATAGTATACGCGGCGACCAACGGGTGACTGGCATGACAGCCGGGCAAAAGCAATTTCTGGTCAACAAGACGATCTCTCCAATCAAGCCGCGCGGAGAGAGTGGAGTCACCATTTCCGACCTCCTACCCCACACCTGCGGCATCGCCGATGACATCTGCCTAGTCAAATCGGTCCACACTGAGGCCATCAACCACGACCCCGGCATCACCTTCATCAACACCGGTTCGCAAATCCCCGGTCTGCCCAGCTTGGGCGCGTGGTGCAACTACGGCCTTGGCAGTAACAACCGCAACATGCCAGGCTACATCGTCATGCTCTCTCAGGGGAATGGCAAGAACCCAGGTCAACCAATTTTCTCCCGCCTATGGGGAAGCGGCTTCATTCCATCCAGCCACCAAGGAGTACAATTACGTGGAGGCGGAGCACCAATTCTCTACCTCGATAACCCGAAAGGCATCGACCGCAAGAGCCGCCGCAAGATGCTCGACGATATCGCCAAACTCAATGCCATGCGCCTTGAACAAAGTGGCGACCCCGAAATTGCCACGCGGAATTTCCAATACGACATGGCCTACCGCATGCAGGCCTCCGCACCCGAAATTACCGATCTCTCCGACGAACCAGAAAGCACCTTCAAACTCTATGGTGAAGATGCCCGTACTCCTGGCACCTATGCCTACAACTGTTTGTTAGCTCGCCGCATGGCCGAACGCGACGTGCGCTTCATCCAGCTCTTCCACCGCGGCTGGGACCAGCACAACTCACTCGTCCCTCACATGACCGCCCAGTGCAAGGACACCGACCAAGCCTCCGCCGCTCTGGTGACCGACCTCAAGCAACGCGGTATGCTCGACGACACCCTCGTCATCTGGGGCGGCGAATTCGGCCGCAGTGTATACAGTCAGGGCAAGCTCAACGCCGGGCGCGACCACCACGGCCGCTGCTTCAGCATGTGGATGGCCGGTGGCGGCATCGCCGGTGGCCGCATGCATGGCGAGACCGATGACTTCTGCTACAACATCGTCAAAGATCCGGTGCACATCCGTGACCTCACTGCCACCGCGCTCCATTGCCTTGGCATCAATGACAAACGCTTCACCTTCAAATACCAAGGACTCAACCACACGCCGACTGGCGTTGAGCCGACCAAGGTAGTGAAGGAGATCCTGGCATAGGCCGGGAAGTGATCAGCAATCCACCTTCGCATTGATGTGAAGTTAGAACAGCCCCACTACCTTGCCGTCTTCACCGAGGTCAATGCGATTAGCAGAGGGCACCTTCGGGAGACCGGGCATGGTCATGATGTCGCCACAGATCATGATGACGAACTCAGCACCAGCGGCGAGACGGACTTCGCGAACTTTGACCACGTGATCTTCGGGCGCACCTAACAATTTAGGGTCAGTTGAGAAGGAATACTGGGTCTTGGCCACACAGATCGGATAGTTGCCGAAACCTGCGTCCTGTAGGCGCTTCACTTGTGCACGCACTTTGGTGTCGGCTACCACTCCGCTAGCGGAGTAGATTTTCTTCGCCACGGCCTCCATCTTTTTCCATAGCGGCACATCATCCTCGTAGGTGAACTGGAAATTTGCCGGGCATTTCTCAATGACGTCGACCACGGCATGGGCGAGGTCTTCAGCACCCTCACCTCCTTTTGCCCAATGCTCAGCGAGTACGACATCGACCTGCAGGTGTCCAAGCTTGCTACGTAGCAGCTCTATCTCAGCATCTGTATCAGCAGTGAATCGATTGATCGCTACAATGCAGGGAAGGCCCCAGTGTTCACGGACGTTACGGACGTGGCGCTCAAGGTTCTTGATCCCCTTTTCGAGAGCATCCAGATTTTCTTCGGCGAGATTTTTAACATCGGCACCGCCGTGAAACTTGAGAGCTTTGATCGTGGCTACTACTACGGAAGCATCGGGCTTCAGTCCAGATTTACGACACTTGATGTCGATGAATTTTTCGGCTCCCAGATCGGCACCGAATCCGGCTTCGGTGACCACGTAGTCGGCAAGTTTAAGCGCGGATTTCGTCGCAATCACAGAGTTACATCCATGGGCAATATTTGCGAATGGTCCGCCGTGGATAAACGCCAAATTGCCTTCGAGAGTCTGCACGATGTTCGGCTTGAATGCGTCCTTCAGCAGCACGGTCATCGCGCCGTGGGCTTCAAGGTCGCGAGCGCGGATGGGTTCGCGTTCCCTTGTATAGGCGACAATGATGCTGCCAAGGCGCTCTTTCAACTCTGCCAGTGAAGTCGACAGACAGAAAATCGCCATAACTTCCGAGGCAACAACGATATCAAAACCATCGGTGCGCGGGTAGCCATTACCGAGGCCCCCGAGTGACACGGTGATCTCACGCAGCGAACGATCATTCATATCGACGACACGGCGCCAGACGACACGACGAACATCGATACCCAAAACATTCCCGTGGTGGATGTGGTTATCCACAAGAGCCGCCAGCAGGTTATTTGCCAAACCAATAGCGTGGAAGTCACCGGTGAAGTGCAAGTTGATGTCCTCCATAGGAACCACTTGCGCATATCCGCCGCCAGCAGCGCCACCCTTCATACCAAAACACGGACCAAGCGATGGTTCACGCAGGCAGACAACGGCTTTCTTGCCAATACGATTAAGGCCGTCTGTCAGACCGACGCTCGTTGTTGTTTTCCCCTCTCCCGCAGGTGTCGGGGAAATCGCGGTGACGAGGATCAGCTTTCCATCTGGGCGGTCCTTGAGAGACTCCAGATAATCGAGTGAGACCTTCGCCTTATAGTGGCCGTAAGGTTCGAGGTGCTCATCGCCGATGCCGAGCTTTTCCTTGGCTAGCTTTGCGATACGTTCCATTTCGTTCTTCTGCGCGATCTCGATGTCTGACATGAATAAAGACTATCGAAATTATGATCCAAAAAAAAGTCCAATTTCATGGCTTTTAAGAAAGGGCAATTGCCACTATGCTCCTTCCATGTCCTCCGAGAAACGACCCAAGGTTGGGAAACCCAAGACCTCCGCCGCAGGAGCTGCTGCTGTTGTATCTTCTATGAACCACGTCATGCGCACAGCCGGCCCCGTGCGCGGCACGAAGGCGTTGCTGGATCTGAATCAGAAGGATGGCTTTGATTGCCCCAGCTGTGCATGGCCTGACCCAGACGACCACCGTGCGGTCACCGAATTTTGTGAAAACGGAGCCAAGGCGGTTGCATCGGAGGCGACGACACGACAGATCGACCGCTCATTTTTCCGCAAGTACAGCGTGGCCGATCTATTGGAAAAAAGCGACTATTGGCACGACCAGCAAGGCCGCTTGGTTGAGCCGATGGTGCTGCGTGAAGGCGGTACACATTACGAGCCCATCTCATGGGATGATGCATTTACCATGATCGGCGGCTCTCTGAAGTCACTCGACAACCCAAACGAGGCGATCTTTTACACCTCTGGCCGCGCTAGTAATGAGGCGGCATTCCTCTACCAGCTTTTTACCCGTCACTACGGCACCAACAATTTGCCAGACTGCTCGAACATGTGTCACGAGTCCAGCGGCACCGCGATGAAAAAATCCGTGGGGGTTGGAAAAGGCACAGTCACCCTCGACGACATTCACGAGGCCGAAACGGTGATCTGTATTGGCCAAAACCCTGGCACCAATCACCCAAGGATGCTGGCATCACTGGAGACTTGTGTTGAGAATGGAGGTTCCGTCATCGCAGTCAACCCCATGAAGGAGGCCGGCTTGATGGGCTTTGCTCATCCGCAAAAAATCTCTGGGATGCTCGGGAAATCGACATCACTTGCATCACAATATCTCCAGGTGAAATTGAACGGTGACCTTGCGCTGCTGCGTGCACTGGGCAAGGAGATCTTCGAACGCGACGCACTGGATCAGACATTCATCGCCGAGCATACCGATGGAGTTGACGCTTACCGTGCCGTTTGTGAAGCCGCCGATTACGATGACCTATGCCAGCGGGCAGGATTATCCCGTGAAGACATTACCCAACTTGCCGACACCATCCTGCGTGGCGAAAGAAAACTCATCACCTGCTGGGCGATGGGACTGACACAGCACAAAAATGCCGTGGCAACGATCCGCGAAGTAACGAACATTCATTTATTGTTAGGTGCTATCGGCCGACCCGGCGCCGGCCTCTGCCCGGTGCGTGGTCACAGCAACGTACAAGGCGACCGCACTGTAGGCATTTACGAAAAAATGCCAGAGCCGTTTCTAGCGGCACTGGACGAGGAGTTCGACATCACCTGCCCCCGCGAGCATGGTTACGATACCGTGGAAGCTATTCTCGCTATGCACGCTGGCGATGCCAAAGTATTCTTCGCCCTTGGTGGAAATTTCCTCCAGGCCTCTCCCGACACTGAATTTACAGGCCAAGCACTACAGAAATGTGATATCACCTGCCAGGTTTCAACCAAACTAAACCGCAGCCACCTCGTCACAGGAAAATCGGCACTCATCCTCCCCTGCTTGGGACGAAGTGAACGCGACACCCAACTCGAGGGCGACCAGTTTGTTACTTGTGAGAACTCCATGGGTATCGTGCACAAGTCGCAAGGCAAGCTCGAGCCATCGTCACCCGATATACTCAGCGAGCCCGACATCGTCGCACGCCTGGCGGAAGCCTCGATTGGAAATACAGAGAAAACCGACTGGCGCTGGCTGGTCGGTGACTACAATCGTATCCGTGATCTGATCGAGAAAATCATCCCCGGCTTTGCGCCCTATAACAAACAAGTGCAGCACCCCGGCGGGTTCTATCTTCCGAACAATGCCAAGCAACGCATTTGGAATACATCAACCGGCAAAGCAGAATTCAGCGCAGCAGAGGTAGATCAGTTCGAAGTAGAAGAAGGACACCTTATCCTGCAGACGCTCCGAAGCCACGACCAGTATAATACGACGATTTACGGTCTCAACGATCGCTACCGCGGTATCGGCATGGGTCGCCGGATCATTTTCTTGAACCCGGAAGACATGAAATCGCGCGGTATCGCTCCCGTTTCCTTTGTGGATATCACCAGCTACTGGGAAGACAGAGAAAGGAAGTTGGAAAAATTCTACGCCATCCCCTATGATATCCCTGCGGGCACAGCAGCGGCCTATTTCCCAGAGGCTAATCCACTGGTCCCTGTAAACTCGACTGCGCTGGAAAGCAATACGCCTACGAGTAAGTCGGTTGAAATCAGCGTTGAGTCATCAAAGTAGAGCCCTCAATTATCCACTATCAATTTTCAATTACTCCCCCCATGTCTCAAAAATCCTATCAAGTTTACATCCTGAAGAACCGGATGAACCGTCGTTTTGTCGGCAAGACAGAAGATGCTGAAGCCGAGCTACAGTCCCATAACAAGGGCCAGTTCAAAGGAACCAAGGCGTTTAAGCCATGGCAAATGGA
Organism: Akkermansiaceae bacterium; assembly: GCA_037620805.1. GTDB lineage: Bacteria > Verrucomicrobiota > Verrucomicrobiia > Verrucomicrobiales > Akkermansiaceae > Oceaniferula. The sequence continues at coordinate 29,146 of JASJLI010000013.1, forward strand.
ATGGTGCAGCGGACCACTTTCTAAAAACGATTCACTTCGATTAGAAGAGAGTCTTCGCAAACATAAAACCAACTCCACCATGCTTGAGTCCATCACGCATAAGCATGAGATGGGGATGTAGAAATAGATCCCAGCCTTGGAGAGCTACTTCTTCTTTACTTTGTAACCGGTGGTATCGGCTTTGAACTGAGTGTCGGGGATAGCTACGTTGAGGCTATATTTCGTGAACTGGGTGCTGATCACCGTCTTGTCTTCTAGGTGGATTTCAAATCCTGCGGTGCGGTTAGTTTTGACGTCCACGGAGAGAATTAGCCAGGGGACGCGTTTTCTGAACTGGCGTTTCACGGGTGCAAAGGTGGCGTGATAGACTCCGTTGACCACCTTGGTTTCCTTGATCGAAAAACGTTTTTCAAAATCAGCCAAGTCGACCCCCATATCACCTGTCATCAGTTCAAACTGGCGGGCATAACGGCTATCGGCACCCATCTGGACGGCTTCGTTTTTTTCCTTATCGAGGTAGAGGTAATTATCATTTTTCCTCAGCACCGTCACCGCGGCAGGGTTACCCATTTTCCAGAGAAACATGTCAGGCCGTTTCGCCCACATCTTGCCCTTGTTGACTAATGGCTTACGTAGGGTTGCCAGCTTGCGTGTCTGGACGAACTCTGCGTAGACCGAACTGTAATCTTTCTGTGACTTAAGCCACTTTTCCAAAGGGACCTTATCGACGGCTGCTGAAACCATGTTAGGCATAAGGAGATAGACCGCCATAAGTAACAGGGGCAGCAGGGGGAATTTCATGACGGAACCATAACGCACCTATCCAAATGGGACAGCGAAATTTTTTTACAAAAACCGTTCGATAACTCGCAGTTCAAGGGTATAATCGGCGCATGGAAAATCCTTACCAAAGCCCCTACGCCAATCCCTACACCGTTGCCGCCCAGCCGGTCGATGTGCGTGTCGCCTTTATCCGCAAGACCTACGGCCACCTCGCTGGGGCCATTGCTGTTTTTGCTTTGCTCGAAACTTTCTTGATGTCCATCCCTGGTATCGCGGGGACTGTATTCGGACTCCTAGGAGCCAGCAGTTACAGTTGGCTGATCGTTCTTGGCCTCTTCATGGGCGTCTCCCACTTTGCCAATAAGTGGGCAATGAGCTCCACAAGTAAAAGCACTCAGTATGCCGGACTCGGAATTTACGTGGTTATCGAAGCCCTCATCTTCTTACCTTTGTTACTTATTGCTCAGTCTATGGCCGGAGATAACACTCTGATTATGAAAGCTGGTGGAGTCACTGCTCTGCTCTTCTTGGCTCTCACCTTTATCGCATTTACTACTAAAAAGGATTTTTCCTTCCTTGGCGGCATGCTGAAAATTGTAGGCTTCATCGCTCTTGGCCTCATTGTTGTCGCCGTGATATTCCCCAGCGCGATCACACTTGGCCTCTGGTTCTCAGTGGCCATGGTTATTTTCGCTGCCGGAACGATCCTCTACAGCACCAGCAACATCATTCATCACTACAATACGAATCAGTATGTCGCTGCAGCGCTCGGGCTTTTTGCCAGTGTAGCCCTCCTCTTCTGGTATGTCTTGAGGATCTTTATGAACCGCGACTAGAATAAACACTTCTCATTTATTCCTCATTCTTATTCCTCAAGCTGGCTCAGCTGGTCTGGGGATTTTTTTGCTCAAACAATCCGCTCAGGACTCGAGTATATATTGAACTTCGGGGGGCGAAGAAAACCGATCAAAGTTTGGTCGCTTTCGCGGGCAAACTCGACAGCGAGGGACGAGGGCGCTGAGATCGCTGAGACGATGGGAATGCGGGCGACGAGGGCCTTTTGCATAACCTCAAATGATACCCGTCCCGAAACTTGAAGCAGCGTTTCTGTCAGGTCGATTTCCTGCTCAGTCGCCCAGCCGATAACTTTATCGATGGCGTTGTGTCTCCCGACGTCTTCCCGCAGGATGAGGATTTCACCATCAGCCGTAACAAGGGCTGCCGCATGAAGACCTCCTGTATTTGAAAATACCTCCTGCGCAGCCCGAAGGGCATCGGGTAAATCTAAAATAACATCGGAGGAAATCTTAAACCTGCTTTCTATAGGCGGTGCGTTTTGCTGGATTGCTTCGATACTTGCCTTGCCGCAGATACCACAGGACGATGCGCTAAATAGGTTGCGGCTCAGACGTGCATGATCGAGCACCACGTCATCAGCGAGGAAGACGTAGGCGTGGTTTTGTTTGTTTTCGAGATCGATACGAGTGACGTCATCTAAAGAAGTGATCAGCCCTTCGGTCAGCAAAAACCCCTTCACCAGATCTTCATCGTGACCAGGGGTGCGCATGACGACAGCCACTGGGGTGCCGTCGACGGTGATTTGCAGTGGCTCCTCACGCGCTACATGATCGGAGACAGATTGGCGTTCAGCTCCAATCTGTTTCCAGATATCAAATTGGGCCGATTCTTCAGAACTCATTCTGAGCTATCCTCCTCTCTCGGCTCCACGTCACCGAGCACCTCTAGAGTGCAGTCGCCTAGCTGAAGCTCTCCACCTTGAATAATCCGCGCACGTAATCCGCCCTGCCCTTTTAAAAATTCAAAGGCACCTGGCGCACAGGCCTGATCCATCCAGTAACACGGGGCACACTCGCATGAACCCGTCAATTCCAGTCCACCAAGGGTGAAGCGCTTGTTGATCAGTTCATTGAGATCAACACCTTGAACAACGACATTCCGTCGGAACGCCATCGGGTGAAGATCACCTTTAACGATTTCATCACGAACGCGTTCATGAACCGCCCAATCGAACAAAGTAATTTGTCCTTTGAAATCCTCTTCATAATCCAGAAACCGATCACCTTCAATACCACGACCAGCTAGGCAGTTGATACTATCCATCTCCTCGATAGGATAATCCATTGCCCCTTTTCCATGTCTACCCTTGTAGTTATGTCCCGGGGAAATGAAGATGTGTTTTAGCGATACGTTCATATTTTATAGATATTTTTATAACTCCAACTACCCCCCGATGTAGGACATCTCTGGTTTGATCTGAGTGCCGCCGATCTCTGAGCGAAGCTCTGAGTAGCGGTCGTCGCGCACTGACCAAACGGAGCGAATGAGGTTGGTGATTTGCTCATCACTGGCGCCATCGCGGAGGGCTGTTTTCAGATCGTGACCGTGAGAGGCGAAGAGGCAGGTGAAAATTTGGCCGTCGGCTGAGAGGCGAGCGCGGTTGCAGTCGCTACAGAATGGGCGGCTTACTGAGGTGATGAACCCTATTTCCTGATCAGGCGCATCCAAGTAACGGAATCGGCGAGCTGTTTCACCAGGGTAGTTAGGGTCGATGGGCTCGAGTGGGAAATGCTGATGCAGGTCTTTAACCATCTCAGTGTAGGGCACTACTTGGTCGAGTTTCCAACCGTTAGTATTACCAGTGTCCATAAACTCGATGAAGCGCAGAGTGACTTTGCGCTCGCGGGCAAATTCTGCGAGAGCAAAGACCTGATCCTCGTTAACACCTTTTTGGATCACGCTGTTCACCTTGACACCGAGGCCGTGTTCAAGTGCGGAGTCGATGCCTTCAATGACTCGCTCGGGAGAGGTGCCCGTGCCGTTCATCCGACCAAATATTTCAGGGTCGAGAGCGTCTAGCGAAACAGTGACCCGATGCAGGCCAGCAGCTTTCAGTTTTTCCGCGTAGCGTGCCAGTGAGGTGGCATTGGTCGTCATCGCGATGTCCTGTTCACCGGGGATTTCTGAGAGCATGCTGATGAGATCTGGAAGCCCCCTTCGGAGGAGCGGCTCACCACCAGTTAGGCGAAGTTTTTCCACACCGAGACTACAGAAAATACGTGCAAATTGAGCGATTTCCTCAAGGGTGAGGATTTCTGGCTTTGGCAAGTAATTATATCCTTCACCGAAGACCTCCGCCGGCATGCAGTAGCGACAACGGAAGTTACACCTGTCCGTCACCGAGATCCTAAGATCACGAAGGGGGCGGGACAATGTATCCATCGGTGGGTTCACGTGGAGACACTTACATGAATGGACAATAAACGCCAATCGTGATTTTATGTCTGTGTGAAAGAATTGATTCCAGTCAATGAGGCGGAGAGCCTCATTCGCAAACACCTGACCAAAGCAGCCGTGGAAACCATTCCCCTTGCTCAGGCGCAAGGGCGCTACCTGCGTGAGAACATTCTTGCCGACCGACCATTACCGCCGTTCGACCGCGTGATGATGGACGGCATCGCGATTAGTTGCTCGTCATACGAGGCTGGAAAAAGAACCTTCCCTATTGCCGCCACACAAGCTGCCGGGACACCGGCCATTGAATTAGCTGATAAAAACTCCTGTATTGAAGTCATGACGGGAGGCGTTTTACCGTCAGGATGCGATTGCGTTATCCCCGTCGAACTCATCGATGTTACCGACAACACAGTCACACTCCGCGATGACGCCAAACCCAGACAAGGACAACACATTCACCCAACAGGAAGCGACACCCTCGCCGGCCAAGTACTACTAAGTGACGGCCAACTTCTGAACGCACCGGAACTCACCATCGCGGCCTCTTGTGGTGCTACTTTACTGAAAGTCTCTGCGCTACCTCGCATCCTTATTGTCAGTACAGGTGACGAACTCGTCGCGCCCGAAGAAACTCCCCTCACCCATCAGATCAGACGCAGTCATGCTACCGCACTGAGCACGCTCATCACCAGCAGACAACTCGGCCTAGTCGATACCATCCACGTTTCTGATAGTCTGAATGAACTTAAATCAGCCCTCAGCGATGCACTTAGCAGTCACGATCTCCTTGTCATCACTGGCGGAGTATCACGAGGAAAATACGACTACGTAGCCCCCGTTCTCAAGGAACTTTTAGGAGCGCCTCTCTTCCATGGCATCGCTCAACGACCAGGAAAACCTCTCGCCTATTGGAATAGTGAGGGATCACCTCCTGTATTTGCTTTACCTGGGAATCCCGTCTCCGTCATGGCCTGTGCGGCTCGCTACCTACTTCCAGCTCTTACTGAAATATTGAGTGGAACCCAACCTATACCTCAGAGACTTCCTGCCTCTGGAAACTTCAACTGCCCACCCCATTTCACGGGCTTGACAGCGTGTCGGGTTATAAATGGTCGTATCCAACTCGTGCCGCCATCCAATTCCGGTAACTTCCTCGCACTCGCAGAAACTGACGGCGTCGCTGAACTTCCAGGAAATTCCGCCAGAAAAGATCTTCTCAACGAACCCTCCAACTTCTACCCTTGGGTATAGAATGGTGAATTTAGAATAGTGAATAGTGAATTCACATCCTGATTAATCAACCCATGCCATATCAACTTCGCGCCTTTTCTCCTATTTCTCGGTCAAAAATTGAATCAGCAACCTAAGAAAAAATCCTGTTAATCTTGTAAATCCTATCAAAAAAATGAACGAACTCACCCACATCGATAAAAACAACCAACCAGGCATGGTGGATGTTTCAGCCAAAGATACTACACGCCGTACGGCCACTGCACAAAGCATCATCGACGTCGGTCCTGATGTCATGGCCCTCCTAACAGATGGTGAGATTCAAAGTAAAAAAGGCCCCGTTTTCCACACAGCCATTATTGCAGGAACCATGGCCGCTAAAAAGACATCCGACCTCATTCCCTTCTGCCATCCCCTGCCCTTACACAGCGCCAAGTTTACCATTAATCCCACATCCGACACCGAAATCACCATCACCTGCACTTGTGTTACTACAGGAAAAACAGGTATCGAAATGGAAGCACTTGCTGGAGCCTCTGGAGCCGCACTGACGATCTATGACATGTGCAAAGCCGTCAGCAAAGAAATGGTGATCCGCGAAACCAAACTGCTGGCAAAAACCGGTGGCAAGTCAGACTTCCAAGCTAACTAAATTCTTCATTCACTATTCTAAATTCTCATGAAAGGACTACTCCTCGCTGGCGGTCGATCGCGCCGAATGGGCACCGACAAGGCTACCCTCACGTTCCACGATGGTAAAACCCAGATCGAACGTGGTCTTGAACTGCTCAACTCCGTTTGTGATGAATGCTTTCTGTCCGTGCGCGCAGATCAAGGCACTGACGGCAACGCCATCATTGATGCCTTCGGTGAAATAGGGCCTCTCGGCGCCATCGCCTCTGCCCAACAAGCACACCCTGATATCGCTTGGCTTGTACTCGCCTGCGATCTTCCATTGTTAGAAGAACAACACCTTCAATCTCTAGTCGATGGTCGCGACACAGCACGTGAGGCCACCTACTTCACCAGCTCTACCGACGGCTTCCCTGAACCACTCTGCGCGATCTGGGAACCATCCTCTACGTCCATCGTCCGAAGTGCTGTAGACGACGGCAACCGCTGTCCTCGCTCAGTTCTCAAAAACCTCAACGGTCACGCCCTGCCCTCACCCGGCCTCTGGACACTCGCCAACATCAACACTGAAGCCGATGCACTCGAGATACGTGCCCGACTCAATCAAACCACTATCGTGAAAAACATCACCGTCACCTACTTCGCCCAACTTCGTGAACTCACGGGAACTGGGTCCGAGGCCATGGAAACCGACTCTGAGACCCCCGCTGGTCTCTTTGAGGAAATCCGCGCCAAACACAACATTCCGCTCAAGCGCAAAGGTATGATGGTGGCGGTTAATGGCGACTTCACAGACTGGACACATCCTCTCGCCGAGGGTGAGGAAGTTGTCTTTATTCCACCCGTGGCGGGGGGCTAAGCCGCGAAACTCCAAGTTTTAAACTCCAAATACCAAACCTATTCCCCTGTGTTCAAGCTAACTGATACTCCGATCAATCCACGAGCTCTTTGTGATGCTGTTCGTGACCCTTCTGCTGGAGGTTTTGCCAGCTTCGAGGGCTGGGTGAGAAACCATCATCAGGGGCGCGATGTGGCCTCGTTAGAATATGAAGCCTTTCCTGCCCTTGCGGAAAAAGAGGGCCACCGTATCGTCGAGGAAATTTGCAAAAACCACGATGTCGTAGCCGCCCGCTGCCAGCACCGCACCGGTCACCTTGAGATCGGTGAACTCGCGATCTGCATCGCCGTCTCCGCCGCCCATCGCGATGCCGCCTTCGACGCCTGCCGCGCTATCATCGACTCGATCAAATCCACAGTTCCCATCTGGAAAAAAGAGCATTATACAGACGGCACCAGCATCTGGGTCAAGTGCCACTCCTGTGCAGAGCACGGGCATTGATAGTAGGACGACTTTGCAAGTTGTCGGCAACCTAAGCACACATCCTGCCGGCAAGTTGCAAACTTACCCTACTTTAAGCGCCGCCTGAATACAGGGCGCATACACTAGGGGGGATTATGGAAAACATAACCGCTGATTGCACTGATTTTAGACTGATGTGTGGCCGCTTGCGCGCCCATGTGGTGATCTTTTAAAAACAGGACATCCTTTGGACACTCAAACTAGGTGGAGAGGATGTGAAATCAGTTTAAAATCAGCGCAATCGGCAGTGTCCTTCATAGCTTAAGCGACGTAGGGCGGTAAAATAAACATCCAACCGAATCAATTCTCCCTAACGCAGGAGCCCTGCGCCTGAAGACAAAATAGGATCGTTGTTTTTATCTACAAAAGTAACCAGTATCCATATTAAAACGCTGTCGACTCAGACACAAAGTTTCAGATAAAAGAGTGTTTTCCTAGAGAGGTATTGAACTTCCTCACCCTGAAAGAATCTGACATCTTGACCTGTATCCCCCTGTCTCCCATCATAACTCAAGAAACCGCCCAACTCTGGGCCACCCAACCATGACATCACCTATCATTTCCCGCACCCTCTCGATCCTAAGTTTAGTAGCCGCTGCAGCTGGAATCGCTGTTGCAAAAGCCCCGTCTGAACTCACCGCGACCCGGTTTTCGGGTAAAGACATCACACCTAGCCCCGCCTGCCTTTGTGCAGCGCCCAATGGAGACGTCTTTGTAGGAGTCGATCTACTAGGATCACTTGGTAAAGGCCCCGGCAAAGGGAGAATCATCCGACTCCGGGATACTAATAATGATGGCACTGCCGATCAGCACACTGTCTTTGCTGAAATCGATAACCCACGCGGATTAATTGCGGTAGGCGACAAATTATACGTCCTGCACACCGTTATCCCGAAGGACAAGGGAATCATGACCGGAATGCACCTCAGCCTGCTCACTGATAACAATCAGGATGGCAAAGCTGATGGGCCACCCAAGAATCTCATCAAAAACGTCTCCACACTCCTCCACAACCAAAAACGTGGCGCGGATCACACCACCAACGGCATTCGCATGGGTATCGATGGCTGGATCTACATCGCAGTAGGTGATTTTGGCATGGTTAACGCCGAGGGAACGGATGGCACTAAACTCACCGTCCTGGGTGGTGGTATTCTCAGAGTCCGTCCGGACGGATCAGAAATGGAGGTTTACACGCATGGCCTGCGTAACATCTACGACATGGCGATTGACCCGTTCATGAACATTTTCACACGCGGTAACACCAACGACGGTGGCGGCTGGAATATTCGTTTTATTCACCAAATTCAGTCGGGTGAATACGGCTACCCTGTCCTGTTTCAGAATTTCACCGATGAAATCATCCCAGCTCTCATCGATGTCGGCGGTGGTTCCGGCACAGGCTCCATGTTCTTCCAAGAACCAGGCTGGCCGGACAAATACAATAATGTTCCACTGATGGGCGACTGGGGACGTAACCAGCTATTTATCCATCGTATTACTCCTGATGGACCATCATTCACTCAGCAGCAGGAAAACTACATCTCGGTTTCCCAATTTACCGACATCGACGTTGATGGCTCAGGTCGTATGTATCTTTCCGCTTGGGAAGGTGCAGGTTACAAAGGTAATCCTGGTAAAGGCTACGTTGAAAGAGTTGTGCCCAAGAACTGGAAATACGTCGCCTTTCCTCATCTGAAGGAGCTTTCGGACGACGCACTCGTCAAAGGCTTAAAATCTGAGAGCGCCACCGCACGTCTTCACGTCCAGCAGGAGATCCTCAATCGCAAGCAAAGCCTTGGTCCCGCCGTGTTAGCTCTTGCAAACGACACCTCAGCCAGTGCCGAGTCACGTGTTGCTGCCATTTTCACCTACGCCCAGCTGCTAGGTGAAAAAGCCACAACGGGACTTTCCTCGCTCACCAAGGACAGCAAGGTTCGCGAATTTGCGTTACGCGCCATGGCAGACAGACTGCCTGTTGCAGGCAAAGTACCTACTGCTTCATTCCTCGCAGGCCTGAAGGACAGCAACCCACGCGTCCAAGTCGCAGCTGCGGTTGGATTGGGTCGTATTGGTAAAGAAGACACCGCCAAGGCCTTACTCGCCATCGCCATTCCACCGGCACCGATGAAAGACTCTACCCAGAAAGGCCATCAAGGTGGGCCACATGCCACACCGCACTCCGCAGCGGTAGTCCCCCACGTTGCCGTTAGAGCACTGATCAATCTAAATGCAACCGATGCCTGCCTAGCAGCCATTGATGGACCCAGTCAAGATGGAGCCTTGTGGGCCCTACGTTGGATGCACAACACCAAAGCTGTTGATGGACTCATCGCTAAACTCAACAGCACGAAGAGCGCTGACTTGAAAAAGAAAATCTTCACCGCACTTGCACGACTCTATCAGCAAGAAGCCGACTACGATGGTTCATGGTGGTGGAGCACCCGTCCTGATACCCGGGGGCCATTCTACGTCATGGCCAAGTGGTCAGAATCCACTAAGATTGAAAAATCCTTCCGCGCAGAGTTTGAAAAAGTCAACTCCGCTGGCAAAGAATTTCTCGCATCCGTTGCTGACAAGCACCGCATGAACATCGAGGGTATTGGTAAAAAGCAGGCTGGTCCAAAAGGCATCAAACCCAAAGGCGCCACCGTGGGAAAAACCTCCATCGAGGACGTCATGCTGGCACTTGGTAAGACCAAAGGAAATGCGCGTGCAGGGAAAAAAATACTCAGTAAACTCGCCTGTGTAGCTTGTCACAACGTCAAACCTGCCGATCCCATTAAAGGACCAAACTTTAAAAATATGGGTAAGCGCTTAAACAAAGATCAAATTGCTGAAGCTATTCTCAAGCCCGCAGCCACTATCTCAGACTCCTGGGTCACCGTAACAATGAAAGACGGCACCGCCCGTCAAGGCACCCTTATTTCCAAGGATGCAAACAAGGTAGTGATCAACAACATTGCTGGTGTGGGAACCACTGTGAAGGTATCTGATGTCAAAAGCATCGCCAAACAGACATCCACACTCATGGCTCCTGGGCTAGCAAACGACCTATCGATCAAACAATTTGTAGATCTCATTGAATATCTACATACCATGAAATAGATTTTAAAAAAATGTGCTTGCGTCATCACTCATACCACTGTATTGGGTGGGCGTTGGTGACGGGAAACCTAACCAGCAACATTGTCAATAATGGCAATAATCTATCGATTTGTTTTGTGCGCGTGGCCAGTCTTTAGTCTCAGAGAACATCGCACTTACAAGAAAAGCAAATGAACATATACGTAGGAAACCTGTCTTATAATCTCAGTGATAACGATCTTCAGCAAAAATTCGCTGAATACGGCGCTGTATCTAGTGCCAAAATCATCGAAGACAGAGACACAGGCCGATCCAAAGGATTCGGATTCGTGGAAATGGCAAACGACGACGAAGGCGCCAAAGCCATCGAAGGCCTTAACGGCACTGACGTCGACGGAAGAAGTCTCACAGTGAACGAAGCTCGCCCTCGCGAAGAGCGTCCACGTCGTGACAACAAGTGGTAATCTGTTAAACTAGATAAACACTCTTTACTGAGGCCACCTCCTGCTGACGGCGAAATGCCAATGCGGAGGTGGCCTCTTTTTTTGCATTTTTTATGCCATTCCACACTACACGACCATTTATCTCATCGATCATTTTAGCCACATAAGGCACAAAACCCACAAAACCCACAAAACCCACAAAACAAAAGGTGCGACACCTCAACGATTCGCCAATGATTTCCTGTGTAATTTGTGCTTTTTGTGGCCATATCGATTTTTTGTCCTGTAGTGTGATGCCAAACAGACTCTTGTGCATCATTCCAAGTGGAGGCCACGGCTCTGGAGAAAGCCTCTACTTTCGGAGAAAACGCTTCGAGTTTTTCAGACATCATCTTGGCTCGGTCAAGTAACCCTTTGCTAGCCAACCTTGACAGGCTGCACTAAATACTTAAAATGCCCATCATGCAGCCGACCCAGTTTATGGATGCCGTTCAGGCCGTCATCGCTCGAGACCCGAGGTATGACGTGGGCGCATACTATTTCCTCAAGGACTCCCTTGATTTCACCGTGAAACGTGTGGTGGAGAGTAATGATGGTCAACACCGTCACGTTGCCGCCAGTGAGTTACTCATTGGCTTCCGCGATCTTGCTATTCAAGAATTTGGTCCGATGGCCAGCACGATGATGGCCGAGTGGGGTATTAACTCCTGCACGGATATTGGAACGATGGTGTTTCAGTTGATTGGCGAGGGTGTATTTGGCAAGCAGGACTCGGATACCATGGAGGACTTCGCTGAATTATACCCTCTCATGGAAACTCTGGATGCTCCTTTTTTACCGAAATACGCTCCAGCCCCCCTTCTCGAAGAAGGACATCTCCCTGGCATTTCCGCATAAACTCCGTATAACCTAGTGTTCCTCTAGGATTAGATATGAGCTAAATATTTAGCTCCTTAACTGACTGCCCAGGAAAGAACTCGGGGATAAGTTTCTTTTGCTCACTGTCGGATCTGTTCATCACAGAATCCAGCTTACGGGCCATGTTTCTAGCCATCGTCGATGGGTCGAGATGGTAGTAGGAAACCCGAGGTACCAGCGCATCGAGGACGTTATCATAGGTCAGGGAGACCAGTGATAGGTTGTGAGGAATGTTGAGCCGGTGACTAGCCAGCCAGGAAATCAAGGTAAGCACCTGACGCGATCTGGTTGCGACGATAGCCGTCGGTGGATGCTCGCCTTGGAATGCCCGATGTAGAGCTAGAGCCACATCATTAATTGTTCGGTGCTCTGTGATCGTGTGGAGCGTTGTAGGCTCCGGCGTCTTATTGAGTGCCATTTCCAGTCCTTTTTGAGAAGCGAACAGCCCTTGAAGCTGCGTATCTGGCATCATCAGCCCTAACGAGCGGTGACCATTGCGGGTCAGCAATGCACCGGCGTGATAACCGGTAGCTTGCCAATCAATATCTAAACAAGGCAGATCAACTCCCGCGTAGGGATGACCACGAATCAAACAGGGTGTTTTCTGCTTCTGAAACCACGACTGCACCTGCTCAGTAGCTTGATGCAGAATCCATGCATCACACTCCACGCTACCCACTAAGTCCTTCAATCGTGATCCTGGCCTCTGTAGAGAAGAAATCGAAGGAGAATGCACTTCCAGCGATACATCCTGCCGGGCAAGAATTTCCCGTAGGTGATCCACCTCAAGCAACATCGCAGGGGTCAAATCTTGCAGTCGTTTGGGCGAAAGAAAGCCTATTCTACCGGTTCTTTTAGCCAAGCCACCGCCTTTCGGCTTTTTCAGAATCTTCCTTCTTTTGCCGTGCTCTCCCACGCTGATCCAGCCAAGTTTTTCAAGTTCAACCAGTGCAGCCCTAAGAGTATCGCGGCCAATCTGAAGACGAGTTGCCAGATCTCGCTCACCAGGCAAACGCTGTTTAAGCTCCCCGGCGCTGATCATGCTGCAGAGAACCTTGACCGTTTCAGTGGTCAGAGATGTGCGTTCAGGCAACTTCATATTCATTTATTAAACCACGGTGGTATTAAAAACAAACCATTTGTTTTCATTATCACTTTGAGCCCAAGTGCTGTAAATAAATGGATATTAACTTTATGAACGCATTACATATTAACGGGCTGGTTGCAGCCACCGCAACTCCGATGAACGAAGACGGTTCGGTCAATTTTGATACAATCACCCCCTTAGTGGATTTTCTACACGCCCAGGACATCAAAGGCATGTACCTCCTCGGCTCTACTGGTGAGGGTTTCTCACTAACAGACGACGAACGTGTCGCTGTCACAGAGGCCTTTGTAAAAGCTAACCAGGGACGGATGAAAACTTTTATCCAAGTGGGACACAACAGTTGGCAAGCCTCTGCGGCACTGGCAGCCCACGCTGAATCCGTTGGAGTAGACGCCATATCAGCCACGCCTCCAGGATATTTTAAGCCAGAGGGAATTGATGGGCTGATCGATGGTTTGGAAATCATCACCAGTGCCGCGCCCAAAACTCCTTTTTACTACTACCACATTCCCTTTCTGTCTGGTGTCGCCATGAACCCTATGGATTTCACCAAGGCCGCCTCAGATCAACTCGCAAGCTACGCGGGCATTAAGTATTCGGACGGCTCCACTTTCTACAACTTGCAAAGCATGCAGAAAGCCACACCTGATAAAGAATTCCTCTCTGGTGCCGATGAAGGTTACCTGATGACTCTTGCGCAAGGCTACAAAGCCGCTGTTGGCAGCACCTACGGTTATGGCGCCCCTATCTATCACAATATCCGCAAAGCGTTCGAAAACAACGATTTCAAGGAAGCTCGTCTCTGGCAGCACCGGGCCTTACTGATGATCGACACTCTGTTTGCCACTTGTGGCCGCGCCGGGCTCAAAGCAATGTGGGAAATAGTTGGCGTCGATTGTGGACCTGTTCGCTCTCCAATATCCAAAGCATCTGAAGCCCAAATCGCTGAGCTCCGAAAACAACTCGATGGCCACGGCTTCTTCGAGTGGTGCAGTGCCAAGGAACTCGCTTCTGTATAGAACCCACTTCATAAAAATTTCCCTCTTTAACTTCCTTTCTTTTTATTGGGCTGTCGATGCGTTAATCGTATAGGCAGCCCTTTTTGAATCTAGCTAGTCTCCTCACATCCATTACCTCATGCAGCTAACAAGACTCCTAACATTTTTTCTAGTCACCCTGCTTTCGGTCGCCAACACGTTTGCTGCCAATGCCATCGAGTGGAACTCCGATTTCCCAGCGCTCCCTGATCAATACGGATACGCTGGCGGCTTTGCTGGAATCGTTGGCGAAGGTGAAAATCGTATTCTCGTCTTTGCAGGGGGTGCCAACTTTCCTTACGAAAATCCATTTGATGAGGCAAAAAATGCCGCCAACGGCCAACCCAAGATTTTCCACAATACGGCTTTCTCAATCGGCCTCGCCACAGAAGGACTCAGTGCCGATGGCGAATGGGAAACTGCCACACCTTTACCTGCAGCCCTCGCCTACGGTGCCTCTGTTTCTCTCCCACACGACCACTCCGCTCTCTTTATAGGAGGAAACCTAGGAGCAGATGGCTCCGGACGCTCTGCCAAAGTTTACCGTGTCACCTCTGAAGGAGGGGCCATTAAATACACAACCCTTGCCGATCTCCCCATAGGTCTCACTAACATCGCGGCAACTCTTGTTGATGAAACCGTCTATCTTTTCTCAGGCGTATCGGCGGATGAAGCCGAGCAACAATTCCTCGCTCTAGATACGTCCGACACTGACTCAACCAAATGGGCATGGAAGTCACTTGTATGGCCCGAACGTGAAGCTGGGCAACCTGCACGAGCTCGTGGAAACTACACCATGGGAAAGATGGGTGGGAAAGTCTACATCTTCGCCGGACGCGCCGCCCATGACCCCGCTGACACATCCATGGCAAAGGTCGATATCAACGAGATGCACAAACTCGATTTCTTCCGCGATTGCTACAGTTATAATCCAAAAAGCAAATCATGGTCCCGCATCGCAGACCTCCCTATGGGAATTTCTGCAGCCCCAGCTTTAGCTGTTCCAGCAGGCTACTCACACCTGATGCTTTTAGGCGGCGTTCCAGTCGACTTCCTACGCGACCTTCAAGACAAAGAAAAATACCCAACCCTCAACGAAAACCGTCAGGGGTTTGACCACCCAGGATTCCCTCGCACGATATTGGGATACCATCATATCACAGACACTTGGGCGACGTTTGGAGAAGTCCCTTCCAATTTACGCTCCACAGTGACTGCCCCAGTGGTCATCGAAGGATCTGATTTCCTAGTGCCCTCTGGTGAGTGGAGCCCGAAGCTGCGCTCTAACGACGTTCGCAGTGGTAAAATCAAGGCCAATCGCTCCCCCTTCGGTCTAGTCAACTGGATCGTAGTCGTCGTTTATCTGCTAGGCATGGTCGGCGTTGGCTACTGGTTCATGAAAAAAGAAGCTGCCAGCACGACAGATGACTATTTTCGCGGCGGCCAGCGCATCCCCTGGTGGGTTGCAGGACTTTCTATTTTCGCGACCATCCTGTCTTCAATCACCTTTATGGCGATCCCTGCAATTGCCTATAGTGACAATTGGAACCGATGGATCGGACAGTGGCCCATCCTTCTACTTGTGCCACTCGTCGTCTTTTTCTACCTCCCCTTCTTCCGCAAGCTAAACCTAACATCAGCTTATGAATACCTTGAAGCACGTTTCAACTTAACAATTCGCCTCATAGCATCCGCCTCATTCATGATCTTCCATATTGGACGTATCGCCATTGTGCTTTACTTACCAGCACTCGCGCTTTCCAGTGTCACCGATATCAATATCTACTTTGCTATCTGTGTGATCGGGGTGCTCTGCGTGATCTACACCGTCATGGGAGGTATTGAGGCCGTCGTCTGGACCGATGCCATCCAAGCGCTCGTCCTCATCGGCGGAGCTCTACTCTGTTTCGGTCTCGTCGTCGCCAAGGTTGACGGTGGATTTGGTGCCATCACCCAGACGATGGGCGAAGGAAAATTTCTCACCGCAGAGTGGTCGTTTGATGCCGCAAAGGACTTCAGTTCGGGTACTAAATCCGGTTGGCTGTTCTTCTTCGGTTTCATGTTCGCAGCCTTGCCCAGTTACACATCAGGGCAAGACGTAGTTCAGCGCTACGTGACTACTCCTACTGAAAAAGAAGCCGCCCAGTCACTCTGGCTGAATATTTTTATGACTCTCGTTGGCTCAGCCATCTTCTTCGGTCTAGGAACAGCCCTCTATGTTTTCTACCAAAGCAGCCCAAGCATGCTGGATCCTACCCTGAAGGCCAACGATGGTATTCTTCCATTCTTCATTATGCAGAACCTTCCGATCGGTGTCGCGGGACTCATTATCGCTGGCGTATTTGCCGCAGCGCAGTCGACTATTTCAAGTTCACTAAACTCAGTTGCCACGGCATTTGTTACCGACTTCTATGGTCGAGTTATCTCACCAGAAAGCGCGGACAAAAAACGTTTAGCCGTCGCTCGCAACGTCGTGGTCATCCTCGGTATCGTTGGTATCGCCACAGCATGCTACGTTAGTGTCGCAAACATGAAGTCAGCCTTCGACACCTTCAATATGTTTGTCGGCTTCGTCATGGGGCCACTAGCCGCCATCTTTGCCCTCGGTATCTTTACCCAGCGCGTCAGTGGCGGAGCCGCCCTGATTGCCGCCGTCGCTGGCGCACTTGTGCTTGGAGCTATTCAGGTGACAAATAACATGGGACTTACCAATATTTGGGGGCTGTTTAATGGCTTAATCTGCTTCATGGTTACCTTCAGCACAGGCCTCATCTTCGCTCTGTTCATGCCAGCCGATCCAGAACAGGTCAAGGGACTGAATATCCATAGCAAGTAACTCCGCACTTCACATTCTCATGTCTACCTACTCCACTGAAGAGCTCGGTACGCTCCGCGACTTCTATCGTGATAGCCTCCTCGACGACACCCTCAAGTTTTGGCTACCTGCATCGATTGATCAAGAACACGGTGGCTACCTATTGATGCGGGACCGCGACGGATCGCTGTTAGACGACGACAAATCCGTCTGGTTCCAAGGACGGTTCAGCTCGATTCTTGGCACACTTTACAACAACGTCGAACAACGCCCTGAGTGGTTGGAGGGAGCGCGCGCTGGCGTCGATTTCCTCAAGAATTACTGCTTCGATGACGACGGCCACATGTTCTTCCTCGTCACCCGCGATGGTAAACCTCTGCGCAAACGCCGCTACTTTTTCTCCGAAGCCTTTGCCATTGCCGCCTATTGCCAGCTGGCCAAAGCCACCAACGACGAAGCTCTTGCCCAAGAAGCCCGCGATCTTTTCAAACGTTGCACCGAGTATGCCGATGGCACTCGACCACTCCCGGCCAAGTTTAACGACACCCGCCCATCCAAAGGTCTTGGTGTACCAATGATTTTCCTCAACGTCGCGCAACAACTCTGCGACACCGTTGGCTGCGATTTCGCGGCTTCGCAAATTGACTCCTACATCGAACAGATCGCCGATTGTGTCGATGACGACCTCCAGTGTGTCTGGGAATGCACTGACCCCGAGGGCAACATGATCGATCACCTCCAGGAACGCACCATCACCCCCGGTCACGCCATTGAAGGCGCTTGGTTTATTCTCCACGAAGCTAAACGTCGAGGTGGTGACACCAAACTACAAGAACTTGGCCTCAAGATGCTCGACTACTCCTGGGAACAAGGTTGGGACAAGGAACACGGTGGCATCATCTACTTCCGTGACCCCACCGGAAAACCCGTCATGGAATACTGGCAAGACATGAAATTCTGGTGGCCACAAAATGAAGCCGTCATCGCCACCCTGTTAGCCTATACCATGACAGGTGACGAAAAATACGCCAAGTGGCATAAAATGATCCACGATTACGCCCACGAAACGTTTCACGATAAAGAACATGGCGAATGGTTCGGCTATCTCCACCGCGATGGAAGAGTATCCACGCACATGAAAGGCAACCACTACAAAGGCCCCTTCCATCTGCCACGTATGCAAACTTACTGCTGGCAATTATTGAAAAACCATCTGTCATAGTCCCATGTTCAAATTCGCGCTCATATCCACGTTCCTTATCTCCCCGCTCTTCGCTCAAGCCCCTGCCGCAGCAGCTGTGGCCGATGAGGCACCAGCCAAAGCAGCCCACTCCGCAAATACACCAGCTCACAAACTCAATGCCGGCTGGTGGAAAAAACGCCACGAACAGAAAGTCGCCGCCGCAAAAGGTGCCGAATGCGATCTGCTTTTCATTGGCGACTCCATCACCCACGGTTGGGAAAATCATGGGAAAAACGTGTGGGCCAAATACTACGCCAAACGCAAGCCCTTCAACATCGGTTTCTCCGGTGACAAAACAGAACACGTGCTCTGGCGTTTCGACAACGGTGAACTCGCCAACTTCAAACCCAAGGTTGCCGTTATCATGATCGGCACCAACAACACCGGCCACATCATGCAGAAGGCCGAGGAAACAGCCGAAGGAATCAAAGCCATCATCACCAAGCTTCACAAACACAGCCCCGAGACCAAAGTCCTCCTACTCGCCATCTTCCCACGTGGCGAAAAGCCAGATCACAAAATGCGAGTGCTCAATACCCAGATCAACAACATCATCAAAACCTACGCCGACGGGAAACTAGTCCACTACCTCGACATGGCACCATCCTTCCTCACCAAAGATGGCATACTCACCAAGGAAGTCATGCCTGACCGACTCCACCCACGTGAACCGGGCTACAAAATTTGGGCCGAAACCATGGAGCCTAAACTCAAAGAGCTCCTCGGCGAATAACGCCATTTTCTAACATGAACAAAGCCAAACTCCTCCGCCTGTCGATTCTGGCAATTTCTGCTACCGCTCTCCCAGCTAACGAAAAACCGAATATTGTTCTGGTCATGACCGATGACCAAGGCTGGGGGGATGTCGCCTACTACGGTAACCCCGTCGTAAAAACCCCTCACCTCGATGCTATGTCGAAGGAGGGTATTCGTCTTGATCGCTTCTACGCAGCCGCCCCTGTCTGTTCTCCAACCCGAGGCAGTTGCCTCACCGGCAGACATCCTTACCGCTACGGAATCCTATGGGCTGGAGAAAACGGTCTCCCCATGGGTGAACTCACCCTCGCAGAAACTCTCGGCAAGGCGGGCTACGCCACAGGTCACTTTGGTAAATGGCACGTTGGCCAGATGAGTAAAACCGTCAAACAAACTTACTTCCCCGGCGATAAAGCCGACCCCAAGAACTACTCCCCTCCGTGGAAAAATGGTTACGACACAGTCTTCGCCACCGCCGCCTCATTACCGACTTACAACCCCTATTACCACGATAGCCCACAGCTTGGCACACCCGGATATAAGTTTATTATGGATAAACCCGTCGAGAACGGTTCGATGATTGGCCTTCGTTTTCGTGAAAATTACTGGACTGGACCTGGCCAATTTGTTGATGAAAATCTTCCCGGGGAAGACTCGGAAATTTTGATGAGTCGCGCACTCAAGTTCATCGAGAAAAACGCCGCAGAAAAGAAACCCTTCTTCACCACCATCTGGTTCCACGCGGTTCACACTCCCATCGTTGCAGGCAACGAAATGCGTGCGCTTTACCCAAAGGAAACCATTGAGCGTCAGCACTGGTTCGGTTGCCTCTCCGCTATGGACAAAGAAGTCGGCAGGCTCCGCACTAAACTACGCAGCCTTGGCATTGCCGAGAACACCCTCGTTTGGTTCTGCAGCGACAACGGCCCGTCCTACATCCACGATCACAACTCAGCCGGTCCTTTCCGTGGCAAAAAAGCCACCCTCTGGGAAGGCGGCATCCGCGTCCCTGGCATCGTCGAGTGGCCAGCTAAGCTCAAAGGTCAACGCGTGCTCACTGCCCCTATGGGAACCTCTGATTTTTATCCAACCATGTTAGCCGCAGCTGGAGTCGAAGCACCTGAAAATCAACCCATCCTCGATGGGGAGAACGTCCTCCCGCTCCTAACGGGCGAGAAAAAAGAACGCGGCAGCTACATCGCATTCCAAGCTCCGGTCATGAACGACAAAAACGTGCATGCCAAAAAAGGATCTCTCCAGATGTGCCTCCACAACGATCGTTATAAACTCGCCAGTTTTAATAGCGGAAAAACTTGGCGGCTCTTCGACATGCTCACCGATAAGGAAGAGAAAACCGACATCGCAGCCAAACATCCAAAACTTGTCGAGGAAATGGCAGGTTACATGACCGAGTGGCGTGCCTCCTGTGCACGCAGCGCCAAGGGTGACGACTACGGACATTAGCGGACATTAGCGGACATTAGATCACCACCCCGGAGTGGTATGTAAAAAATACCACCACACGATTGCAAGTTAAGCGAATGGGAGTGCCGTATACTCCCTAATCATGAAACACCTCAGCATCGCACTCATCCTCTCACTTTTACCGATCAGCAGTCAGGCTGAAGATCTCCCGTTTATCGATCTAGCCAACGAGAAAGAGCGACAAGTCGTCGTCGACCGAGAAAAGGGCCAGTATCTCGGCCACGTTACCACTTGTTTGTTAGACGACAACAAAACCATCCTCGCCGTTTACCCCAAAGGGCATGGTCGAGGAGCTATTATTTACAAACGTAGCACCGACGGAGGGAAAACCTGGAGTGAGAGACTCCCCACCCCCGCAACCTGGGCCACCTCAAAAGAAGTCCCCACGCTTCATCGCATGACCGGTCCCGATGGAAAAAAACGCATCATCATGTTCTCCGGCCTCTACCCCGTGCGTAAGGCCGTCTCTGAAGATGAAGGGAAAACCTGGAGTGAACTCGAAAAAGTAGGCGACTGGGGAGGCATCGTCGTCATGGGTTGTCATAGTGACCTTAAAACTGGAAAAGGTCACTACATGTGCCTCTTTCACGATGACGGTCGATTCATCAGCAAAGACCGCAAAAAAGGAGGGCCACGCGTCATGACCCTCTACAAAACCTTCACCAAAGATGGCGGGCTAACATGGAGCGATCCTAAAATCATCTACGCCTCAAGTGATATTCATCTCTGCGAACCCGGCATCATCCGCTCACCCGATGGCAAACAACTCGCTGTCCTCCTTCGTGAGAATGCCCGGAGGAAAAACTCCCACGTCATCTTCTCTAATGACGAGGGAAAGACCTGGACCAAACCACGCGAACTCCCCCGTTCACTCACCGGAGATCGTCACACTGCGAAGTACGCCTCCGATGGCAGACTACTCATCGTTTTCCGCTCCTACACCTCTCGTAAAAGTGACTTCAGCCGTAAAGACGATTCCGTCAAATGGCCCACCGAAGGCGACTGCGCGGCATGGGTCGGCACCTACGAAGACATTGTCAAAAACCGTCCCGGTCAATACGTTGTCCGACTATTTGATAATAAAAAAGGCTACGATACCACTTACCCTGGAGTTGAAATTCTCCCCGACGACACATTCGTAGTCACCACCTACGGCCACTGGGACGCAGGCGACCCCCCC
>JASJLI010000014.1:0-10919 GCA_037620805.1 Akkermansiaceae bacterium
TATCGGGCAAGCTACGTAACGCCCGCTCAGTTGTTCCGAACTGGCTGACCAACTCCATATCGTCTTGACGAAATATCGCCATCTCAACGATTTCCCGGTATTCTGGATGGTCTTCCACCATCATGATTTTCACTTTATCACTCATGATTCTTGTTGGATTTATACCCCCACATGCGAGTGGGTAAAACAAGTTTAATACACGTACCTCCACTCGCAGGAGACTCAACACTTACATGAGCCCGCAGTAACTTAGCACGACGCTTCAATGACTTAGGGATATCGTCTTCCGCCTCATCGAGTCCACGCCCGTTGTCACTAATAGTCAACAGCACTTGTTGTTTTCCAGCGGTTAGACGGGTCTTAAATCGATCACCACCAGCATGACGACTGATGTTGATCAGGCACTCCTTGTAGAATAAAAACAAATCGACCCGCGTACGGGACTTGAGTCGATTCAGATGATTTTCACCCGTGATTTCAATATCATGATCCAGTTTCGCCATGATCCGGCGTGAAGTACGGAGCATATCCTCCTTCAAATCCGTATAGAGTCCGACAGCCTCCAGCATGTTCGTACAATTCCGGACAGCCATTCCCGAGCGTTCGGTTTCAGATCTGATCCTCCGATGAAGAGTCGCCAGCTCTTCTGGATCATTAGTGGTTTCAGCCGCGAGGTCACTAAGGAGACCAATGGTGTGTATATTGGCTCCCAGTTCGTCATGAAGATCCGCTGCTAAGCGAAGACGGATGTGAGACACCTGCCGCATCCGAATCAAACGCTGAATCAATATGGTAAAGATGATACCCGCCGCCAATAATGCTGCTAACCACCCCATTCGATTGAGGTTGGTTTTCTGTTTCGTATAACGTTGATCCAGCGCGGCAACGATCCGGGGCCGTTCAACTTCAAGTTCATGACGTTTCGCAAGTTCGCCCAGCCAACCTCGAATGGGCAGGATATCACCATACAAATTCAGACCGTCTGTTAACGCCCGATACGATCGGCCGGGGCTACCCACATCAAACTCACCGTGAACGTTGATTCCTACGGCAACGTTTTTCCCGTTGGCAAAAACCTCAATTTCGGCAAATCCAATCTGTGTACCTGTTCCACCATCGGTTGAATTAAAGAACGGCTCTAATGCAGTTAATCGAACATACCGGCATTCCGTTTCTTGAAAATTACGCATGACAATGGGGCCCGTGTCATAGACTGAGTTCATGCGAAATTCGATCAATCCAAACACATCCGAAAAGTCAGGTTCGGTCGATCCCTCAACGATTAACCATCTGGGCATGCCAAAATCATTCGATACCGACTGGGGAACCGTATCACTAATATCTGTGGCATGGAGGTGAATTCGGTTTAACGGAAGGCTCTCACCAAGATCCATGATCAGTACGGGTTGCTCGCCAGCACCAACTTGACTCACAAAGGCCACACTCTGCTCCCCATGCGCGGCGTCCATCAGGTAGGGAACAAAACCATCCACTAAATATCGCCGGTCACGAGCCTCACCTTCGTTTTGATAGGGGGATGAGGTTGTCACGTGTTTCCGTAAAGCTACATTTTCTTCGTTATGAAACACGAGGATTTCAAACAGCTGGAGAATATATTTACCATCCCATGCACGCGGCGAGAGCTCAGTAGCCTCGACTCGTATCCATGATGCGGAAACACCTTTGCAGGGGATCACCAGCGGCGCAATACGCGGCAGCAACTGATCTTTTTCCCCATAGGTAGCAACCACAGTACCTTCGGTGT
Source organism: Akkermansiaceae bacterium (assembly GCA_037620805.1). Taxonomy (GTDB): domain Bacteria; phylum Verrucomicrobiota; class Verrucomicrobiia; order Verrucomicrobiales; family Akkermansiaceae; genus Oceaniferula. Next base: position 1,766 of record JASJLI010000014.1, read on the forward strand.
CTTGGGCTGTTCCTGCGATGATCCGGAATTCCACCGGAAACCCATCAGCTCGGAATCCAGTCTTGGTATCACGCCAAATGGAAGGCACGAGGATGACCTGATCGATCGTCTGTTCATTAATCAGATCGATTTTAATCCATTCCTGTCGATCACACTCATCATAAGCACGTGATCGATACCCTATAGCTCCGACGCCACTGCGCAAACTCAGGCTCGCTAACTGCTCGAGCTCTGTATCGATTTCAACCAGTCTTTCTTCCAAATCTCCAATGGACCAGCTTTTATCCTCAACCGCTGTCTCTCCAGCATCAACCACACCAAGCGTAACACCTAGTTGAAAGATCACTAGGCAAAGAAGGCGTGTGGGGCGGAGAAACATCATCTACTTGTTACCATATGCACCTCTCATAGACGAATAGAATGTGATTATTCGCAATGGCTGTCGCTGTGTCCTGTCGGCTGTTTATTGGCTTCGTTCTTTTGAAAAGCAGCTCTTATCTGGACCATCGGGCAGCGTAGCTTTCCAAGCGGTCAGTTGTTTACTCATACGAGCAACGACAGCAGATTGTGCCTCCTTGAGATCTGTTTTCTCGAAAGGATCAGAGGTAATATTGTAAAGTTCGATGTGGCTCGAATCTTTGTTAGTCACCATTTTCCAGTTTTGAGCCACCACAGCATAAGCGACCCAGTGATCTGGTCGGGATTTCTGCACTGGCCACGGAGCATCCATTTTCCAAAATAGGGGTTTATCCCGTTGTGTCTTAGCCTTGCCCTTGAGTGTTGTCACCTGGCTCAAGCCGTCTGGCATGTATTTCGACGGAAGTTCAACACCTGCAATTTCACAAAATGTTGGCAGCAAATCGACGGCAGAAATCAAAGAAGTCTTATCGACTTTACCTGCTGCGATTTCCCCTGGCCAACGAGCGATGAATGGCACTCCGATACCGCCTTCGAAAAGCGCCCCTTTATAGCCTTTGCGGCCACCCGTGACGCCTTTAGCGCCACCTACCCCGAATCCAGCTCCGGTGGCTGCATCGTGCATCAAGCTTAATTGCACCGGCCCGGCAGCTCTAGCAGGCCCGTTGTCCGAGGTGAATATCACTAAGGTGTTGTCGCTGATTTTGAGTCGGTCTAAGCAATCCAAAACTTCACCGATACGGTCATCGGCATGCGACAGAACAGAGGCGTAGATGTTATCCGCGACATCCAGATCGCGAAAGAGCCAACGATACTTGGGAACCGTATGGAACGGAGTATGAGGCTCGTGAATCCAGAGATTAATAAAAAACGGCTTCTCGGCTGCATGGCTTTTTTCAATGAATTCGATGGCATTACGCGCATCCTCATGCACCGGCATCTGCTCGCCTGCGCAGTTAAATGCTCCATATTCATCATAACCATATTGACTAGGAAGAGGAGAATCAGGAATCATATTATTAGACAAATGCCACTTCCCAAAGTGAGCTGTCGCATAGCCGGATTTTTGAAGCATGCGCGGCAGGAGTGGAGCATCAGGATTCAACCAATCTGGCATGCCTCGTTTAGCATTACTCGGCACCCAAGCGAAATGCCCATCGATGTGATAACGTGCAGGAAAATGCCCTGTCATCACAGCAGCGCGGCTAGGCGAACAAACTCCGCTCGCCACGGTAAATCGGTGGAAGTCCGTGCCATTGGCGGCGAGCTTATCGATGTTTGGCGTTTTAACATATGGGTGGCCGTGACAACCAAGATCCCCCCAGCCCCAATCATCGGCAAAGATGAATAAGATATTGGGTTTTGTTTTTGAATAGGCGAAGGTTCCTAACAACAATAAAAGCAATAGAGGTTTCATGAAATAATAAAGGTAATCTGGGGATATTATAGATAACAATGCACCTCTCTGCCTATCCTCATTTTTGATGATACCACCAATAGATCGCGGCTAAATATGAGGCCTCTTGCTAAAGAGCAGCTTATTTAGTTTTTTTACGAGGCGGGAGAGGCTTTACGATGATTCCACGAATTTTCATGCGCTTGGTTTTGGGGTCCAAGTAGGCGCAGAGAAGGGATCGTTTTTCTTTTTCGTTCACCCAACGAGTGCGGCCGAAAGTTTTCCAATCGCTGGTGCGTTTATACTGGAAGTGCACATCAAGAAGTTTCTCACGATTACTGGATGGATTAAAGGGGGTGATTTTTTTTGAGGGTGCAATGATCTTTGTCTTTCCAACCCCCCCCCGAATCGCACTGGGCGAGACGTTGATGAGTTTGTAGCTACCTTTGGGGAAATTACTCAAACTACGATCCACAACAATGGCTTTGTAGACCTGCGCCCCAGGTACTGGGAAAAGGATGAGTAAAGGGGCTTTGATGTTAGCTGGTATTTTGACTTGGGTGATGGCAGGGTAAATGGTTTTGCCTTCTTTATTATTAGCCTGACTCCTGAGAGTGATTTTTGAATCTCCTTCTACGATGGTTTTAAAAGGGCCTAGGATATTTGCGTTTGATAGTTTCACCTCTTTTGCATGATCTTTTTTATCGGCAAGGAAGATCGATTTATGCTCTTTAGCGTAGTCAAAGGCATAGATGGAAATATACATACTGGCTTCTTCTTTATTCTGGCCAAAGAGAGCTCCGCCCATGGAAATGAGCAGGCAGCATGTGATGAAAATATTATTCATTAAATGATGTTAGGATCAGATTTCAGGCTCGGATAACCAGCGGAATGAGACGATGTTGAAGCGACGACCATAGGTCTTATTGGTACTGTTGAGTGCGGCTGAATCAGTGGTGGGTGCTTGGGATTTATCGACAAAGTCATGCCCACGTTGAACAAGAGCTTCACACCATACACGGGTGGTATGGTTTCCAATGGTTGCTTCTCCGTAGGTTCTGATGAGGAAGGTGTCACCACGAACGGTGATCGAAGGTGCCAGACGATTAAGCAGGTCTGCTTGGGTGATTTGGGTGACTGATCCGTCAGAACTATTTCCGGTGAGATTGCCTGAAGTCAACTCGGTATTGTTTTTAGGGGCCGCTTGTCCAAAATCAGTATTGAGGTTGGAGTTGTCTATGGCACTTTGTAAAGTTCCAGAGTTGCCCGTGGCTGGATTGGAATCCAATCGACGGTTCACAAACTCGGCTACGGATTGGAAAGGGCCACGAGCTTTCACTTCAGCTACCACATTACGGGCAAGAGTTGTGATTTGCCCTGCTGTTAGTCTACGGTGGCCTTTCCAGCGATTTTGGTCATCGGTAGTGGCGTCCACTTGATCGCCGATCATGGGTGCAAAACGAGAATATGATGCGTCATCGGATGCGCGGGCTGTTGAAAAACGCGTACTAGCGGTAAGCATATCGAGAATCGGGAGCGCTTCATTGGTGCCACTTGCTAGAAACAAAGCCCATGCCTCCACCGAGGTTGAATTCACGTTAAAAGCTCCTTTATTATAAAGATGCTGGGCAAAGGTTTCGTAATCAGCAGCGGTCACCGTCGGGGCTGTGTTCGTGGCTGGCTTAAAGTTAGGATTGGGCAACGACTTAGTTTGATCGAAGAATTCATTGATCACCTCGCTCAGGGGACGCGCAGCGGCTCCGTAAATCGCTTGAGTTTGAGCCGTTGCCGTCGAAAGAAAATAGCCATCAAAGAGAGTCGTATTCGCCATGTAAGAATGGTCGAGGTGATTACCTAGAGAGCCACCCGTTGACGTTAAAGCCAAGGGAACCGATGGTGAAGCAAAGGAGTTCCCAACGATCTGAGTCGTTAATGGTACTTGCCCACCACTATTCAACGGAGCGTGCGAGAATTGAGCGATCGATGTGGCCGGGGTCAGAGGAATTTGCTGAAAAGGTGCGAAATTGACTCCACTTCCAGAAGTCACACCCGCTCCACCATAACCTCGGTTCCGCGTATCCACTTCAACAGTTGGGATATCATTCCATGAAGTCATCGGCTCCCAGGTGAACTCATACTGATGTGTTTTCTCATTCTCACTCTGATCCCCTGAAAGACCATTGGTAAAGTATTGATTTGTTATGCCATTGTGTAACCACATCGATGACGAACTACTATTGATGGCATCCGAATCTTGCTCTGTTTTGAGTCGCAATGACGCAATGAGGAAAGGAACTTTTTCTGTAGCATTTCCCTGCGGCAAGTTATTTTCTGGCGTGACTGTTAGTTGCGACATGTCGGATCGCCCGTAACTCGGTATATTTGTCCAGTCGACAGGATTGCCAGGTAAATCGAGCTCAATGGCTCCGACCTGTTTTCTGTTTTGATTCAGAGTAATTTCATACGCGTCCATGTCAGACACGTTTGTATTTGAACCTCCGTCTCCTCGGTAAATCTTCAAATAGGAAACAATTTCTTTATTGTTTGTTTCAGGCCATAAACTGGTCGTCCGGTTTACTTTTGCGGGGCTCACTTCGACAGAATAGGTGTCGCCATACTTCACTTGAATTTGTTGTCTATTGCCAGGGCCGGGCCATTGGCATTGGGACTGGTAGTTCTGATTAGTCGAAATATAGCGCTCAAACACGCCGCCCTTTTGAGGGTTATACCCTTCTTCTAATTCAAGGCCGCGGGTGAAATTCCAGTTTTTGTGGTTGTAGATCGTCCCTTTCGGAGCGCCAAAAACCTTATATTCACCTGGTTTTAAAACGATATCATTAACACCCGGCGTGCTGTCCGGTCCCGATATACGAGCTCTGTATGGCAGTTTATCCTGAATATTCGAGACCCCTGTCGGATTATTACCGCGATTAAACATGTAGGCGATGTGCACGGGATTACCTGATGAGGCACTTCTTACACCACTGGCATCTTCACGGAAAAACTCCACCTGCAAGGGGAACCGGTAGAATTCAAACTCCATCGCATCCATTCTTAGCTCAACATTATAGGGATTCCAAAGGGTGATGACGACATCGACCCAAAATCCTAAAAAGCCCACATACGGAGCATTCAGGCTATGTTTCTGCGGCGCCATCGAGAAAATGAACTGGGCATTCGACACAACTGGCAGAAGTTGCTGTTTGTTAAAATACTCCGTAGCCGTATCGCGTTCAACGTAGCTAGCATCGATGCCATATGCGCCACCATCTGCGCTGACATTTTTGTAAAGGTTATGGTGAGAATGTAGCAGTGACCATTTTGGGTCTGGGCTGGGCATCGGTTCAGCTCCAGTAAAACGCGGCGGTGACGGCGCTACGGGTGAATCGCTATCGCTATAGATGTAGCGATCAGTATAGTCGGCGGGTAAGGTTGTATTTTCAAAGAGCAGCGAAAGATCTTTCTGATAGCCCCCATTGGCAACATCGACGAGCAGGCTATTTGATCCCGCTGTTAGGTAATGGAATGCACTGTTCGTGATTGGCTCAAAGGAAACAAGTTCCGTGCTATCCAGCGAGATAAGCTTGCCCCGGTCTACCTCGTTGAGATTTTCTAGGTCCTCATAAGCGGCATCAATCTGGAACCCAGGTTTACCCCCAGTGCCCAGAGAAGCAATCCGCTCTGCATCCGTGGTTGGTGTGGCTTGGTTGATGGTGAGATTGGCTTTTTGTGATTCATCAAAGACGTGCCAAGCGTATTTTCCTGTTTCCCTAGTAGCGGCCGCCACATCAATGGCAGAAGCACTGATGTAGTTCGAAGAATTACTTGGGTCCAATGGATCAGAGACCGTTCCTGTGTCGACAAGTTTGACAGGGTTAGCGGGATTTTGAGTAGGGTAAGTGGGGCTGATTCTATTAGCGGAAGTCGTGGAACTCAACCATTGGATAAAGTCGCCGTCTTTCTGCGTGCTGTAATTAATGGCACCCGTATTGGTATTGCTTTGTTTGAAGGATTTCCAAACCCCAAGAAGGTGAGGTTGAGTGGTATTGGCGGGATTGATACCCGCAAGGGCCGTGACGCGCTGATCAGCACCTGCGGATTTCTGTAACTCCCCAATCGCGAGCATCAGCGCCAAACGTGCATTGGCACGGGCTTTCACCATGGCATCCCCTTGCCTCGCACTTCTCAGCTCAATGGTCGACAAGCTTAGCATCGCCAGCGCAATCATCACCAGCAATACCATCACACTGATCGTCGCTATCAGAGCAAAGCCAGGGCGATGCTTGGCCTGGATCAGTGGGTGGTTGTGTAGTTTTCGAATCATTGATGGAGTTTTTAGAGAGCTACTTCACAAGCCGTGTATACAGAGTAACCCCTTACCGGATGCGGTCTATCCTCATTTTTTAGGATGCTATCCAGCTTTAGAGCATTCAGAATCAAGGCCGAATCACTGAATTCTGACAAAAAAACACCCCGTGAGGTTTACCTCCGAGGTATTTTAAAATGTTTCGATGTAGCGTGGTTTTTCTACTTCCTACGACGAAGGATCAGGGCGAGTCCACCAAGGCCGAGCAGTGCTGCTGAGGATGGTTCAGGGACTGCCGTTGCCTCTACCGAAAAGTCATTGATCGAGATTGCACCGGTCCCATCGGTAGATGTTAGATTCGAGGCGAACGCGGCTAGCACGAGGTCAAAGTCCCTGATGTCGCTAATCGCTCCGGAAAAGTTGGCTTCGCCAACCCAAGAATAGGCAGTAAGATCATAAGTCTGGGTAAAGGTGCCGGAGGTGCCGGCGGCGAAGGATATAGTATCACTGGCATTGCCAGTTTCGTCTAGTCCGGTAAGCAGGTTCATGTCACCATAACTTGTTTCCCCTTGGTTTTGAAGGTTGCCATTGAGATCCTGCGTATTAGCGAGTTGATTACCAGTGCCGTCGTCAATCGCGTAGCCTGCGAGATGGAAGAAGAGAGTCGCCCCCGCCCCAACCGTGTAATCAAAGGAGACAACCACTTGAGTCAGGTTTGTCTCAGCCGTGGAAATGGATACCACTTTCCCAACGGGATTTTCCCGATTTTGCGCGGTTGCTCCGTTTCCTGGGTTTGCCAGAACTCCTCCGGTAATGCCCCAATTTGAGTTGCCATCTTTATAGTAACCTCGATCGGCTCGGCTTTCGGTGAAACGTGCCGCATCTGCGATAGAACCTGAGCCAAAACCGTCGTCGATGATGGAGAGCGAGCCAAGGCACGGACTTACGACACTTCCTAAAAGAATGGAAGCTATTGTCAATGTTAGGTTTTTGTTATTGCTAGGAGTTTGCTTTTTCATGTTTTTGTTTGGTTTCTATTGATAGCAGTTCGCAAGAACTCTTGCTCACATTACTGATGGCACTATTACCTCTCTCTGAGACTTTGGATATCCTCATTTTTTAGGACGTCGCTTGCTTACCAGAACGTCTTCTTGATCGTTAACGAAGTTCCCAAATTCAGGTTAAAATCGGTTAAGGCTTCACCCATGGAAGCTTTTCTGTGGCCTTGGTTTTGGAGAGACTCCCCCTCATGCTCCCGGGGACATTGGTGGCAATGGATTTGGCTCCCCATTGCTCAAATCGCTTGGCAGTCCTTGCATCATCAACCGTTCAGACGTGGTATCCATACCCTTTGTCCATAATAGTTCTGATAGAAGTTTCATCGATCAGATTTTTGCTTGAGCTAACTCCATCGGTTTTGATGCGCTTTAAGGTGACGAGTATGGTCTCGAGCGAGGGGATTATTTTTCCGGACCGGTCTTTCTTAAAACCAGACAACCAATTTGCCTTGAACTGGGGTGCTGTCAAAATAACGAACATATTATTAGATTCTGACAACGCACCCATGGTGGTCGCAGCTAGAAGTAATAATATTAATTTTATCTTCATCTTAAAAACCGTGTGAACATCCGGTGATCCAGCCTCTACTTCTCCTGGTAATCGGAGCTCACGGTCAGACCATCTGCTGTCACCATGTTGATGAACCACGCGGTAACACCCTCAGGAAGGAGCACTGTCGATGTGTATAAATTCATCTTATTTTTCAGTATTGCTGGACTTTCAATCCATTGGCGCGATCCGGTCACACCCGTATCTATAGTGGAAACCAAAACGGCTTTGCTCAGTTGCTTGGATGAAGTGAATACCACGCTAAACAGATCACCCTTATGAGAACAACCTGTTTGCCGACACCACATCTTACCCTCTTTGACTATACTATCGGCAAAGGCATAGCTGTCGGGTTTATTCCACGGTGGCCCGTGACCGTGCCTCAACTTCGGTATGAGAGTCACCATGTGAGGACCTTTGACGGCCTCATAACAGGCCGCCAAATGATTCATCGGAAAATGACTATCCTCCGGCCAAGAGAACCACTGCGTAGGCATCGTGGCTTTATTCATTCGTAACATTGGATCCCACACTTTTTTGTAGGTTTCATTCTTACCAAGTGACCGACCGTATTGGTTCGCAGCCGTGGACAGATCGCCACAACCGTAGGTGGGAATCGCAAATGCAAAACGTTGATCAATACCGATGACCGTGCTGGTAATCACCCCACCCCAGGAAATACCCATGAGCCCAACTTTATTAGAGTCGACTTCCGGCAGTGCCCGAATCAACGAGTTTGCGAGAATGGTATCTGCGACAGCATGATACATCCATTGTTCTTTCAGCGGGACACTACTCTTCGAGTCGTTGTAGATACCTTGACGCACTGGACCTGCCCACTGGTGTTTTGTTAAACCCGTCGGCGTTGCCAGGGTTCCCTTGGGAGCTTTACGATCAGTCTGTCCCTCCACGGCAATACTAATGGCAGCGTAGCCTTTTTCGTTCCACTTCTGAACCCAGACTTTAAAGGCTGTTCCACCACCGCCATGCACTAATACCATGGCGGGAACTTCCTCGCCTTTCTTAACGTTTGCAGGAAGCCCAAGCCAGGCAAATACCTTGGTTGGTTTGCCTTTCCAATCGAGAGCATCGAAGTAAATGGCTTTGAGATTTTTGCTAGACTCGACACCTTTTGCATCTTGCATGGCGGGTGCCTTAGTCAGCTTTGCCAGAGCCTCTACTTCTATGCACTGCTTCGCAAAGCCATCAGCTTGCAACACGCCACTAACTAGTAACAGAGTCAGGAAACCAAGGAGGCTCATCTTCATTTTAAGAGGGAAATTCACACTCATCTGATTAATTATTATTCAGACGTTGAATCGATTGCTTTTTTTTCATACGCTTCGGCAGTTTGATAGGCTCTCCTTTATCTCCACCCGCCTCTATCATCTCTGGATAAGTTTCGCTCCACCATTGGTCGTAGGCCT
>JASJLI010000015.1:0-16330 GCA_037620805.1 Akkermansiaceae bacterium
ATGGCGGGTAACGCGGATGCTGCCAAAGAGGCACCCAAGGATGCTGATGGAAAAATCATTCCAGGATTTGAAAAAACCAAGGACGACCCGAATGCAGCCAAAGGTTGGAGGTCGGTTTCAGATCGCAAGGTCAAGGTGGGCATCGCCGGATATGGTCTCTGTAAATTCGGAGGGGCATTCTTTTATCAGAATCACCCGAATGTCGAAGTGGTGGCAGCCACCGATCTCGACCCCGGTCGCTGTGCAGCCCTTGCCAGAGCAGTTGGTGCCAAAAAGACTTACCCATCCTGCGAAGAGATGATCAAGGACAAGAGCATCGAAGCTATCTACATTGCCACCGATGCCCCGAGTCATGCGCGCCTAGCGATCATGGCACTCAATCACGGCAAACACGTCGTCTCTGCGGTTCCCGCCGTGTTTGGTTTTGAAGCGGAAGACGAGGCAGAAAAATTATTCAACGCGGTGAAAAAGAGCGGCATGAAATACATGATGAATGAGACCTCCATGTTTCATACCGACCTCTACTCCAAACGTATGCAATACCAAGCAGGTGCCTTAGGCAAGATCATCTACTCAGAGGGAGAATACTGGCATGACTTTGGCCCCAAGGGACTTCCCGGTTACAATTCCAAGAACGGCAAGATTGATCTCGGCGGCTGGCGCAAGGCCCTCCCGCCAATGTGGTATCCCACCCATGCGACGGCCTACTACGTTGGTATCACCGGAGGACGGTTCACCGAAGTCTCCGGAGTGGGCACAGCCGGTCTCTACGCCGAATACAATAAGGGTGACAACCAGCACAAGAATCCATTTGGCACGGAAATAGCCATGTTCAAGACCAGCGAAGGCGGCATCTCGCGGATGGGTGGCAGCTGGGACATGAAAAATGCCCACGGAGAACAGGGTCGCGTCTACGGAGAAAAACCACACGATAAAAGAATCAGCGGCACTCGCCCACCACTACCACCCAGCGTTAAGGGCGGCGGTCATGGTGGCTCTCACGGGCAGCTGACCAACAACTTCATCGAGTCCATCCTGTTGGATAAGAAACCCATCGTCGATATCGGAGATGCCTTGAATATGACCTTGGGCGGTGTCATCGCTCACAAGTCAGCCCTCAAAGGCGGCGAGTGGATGAAGATTCCCCAGTACGACCTGTAACCCGGGTGTGATTTCATCTGATGTTTTTGCTGGAGACGGGAGCGTGGGCGTCCCGGCCGCATCAACCCAAGCCACAAGTCATGAACACTTCTCCAGCCGATGCTCCATTGCAGATGCGGGCGAGACGCCCACGCTCCCGTACAAGAAAATTTCCTAACTAACTAACAGTGATAACAAAACCACTTACCCGCACAGCCATCCTAACAGCAGGATTACTCGCGACCCTCAGTCCGGCTTGGGCGGCTGAAGATCCCCTGCGTCTAGAAAACCCGCGCATCGCCGTGGAGATCGACCGCGAAAGCGGTGCACTGCTATCGATCCACGACAAAAAACAGGACGCGGTCTACCCGCAGACCGGCATCGGTTTTGAAGTGGTTACCAAGAAGGGAATCATCCGATCCGAAAAAGCCACAGCCGTCAGCGCCAAAGCGGGGCAGGTAGAACTTCGTTTTACTGGAAACGGGCTAAACATCACGCTCCACTATCGTCTCGGTGCTAAGGACCACTTCATCGAAAAGTGGCTCGAGATCAAGTCCACCGACGGCAAACCTTACTTCCTCAAATCCATCGCGCTGGAGGACCTAACAACCGAGGCATTTGAAGGAATTCATTTTCACGATGACAACACGATCTGGCACTGCCCGATCAATCTGTTTCTACGCGCTGAAAAAGGCGGCTGTTTTGCAGGGCTCGCTTACCCCTACTGGGATCTGGAGCAGAGAGGAACGGATGGCTTTCGCTTAGGCTATAAGCCGAGCTACCAAGCCGCGGCGAAAGAAGTAAACGTTAGCGAGAAATACTTCATCGGCGTCTATCGCAAGGAAGGGATTCATCGTTACTCCCAGGGTCCTTATCCGGGAGCGACAGCTTCGCCTTACATGGGTTTTGGCGGATCCGGCCTTGCGCAACATTTCAAAGGGCGTATCCCGAAAGCAGCGATTAAATCGGAGATTCTCGACTGGGGGGAGGTCTGGGCGATGCAGGAATTTATGCTGCATGCGCTGCCCGATGATCTGGGCTTACCTGAAAAGGGCTACTGGGTCTGGCAGAACGGCTGGTGGGCCAAGCTCTGGGATATAAAGCCTGCGATTCTGGATCAACTCAAACAGGCGGGCATTCATGACATCATGACCGCTCACACCTGGTATGGCCGGGGGGTGCACCCGCTCAGTCCCCCTTACATCGATCAGATGCGAACCAAACCATGGGGCTTCCCTAAGGACAGCGGAGTTGCCGGAATGCCGGGACCAGCCGGTCCCACGGCCGGACTTCATGCCGACCACTCCAAGGTCAAACTCGACAAGTTTTTGCCCGGCAAGTTCACACCGGAATTCAGCGCGCCACCTGCCATGGAAGCCTTCCATGCCTATGGACAGAAAATCGGTGTCAACGTGTCGAGCTTCACCTTACCTATTGTCTATTTCAAGGATCACCCGGAGTGGGGAGCGCTTGATGAAAATGGCAAGGTCAACGAGTACCTCTTCGGCCGTAAACTTTCATGTCCTGGCTGCGATGACTACATGGATCACATGCTGGAAGTTGTCGACCATGTCATCACCAAGTACAACGCGCGCTGGTGGGGGTTTGACGGACGTTGGTTGAGTTACTGGGAGGTTCCCAAATACCGACCTGGGCCGAAGGGCTTGGGTTTTGACCTCTGCTACGCCAAAAACCACGGACATTTGCCTGGGGACAACCTTTATAAGGAATGGAAAAATATTGAGAAGTTCCTTCGCGAGCTGCGTCGCCGCCACCCCAAAATGTGCCTGGAGCAATACTATGGCATGAAACGAGGCGGCCCATGGGCGATGCGCTACTTCAATGCGGATGAAAATTACTACGAGACCAATGGCGTGATCATGAATCGCTTCCAAGCCTGGCATAATGGGAACGACCGCTTCCGTCCGGTTTATAAAAATATGTCCGCCGTGATCGGCAAGTCAGTCAAGGATTTCCGCAACAGCCTACTCACCACCATCAGTGTCACCAGTTACGCCAAATTCGGCGAAGGTTTTTATGGTCTCGCTCTGAAAGAGAACCGCACATTTCTCAAGACTTGGCGCGCCTGGGCGACCGAGAATCATGACTATCTGAAGGTCAAACGTGATTTGTTCGATTGCCCGGGTTTCAAGCCCATCGATGGCAGTGCGCACATCATCAAGGACCGTGGATTCATCTTCCTCTTTTCAAACAATCACAATGGCTATCCGGTCCGCGCTTCGATCCCGATCAACCGCTGGATTCAGTTAGAAGAAAACCCGAAGGCCGTCTATCAGATCAAAGAGGTCTATCCCAACAAAGGAAAGGTCTTGGCGACCGTTCGTTACGGTGAGGATTTCCTCTATGACATGCCCAAGAATTCAGCGGTTGTTTTAGAGATCGAGCCAGCACCGAGCGGAAGCCAACCTTCCCATGCGATGACGGGCGATCCGCAAAAAAACGTGCAAATTATTCACGCGTTTTCATCGGCCGCTCCCGCGAAATCAAAGAAAGCCACCTATTGGCATTGGCCATTTGATGCGCTCACCGAGAACGGCACATCTACCCCAGACACCTCACCGAACAAGCTCCATGCCCAGCTCTCGGGACAGAAACTGGGTGAAGGTGTGGTTGGCAAGGCACTGCAATTTAAAACAGGGGGCAAAGGGGTCGTCGTCGGTAATCTTGATTTCCAGGCGCCGGCAACCGTGAGTTTCTGGCTGAAGTCAAACGGCGAACAAGCCGACGGGCGGATCTTCTCTCAGCTTGAAGGAGAGACGACCCAATCCGGCAGCTTTCGTCTTGCTGGGTCAACCCTCCAAGTCTGGAACGCAAAGGGATGGCCCGTCGCAGTGGATGGCTTGAACAACAAAGGCATCTGGCAGCACGTGGCGCTGGTCTATAAAGCAGATGGCACGGTGACTGGATATCTTAATGGCAAAAAGGCTCACACAGTCGAAAGCGGATTTAATTTCTACAGTGGCAAGGCTGGGATTTGCACTCCTTTCCTCGGCAAATGGGGCTCCCCCTTCGTTGGCGCTCTGGATGACTTTCGTGTCTCCAACAGAGCCCTGAAGGAAAAGGATATCAAGGCCATGGTTTCACCAGAATTGCTCAAGAAAACCGAAGCCGCCGCACCCAAAGCAACTACACCGAAACCTGCCACGAAACCTGTCACAAAATCGGCAGGCGAACCTGCGAAGGATCAATATCGGATCGCCCTTCGGCCGGGAGTGCCAGGCAAGGCGCCATTCTGGAATGTCGGCTCCCGTCGGTTTATGTACGCACCGGCCTTCAACTTCAAAGTCATCGCTGGGGCAGACCGTTATCGGTTCCAGGCGAAAGCATCTGATGGCAAGACGCACACGTTTGAGGCGAAAGAACCTTATGCGACGCTCGCACCTGTCTGGCTCGAAATCCCCACCGGTTCAGTGCACCTGAAAGTGGAAGCGTTGAATGACAAAGGTGGGGTCATCGGGCTTAGCGGCGCACGCTCGTTCCAGCGCACGCCCATGTATAATGGACCTTACCTCAAACAGATCAAAGACTATCAACAAAGTGCCCAGGAAGGTTTGAACACCTTATTCAAAAGGCGCTACTTTGTTGAATGGATGAAACCCGGCGTCAAGGCATCCGATTACAGACGGACAGGTGACGACTACAAGCATGCCGGTGCCGCCTACCCAGCCAAGCTCATCGGAGCCGTTGTTGCCGGTTCCGCTTTGTACGTTCAAATGGACCCGCGCCCGGATGATGCGGACAAGGTGATCGCCATTGGTCGTAAAGCAGCGGATTACCTGATCAGCCTCAGCTTTCCGGTCGGAACGCCTGTGGAGTATTTCCCGCCCACCTATGATCAACGACGGGATGTCATGATGAACTATCCCGCCGAGGCCGCCATGGCTTATCTGGACTTTTATGAAGTGACCAAAGAGAAGAAATATCTCGATGCTGCTGTAAAAGTCGCGGAAACCTATCAGAAATTGCAACTGTCTAACGGAACCTGGTCGACGGTGATCAGGCCTACGGGCAAGGGTCATGGTCCCTCCATGTTGAATGGGGTGGAGCCTATTAGATTCTTTGAACGACTCATGGAGCAATATGGTCATAAGGAGTTCAAGGAGATGCGCGACAAGGCATTTTCCTACTTGATGGCCCATCCCATGAAGACCTACATGTGGACATCACAATTTGAAGACGGTCCTCCAAATCATTCGTACAAAGCGTTATCTCCTGCGCAGGCGTGTGAACTGTCCATGTATCTGTTCGATCACCGCAAGGACAACCCGCGATACGTCGATCAGGCCATTGAATTGATGCGCTGGTCGGAAGACCAATTCGTTACCTGGGAAGTTCCAGGGAATCCGAAGTTTTTGGGTCATAGCTGGCTCAAAATCCCCTGTGTCATGGAACAATTCGGATATATGGTGCCGGTTAATTTTAGTTCCCAGCACTTGATAGACACTTATATCAAGGCTTGGCAGGCGACAGGAAACAAACTCTATATCGCAAAAGCCAAAGACCTGGCAAACGGGTTGCTGCACGCTCAGGAGAAGCACAAGGGAGAATATCCCACCTACCTGTTATCGCCATCCGCGGATGGCTCGTTTGAGTTCACACAAAACATCTGGATCAACTGCGGCGTCTATACCATTCGTTCTGTTATGCATTTGTCGGATGCACTCAAGTCGGAAAAGGGCAAGAAATAACTCCATGCACCCATAATCAATCTAATCATCAACTAACCAATGAGAAACATGTATACATTATCAAAAAGTCTTATCTATGCGGGAGTCTTCACTCTCTGCATCTCGGCTGTGTCCCAGGCTGTAGAACCCAAAAAACCAGCGGCCACCATCGTCAATGGCACCGACTGGAAAGATACCAAAGGCAATCCCATCGTCGCACACGAAGGTGAACTATCACGCTTCAACGGAGTGTTCTACTGGTATGGCAGCAGCTACGCCAATAACCCCAAGGGCAAGTTTGGCATCGCCGTTGGACCGGTCTGGAATGGTGTGCTGGTTTACCGTTCCACCGATCTGAAGAACTGGGAGTACAAAGGTGTCTGCCTACCGCGCCCTAAAAAAGGTTGGGGAGTGTTGGGTTCCACCGGGCGTTCGCACGTCATGTATAATGAGAAAACTAAGAAATACGTCATGTGGTACCGCTGGTATCTGCAAGTGCCCGCGTCAGTTTTGATGGTCGCCGTCGCCGACAAGCCCGAGGGCCCGTTTACCTCTCTCGGTCCGCGCGAGATGGGCACACTTAACGGTTTTGCCTCGGATATGAACGTCTTTAAGGACGACGACGGCAAAGCATACGTCATCTACTGTGATCACGGCGGGCACGGAGTCCAAGGCCAAGCCTCCACCTACACAATTCGAATCGATAGCCTGAGCGACGACTACCTAACAAGTAACAAGGATGGTGCCGTTGTTTTCGAAAAAGGCTGCGAAGCTCCCGCCATGGCAAAACACAAGGGCAAGTACATCGCATTGGCATCCGGTGTGCATGGCTGGGCGGGATCAGAAACTGTGGGAGCGACCGCCGACTCGCCCCTAGGGCCGTGGAAGAGCCAAGGGCACGTCAGCGAGAAAAAAACCTGGAGTTCCCAAGTCACCGATCTTATTTATCTGAAAGAATCCGACACCGTGATGGCCCTCTGCGACCAGTGGTGGATTCCTGATAAAAACGACATCAACAAATCGCGCTTTTTGTTTCTACCACTGCACTTTGATCTGAAAACCGGCAAGGTGAAGATGGAATACCGCGAGAAGTGGCAGCCATTAAAACCTTCCAAATAGAACTGAGAAAGTGAAGATGTCGTCCATGATCAAACCATACGTTACGGTTCTTTTCACTCTGCTATTATCGTCAGCCTTACTCTCTGCCTCAGAAAAGACCAGTTTCGGCACGCCCGAGATGAAGCTGGTCAAGGAGTTTGAAAAAGGCGGGCGCAAGATCCTACGCTACGAACACGACAGTATCCCGGAATGGGGATACGCAAAACCACAGCAGGATTACTTCTACGTTCTTCCCCTTACCGACAACCCCGAGAAAAAGCCGTTGCATGTGGTCCTGCACTCAGCGGGTTGTAGTGGCGACATCGCATTAAATCTAGCCTTTAAGAAACCAGATTGGTTTCACTACGTGGGACTTGAGGACCAAGTGGTCATCTACCTCGATTGCGCAAAGAATCGGAACGACTGGTGGTGGGGCGCACACGCGATTAAGCGGGAGCATGAGAAATATGCGGATGCGTATTGTCCGACGGAAAAACGAATTCTTACGACCATCGAATGGGCGATCAAGACCTATCAAGTCGATCGCAACCGCGTCTACCTCAGCGGTATTTCAATGGGCGGAAGCGGCAGCCTCGGGATCGGTATGAAGCATGGTGACATCTTTGCGGCGGTGAATGTGATGGTGCCAGCCGGGATCGAGCACATCCAACACCGCGTGTTTGGCAAGGACGTTCCGGATCCACCAATTCTCGTCAATTTCTCCGCACCAAACGACAACTGGAGCAAAGGACAGGAGAAACTGATCGCCTACTTCAAAGAAAAGAAGTTCCCACTGGTGTTTGCATGGGGGCAGCATGGTCACAATAGCTCAACGGCCGGATACCACCCTGCGGCACAGGCCTTCCCATGGCGATCGATTCGCAAAAACAAGGCCTATCCAGTATTCTCAAATTCCAGCACAGACAACAAATACCCGGGGTTTAAAAATGCGACCGGCGGTGACAAATCCGGCCAGATCGGCGCCCTGTTCCGATGGGAAACCATTGCGGATACTCCAAGCAACTTTCAGATCGATCTCCGGATAGTTAACAAAACCGAGCGCTCTAACACTGCACGCACTGCCGTGAGTTTTCGACGACTGCAGAGCTTCAAAACCAAGGCGAGACAAACCTACCAATGGTCGCTCAGTCGAGACGGGAAACTCCTGCAGTCCGGATCGGTAAAGGCGGATCAATCTGGCCTTCTAACCATCGGAAATATTCTTCTCAGCGGATCGCCGGCAAGGATGACCATTCAACCCTAGATCGCCGCAACCATTCCCATAGAACACTGAGCAGACAAAAGGCTCTAAACTTCAGGCCCATGAAAAAACTAACAGTCATCCTCCTTGCATTCATTTCATTTGCGTTACCCGCGCATGTTTACGCTGCGAATCCGGTTGTAAAAGATGCCCCCCATCTGCAAAAACCCTTTGTGAATCCAAAGGACGATCCGGATTTGCCCAATGTCTTGATCATAGGAGATTCGATCTCGATCGGATACACCATAGCCGTGCGCAAGTTGTTGCATGGCAAGGCGGATGTGTTTCGTCCCGCGGCCAATTGCATGTATTCCGGCCATGGAGCGCAAAAAATGAAGGCGTGGGTGGCCAAAAGAAAGTGGGATGTCATTCATTTCAATTTTGGCATCTGGGACACCCACTACCTGCATAACGGCAAACTGATTATGCCGAACAATCTGGGTAACTACAAAAAAGAAGATTTGAAACGCAGATACAGTCATCAGCAATACATCAAAAATCTCGAGAAAGTGCTCAAAGTCGTCAAACGAACCAAGGCCAAACTGATCTGGGCCAGCACCACACCTTTTGTTTCATACGGGGAGGATACGAAGGTGTTTCTTGCCGAGAACAACAAGCTTGCCGCCAAGCTGATGCAAGACAATGACGTCGTCATCAATGACCTGTATGCACTGGCTCTACCCAAATTAAAACAATGGCAACAGAAAGATGGCTGCCATTTCAACCCTGAAGGATACACCCGCCTAGCCACCCAAGTGGCGGCAAAGATATCGACAGCAATCACGCCGAACGTAAAAACCCGGTAATATCCCATTCGGCCAACTTACGTCGATTCTACATGACGTCCTCCCTTCTGGGGGGGGGGATTGGAGCATGAGTGGATGTTTCTGAGCTAATAGGGGGCACTCAGGAGCGAGTTTTGGTGGGGTAAACAGGTGTCATCCTGTTGCAATAGAGTGTTTCGCGGGGGAAATAGTGAGGATTCAGCTATTTGTTATTTGACGTAATTGGAAATTGGAATTGTTACTGAAGCATTGTAGCATGCGGCGCGATGTTACAATTCATTGGACAAGGAGGACCTTTTGCTTACGTGCTAGCGCTGCTGGCATTTGTGAGTATGCTGCTGATTTTGGAGAGAATATTCTTTTTCCAAAAAGTAAAGATTAACGTCGGGGACCTGCTATTGGGACTGGCAAACCATGTCAGGAAGGGGGCTTTTGGCGAGGCATTACACGAGGCTGCACGAGCACCAGGACCTACTGCGCGCGTCGCTCACGCGGTTCTGATGCGGAAGAATTTCCCGCGCCGCGACCTCCGTGACGTTGCCCAGGAGGCAGGCCAACTGGAAGTTCCCAGAATGGAACGCAACCTCCGAGCCATCTACGGGATTGCTCTAGTAGCACCCTTGGTAGGAATGCTCGGAACGGTCAGTGGATTAGTAAAAACCTTTATGGCCGTTAGTCAGGAAAAGGGGTTCGCCTCACCTGCCGAGATGTCAGGTGGAGTTTATGAGAGTCTGGTCACGACCGGACTCGGGCTTGCTATTGCGGTGCCGGTGTATCTTTTCTATCTCTTTTTCTATGGCCGAGTAAAACGTATGGTCCATCGCATCGAACGCGCTGGTATCGAAATGGTAAACATCATTTGCGATGCCCGTGAACAGACGGAGATTGTTTCTTTCAGGCAGGAAGCTCGAGAGATTTCCGATAAGAAAAATAAGAAGGCTAAGAAATGAAGCTCGAGATGACATTGCCGTCGACTCCTGGGTTTCTTCACACGCTTCCTGGACTCGACATTATCGCTCTCATTCTGGTGTTCCCTTTGTTAGGTCCATCATTTGTGCAGCAGACAGGGATCGATGTGCAGGTGCACGAGTCGCCATGGCGCTATGATCAAATGGAAAACCCCGTGGTTGTGACACTTGGCGCAGGATCGGTTGGCTCTGCCCCACCCATGTGGATTAATAAAAATCAGGTGGCAGTAGAAGACCTTGAAACAGAAATCCGAAGACTCCGCAGCGAGGAGGGAGGGGATTCCATCACCACGGCGGTTCTGAAATCGGACGTCTCAGTGCCTAGTGGTGTGGAAAAGGATGTGATGAACCGGATTTTGAAATTGGGACTGAAATGTGGCTTGATTGGAAGACCGGTTGGGAAGGAAAGCAGATACTAGCTGTTAAGCTAGGAGCTAAACAACTCGAACCATGTATTTTTTAAGGAAAAAAAGGGCAAAACAAGACCTTGAAGCGGGCCTTATTTTCCAATGGCGCGGCTCGAAAAAACACCACCTTGGGAAAATCATCGCATTTATGGTGGCTATTGGATTTTTTGCCTTTTCCGTTTATGCCATCAAAATTGACGGCTTGAAGGCACCCTTGCTTTCCAAGAGGGAGGGGGTGGTGATCATGCTGAATGAGGACGATCCTAACTGCAGGGCTCTGATGCTTCAGATTGAGGAACGTTCACCGTTTCCTGTGCGATGGGACCCCGCTTTTGATGAAGAAATCATGGCGCGGATTGATACGGAAAAAAACACCCGCCATGGAAAACTCTGGATCTACAAAGCTGAGCTTGTACCTCTCCCTGATGAGGAACCTCCTCATAGGCTGGCTTCGATCATTGAGCCTCATCATGGGTTATTAGGCCGTGTCTCGGATCAGTGGCGCTGGGTCCGTCCGGTAGATGGTGTCGGGTTACATGGAGATCTTTTGATCAGGGCGAAGGTCATTGCCAACGGTTCTTTAAAAGTCAGGCTACCTCAGGATGAGCTAGCATTACCACCGGATCTCGTTGCCGATGATTGGTTTGGCCAGACATTTCGTTTTCAAGTTAGCTTGGAAGCCTCAGGTGTGGTGCGCAGTTGTGTGGCCCTTCCTGGTGGGACCACGGATGTTTCCAAAGTAACCGACCGTCAAAAAGATCTAGCCGCCTGGATACGCACGCAGCAGTTTAAGGCCGCCAAACTTGGAAGTAAAACGATTGATGCGGGTCAGTTGGAAATTCAAATCGAAGCAAGTAGGGAATGATTGAGCTAACGATGGAAGAATTCATCCTCTGGGTGGTTGGCGTGTCTCTGCTCAGCATAGGGTTGTACACTTTTTTCGCATCCATCAAGAGACGATCGGTGATCCGAGCAGCCAGACTACAAATTGTGCGCTGTCGTGCCTGTGGCCATATCTACAAGGATCTTACCAGAGAGCGATCACCTGAGTGCCCAGAGTGCGGTAGATCCAACGATCGGGGGGATTCCCGCAGACTGGGGTGAACAATCCGCCACATCATCTAGGCTGCACAAGCTAGGGAGGAGGCGCGTAAATATTGTGTTTTGAACCGCGAACCTACTACGTTGAAGCTACGAAGGTCATGATGGACGCGAATTTTTCATAGGCTAACCATTCAAAGGTCGTGCTTTTTTGCCCAATAGAAAATAAATCAAGTCAGTTTTAATTGAAATTATACCATGCGGTGTTTCAAATGAGACAATAGCCAGAGTGAATCCTTGAAAAATCGAGGCGTGATGAGGGAATGATGCGGGCATCATGACCGAAGAAAAACGCTGATTTTACAAGGATACGCCTGGCCTTCTTATAAAACGCGAAGCGCAAATCACTCAATACTCTAAAATATTCTATTGTCTCTTTTGGAATGCCAAGTGGTATTATACTCATTCGCGTTTTTTTGCGTTCAGTCGCGGTTAAAAAATCCCTAGCTCAGTAGCCCTGCCACATCGTAACCTATTTACATAATGACTCACTCACATTATCAAGGCTTGCACTCAGGCCGATCTGCTGAATAATGCACCTGCCGTGCGACCTATCTTTTTAAAGGGAATTGATCGAGTCAGCCGGCTCAAATCCACATCATAAACATATGAACGATCGTAGAGTTGTCATCACGGGTATCGGGGCGCTAAGCCCACTTGGAAATGATTTACAGAGCACTTGGGAAGGGCTAAAGGCAGGTAAGAGCGGCATTGGCCCTATTACACTGACTGATCCTGAACCATACGCATGTAAAATTGCAGGAGAGGTTAAAGGTTTTGATGCCGGCCCTTGGTTTACGAACCCGAAGGATGCACGCCGCGCTGACCGATACGCCCAGTTTGCTGTGGCGGCTTCGAAAATGGCCATCAACGACGCTGGTCTCGATAGCGAGGGACTGGACCGTAATCGTATCGGCGTCATGGTCGGTAGCGGAATCGGTGGTCTTGGTACGCTCGAGCGTGAACACGAAAAACTTCTTGCCCGCGGAGCATCCCGCGTTTCTCCATTTGTGATCCCAATGATGATTTCCAATATCGGCAGCGGTATCATTTCCATGGAATACGGCTTTGGTGGTCCTAACATGGCGATCGTCACAGCCTGTGCCACTGCTAACCATAACATCGGTGAGGCATGGCGGATGATTAAATTCGATGATGCAGACGCCTTTGTTTGCGGCGGAGCCGAAGCAAGTATTCTCCCAATGGGTCTTTCTGGTTTCAGCAATATGAAGGCACTGAGCACCCGAAACGATGAGCCTGAGCGCGCATCCCGACCATTTGATACAGGCCGCGACGGCTTTGTCATGGGCGAAGGTGCTGGCGTAGTGGTGATCGAGGAATATGAGCACGCTAAGAAGCGAGGCGCTACTATTTACGCTGAACTTGCCGGATACGGCATCAGTGGTGATGCCTATCACATGACTTCACCTCATCCCGAGGGACTTGGTGCAGCACGCTGCATGGACATGGCCCTTAAGCACGCAAAGATGAATCCTGAGGAAGTCACTTACGTGAACGCTCACGGAACATCCACTCCTCTGGGAGATATTTGTGAAACAAAGGCGATTAAGAAAAGCTTCGGAAATCACGCCAAAGACGGACTGATCGTGAGTTCAACAAAATCCATGACCGGTCACCTTCTTGGTGCTGCTGGTGGTGTGGAACTTGCAGCCTGTCTGATGGCGATGAGAGACAACATCATCCCACCGACCATTAACTTGGAAAACCAGGATCCTGAGTGTGACCTCGATTATACACCGAATGTCGCCCGCGAAGTCGAAGTGAAATCAGCCCTAAGCAACTCCTTCGGATTCGGTGGTCATAATGCTTCCGTGCTTGTCCGCGAAATCGACTAATGAATCACGTCTACATCAGACGCCTATGAAACACAGCTACAAGCGCCGTGTTAGCTTCGCCGATACTGATGCGGCGGGCGTTGTGCATTTTTCCCGACTCCTTTGTTATGCCGAGGAAGCGGAGCATGACTTACTTGATAAACTAGCAATCCCACTGCTATCCGGCGGTGGCTGGCCCCGAGTTCATATCGACTGCGATTACCTAGCGCCTGTTCGCGTAGGCGACACGGTAGAGGTTGCGATTACCCCGGTAAAAGTAGGCCGTAGTTCTATCCAGTGGGAGTTTTCCATGACCAGCGCAGGAACAGCCGCAGAAACAGTAGTGGCAAAGGGGCATATGAAAACCGTCCGTGTTGATGAGTCCGGCAAACCAGCAGAGCTGGATGGAAATTGGCGAAGCCTCCTGACTTCCTGACTTCTCGACTTCTCGACTTCTCGAATCCTACTTAGCCAGAAGCTCCTCCAGCATCGTCATCGTGACGTGGTAGGAAATCGTAAGGCTCTCGGCGGAGATAAGTTCCATGTCATCACCTGCCTGATGCCACCAATGGCTGTGCGAGAAGTTCGCGCCGATGATGTCGATGGTGGGAACACCGGCTTTGTTGAGGAAAATATGATCGTCGATGATTGTTCCACTCGGATTGTTTCGAGTAGGTTTGATGGTGGTGAAGTGCTTGCTGTAACCATGTTTCTCAGCCGCACTCATCAGACTGCTACTAAGCCCGGAGTCGGTGTCACCTGGGATGGCTATTTTAAGATCCTTGTGGCCAACCATATCTAAGACAATGCCGAAGCTAGGTTTTGGATTTCTGCCGTAAAGTGTAATCGCGTATGCTCGGCTTCCATAGAGGCCATCGCTATCTGTAATGTGCTCGCCAAAGGCTTCTTCACCATCGAAAAAGACCAACTCTAACTTCTTCGCCAGCTCTGGGTGGTTTTTGGAAAGATTCGCTGCAAGTTCGATGATCAGAGCACAGGCTGAGGCTGCGTCATCGGCTCCTAGGAAATCAGGAATGCCTGGGATTAACTTGGAGTCGAGGTGTGCGCTTAGAATCCCTTTGGTCGGAAGCTTCTTTAAATCCTCCAACGAGGATAACTCGCCAGGCTCAAACCGGGCGATCAGATTAACAAAGGTTTTTTTCCCAACAGGAGTGTCGCGTTCGAGCGATTGGGACATCGTGCTCCATCCATGTTTGGAGAGCTCCCCTGAGACATAAGCGTGGGCCTTGCTTAGTCCGGGTGATCCAGCAGGGCGGGGGCCACAGGCAAGGATCGCTTCAGTGTGTGCATACGCAGCTTTGCCGTGTTCATCGGCAGGGTCACTTTTCTTCCATAAATAGTAACCACCAGCAACGGCAGCGAGGAAAACGAGGGCAACAGCAATTTTAACTTTCACGAGGCGCAGTGAACGTGGATTCTCGGACGGATTCAACGTTAAAGTTGGATTCCTAACAGGTCGAGGATGCGCTGCAAATCATCATTACCGTAGTAGGTGAGCTCAATTTTTCCTTTTTTAGGCGTGTGGTTCACCTTGACCTCAGTGGCAAATCGGGTGCGTAGGGAACTCTGGATCTGCTTAATGACGGCATCGGCCTCACGGCTTGTTGCCTGACCTACGCTAGGTTTTTTGGGGTTTGCCAGCTCTTTCACGAGTTTCTCGGCAGCACGAACAGTAAGGGATTTTTTGAGAATCTGATCAGCGGCAAGACGCTGCATCGTGTGGTCCTTCACAGAGAGAACAGCCTTGGCATGACCTACGCTGAGACGGCCTTGGGCGACGTGGTCCCGCACACTGGGGTCAAGTTCCATCAGACGCATAGCATTGGCCACGGCGGCCCGGGATTTACCGACACGCTTGGCAATCGTTTCCTGTTTCATCTCGAACTCTTTGGCGAGACGAAGGTAGCCTTGAGCTTCTTCAATCGGATCAAGATCCTTACGCTGGATGTTTTCGATCAGTGCCATCTCGAGAACTTCGTGATCAGTAGCTTCGCGTATGACGATGGGGACTGCAGTTAGTCCGAGCTCCTTGGATGCTCTCCATCGACGTTCTCCAGCGATGAGTTCCATTTTACCATTCACCTTGCGAACGATGAGCGGTTGGATGATGCCGTGCTGGCTGATCGAGTCCTTCAACTCATCAAGCTGGCCTTGGGCAAAGTGTTTGCGTGGTTGCAGTGGGCTGGGAACGACATCATTGATCGGGACACTTGAATCCGCATGCGATGCATTCGTGTCTGTGGCTGAAGGCTGTTTCTTAATCAGTGCCCCAAGTCCTTTTCCCAATGCTTTTTTTGCCATAGGGGAGAAGAATAGACGCAATACCGCCAAATAAGCAAACGCAAATTCAAAGTTCTAAAAAATAATTTCTAGCAGAAGTAGGATAGCTGTTCACGCTGCTAATTTGGTTTCTAATTCTGATGGCGATTTGTAGGACCGTGTCTTTCTCGGGCGCTGATTGATCTCTTGCTCAACTCGTCGGAGTTCAAGACGGCTGATCAACCTGAAGTCGGACCCTTTCGGGAAATACTGGCGTACAAGACCGTTGAAGTTTTCCACCCCTCCCTTCTCCCACGAATGGTAGGGGGTGCAGAAGTAACCTCGGGCTTTAAGTTCTTTGCTGACTTCTGCGTGTCGGGCAAATTCCAAACCGTTGTCGTATATCAGGGTTTTGACCTTGTAGTTCTTTAAAGCCTTGATGATGGCCTGTGCCGTCCCCTCCGCTCCTTTGGTGGGAAGTTACACCAACTTACCCAGCCGACTATCTTGCTTACTCGGCCTGCTTTGGCTCTGCAACGATAACGCCTTTTCCCATTAATCCTGAGCTCCTTATAAAGAGTTCCGCCGTCGGCCTTATCCTCGACGATATACTTGTAGATTGTCTTATGGCTCACTTGCATACCATGGCGCTTAAGAATGCCACTGATCTGTTCAGGGCTGTGCTTTCGTTTTAGCCGCTTCTCTACGATCCCTTTAATCTCGCCCTGAATCACTCGCTCACGACGGTTCTTACCTTTATTCCTTTG
>JASJLI010000016.1:0-19539 GCA_037620805.1 Akkermansiaceae bacterium
CAAAGGAATAAAGGTAAGAACCGTCGTGAGCGAGTGATTCAGGGCGAGATTAAAGGGATCGTAGAGAAGCGGCTAAAACGAAAGCACAGCCCTGAACAGATCAGTGGCATTCTTAAGCGCCATGGTATGCAAGTGAGCCATGAGACAATCTACAAGTATATCGTCGAGGATAAGGCCGACGGCGGAACTCTTTATAAGGAGCTCAGGATTAATGGGAAAAGGCGTTATCGTCGCAGAGCCAAAGCAGGCCGAGTAAGCAAGATAGTCGGCTGGGTAAGTTGGTGTATCTTCCCACCAAAGGAGCGGAGGGGACGGCACAGGCCATCATCAAGGCTTTAAAGAACTACAAGGTCAAAACCCTGACATACGACAACGGTTTGGAATTTGCCCGACACGCAGAAGTCAGCAAAGAACTTAAAGCCCGAGGTTATTTCTGCGCCCCCTACCATTCGTGGGAAAAGGGAGGAGTGGAAAACTTCAACGGTCTTGTACGTCAGTATTTTCCGAAAGGGTCCGACTTCAGGTTGATCAGCCGTCTTGAACTCCGACGAGTTGAGCAAGAGATCGATCAGCGCCCGAGAAAGACACGGTCCTACAAATCGCCATCAGAATTAGAAACCAAATTAGCAGCGTGAACAGCTATCCTACTTCTGCTAGAAATTATTCTTTAGAACTTTGAATTTGCGATGGTTAAAGATATAGACGCTATAAAGCATTAGAGAATGCCGATATACAAGCTTGGTCACTGCTACAGCTCGTACTTTATGCCCGGTGTAGGGATGATAACCTCAGAGTCTGGGAGTTTCTCTTTAAGCTGTTCCGCAAACCACTCCGTCGCAGCGATATCGCCGTGGACGAGGAGAGTTTTTTTCGGCTTAACCCGCAAAATGTAGTTGAGTAGGTCGTCGCGGGTGGCGTGACCGGAGAAATCAAAGATTTCCATCGGGCAGTTCATTTGCACCGGTGGTTGTTCAGGATCGAGATTAATCATGTCGCCTGTTTTTCCTGCTCGGATATGACCGGCCGGAGAGGCTGGATCGGCGTAACCGACAAAAAGTAGTGTATTTTTTGGGTTGTCGATAAAGCCGCGTGCAAAATTGTTAGAAACGGTTTTTTCCGTCATCATGCCACTGGAGAGGGCATAGATGCACCCTGGATTGTTGACGATGGGAGCTCGTTTGCGACGTTTGCCGCCGGTTTTGACCTCCATGTCTTTGAGGACTCGGAAGCCCGGGTTGTTCCGTGGTGTGGAATCGGCAAATTCATCGAAGATTAAGGTCATCTTAGTACTCAGGCCGCCGATGTAAACTGGTGCGTCGGGGATACGCCCTTCGCCTTTGAAGCGGTGAATCATGGACATGACTTCCTGGGTCTTGCCCATGGCAAAAACAGGAACCAAAACTGAGCCGCCACCTTGAAGGCACTTATTGATGGAATCTGCGAAGCGGTTTTCTTCTTCGTGGCGATCATAACCTTCCCCACGAGGTGAAGCACCGCGTGTGGTTTCAATGATGAGAACATCGATATCATCTTCTGGAAGATTGGCGCCGGGGATGAGGGTTTGTTTTTCAAATTGGACGTCACCTGTGTAGAAAACACGTTTATCCATGGTCTCTAACATGACTCCGGACGAGCCGAGAATATGTCCTGCGTCGTGGAAGGTGGCGCGGACTTTATCACCAAGCTGGAATGGACGCTCATAGTTGAATGTGCGCCAGCGCTTTTCATAACGATCCAGCTCACGGTGGCCATAGAACGGGTAATCCGTAATGCCGAGCTCGATCCGTTTGCTCTCCATAACGTTTACGGAGTTATGCAGCAGGGCATCGACCAGTTTGGACGTGGCAGGAGTCATGAAAACATCAGCGTCAGGCTGATCACGCATCAGCACGGGGAGTGAGCCAGAGTGGTCGAGGTGGGAGTGGGAAACGAAAATAGAATCGATGCTGTTAGGAGGTAGTTCGTGATGGGCAGGGAGGGAGTCGAGGCCTTCCTCTTTCGGGTGCATACCTGAATCGAGAATAATACGTTTGCCGCCGAGTTCGACGAGATAGGAATTGGCACCGATTTCGTTGCGGCGGAGAAGTGATTGAAAGATCATGAGTTAATGGATAGTGAATAGTGAATAGTGGATAGTGGATAGTGGATAGTGGATAATAACCTTACTGGCTACTGGCTACTGGGGTGCTTTGTGCACTGAGGAGAGCTTTGGCTTGGCCGATGAGGAAGATGGATCCACAGATGAGGGTGTGGGAGTCGGTTGTGGATTCGAGGGCTTTTTCAAGCGAAGAGTGAATGGTATGCGGGGTGTTGTTAGATAGTGCGGATTCGTAATCTTCGGCGGTCAAAGAGCGTGGTGAATTGATTGGTGTGAAGTGGATCTGGTCGGCGATCGTAGAGAGTATCGTAAGCACTTTATCCGTGTTCTTACCCTCAACGGCACCAAAAATGATGGTAGCCTTTTGATCCGGGAATTCCTCTTTCCAGGTGGCGACTACAGCCTCGGCTGCGTGTGGATTGTGTGCAGCGTCTAAAATAATGGAAAATGGATAATGGATAGTGGATATTTTTTCAAACCTCCCTGGCCAGGTGACCTTGCTCAACGCAGCGCGGACGATATCGGAATTTAATGGTAGGCCGATCTGGTGAACAGCGGCGGCCGCTAGGGCAGCGTTGTCGCGCTGATGGGGCCCTGGAAGGTTGATTCCGTAACCAGTCAGAGGGATGGTGATAAATTCGACGGGGGAGATGCGCTCGTTGGCGTGTTCTTCGATGGCGCCCTGGGCGGCGGGCGCTTGTTTGCTGCTGATGACGGGTTTTCCCGGAACAATGATACCCGCTTTTTCTGCGGCTATCTCAGCGAGCGTTTCACCAAGCCACTCAGAGTGGTCCATGGCGATGGGGGTGATGACGGCGAGGTCGGCAGGCACCGCTGTGGTGGCATCGAGTCGGCCTCCCATCCCTGTTTCTAGAATAATGAGAGCGCAGCTTTGTTCGCGGAAATATCTCATCCCCACCGCAAGGGTGAGTTCGAAAAATGTGGGGTGATCTTCCCAGTTGGCGACGTGCTCGCGTAGCTCAGTTAGATACTGAGCCGTCGTTTCTTCACTGATCTCGATGCCATTGACGCGGACGCGCTCGCGGTAGTCGATTAGGTGAGGGGATGTAAATAGCCCTGTGCGTGTGCCGCTGGCACGGGCGAGAGCATCAATTATGGCGCAGGTGGAACCTTTACCATTGGTTCCCGCTACGTGGATGACCTTTACCTCGGGTTTGGGGAATGAGAGTGTCTCACGAAGCAGTCGGCGTGGCTGTACTAATCCCAGTTTGATGCCAAACTGTTGGGTTGAGTAGAGCCAATCGATAGCCTCTTGGTAGATCATATACTAACTTATTCGCGTAATTACGTAGAGAGCATGTATCCTAACAATTGAGCTAGTTTTGCACGCAGCTTGCGGCGGTGGACGATGTTATCGACCAGGCCGTGCTCGACCATGAACTCGGCTGTTTGAAAACCCGGAGGGAGATCCTGGTGGGTGGTTTCTTTTACAACGCGGGGACCGGCAAAGCCGATCATGCACTTGGGCTCGGCAAGGTTGATGTCGCCGATGGTTGCAAATGATGCCGTGACACCTCCCGTAGTAGGGTGGGTCATCAGGGATATGTAGGGAAGTCCTGCTTCAGAGTGGCGTGCCAGAGCTGCGCAGGTCTTGGCCATTTGCATGAGTGAGAGCATACCCTCTTGCATACGTGCGCCGGAGGATGCCGATACGATGATGACTCCTCGTTTTTCACGAGTCGCTTGTTCCACGGCGCGTGTGATTTTTTCACCAACGACTGACCCCATGGATCCGGCAAAAAACTTGAAGTCCATGACGGCAATCATAGCAGGTTTTCCTTCGATTGTTAGGGGTCCGGTGACTACGGCGTCATTGAGTTTTGTTTTCTCCCGCAGCATGGCGACTTTGTCCTCATACTTTTCAAACCCAAGAGGGTTTTTCGAATAGAGGCCTGCGTCTATTTCTTGAAAGCTATCAGGATCGGCAATCAGTTCGATGCGCTCACGTGAACCTATAAGGAAGTGGTGATCGCATTTGGGGCAGACATTGAGGTTCTGTTTTAGGTCGAGCGCGTGAATCATCTCACCGCAGTCGCTGCACTTAGTCCAGAGATCGTCAGGCATGTTGTCCCGCTTGTTGCCTTTGCCTCTGAGTTTTGGTTTATTGAAGATGCCCATGTCGGTTAAGTTTCAAATACCAAACACCAAATACCAAGCAAGAAATGTTGGTTCTAGATATTTAGTGTGAATTTAAAAATTGGTTTTTGGAGTTTGGTTTTTGGGGTTTCTAGTAACTGCGCCCCCATATAGCACGGCAGGATGTTGGTTCGCCGGTTAGGAAACAGGGAGTAGGGTCGTCGTCTTGCTGGTTGAGAGGTAAGCAGCGGATGGTGATCTTGTGTTTTTTCGATAGCTCTTCCTCCTGTTCGCGGGTGCCGTTCCAGGGTGTGGTGATCCAGCCTGGTGCCTCTTGAGTCCAGTGTTTGTCGAAGCTTTCGACGTCATTGCAATCGGTGATGTTGTTGTCACGTAGCTCCGTGGCGCGTGTGAGCAGGGTGTTGTGGATTTCTTGAAGTATCTCGGGAGCATTTCGGATGAAGTCCTCCTTGGGCATGAAGTCTTTCTCCATAGGTCCTTGGTCGCGGCGTTGGAGACAGACTTTTCCTGACTCGAGGTCGCGTGGTCCGATTTCAATACGGATAGGGGCTCCCTTTTTGACCCAGTCCCATTTTTTAACACCTCCGCCGATATCGCGGGTATCGACGTGGATGCGGAGAGGTTGTCCAGCGTAGGACTCGCGGCGAAGGATCTCGGCGAGGGCTTGGCAGGCATCGATGATGGCGTCGCGGGTGTCTTCCTTAGGCGTGACGGGTACGATGATGATTTGTGAAGGCGCGACACGCGGAGGTAGGATTAGGCCGTCGTCGTCTGAGTGTGCCATGATCAGTGTTCCTATCAGGCGTGTGGAAACTCCCCATGAAGTGGTGTGGGCGTGTTGTTGCGAGCCGTCACGACCGGTAAAGCTGATGTCCTGTGCTTTTGAGAAATTCGTTCCAAGGTAGTGGGAGGTGCCAGCCTGGATGGCTTTTTTATCCTGAACCATGGCTTCCACAGTAAGTGTCATGTCGGCGCCGGGGAAGCGTTCGGCTTCAGTTTTCTCACCTGGGATCACCGGGATGGCGAGGTGATCACGAAGGAATTCTGTGTAGAGTTGGTGAATGGTGCGGGTTTCCTCAATGGCTTCCTCCTTGGTTTCGTGAGCAGTGTGGCCTTCTTGCCAAAGGAACTCAGCTGTGCGGAGGAATAGGCGGGGACGCATTTCCCAACGCATCACATTGGCCCACTGGTTGATGAGAAGCGGTAGGTCACGATAGGATTCGACCCAGCGTGAGAAGGCGGATCCGATGATGGTCTCGGAAGTAGGGCGGATCACGTAGGGCTCAGCAAGCTTGCCGGTAGGGATCATCTTTATGGTCCCGTCTTCCTGCTTTTCAGTTTCCAACCGGTGGTGGGTGACTACGGCGCACTCAGTGGCAAAGCCCTCGGCGTGGCCGGCTTCTTTTTCGAGATGGGAAAGGGGAATTAACAGGGGGAAGTAGGCGTTCTGGTGGCCGGTTGCTTTGAAGCGGACATCGAGTTGTTGCTGGATAAGTTCCCAGATAGCGTATCCCCAAGGTTTGATAACCATGCAGCCACGAGTCTCAGAGTTTTCTGCGAGATCGGCGGCACGGACGACTTGTTGATACCACTCTGGGAAGTCTTCACTACGGGTGGGTTGGATCGCTGTTTTTTGAGGCTTTGCCATGTCGGGGATTTACAAACCATAACAAGGAACAATTCACAAGCGCGATGTGTGTGATCCTTCTATGAGTTGCTTTTACCATGTGTTGACATGCTCGAAAATCCAATGAGTTCACAATGGATACACGCAAAAAAAAGATGCATCTTTCACCCTTTCTGCTGGTCAAACCATGTTTGGATTTCATAGCGTAGATGAAAGCTAGTAAATATCATGAACAACACATTACCCACACGCCTATTTCGTCTCGTTCTAGTCGCGATTTTTTCACTCAGCCAATTCGCGATGGCCCAGACTTATAAGATTGAATTGGATAAACCAGACTTTGATGATCTTCCATCACCTGATATTGGCAGTGGAAAGAAAAACTTCAAACCCAAGGAGTGGTTAGAGGTGGAAGTTAAGTTTAAGATTATTTCCAGCGACAAGAAAGAAGAGTTTGTCGATCGTGTGACCGTGAAGTGGTACGTTGCCGCCAAGATTAAAGAGGGTGGGAAGACCAGTGTTCGTGTTCTCGAAAAGGAAGTCAATTATGTCAATGTGCCCGTTGGTGAGGATATTTACGCTTCTGTTTACTTATCACCTTCTGCCGTGAAGCGCATCAGTGGTTATGATAATGCCAGCAAGCGTATGGTTGAGAGTGTTGGGGGTGAAATTCGCGTGAAGGGATCCGAAGCATACAAAGGCTCTGGCTTTTTCTCATCCAAAGGGAAGCCGAAGTGGTGGGATAACATGCCCCGCTACAATAAAATCCCTCTCCGCAATAAAAACGAAACACCATTTAGTTTTCTTTGGTGGGATCGCTACGCTGAAATCGAAGAGCGCCGATAAGAAAGATCTTGTCTAACAAAGCTATACCACTAAACCCGTTTGACACCTCTTACTCATTTAATTTCTTCTAAACAATAATTATGGCAGATGCACAGGCTACCGTTGCGCTGAATATAGGATCTCAGCGCATCTCCATGGGGGTATTTGAACCCTCAAAAAGTGGAGGACTCATCCTCAAAAAATACGACTCAGCGTCCATCCTAGCGGATCCCGCTGCGGAAATGGCGCGCCTACCCCAGATTAGGGTGGCTGTCTCCGAGTTGGCCGACAGGTTAAAAATCAGCAAGTCCACGAAGTTGCGTTACGCAATTTCCGGTCAGTCGGTTTTCACCCGTTTCATTAAACTTCCCCCGATCGAGGACGATAACATTGAGCAACTGGTCGCCTTTGAGGCCCAGCAGCACGTTCCGTTCCCTATCGATGAAGTAATCTGGGATTGGCAACTTCTCGAAAGCGGTACCGGTGAAAAAGAAGTCGCTCTTGTTGCAATTAAGGGAGACGCCCTTAACGACATGAATGATATCGTGCTTGAGACGGGTCTAGGCACCGCTGAAGTCGATGCCTCTCCGATGGCTCTCTACAATGCTCTGAAGTATAACTACCCAGAGCTTGAAGAAACAACACTGTTGATCGATATTGGAGCCAAAACTTGTAACCTGATCTACCTTGAAGGGAGCCGCATGTTCACGCGCAGCGTTGCTGTTGGCGGAACATCAATCACCACAGCGATCGCCAAGGAATACGGAGTGAGCTTCTCAGAGGCTGAATCTCAGAAGTGCTCCAATGGTATGGTCGCTCTGAATACGACCCATACTTCACAGCTTGATGAAGCCACCGCAGCTCTTGCAACGGTGATCCGCAACGCCCTCGGTAAACTACCAGCCGAGATTGCACGGACGACCAACTATTTCCGCAGCCAGCACGGCGGCAAAGCCCCTAAGCAAGTTCTTCTTGCCGGTGGTGGTGCCAACCTCCCTCACATTGCCGATTTCTTCCAGGAAAAGCTTCGTCTACCTGTTGAGTTCTTCAACCCACTGAAGCGCGTTTCTGTAGGAAAAGGTGTCGATGTCGACCAGATAGCCGCAGAAGCCCACCTCCTTGGTGAGCTAGTCGGCCTCGGTCTCCGTGGCGTTGGTCAGGCGGCTCTGGAAATCGATCTTGTCCCTGACGTAGTTTCACGTGAGCGCGATGTTGAACGACGCAAGCCATGGCTCATGAGTTCCGCTGCGATTTTCCTTGTTGGTCTCGGTATTTGGGCTTGGTCCAATACGTCCCGTAAAGGTGAGGCCGAACAGCAGGTCAAAGACATTCAAGCCGAAGTGGATGAAAGGACAGGCTACTCAAAGCCTCTTGGAGCGCTTGCTAAGCAGGAAGCCCGGCTTGATGCGATGGCTGCCCAGCTTGTGAATGCACAGAGTGCCCGCGTGTTATGGGTGGATGTATGGAACGATCTAGCCTTCCACTTCGCCAGCGATATAGTTTGGCTTGTCGATTTTGATCCTGTCGTGGGCTTCAAGTCGAAGGAAGTGAGCGAAGGAAGTGCAGGCACTGCTCAATCGGTAATCGCCAGCGACTTTACTGGAATCGAATACGGAAAATCTGCGGTAGCCAAGATCACTATCCAACCGGTAGCTTCTACCGGTAGAAGACGTGGCGCTGCTCCTGCTCCCAAAGAACCCATGATCAACGCGATCAAGATTAAGGGGTTTTGGCGTGGCACGAATGGCAACAAGGAGGTCATTAAGCTGATCGACCAGCTGCGTAATGGCTCCAAGTACTTTGACGTTCTGCCTACAGAAAAAACAATTATCTCACTACCTGTGACCCTTGAAGAGGGGTCATATGCTACCGCCTTTGAACTTGTGATCCCCTTAAAGAAAGCTGTGCCAGCCCCATCTAATGGAGGCACAACACGCTAACCGACGACGGATCCGAGATATCAAACATTATCAATTTCAAGATTAATTACGCTACTTACTAAGATACGACCATGAGTTGGATTCAGGAAAATAAATTTGTCGCCGGACTAGCGGGGGTAACCGCCGTCATCGGTGGTGCCATTCTCTACTTTGGCAACGCCCAGGGAAATGCCTACGATGAGAAAATGCTCGAGTTCGATGGACTCAAATCCGAGCACACCAAGTTAGCTAAGGCTAAGCCATACCCAGATTCGAAGAATCTTAAGACCCGTGAGGGTTTGATTAAGCAATATGGCGATGTGATCGGCAATATGCGTAAGGCTCTCATTGGTTATCAACCAGGTAAGCTGGAGAAATTAACCCCAGTGCAATTCAGCGACGCCCAGATCAAGATGCAAACTGAGCTGCGTGCAGCTTTTGGTGCTGCCGAGACCACTCTCCCAGAAAACTGTGGGTTTGGCTTCGAAAAATACGCGACGATTCAGGCAAAGGCAACGGCCACAGCCCGATTAAATTTCCAGCTCAATGCGATGCAATGGGCGCTCAATAAATTGGCTGAGTCCAAGCCAGCGGCACTCATTAATATCCGACGTGAAGATCTTGCCGTGGAAAGCGGTGCGGTAGCTACTACATCTCCAGTCCGTAGGGGACGGCCGGGTCAGAATCGCCGAGGCGGGCCTAGAGGCGCAGCTGCCGATGATAATGCGTATGTGTTGATGCCCGTCGAGCTTGCGTTTACAACCACAGAAGCGTCGCTCCGTGATTTCCTCAAGGAGATGGCGAATTCTAAAGAATACTACTACGCCATTCGTGCCATCCGTATCCGTAACGAGAAACAAACCCCCCCTACGATCAAGGATGCCGATTTCCATGATGGCGGAGGTGGCGGTGGCGGTGCTGCCGTTACTCCTGATGATCCCTTTGGTGGCATTGTTCTTCCTGACGAAGGTGGAGACGGTGATGATCCAGAAGAAGCTCCAGCTCCCAAACCTGTTGCAGATGGCGAACGCATTCTTCAGCAAGTTCTCGGTAAAGAAAAGCTCAACGTCTACATGACATTCGATGTTCTCCTCATCAAAGGTGACCGCGCGGCCAAGTCTGATCCTGATTCCGATTCCGATTCCGATTCCGTAAAGCCAGTTCCTGTTCCCGGAAGCTAGGTATCCTTTTTACAGCCTCATTCATTTAACAATTTTCCACACACTCCACATAATAATATGTCCTGGTTATCAGATAACTACGAAAAAGCAGCTCTCGGTGGCGCAGTCATCGTCACCCTCGCACTTGGTGCTGTCGTTTTCAAAAACAAGGGTGAACTTGCCGAAGCATTCAGCCTTGATACACCGAAAAAGAATTTGGAAACCGGCGTTAGCAGCCTTTCTGAGATGGGGGGCGCTTACAAATCGTTAGGTGAAGTGCATGAGATTCGTCAACCTGATGTCGATGGGCGTAAAGTTGACCTGTTTACCGGAGTGCATCTGTTTTCCAAGATTGATGATCAAAAGAATCCTGTTGATCTACTCAAGAGTCCATCAGTTCACAAGGGGATCCCTAACATCTGGTGGCTAAAATATGGTATTGACCCCGGCTTTAGTGATTCTCCTGATCGTGATCCTGATAAGGATGGCTTCACCAATCATGAGGAATTCGATGAAGGGACTCATCCTATGGATTTCAAGAGTCATCCAGATCCGATTACTAAACTCGAAGTTGTTGAGGTAAAGACTACTCAAGCTCATATCAAGCCATCAGACTTTGGAGTCGGTAAATTCATGTTCAAATTACAGAACAGGTTTGAAGGTGCCATTAACAAGATGCCGGCTCAGAAGGGGCCTATCGGAGCCGGTGAGAACATCGTATTCGACAAGGCTATTATGAAAAATCGCTTCAAGTTCTTGAGAATGTTTGAAGTTCCTATTGAGAAAAACGGAATTACGCAAAACCAGAAAAGATGGGAAATTGAGGATCTTCAACCTAATAAAAAAGGTGAGAAGTACCTTTTTGATAAACGAGGTAACTTGATTGGTGATCCTGATGGGAAACTCGGTATCATGGACAGTACAATAGAGCTTAGTTTGAAAGCCCTCGGCGAAGGAGGTAACCCCTTCAAGATCGAGGAAAACAACAGCTTCTCACTCCCTTACGACGAGAAAGCTACCAAGAAACCTTACCTTCTCAAGAAGATCGATCTTAAGAATCTTAAAGTTGAAGTGGAATACACCGATAAGGACGGCAGCAAGAAACTTCACATCATGACATACGAAAAGAAGAAACCGTAAGCCCCGCATTAGAATGAATACACTATGTAAACGTTCTGTGTCTAAATGAAAAATAATCAGAAAAAACGCTTCACAAACCCCCCTCAAATCGCCAGAAAACATACACACCTATTATGGAAACCACACCTACGCACCTAAACACACGCAGCATATGCCTTCCCATTAGCAGGAAAGCCGCTGTATTAATGGCTGTTGCCGCTGCTATGCCTGTTACCGTCAACGTCGCCCACGCCGAAGCACGCGGTGGCATGTCGAGCATCGCCCAGAAAGAAATCGCTCGCCGACAAGCAGCCATTGCTGACGCCGATACCCTCCTTCTTAATGGGCGTGCTGCATACAAGAAGAACGAATATGAAGAAGCTTTAAGTTTGTATACACAAGCTTTAGGCAAAATACCGCAACAATCCACCCATGAGGGGATTAATGACCGGAGACACTCCATAAAAGGACACATTGGTGACGTTACCATAGCACTTGCCCAGAAGTATCGCCGGATTGGGAGATATACTGAAGCGAAAGAAATGCTTAAGGACCTGATGAAGATTGATCCTGCAAATTTGGCAGCCCAAAAACAACTTGAGTATCTTGACGATCCTATCCGTACGAACCCCGCTCTCGATTATCAGCACACGCAGAATATTGATCGCGTTCGTAAGCACCTCTACAGGGGTGAGGGATTCTACAATCTTGGCAAATACGATGAAGCCGACCTTGAGTTTAAGAAAGTCCTTCAGATTGACAAGTATAACACGGCTGCACGCCGCTGGCTTGAAAAAGTAGCTGCGACTAAGTCTGACTACTACCGCGCTGCATACGATCACACCCGCGCCGAGCTTCTCAAAGAAGTGGACAAAGCATGGGAAATTACTGTACCTCCTGAGTTGCCAAACTTCGGGCCAGTTGACGCCATTTCTACCCAAGCAACTGGTGTCCAGTATCTCCAGAGTAAGCTGAACAATATCATCATCCCTGTGGTTGACTTTGATAACACCACGGTTCAGGAGGCGCTTGATTTTCTCCGCCTCCGTGCCCGTGAACTCGATCTTGAGCCAGACGAATCCCGCAAGGGCCTGAACTTCATCATCCGCAAGCCCGGTGTATCTGGTGGCGGTGGTGGTGGAGCAGCTGATCTTGGTGCTGGTGAGGATATTGCGCCCGCTGGCGGAAACCTCGAATCACTCCGCATTGATGCGCTGAACTTACGCAACGTGCCACTTGGCACCGTGCTCCAGTATATCTGCGACAAGACACGTCTCCGCTTCAAGCTGGACGAGCACTCAGTTATTCTTCTTCCTCTAGAGGCTCTAGAAGTAAACGACCTCTACACCCGCACATTCGTTGTGCCACCAGACTTCATCTCCAAGATGATCGAAGGTAATGGTGGTGGTGCTGCTGAAGATGACGATCCATTTGGCGGAGGAGGCACTGGTGGTGCTGATACCATCAAACAACGCCCAACTGCCAAGGAACTCCTCCTTAACAATGGTGTAAGCTTTCCAGAAAAGGCATTTGCCAACTACATCCCGGCTACCAGCTCTTTAGTAGTTCATAACACCTTGGGTAACCTCGACATCATCGAGCAAATTATCGATGCATCTAAGTTAGGCGGCCCTAAACAGGTGCGCATCACGACTAAATTCATCGAAATCAAACAGGAAAACTCTGATGAGCTTGGTTTCGACTGGATCATCTCACCATTCGGAGTCGCTGGTAGCAGCACTTTCCTCGGAGGCGGTACCGTTGGTAGTGGATCCGCTCGCGGCGCTGCAGACTTCATTAGCCCAGTGGCCTTCACACAGGTTCCTGGTGTTAATTCAGTTGGAAACGTTTCCAATGTAGCAACTGCAGGTCTCCGTAGTGGCGACTTTGCCACCACGCGTAACAGCATCGACTCCATCCTGAATAACCCAACCCGCACCGCTCAATCAGGTAGTGTGGCTCCCGGTATTCTCTCCCTCACAGGTCTGTTCACAGACGGCCAGGTGCAGATGATCATGCGCGGCCTTGCTCAGAAGAAGGGCTCAGACGTAATGACCGCACCAAGCGTTCTCGCCAGATCTGGTGAAAAAGCTACTATTGAGGTCATCCGAGAGTTTATCTACCCAACCGAATATGAACCACCCGAAGTCGGACAGGTGAATAACAATGGCGGTGGCGGTGGCGGCGGTGGCGGCGGTGGTGGTGGCGTAACTCCTGCGACTCCTACGGCGTTCGAAACCCGTAACACAGGTGTCACTCTCGAGATCGAACCCGTCATCGGTGAAAACAATCAGACCATTGACCTCCGTTTCGCTCCTGAGATTGTTGAGTTTGAAGGATTCATCAACTACGGATCACCCATTCAAGCCCCCGCAGCAGACGCCCTCGGTAACCCCATCCAAATTACCATTACGGAAAACCGGATTGAAATGCCAGTGTTCTCTGTTCGCCGCGTAACGACTGCGCTGACCATCTATGATGGCTACACTGTAGCTGTTGGTGGAATGATGCGTGAAGACGTGCAAAACGTTCAGGACAAGGTTCCAATACTTGGTGACCTGCCACTGATCGGGCGTCTTTTCCAGTCTAAGGCTGAAAACCACATCAAGAGTAACCTGATCATCTTTGTAACGGCTGAAATCATCGGTGCAGACGGAGTAAGGATCAACCAGCCCGCTAGCTCAGCTACCGGAGGATCTGCAGCTCCTATGGCTCCTGCTCCTGGTTTAGACGGTCCAGACCTTCTTCCTCAGAATCGATAGGGCTAGTCCGCTTAATACAAAAATCATCAACCCCGGCTGCTTTCGAGTGGCTGGGGTTTTTCTTTGTTCTGGCTGATGACTCTGCACTTTTAGTAAGTTTAGTAAGTTTAGTAAGGTTGCGGCTTGTGAAAACGGAGGAATAAAGGGATGCTGTTGCCCGCCTATGGAGCCTTCAATCACCATTATCGGGCTTACGGGTGGCATCGCCACTGGCAAGTCGACCTGCTGCACCATTCTTCAGGAGTTATCACCGGATATGGTGGTGTTTGATGCCGATGCATGTGTCAGAAAATTATACTCCAATCCCGAGGTTATTGACGAGCTGGTGACCCATTTTGGAAAAGCTGTAAAAGATGCCGAAGACAACATCGATAAGTCGTATCTTCGAGCGGAGGCTTTTTCAAAACCCTTGGTAAAGCAATTTCTCGAGCAGGTTTTTCATCCTAGGGTGCGTAAGGAATGTCTTGCATTATTGGTGGAAACAGCTAGAAATCACTCGTCGCGCCTGTTCGTTGCGGATATCCCTCTCCTGTTTGAGAACGGATTTGATTTTGGTCAGTCGGCCAATTTACTGGTAGCAACCAGTAGGGAAACCCAAATTGATCGACTCAAAAATCGCAACGCGTGGGATGACAACACCGTGGAGGCTGTGCTCACATCACAGATGCCTATCGAAGCTAAGTTCACCTTGGCTGATATGGTTTTCTGGAATGAGGGACCCGTGGCAATACTGAGAAATCAGTGTCGCCGCTTTCTCCGTTCAATCGAGTGCAAGTCATAGGTCATAGGCCATAGACAATCCCTCAACATCGAAGCGTCAAATGAACGATGACTGCTAGAGCAGTTTCTGTTGCATATGACCTCCTGTATCTCTCCTTAATTCCCCATAAATATCAAATAATCATTTCTCCATGAACGAAGAAATCGAAGCCAACGAGCCCGCCAAAGAGACCATCGAGTCTACCGAATCAAGCAAGGACATTCCTAGCCAGGAAAGTCCAGCAGTGTCTGAGGACACGACGCCTCCGAGTGATGCCACAACGGCATCCACAGCGGATGCAGAAACTCAAACTCAATCCGAGAACAAATCAGAGCCGAAGCTTCCTCCATTACCGGAATCGATCTGTATTAACGAATATCGTGAAAAGCCACTTTCGGAGATCTATTCCATGCTCGAAGCCTTACCGGTCAAAATTCCAGCCAAGGCATCAAAAAGCCAGCTCGTCTTTGATCTGATTTCATTTTACGGCAAGGAGGGTGTAATCATCGAGGGCGAGGGTGTGATGGAACAGGCTAAGGATAATTACGCAATGCTGCGTGACCCGGTGAAGAGTTTCAAAACATCACCAGACGATTTATACGTAAATGGAAACCTGATTCGCGACCATGGTCTAGTCGTTGGACAAAAGATTAAAGTGCGGCTGCGCGGTCCCAAGGGCAGAGATAAATATATTTCTGCTAGTGAAATACTCGAAGTGGAAGGCAAACCCGTTGAATCATACGAAAAGCCGAAAGCTTTCGATCACCTCACAGCCATGTTTCCTGATGAACGCATCATTCTGGAAAATACAGAAACTGGCATGTCACCACGTGTGTTAGATCTTGTGGCTCCATTGGGGAAGGGGCAACGTGGAATTATTGTTGCTCCGCCGCGTGGAGGAAAAACGATCATGCTCAAGCAGATCGCCAAGTCGATCCAGTTGAACCACCCGGAGGTGGAGCTGATTATCTTGCTGCTTGACGAACGCCCCGAAGAGGTAACAGATTTTGAGGAAACCGTAGATGCTGAGGTCTTCAGTTCAACATTCGATGAAGCTGCTAAGCGACACGCCCAGGTAGCCGATCTTGTGATGGAGCGAGCTAAGCGCCTCGTAGAGCTCGGTAAGGACGTTGTGCTTTTGCTTGATAGTCTAACCAGACTTGCACGTGGTCATAATAATTCACAACGCGGAGGCGGGCCGATCGGATCCGGTGGTCTCAGCCCAGTGGCTTTGCAGCAAAGCCGGAAATTCTTTGGCGCAGCTCGTAACTGTGAAGAAGGTGGGAGTCTGACCATTTTAGCGACGGCTCTTGTTGAGACAGAAAGCAAGATGGATGACGTCATCTTTGAGGAATTCAAGGGAACAGGAAACATGGAAGTAAGACTCGACCGCGAGCTTGCTGAACAGCGGATTTACCCTGCTATCCATATTCCTCAGAGTGGTACCCGAAATGATGACAGACTTTACCATCCTGATGAAATGGCCAAAGTGCTCGAAATCCGCCGCCAATTGGCCTCGTTGCCTATCGGTGAAGCGATCGAAACTTTGCTTAAAAACCTCTCAAGAACAGGAACGAACGCAGAATTGTTACTCACTGGGCTTGAGATACGATAACCTTGAGTGAAGAATAGGACCCTTAAATGGGTCGATTGGTCATCAGTTGGTTGGATTGACAGTCACTGTCGCTGGAGTCTGCCCTATGGTCCTATTTTGTATACCCCTATGCTACAGCCCTATTGTATACTATGGCATTCCGTAAGAGTACTGGATAGAGATGCGCGTTTGCTTTCCATGAACTCTTAGTGTGCAGGTTGCCTGTCGCTTCTCTTCGCCCTCGTTCTTTTTCTGAAAGGTAACAATAGTCGTGTCGTTTCGGCTCGATACTGTATGGAGCGGCACCCCTAGCTCAATAAACTGGGTGGTGTAGAATTTTTTTACATTCTCCACTGTGTCAGGGCAGATGACGTTGATGTTACCCCAGACGCTGCCGTCGCGCAGTGGCGAGTGCATGGCACCTCTTTGAACCACGGCTTGGGGGAAATGAGGGATCCACTCAGGTGATTTACCCCAATCGGGCGTGGGCGCTGGCTTGAGTATCGGGCTCTTCAAGTATTCAGGCCCGGTGGTGGCCAAAACCTTGTATTTGCCATCAATGATGGCTTGATATGAAAGACTGAGTGTAAGCTGGCTATATTTGTTTTTGAAGTGAATTTGGCCGTCTTTGGTTTCAATGATGGAGAGATTTGGGTGGTCTCCGATGAGCTTTTCTGCCTGTAGTTGAGAAGTTTCACGGGACGTGGCAAGCTCCTGGCTTGGTCCATTGGAGGTGGGGTTCGTTGTGGGGCTTGTCGTCGCTTCGGGCGTCTTTTTACAAGCTGGCAGAATGAGTAATAATACGAAGAGGAGGCGATGAGTTCTTAAATTTGAACAAAGGCTTGAGTGGGATTTCATAATAGGGAAGGAGGTAGGTGTATTACCTGTGATTACATCGCCTTGACTGTCATTGGTGTGTCTCACAGGTTTGCAATGGGAGGCTACAATTGCAGCACTTGGATGCAAATGTTTTTTATGACAGGCTGATTAAATCAAGCGGAATCATGAAGGGTGGTTTTTTTTACCAAAATCAAACGTTGATACACTGGATGTGACAGGCGCTTGCGTTAATGAACAAAAAGCATGTTTTATGTCAATGCGTATCAATTTAAAAAAGTGGGTTGAAAGGGTAAATTTTTTGCACTGTAGTGGTACGATTTGGATGCCCAAATAAGAATAAGATAAATCAAATTTTCGCTTGAATCAATCCTGATCGGCAGTACCACAAGTAACAACACTTACCTACTCGAACTCCGATACCTACGATACCTACTATGATACCTATGATATTTAAAAGACGAAGTCTGTTCATATGGGCTCTTCTTGTTCCCACAACAGCATACGCCCAAACAAGTTTTACTCTGGCTAGCCGGAAATCGACGCTCCAGATCTCACCAAAGAATACCGTGTTTACTGGGGGAACACTTGCAGTGAATCTCAGCGACGGCAGTGTTGTGATCTCTCCCTGTGCGTTTAATGGAACACCTTTTACCGCCGCACAAACCCCATTCCAACCTAGTATACTTTGTACTCTGGGGACGACCGCATATATTACATCTGGTGATTTTGATGGTGATGGTCTTTCTGATATTGGACAGTGGTGGTCTCTTGCCCAAGCTCCGATTCCTGCTGCTGAGATTGCTCCGAATCGGCCAGATAAAGTCTCTGTGGTTAGTACGCCCCCTTCGCTTTTTCCACGTCCAGGACTCTTTCCATCGACTGATACTGGTTTCAGCTTGTATTATGATATGTTATCAGGTGTGGATAATCGGCCATACCAAATCGCAGCTTATCGATATAATCAGCTCTTTGCTGCAACATCTTCCGGTAGGGTTGAGCATGACGAAACTATTGTTACGGGTTCCTATCAGTTTGCCTACCCTGATATTGATGATCCTAGCTACACAACAAGGGCCATTGTGCTTAATAAGGTTTCTTTGCCTGAAGGTTGGCCAGGCTTGTCCCAGTCGCCTGTTGACTCGGGATTCCGATTTACGGATGATGATGCGTGGGGTTCCGCGACAAATTCGATGGAGTTTGATCCACGTTTTGCGAACACCGTCCACTGGACAGGCGTCAACTTGGAGAACTCAAACCCTCTATTTGATCAAGCTCGATTATTCATCAGAATTGGGGCATTAGCTGATCCTACGGTGTTGCCTACACCTGAAAATTTACCGCTGGGATTTGATCCTGCCATCATTTTTCCACCATTTGGAATTCCCACGCTCCTACGGCCTGACGAGATGTATGCTAACGGTTATGAGATACCACCAAACTTGTTGAACTTTGTAATCGGTCAACCTTGTGTGTTATATTTCCGCTTCGACAGAAGTTATGATAGTAGTCTGAATACTGGATTTGGTATATCTGATGTTTCATCCAGAACTTTCGGAGTAAATGTTATGTTTGTCGATTCGTATGCAGGTGATGCTCTCTTTGCTTTCCCTGCACTAACAAGTGAAGCTCTGCGGTCTCCATCTGCTGACTTCGATAATGACGGGGTTTCCAACTTGATTGAATTCGCCCTCGGTAGTGATCCCGCTGATGTGGCATCTGTTTCAGCTCCGTTGGTTGTTGCTCCTGCAGGCCTTAATACGCAAGTCACCATTACTAAACGACCTAATGTTGGCTCAACACTTACTTATGCCGTCGAATACAGCACTGACATGGTGACATGGATTAAGGTAGATGCCGCCAACCCCGATTGGACGGTTACCATTGATGATGCTACTCAAGTAGTGGTTACTAGTAATGCGCCACTTCCTCTCGGGCCATTCTTTGTTCGCGCTGCGATTACTCTTAACTAATAATACGATTATAAATCGTATATTTTCCAAGCCGTTAACTGCTCAGTTTGCAGTTGGCGGCTTTTTTCATGAAGTGAAATCGTAAATGGGTTGCAAATCGCTACCTTACTGATAGTTAGCGAGTA
The DNA here is from genome assembly GCA_037620805.1 of Akkermansiaceae bacterium. Lineage (GTDB taxonomy): Bacteria > Verrucomicrobiota > Verrucomicrobiia > Verrucomicrobiales > Akkermansiaceae > Oceaniferula. The sequence continues at coordinate 18,918 of JASJLI010000016.1, forward strand.
GAAACTGTTGATGGAATCACTTTCGGGGATGTCCATTGATACCACTGTTACAATGATCGATACAGAGAACGAACTAAAATCATTCCTCAAGCAATGCACGCACGAGGGGGAGCCTATAGTATGCGCAGTTGATACGGAGGCTGACAGTTTACATCGTTACAGTGAGAGCCTATGTCTCGTGCAATTCAGCGATGGTGAACAGCATGTACTCATTGACCCTCTTGCTATTGATGACCTTAGTTCATTGCGCGATTACCTGAAGGATTCGACCTGTTGGATGCATGGTGCGGATTACGATATGCACATGCTGAAAACAAATCTCGGTATCATCCCAACCACGGTTTTTGATACGCAGATTGGGGCTCGCCTATTGGGGGTCCGTAAATTTGGCTATGGCGATCTGGTGTCACATTACATGGATGTGCATTTGGAAAAAACTTCTCAGAAGGCCGACTGGGCAAAACGCCCACTTACACCCGTTATGGAGGATTACGCCCTCAATGATGTGGTCTACCTTCTCCCCATGGCGGAGGCCATCGTCAGCAAGCTTAAAGATGCAGGACGATACGAATGGTTTACTGAAAGTTGTGAAGCGGCACGGACCAAGTCGATGGAGAAAAAG
>JASJLI010000017.1:0-7697 GCA_037620805.1 Akkermansiaceae bacterium
GACCATCTACGGATCGAGTATGCCCTATTTTCAGCGATTGAGCTGCAGTGCCTTTGGCTTCCACTCAGGAAACTGTCCTGGTTACCCAGCATCGCATGGCTGTATACGCATGCCCTACAGCGCTGCGAAGAAGTTCTTCAGTATGAGCCCCGCTGGCACTCGCGTAGTGATCCATCCGTAGCTGATCGTTAGAACGGTGGAGCTTCATCCAGATCGCCATTTCGGTCTCTCTGAATTTCTCTCCAAGAAATCATTAACTGGAGAAGGCAAATGCCACCCATGGCGAGGATAAGTCGCGTTTTTGGATCAGCGATGCTCTTGAATTCCTCATATTGATAGATGCGGACGAGAGCAGAGACAGCACCGAGCATTGCAATAATGAAGCCCCCGTAGAGTCCGTGACGGTAATGTTGTCGGCTAAAGGCAACGCAGATCATCAAAGCGCCGCCAAAGAAAACGGGCATCAGCATCTCGATTTGATTGCCGTCGGCTCCTAGGCGATCCCAGCCGAAAAATCCTGCCATACCTAGTATAAACAGGCAGATTGCGCTCATCAGTGTCAGAAACATGGTCGCACCTTATTGTCAGGTTGCCAGTTGATGCAAGACCAGAATACACAGCATGATTAATAGGTTGAGGGATCGTCAAACCTGCCTACAGTAACTACCTATGCCGCTTCAGCAACAAATCAAAAGAGGGAGCCCACGGAGAGGTCGGAAAAGTAGAAATACGACTCCCTTGAAAAAGCGTCTTATCAGAGTGGTTGCTGTGTTCGTTGGAGTGGTGATATTGATAGTCCTTGGATTGGGCCTATTGGCGAAGAGTATTATTACCAAGGAATTTCTAGTCAGCGAAATTGAGGAGTCGATCAACAGTGAGGTAGCGATTGGTGACGTCGATATCTCGATTTTCAGCCTACCTGCCAATGTGACTCTCCATGATGTCAGCTTTGCTCCGAAAGACGGAGATGCAAACCTAGAAGCGCCCATAAAAATTGAGGAGGTCAGCCTCAGTGTTGGATTGTGGGGGCTCCTACTAAAACATGTTGATGTTACTAATATAACGATCAGAGGTGCGGATATTAATGGCACCTACCACGAAGATGGGGGTACTTCATTTGACAAACTCTTTGAAGCTCCCGAAGAGAAAAAAAAGCAATCCAAAGATGATGGAAAAGAGGATGGAGAAGGAGGCGGATTCAACGTTTTTGATCAAGAGGAATTTGTCACGACCTTAGGTGGCTTCAACATCGAGAACTCCAGGGTAACCGTCGTTCTCGAGAGTATGGGCGTTCGATTACAGTGCCTCGATGTCAATATGGAACTGAGTTCTATTAAGATTGATCCTAATAAGTTAGCTGAAACAAACAGTGCCAAATTGAAAGTTTACAGCCACTTGAGGATCGATTCCACCAAGGGCTGGAAATATGGTGATATCTACCTGAGTGGCGAATCGACATCACGTATATTTAACCCGACCACGGGTGATATCGAACCGGATGTAGTAGGTGACTTCAGCCTGAGTGATAAATCGTGGCTCAATACCCAAATTCCATTTATTACCAAATCATGGAAGTATCTCTCAGTTCTTGAAAAGGTGGGAATCAAAGTCACAGCACTACCTGAGAAGGCGACCTTTGGTCGTAGCGAAGCTATTGCAGTTCATTACCATTTGGGGAAAGTAACGGTGAAAAAGCCACTCTCCATCTGGGTGGGCGACTGGGAAATTGCTGCACTCGAAGACTCTTGGTTGCAGTCAGAGACAGACCAGCACGAAATTCAATGCGAGCTGTTAGCTTCGAAAAAATCAAGCGTGTATTTTCGTTCGTTGATATTGAAGGGCTTGGGCCTGTTTCCTGATCAAGTTGTAGCATTGGTAGCCAAAGATGTTGAAAACAGACTCTTCCGTGATCAACGATTATTAGTGAGCATGAAATCATCCGGCGATTTCTCTGACCCAAAGATAAGGCCCGTGGGCGAGATTATGGATTTTTCGGATGTAGCCGAAGAGGCCGCTAAAAAACTTCTCAAAGAAAAGGCCAAAGGATTTCTAAATGGCTTCTTAGGTGGTGATGAGGACGATTAATTAGTTTTCCTTTTTCCACTCATCCGCAAACTTCACCAAGTCGGGCATGAACTCATGGAATTTTTTTTCAAACGCTTCGTAATTCTCCCGAAGGTCTTCGGCACCTCCTGCAATTTTTGCTATCCGTGGACTACGGCGTGAAACTCGATCAAGTGTGAGTCCGATACCCTCGATGGTGGTATAGGTCATCAGCCAGTTTTCGGATCGCATCATTGGAAAAGCATCGGCCAAGCGTCCAGCCCTCCACTCAGGGTGTTCATCAAGTGCCTGGTAAACTTCCTCAATAAATTCTTCAAGTGGAGATTGGCAATATTGCTTCCAATGAAGACAGAGATAGTGGTCGAAAAATATATCCACGATGATACCGGCAAATCTTCTCCGCTCAGGGGAGAGCAGAATCCTCGATCTTCGGAAAACCTCATGAGCATCAGTGAAGCTGTCCACCGCGCGATGCATCTTGATCCCACGGACTAGTTCAGCAGGGTAGAGTTTTGCCAGTTCCTCCATCGGACCACGCGTGAAGTCGCCCAGTAGATTGCCAATGCGCGAGGCATCGGTATCATCAGCTAACAATAGGTGGGCAAGGTAGTTCATCTGGGGGTGGAGTTGGTATAACCTTCCCTGATGACTGTTACAAGGATTCTACATCGTGGATGGGTGATGCGAACTAATAGCGCGTATCAGTAATCGCCATCGATGTAGTAGGTAAATCCATATGAATCAACATGGACTTACTTTCCCACGTGTAGGAATCGTCTTTTTCAATGAACTTGAAATTAGGATCAAATACAATTTTGGCGAGATCGCTGGGCGATATGGCCACGGTCTTCACACCGCCATCCATCGCCTTGGCTTCATCGAGCGTGAGTTGAAACTCGCGGGACTTCTCGCGCTTGAGGTTATCGCCGAGCGTTGGGTCTTCGATCTTCTTTTTCAGAGCCTGGAGTTGTTCTTCGAGGGTTCGGATACCAGCAAGGCGCTCGTTGTTTTCCTTCTGGATTCGAGCGAACTCCTCACTGAACTTCTGCTGCTCCTCAGTGGTGCGGTGGTATTCCTTAAATAGTTTCTGCATATCCACAGTCGCAATTTTTAATCGGGACGGGGATGTCTGGGCGCAGAGATTACCAATGGGAAAGACGAGGGTAAGAACGGCTAGGATAGGTTTGATGATGGATGGAGACATAATGATGTGGTTTGCTTTCAATAAACAAAACGTTCGTCACTCCAATGATCCCTCGCGCCTTCTCAAGTTTTCTTGAGAAGCTCTTAAAAAGCCTACTTCGCCAGATCACTCTGCCACTTCTGGATTCTCCCTTTGAGGAAATTGATCCAGCTTGGATGTGCATTCATACAGGGGACCAGTGTAAGCGATTCTCCACCCGCCTGGGTGAATTCCTCAACGCCGCGCATACCGATTTCTTCGATGGTCTCGAGACAATCCGAAACAAAAGCAGGGCACATCACCTTGATTTTTTTGATGCCTTGTTCACCAAATCGTTTCAACTCAAAGTCCGTGTAAGGCCCTAACCATGGGTCGCGTAGCAATCGCGATTGAAAAGAGATCGCTGTCTTATCCTTAGGTATACCCGCTTTAGCGAGGAAAGCTTTAGTCGTAGCCAGACACTGGTGTTTGTAACATGTGGCATGGCACGGGTTAGGTGTGATGCAACAGTCGTCACGCACCAGGCAATGGGCGTGAGACGGATCCGTTTTCTGAACATGCCGTTCTGGAATGCCGTGATAGCTGAATAAAAGTAAATCATCGTCGTCCTCCATATGGGGCATGGCGCTATCGACAAGTGCCTGGATGTAGTCGTCGTCTTTATAAAATGGCTGTAGCAAATTAGTGCGCATCGTTGGCGACTGGCTATTGATTTCCTCCATCGCCTTGACCACGGCCGACTCATAGCTGGACATGGCGTAGTGCGGGTAGAGCGGCATGATGAATAGATCCGTGATTCCCGCAGAGACAATATCACGAATGACATCTGCGGTGGAGGGCGTGCCATAACGCATCCCAAGGAAAACGGGGATATCAACTTGCTCGGAAACAAGCTTCTGCTGCTCTAGGCTGGTAACAATCAAAGGGGACCCCTCATCTGTCCAAACCTCCTTGTAGGCTTCGGCCGACTCTGCAGGTCTTTTGGGTAATATGAACAGCTTCAGGATAAGTGTGCGTTTCCAAGCAGGGATATCAAGAACTCGGTCATCACTGAGAAACTCATCCAAGTAGCGACGAACGTCGGGGACACTTGTGCTATCGGGTGATCCTAAATTGAGAAGTAGAACGGCAGATTTGGACATGGCTATTGTCAGGTGTTGTCGGGATGGAAAGGTGAGGCTAATTAGTCAGGTGGGTAAGGCACACAACATAGCTGCGAATTTCAAATTGTCCATAACGGTGACACAACAAGATCATTTGGTTCTGCATTTACGTTGCAGCGAGTTAGATAGCCTTGTTGAAAACAATCAGTATGCGGATGTCTCAATAATTGCAAATTGCCACTTCATCCTCTTTCTGGCTCAATAAGGACATGATCAAGATCCTATTATGCTCTCTCGCTGCGCTGATACTTCTGCCCATGCTGTCGGGGTGTGGATGGTTTAAAAAGAAACCCAAACCAAACGAGCAGAACAGCAATCTGCGACTGTCCGGAAGGGTTTACAAGGTCGATGAAAAATCGCGCTACGTGCTAATCAGGCGATATGGGCCTTGGCACGTGGGTGAGGGGGATGTGGTCGACAGCCGGGGCGAGGGGCGCACCGCCAGCTTGCTACCAACTGGTGAACGACTCGGTGAACATGTCGCTGCCGACATACGATCAGGGACTGTTGAAATCGGCGATGCGGTTTATATTCGTAAAATATCTACTACTAAGAAGCCAAAACCATCTGCAAGTCCTGAAGGCTCAGTAAAGCCAGAAAATGAGCCTCAACCAACACAAGATCAATAGTTTATGAGGTTTCATATAAGATATATGTATAAAAAAACAGGTGAGAAAACCAGAATCATTCTAAAGTTTTTTAAAATAAGAGCTTGTTGCTAGTTGATATTTTGTGTATTATGAATTCGCAACTGTGTTCACATTGGTCGAAACTAAACAACTAATGTACACAAAATAAAATGAAAACTAGTCCCTCCAACACTAGCTCAGTTGATACTGACCGCCTCGCAGACTTCGTTCTGTTTACGCAGCGTTCCTGCATACTTAACCTCTCCAGCGAGTTGAATCGTGGAAACATTTCGTTTCCTCAGTTCTTCCTGTTGGCTTACCTTGCTAGCGAAGACTATCTGACCATGTCAGATATAGCTAAAAAGATGGGTCACTCCACTGCAGCCGCTACAGGCCTCGTGGATCGTCTCGAGAAGTTGAGTTATGTCGAACGTGTGCACGCAGCCGAAGATCGTCGCAAGATCATGGTTCGTATCACCCAAAAGGGAACTGAGCTAGTTGCGCGTATGCGCCGCGAAATCGCAACAAACCTCGCAGACGTCATGTCTGAGATGGATGAAGAAGAAGCCGATACCGTGGATCATGCTAATCGTGCCCTCGCAGGCCGATCACTATAAAGTACTAGGCTCGGCTTCTTAGGAAGCTTGGCAATTCAAGGCGCTTGCGTTAAGGCTTAATGCCGATGACGCAAGCGCCTTCTTATTTTAACAGTCTTAACGTGCAGCCTGGAGTCCATGCCGACTTTATTAGCCGAATCCCCGGAGTGCTCGTGGATACCGATCGGGAGGCCACTGTGGAGCGACTTCGCCCCGCCCATGAAGCGGCCGTGAAGAATCTTGGTTTCACCTGGCCACAGCTGCATCGAGCCGAGCAGGTCCACGGTGCAGACATTGCCATTGTTGGGGGAAATGATCCCGCTCAGACGTGGCCAGCAGTTGATGGCCTGATCACAGCTGATCCTGGAGTGCTGCTTGGTATCTATGTCGCCGACTGCGGTGCGGTTTACATCAGCGACCCAGAGAATGGCGTATTAGCACTTCTACACTCTGGTAAAAAAGGAACCGAAGGGAATATCACCGGCAAGGCGATCCAGATGATGGTGGACAAGTTCGGAAGTAATCCCTCAGACATAGTTGTCGTCCTCGCCCCATGCATCCGTCCACCCGCCTACGAAATCGATTTTGCAGCCATAATCCGCCAACAAGTAACCGACGCCGGAGTTCCCGAAGACCAGTTTACCGACCCAGGCACATGCACCAGCACGGATTTGGAAAGCTACTACAGCTACCGTGTTGAAAAAGGCTGCACCGGAAGAATGTTAGCATTGATAGGACGGGGGTGTGTGTGATGCGATCTATTCATCTGATCTGATAGAACAAACCGTTAAAGCCTACGGATGCACTCCGATTATAATCCCTAATGCCGGGCACATGATGATGCTGGAGCCTGAATGGGAAAAGGTGGCTGAGGAACTGCTGCAGTGGGTGTTGTAGATCTGATGCTGGCACTGCGCTTGGGATCGAACCAAGGACCTAGTGGTTGTAAGTTATTGATCGTAAGCATATTACAGGGTTTGTTCCTTCCTCGGTCTTCCTCGACCTTCTGGAGTGTTGGCGTTTATGTTGGCATTGTTTTGTGTTAGGTGAGATTATATGTGATTTTGCACTAAGGTTGGTGTCATATCACAGATATTGCTTATCCAAGTAAGTCACGAACCCGGCTATGTGTTTCAGGGAGTTAGTTAGCCAGAGCTATCTATGTCACAGCCCTCTGTCGCTGACGTGATCTGGATTCCCTCCGAACACAACCTTGGTTACACTCCTGCCAACTATGCGGCTGAATTAGAAATTTTTGCCAAAAGCCTCCCCGCCACCTACGGCCAGGACAAGATCCAGTTTATCTATGCCCAACCTGCAAGCACTTTGGTCAAAGGGATCACAGCCCCCCAAATTCCAGGGGCGAAGAGCATCACCTTTGATCAATTGCCGAAAACCCTGAAAGACTTCGCTGAAGGCATGGCAAAGCTCGCGGAATAAGACCATCTGCCAAAACAGAAGACTCCGTTGAGATGGGAACCACGAATCTAACCTGCGCGACAAGTGGGTTGCTACTTCATTTTAAACCACGGAAAGCACGGGAAACACGGAAGTATTTCCAGGCGGAGCCTGTCTTTCTGACTTGGTCTTTGGAGTTTAAAGTTTGGAGTTTATCCTCTTTGGAGTTTGGTTTTTGAAACTTATCCCCGTTGATCTCATCACCATCGCTGAGGCTCCGACGAGCTTGTGCGTGGCCCATTCTCGCCTTCAGCTTAAAAAGAGGTAGTGGAATATAGCCACAAATAGGTCTTGGCTATTACACGAATATTACACAAAAATCCGGCAAATAGGAGCAAATTAACGCAAAAGAGAGCAAATGAACTTTCGTGGAAAGTTTGCCTATTATCGACGTGAACCCTTTAACCGTAGTGGTTATAAGGGTTTTTAAAGGTACTCCCAGCAGGATTCGAACCTGCGACCTACGGTTTAGAAAACCGGAGATAAGTGAGATTATAAAGGGTATTTAACTCAGTGTAACCATTATGTAACCGATTTTCCTTGTATAGGTGGCCGTGTTCCTTTACTTTCCCACCCATGAGGAACATTGTAACCGTATCGAAAG
>JASJLI010000018.1:0-4387 GCA_037620805.1 Akkermansiaceae bacterium
TGTTGATTTTCGTGTCGGATTGACCCATTTTTCCATTTGGTGCTGACCCCTCTGAAGCATGATAATCTCATGAAAAGCTGGTGGAATCATTGAGTCTGGTGGATCACGGCGGCTCGGAAAAATGGGTCAATTCCTCGCAGAATTCAACAGCTTGTATTTCTCGAGCGCACGGTTCCTCGCCAGAGCGTGATCGACGATGGGCGCTGGGTAGTCTCTACCGAGCTCAATCCCTGCGTCCGCTAGTTCAATCGGTTTGGCCGTCCAAGGCGCGTGGATCAATCGGTCCGGCAACCTGGATACTTCCGGCACCCACCTCCGGACATAGCTGCCATCAGGATCGAACTTTGTCCCTTGAATGGTGGGATTGAAAACACGGAAATAAGGTGCCGCATCAGCGCCGCAGCCTGCTACCCATTGCCAGCTCGCTGCATTACTCGCGAGATCGGCATCAACAAGCGTATCCCAGAACCAATGCTCACCGGTTTGCCAATCGATTAGTAGATCCTTGATCAGAAAAGAGGCGACGATCATGCGGACGCGGTTGTGCATCCAGCCGGTGGTCCACAATTCACGCATGCCGGCATCGACGATTGGATAACCTGTCGCTCCACGCTGCCAGGCGGATAGAGCTTCAGGATCATTTGTCCACGGAAAATTGGAAAATTCCGTGCGGAGCGGCTTCAGAGGCAGCTCTGGAAAATGAAAAAGCAGGTGATAAGAGAACTCGCGCCAGGCGATTTCAGAGAGGTAAGTCTCGACGCCGCGAGGCATTGGACTGCCAGTCTGAGCAAGCGCACTGGCGATGACCGCATGCCATATCTGGCGTGGCCCGATTTCTCCAAAATGCAAATGAGGAGAGAGACGCGAGGTGCCGGAAACCCCAGGCAGGTTTCGTTTGTCCTGGTAGTCGAAAACCGCAGCGTCGGTGAAGTCATGCAAACGCGTTTGTGCCGCGTCTTCTCCCGGTGTCCATGCATCCCGCAAGCCACTTGCCCAGTCTGGTTTTGTCGGGAGCAAACCCCACGAGTTCAGATCGTCACTCTTGGCAAAATCGTTCGGCGCCGGGATCCGCTGGGGTGCAGGCTTTAGCTGGTCGGGCTCTCCGCTCGCGCGCAATGCTTTCCAGAAAGGTGTAAAGACCTTGTATGGCTCACCTTTTTGCGTGGTAATCGCCCAGGGTTCTCTGAGCAGGCCCGCGTTGAAGCTGCGCACCTCTATGCCCTTACCCTTCAGCGCTGTTTTTATTTTTTCATCTCGCTGCGTTGCCCATGGCTCATAACGCCGATTCCAATAAACGCTCGTAGCGCCCGTTTCAGATATAAGCTCGTTGATGACAGCTTCTGCAGGGCCGGTCTTCAGGATGAGCCTGTTACCGCGTGCTTCGATTTCAGAGGAGAGAGCGGACAAAGAGCCCTGGAGCCACCAGCGCGAGGCGCCACCCGGCGACCATTCGCCGGCGTCAGCGTCATCGCAAATGTAGACTGGTATGACCGGCCCCCCGCTCGCGACGGCCCTATCGAGGGCTGGATTATCGGCGAGGCGGAGGTCACGGCGGAACCAGAGGAGAGTTGTCATTTGCTAAACCATTTTATTCATCTTGCGTTCCGCCTTGCGAAGAATGCTTGTTGGTGAGGGATTCAAGAAAGGTCCCCGCTCCATTTAAGTAACTCTCCTTTTTCTCCGAGTACCATTTCGCAAGTGTGCGATAAGGCATCGCCATGCGGGGATTTTTATCAAAATGAGATAGGTTTTGAATCAAGAACGTCCAATACAGATAATTGAAAGGACATGCCTTTGGCCCAGTCATCTTCTTTACATCATAGGCACAACCTTTGCAGAAATCTGACATGCGATTGATGTAAGCGCCTGACGAAGCGTAAGGTTTGGATGCCATCTTGCCACCGTCGGCGAATACGGCCATGCCAAGCGTATTCGGCATCTCGACCCACTCGACAGCGTCGGCGTAAACAGCGAGATACCAGCGTTCGATCTCCCTCGGAGCTATGCCCGCAGGCGTTGCGCTTTCCGGTTCAATTTGCCCCCTCATAAGCGCTTGGCTCCGCCAATGACGGCATGAAGTCGCAGAACTCGCCCAAAGAAACGGGAGATGAACGGTCGAACCGGGAGAAAAAGCCTGTAGCCCCACTCCAGGGCAATGAGGGCTCCCGGCAGGGATGCGGCGCGCGCTACCCAGCGCCATCTGGGCAAACGAGTCCAAATCTCTGCGAATGCTGCCGCGCCGGAAAGAACGCGCCCATCACTTGCGCGAACATGGAAGCGCTTCATTGCACGCTCTTGGGAAACTCCTTCCGGAGGAGCGGCGCTGGTTTCAGATATGTCGACAAAACAAAGAGCGCGGTCTTGATCGTTGCGACGATAGTACCCGATCTCTGCCCGGCACAGGGAACAGGTACCATCAAAGTACACCGTCAATTTCGGAAGTTCTGAATTCACGCTAATCTCCTAAATATCCAATCTTCAATTAATCAGAACCGGAGTTTTACGAATGTACGTCTGATCTTCAATCTGTCGCACGAGGAACTCGGCGACGTCCGCGCGCGAGATGATCCCGTTGCGCCACTGAGTGGCCTCGGAAAGAATTTGGTACTGATCAGTCTGCGGTCCACCGGTCAAAACTCCAGGCCTCGCGATCGTCCAATCAAGTTCACTCTCCTTGATCAGTTGCTCTTGCAAACTCTTATCGTCATAAGCGCGACCGAACACGATCTGGAACGGCAGACGCTGCAGGCAGCTGATGCGCGCGCGGCTGTCGCCAGCTCCAAAACCGGTCACACAGATCAGACGTTTGACACCTTGGCTTCTCATCGCCTCGATCAGCACCCGAGTCGCGTCCGAGAACAGATGCACAGGCCGGAACAAGTCTCCTAATCCAATGCCGAGGGTCTGGATAACGACGTCCATCCCAACAATAGCCGTCTCAACATCCTCGGTTTTCAACGCGTTGCCTCGCATCTTCTCGAGGTTAGGATTTGAGATCGCAATTGCGGTAGCGGATCGGGCCAAGGCGCGCACATGATTACCAGCATCGAGAGCTTGGCGGGTCGTCTCCAACCCGATGCCCTTGCTGGCGCCGATAATCAATACACGCATGATGCACCTTTTATCTTAGAGTTAATGTCACCACCCGACTACGACCTTGGTGGCAATGCAGGTGTCGATCACGGCGGTCGATGGGTTTTACGGTCCCAGCCATCTTCTGTCTACGGATGCTTGGGCTGCAGATGATGCGATACAAGTCGGCTGCTGCCCTCGTTTGGAACCTTACCGGATCCCGATCACCTAAAACGTGTTCTCTTTGAGACGACCTCTCAGATGACCGACCCCTCGCGCTGGATGGCAACCCAAGCGGTTAATTTCTTGCCCACTTTGATCGGCAGCACACGCCAGTACATGATGAAGGGTGTGCCATCTTTCTTGTAGTTGATCGCCTTGCCTTCAAATTTTCTGCCCGACTTGAGTGCGTCGGAAAGCCTCTCAATCACCTTGGGATCTGTTCCCGGGCCTTGAAGTATCCGCGGCGTCTTGCCGATGACTTCGGACGGGTTGTGACCCGTTAGTTTCTTGAAGGCCTTGTTAGCGAAGGTGATCTTACCTTCTGCCGATGCATCCGTGATCAGCACCGAGTCGAAACTGTTCTCTGCCAAAACCTTGAGGAGGGCCAGACCTCCATTAACACCATTCATCAGTTCCTCAAACGTAGCGGACATGCTGAATTCTCCATTATAAGAAGGATCCACCTGCGACCAAGCCGGTCGGTGACGAGGCGATCATTGATTGTTGCGCGGACCTTTGGGACTTTCAGTTTATTTCCTGATAGAATCGCGGACAAACAAGTCAGGTTTCACGGTTGCGGCCGTCCAGGTCGTTACCGTGATAGCCGCGGCCGCTATTAGAACGGTATGGCCGATCACGCTAACGGCAAAGAACGTGTAACTTCCAGCCGCCACTGCAAAGGCTGCGGCCCACATCAGACCCAGGCCCTGCAAAACATAATGCCGGATGGCGACATCAGGAATGTGACGAAGCGGGCTTACTTCGTGGTTAAACACAAAATCCCAGCTATACACGACAAGCCTTCGAATGGAGTTGAACATGATAAGCTCCTGTTTTTGAGTGCGGATATCTTCAATTGTCATTGAGCTAAGTTCCATGACGCGTACATCCTTGTATACAAGATATATCGTAGGAAAAGTAAGGTGAGGTGGCCAAAAAGACACCTCACCCCTCATTGATTAGGTATTTTTTTCAGTTTCTGTAACCGCCACGTTCCAGATAATTACACCAAACGCAATTTTATTAACAACGTCTGCTAGGTTATAAAGAATATTTAGCATATTAGCGGATTCTTGTGGTCCAGCACCGGTGA
>JASJLI010000019.1:0-5353 GCA_037620805.1 Akkermansiaceae bacterium
ACCGTTGACGACGACGCCGGCCGGCCTAGCGGTTTGCGCGGCGATCTCGGCGACAACTTGGCGTAAGTGATCTGCCATGTTGATTCCGCGCGCCACAGCGGCGGGATCCGCCATGATGTGGGTGTCCGAGATAAACGCGAAGCGGTGCCGGTCAACTGGAATTTCTTTACCCGGAATCGCTCGAACCGATGGCACGGCGATCGTGGCGACTGCGCCTCTTGCCGAAACGTGGAGGAACCGGCGACGCGTAATGGGAATTATGTGAATCGACATAACCTTGTGCTGGTCAATATCAATTCCTAGCAGTAAAAATTTCCTCGCGCAATGGTGCAATTAGCTTGATTCACTTTAAGCGATGTCTTTAGTGACAAACTCACTATGAAGGAAATAAAATGCCTTTGTCTTCTTGGAGCTTCTCTGTTGGTTTTTGTTGGGTGCGAGGAGCAGGAAGCGGCGGCAAGCGAGCAGGAAGCGGTTGCAAGCGCGGAACAAAAGATCTCACAGGGGCGGACAAGTGAGATTACGCCGAACGAGGCAGACGCATGGAGGAAGAAGAACTTAGCTGCTGCCGAGGCGCACAGGCAGAAGGTAGAGGCGCGTTCAGATCAGGCGAAAGCCAAGTTCTCCCCAAAGGAAATCGAGATTTACGAGTTTATGAAGACGCGTTGGACGGCACTTGCCGAAAGTCCTTCAGGCTACAATCCCGACGTGCATGACGAGCTGGTCACGGCTGAAGCCGCTAGGAAGTTCGGGGTCACAGAGAAAGAGGTAGGCGACATTTACGTCAAAGTGGATGTGGCTAGTTTAGGACTGAAGTAGTATTACTGTCAGGAATTTGCTTTTGGCGGGAGGGCTTTGAAGCCGCCTTTGGACCGGAGCGGAGGGGGCGAAAGGGGGTTGATGTGGGTATGAATCATGAGCAGGGCGGCTATCCAGCATACCTGAATCTCCCTAGAACTGAGTCAAATGTGGGATTGGATGACAGCTCGGATACCGCAAAGCCAAACAGGCATTGGCGTAATGAAATCATCGGGTTTTTAGTTGAGTGGGAATCATAGGCAAGAGATGCAAGTCGATGATGTTAGTTAAATCCGAAAAGCTCGGATTCTAGATCTACTCAGGACTTCACGCGTATTCCCAACCTTTACGGGCTTTGCGGGTGGTGAGCGCATTGGCTTCGGGATCGTTGACGAACCTCTCCTTCTTAGGATCCCAGGTGAGCTTGCGGCGCAGCTTGTAACCGATATTGGCAAGGTGGCATACGCTGGCAGTGCGGTGACCTGTTTCTGCCGTGCAGATTGGTTCCTTGCGGGATCTAACGCAGTCGAGCCAGTTGCGTAAGTGATTGTTAGAAGGGTAGACGCGGAGGTCGTCCTTGCCCACTGGTGTGGTTAGAATTTCCGCTGGTTCGCTCTTGAGCTGGCCTCGACCCACACGGATCGTTCCCTTGGTGCCTTCGAAAGTGCAGTCGTCCGGTCCGCCATGGAACATCTCGACTCCGCTTGCGTATGTGAACTTCAGACCAGTGTTACCTTTGGCTGGAGGCTCAACGGAAACTGGTCCACTGCTGTCCATTTTCATTGCCCACTGTGCGATGTCGAAATGATGAGCGCCCATATCTGCTAGGCCGCCGCCAGCATATTCCTCGTAGTGACGGAAGGCGGGGTAGTGGCTGTGTAGTCCCTTGGGGCAAAGAATTTCGTTGTAGGCGCGCTGTGGAGCAGGTCCTAACCAGAGATCCCAATTTACATTATCAGGTTTTTCCTGTGCTGGGAGGTCGCATGGTTTCGGTGATGCACCCACACCGATCCTGATGGTTTTGAGATCGCCAATTCTGCCCGCCCAGATCATTTCGACGGCCGTCCGGAAGCGGTTACCATACTCGCTACGCTGTTGGCTTCCCGTTTGGAAAATGATTTTGTTTTTCTTCACCGCATTCACCAGCAGTCTGCCCTCGGCAATATTTTGAGTCAGTGGCTTCTCGCAATAGATATCCAGTTTCTTGTTCGCAGCAGCGAGCGCCGTGTGCACGTGCATATGATCAGGCGTCATGATCACCACGGCATCAAGATCATCGCGCTTCAGTAGCTCGCGGTAGTCAATATAGGTTTTGCATCCTTTGTAGCTGCCGGACTTGATTTCAGCCGCGTAACGTTCTTCCACAACTTCCTTTGCCTTTGCAAGTCGTGTCCCTTCAACTTCACACACGGCGACGACTTGCACATCCTTCTGTCGTAGCGCTTCGCCCATCACGGAGTAGGCTCGTTTGCCATATCCGATAAAGGCGATGTTCAGTCGCTCGTTAGCCGGTGCGGCATGCGACAGTGAGGGGCCAAACGCGGCGACGGCTGTGGCACCAGTGATAAACCGGCGGCGGGAAAAAGAAGTGGGATCTTGCATGGGAAAGACTACGGCGTGTGCGGACAGATACTTTTCAATCGATGTGGAAATTCTGTTGTCGCGTTATGAGCCCGCAGCTTCTTCTAGCATCTTGATCCACGGCCCAACGTAGTGACCGTTGTCATGATAGGTTCGTCCAGAGACAAGATCGGCGTCGATGACGCAGGGCTCGTTCACATAGATTCCTCCACAGGTCTCGAGATCGAACTGACATTTGGCAACCGTGGCCATCCGGCGTCCCTTGACCCGATCTGCCCGAGCAGGAATTTCCATGCCATGGCAAACGCTCGCAATAGGTTTGTTGTTATCAAAAAACCACTGCGTTATTTTGATGAGATCCTCGTCCTCGCGGATATATTCCGGAGCACGGCCACCGGAATATAGAATGCCCAGATACTCTTCCGGGTTGACCTCAGAAAAGGCGAGGTCGGCTTGGGTTTGGTAGCCCTCCCACTCCTTGGTAATGGTCCACCCGAGACGGACTTCGTGCATCACCATCTGGTAGAGCCTCTTTTCCGGCGCAATCACGACCGGTTGAATGTTTGCCTCCTGTAACCGGTAATAAGGATCGAGGGTATCGACAGTCTCTGCGGCGTCGCCAATGACGATAAGTGCTTTTACTGCTAGGAATTTGCTTTTGGCGGGAGGGGCTTGAAGGCGCCTTTGGACCGGAGCGGAGGGGGCGAAAGGGGGTTGTTTCCCTGGCCTTGTTCTCCGTTCTCCTTGGCGTTTCTCTCAAGCCATTCCTTTGCTGCTTCGTATCCTTGTTCAGCGGCCATACGATACCACTTCACGGCTTCAACATCATCCTCCGGGACTCCATCGTCACCTTGAAAATCGCTGAAAAACATCTCACGAATCGACTAAAATAAAGCACCAGATTAATCCTCTTCTTCGAGTTTTTGGACATTCCGGTAGACGTTAGAGCCAACAATACCAATGAAGGCCGCAGTAAGGCCGACTCCGATTACCATTAAGAACTCCGCAAACACCTTTCCAATAGGTGTCACCGGATACATATCATCGTAACCTACAGTCATCAGGGTGACGACGGTCCACCAGATACAGTTAGCAAGACTATTGAAATCCGGTTGCGCTTCCTTTTCAATCTCATGGATTCCAACCGCCCCAAAAAGCATTATGATAAATACGATCAAAAACATTCCTCCTAGATATTTTTTGGAACCAATGAGGGCCTGTAAAAAGACCCGCATCGCTTTACTGTATCGGTAAAGTTTAAGCAGCCGAAGCACCCTCATCGAACGGATGAGACCGAGCCATACAGCAGGCACAAAAAACCCAATCCAGAATGGCAAAAACGCAATTAAATCGATAAATCCAGCCCTGCTTTTCAGGTAGCTGGCCCCAAGTTGACGGGCTCTCATTATGTATTCAATAGTAAAAATAGAGGCCACGATTCTCTCTATCCACAACCATATATGATGCCCCTGCCTGCTATTATCAGTGCCCGCATACTCGACCTCAATAATATACAAGGCCACGCTCGCAACAATTATGAAGGCTATAAATCGTTCAATGACTGGAGGAAATCTTCCATACTCCTCCTTAACGCTGAAATTAAAGTTTCCTGCTGGCATAATTATGGCGAAAAATCAGGCTTTGTCTGCGATTTCAGCAGCTTCCACTATCATCTCCATGAACCGCTCATAAAGATCATGTAAAGTCTCTTGGTCTGGTGCTGATTCAGATGTTCGTAATGCTTGGATCTTTTTCATCAAGGCCGAATCGAGCCCGATTGATTCAATCCCATTAAGAATTTCATTCTCTTTGCGGTAAACTTTTCCAGTTTTTAATTCTGCGAGAGCATCACCAGACTGAAGAAAGCTGTAATATGCTTTGAGTAAAACTTTTTGTAGGACCTTGCTGTCTTTACGAGAGCGCAAATACATAGAACGTAATTTCAACATCAAGTTTTTGATCTCTTGCTCGCATCGGATCCTTAAATGGTCTCTCCCGACTTCAAGATCTTTAACAAGATCTTCCCCATGAAGAATCTCGTAGTCTTGCTGCATATCTAGGAACTTGATAGGGAAAACGTCGGTGGAGCTACTCAGGTCTGCAGGAGTGAGGGTTGATAATTGAATTTGCTTGGCTCTTTTGGTCGATAAAAGAGCGTCACCAACCTTGTCTAGGCTGGAAATCTTAACATTCTTGACTACGATCATTATCTTCACGCGGTCAGTCTCTTTGATCATTTCGTTCTTAACCAATCCACCATAGAGAACAACTGATACAAGTGAATCTCCCAAATCGTTTTTAAGGCTAGAAGTAAATGAGTTGATGTCAGAGGCCAGATTTTCAGGGATAGCGGAATTCATTTTTTTAGTGGTCTAGAGTAAAAATAGATAAAATGTTCGATTTGGAATACGATAATAAGGTGGGATTTATAAGTCTATTACAAAGTTCCTAAGAATTTATAATTGTGTTATGAAGAGATCTGAACATAATCTAGATATTATGGACGACGATACATTTATAATTTTTGTTTTAGTTTTAGTTTTTTTGGTCATTGGTATTATTAATTGGGTGGCTTATAAAGGTGGTGGCAGTGGTGGCAGTGGTGGTGGTGGTGGTAGTTCCAGCGGGAGTTGTGGTGGTGGTTGTGGTGGTGGTTGTGGTGGTGGTTGTGGCGGATAGAAGTTTTCTTGATTTGCTAGAGCACTATGAATTGTGTTAAGACACAAGAATCCTTTGAAATCATAATGTTATGGAATTTGTAATATTGGGCACCTCCGGTAACCTCCCGGATGATTGAGATTCTCTGATAATCCAAAAGGGGTAGACTTTTGACATGAGAAAGTATCGCAATCTGGACGGGGGAGGGAATCTCTTCGCTGCGTTGGATCATCAAAAAGCGGCGACCCAACGCATCGTCGGCATTTTAAAACTGCGCGACCTGATTGACTGGGAGAGTTTTCGCCCCGTGCTCGAA
>JASJLI010000020.1:0-9331 GCA_037620805.1 Akkermansiaceae bacterium
TACTGGTCAGCATGAACCCCGCTATTATGTTCGTGCTTGCGCTGCAGGTGGTCCGTCGATCTGGAAACTACGCCATCACCCGCCCAGCACGCGAGATACTTTTTACAGCCGTTGATCGGGAAGCGCGGTTCAAAACCAAACCCATCATCGACGTGGCTGTTTACCGTGGTGGAGATGTTTTCTGGATCTGGATCATTGCATGGCTCGGAGACGGATGGCTCAATCTCGGACTTGGACCTATTCTTTGTGTGGGTGCTGGATTTACCGCCCTCTGGGGCATTGTGGGCATTTACCTGGGTAAAAAACACGATCGCAGTGAGGCTGACTCCGAAGCCGAGGCGTAAAACTACATGACCTTCAGGCTGGGTTTTAAAAAATGACTCTCCTGTTTAAGAAAATTATGTTTATGAAATTTATCCTAACCTCTTTGCTGGCTGTAAGTTTGTCAGTGCTCATCCATTCTGAAATTTCCGCTGGCGAGCCAAGCGACATCAACGGGCTACTGCTTGATCTCGATGCTGCCAAGGGTCTCAAACTTGAAGATGGTGACAAGGTTGCCTCGTGGGCGAATCAAGCACCTGGAAAAACGGCGCGTCTGTTTGTCAAACGGGACGAAGGGCGAAAGGAAAAGGGCAGTGGTCGGCCCACTTTGAAAAAGGATGTCAAAAAATTGAATGGCCATGCCACGCTTGTCTTCCGTCAACAGGAGCTCGTCAACATGGAGGAAGATGCCTTTGACCATCTCACCCGTGGAAAAGGTTGCACCTGGATCAGTGTGATGGCTGTTTACGAGCAGCGTGTAGGCGTCAAGGATGTGAATTCCTTTTTTGGAAATCTCAGGAATGGAGCGAAATACGAAGGACTCTGGGGATGCCTTCGCGACGACAATACACTCTGGACCGGAGCCCGCAACGGACTGACCTTCGGTCGCTTTGATCAAAACAATCCACTGGTGTTAGGCTCGAAACTTGAGGTCGGGAAATATTACATCGTCGCCGGACGAATGGCGGCGGGCACGGGAGCGGTAAAGATCGATCTTTTTGTCAACTCCGCCAAACCGGTCGGCACAGGTATGTTTCCTGTCCAGGTCGACGCAAACCCCTCACGGATGGCGATCGGCCAGGAACGTGATGCGATCGAACATCCCGGCAAGGAATCGTTCGACGGTGAGATTGCAAGATTCCTCATTTACCAGCGCCCGCTCTCTGATCAAGAACTGAGCGAAGCTATCAGGCATCTTGCCCTTTACTACGGTATGAAAAAAGGGCAGTAAGAGGGTGTGATTTTATTACACGCAATCACACTACACGACAATTTTTTTCATATCTCATTTTAGCCACAGAAGGCACAAAATTCACAAAACAAGGGTCGATAACTCAAGGGGGCGCCAGTGATTTCTGTGTATTTTGTGCTTCTTGTGGCTACATGGATTTTTTGTCGTGTAGTGTGACACGCAATGAATTTGATTGATGATTGTCGAGTAGCGATCCTACTTCGCCCAAAGGCTACGAAGGGCAGGTTGATTGATGAAGTATCTGGCTAAGCAAACTTCGCCCTTCAAAAATCATCAATCATCACTCGCCAATGATTGTTTTCCAGCGCACGGCATGAGAACACAAGGCACTGGATCTACATGACACGAAATAAAGGTCGTAAGGAGTCGCGGTTGGTTTCACCTGTCTCAAAAAAAAGAATTTAAGACGAAATTCCGCCTAGCCCTACGATGGGCGCAGTTTTTTTTCCAATTGCTTAGGAGAGATACCGTAGAATTTTTTGATATCCGTGCAGAAATGGCTGTAGTAGAGGTAGCCTAGTTTTTCGCTGATATCGTGGAGGTTGATTTCCTCAGTAATCATTCGTTTAGCAAGCAGTGCACGGTGGTTACAGAACAGATCCTTGGGTTTGAGACCGATGGCAGATTCAACGTGACGTTGTAGCTGAATGACCGTGAAACCTAGGATTTCAGCCACCTTTTTGACATTGAAATTATTCTGTTCAGCAAGCTGCAGAAGATCGACTCCTGACTTATCAAAAATGCGATCGCCTTGACGGTGAAAGGGAGTTGGTGTGGCTGGTCTGCTCATTGAAAAATGGTCTTCTAAGGGGCTTCTAAACGTCTTCAAATGGCCTTTCTTGGGACAGCGAGTTGAACTATTTCGTGTGCTAATCTATCCCATGAATTTACCATTAGCACGTTTTTTTTAAAGTGTTAGGTTAATTTATCTGTAATTCTTTCGTTTTTTATGCGATGGGTACGTTAACTCAAACGTGATTACGCTGTCAGTGTGTGGTCGATGTATTGCTTTTAATACACAGTAATGGTGGTTGTCATGTTTAGTTCCCCTTATTTAGCATGTCAAAGACAACAACGGTTCCCACCAATAACAGTGTCAAATTCGAGAACAGCCAGGGTTTTAGCCTGAATGCTAACATTCTCAGAATGCGTCGTTATACGATCTCATTTGAGATCTATAACCCATACAGCAGTGTTCAGCTCTCCGAGGTTCTCAGGGACTTTCGGATCAGGCTGAACGGTCGATTGATTTATGAAGGTGAGGCTGTGGTCTCAAGTATTGTGAACACAGGTGTTCTTCTCGTATGCGAAGCAACGCTAGGCAATGGCTGGAAAGAGGTTGATTTTCTCGCGAGTCCTGAAGGTGACAGCAATCTCGTAACCCAGTTCGATGGTTTTGTAGACGATTGGAAACGTGCCCACCACGTCTCATCAGATTTCAAACTGAATGTGGCCGACATGCAGAACTTGATGATCGGTATGAAGCGTTGGCTCGAACAAATCGATCTCGGTATACGCTCCAAAGACACTCAGGATAAGCAGGGGTTGGAAAGACAGATCATTTCTGAAATTGAAGGGCGTATGGTGGAGGAGCTTAATCCGCTGATGAGTAGCTTCGAGGCCTCGGCCCGGGGTGTGGCCGTTACCGATCAACCGGCTCATAAGTTTTATGTCAGGCGCCAAATGCACCCGCTGATGCTTTGCTCTCCTTTTGCCTATCGCGCATTTACCAAGCCACTTGGATATGCCGGCGATTATGAAATGGTCAACATGATGCTGCGTGACCCCTATGAGGGAGGTTCACTTTTTGCCAAGATGCTCAACAAGGTGTTTTTGAGTATTGATCCAGTACAGGCTCACCGGAATCGGATTGATTATCTGTGCGACACGATGAAAAACGAGGCCGAACGTGTGGTGGCGGGAGGAAAACGGCTGAAAGTCCTCAACCTTGGATGTGGCCCAGCCCAAGAGCTTCAACGGTTTATCCAGAATGAAGAAATCAGTGATCAGTGTGATTTTACTTTGTTAGATTTTAACAAGGAGACCTTGGATTTTACAGAAGAATTACTGACCGACATTAAATTGAAGATGGGTAGAAACTGTGAGCTTAAGATGATCGAGCGATCCGTGCATCAGCTGCTCAAGCAGGCGAGCCGCGGTGATGTGGATATGGAGTGGGAATCTTACGATATCGTTTATTGTGCGGGTCTCTTCGACTACTTGTCTCAGAAAGTTTGCAAGAGACTAGTAGAACTCTTTACCAAATTACTTCGCCCACACGGAATCGTGATTACCACCAATGTGGCGTCCACTAACCCAAGAATCGGCTGGATGGAATATGTGGTCGAGTGGAACCTGGTATACCGCAATGACTGGGAAATGCTGGATCTCATTCCTCTGGATGGCACGGTGCTGCAAACAGATCTGAAACGAGATGCAACAGGTGTAAACTTGTTCTTGGAAATCCGGAAGGTCCCCATGGAGCCATTTATCAACCCCGCGAGCTTAGCTGGACAAATTACCTAATGACGAGTTCTACGCAGAGTTTAAAAGAACTCTTCAGGCTGTCTGAGGAGCAATCTAGAAAACTGAACTGTCAGCAGGCAGCGATTTTTGGAGCCGTTTTCATGCTCGTCGGTGTGAGCTTGGATATGGTTGTATACCCAGAGCTTGTTAAGGATATTTTCTTTAACCGATTGGCCACCGCTGTGATGCTGGTGATCTTGGGTTTTTTTATTAGAGTTGTTAGTCATGCTCTTCTAACAAGGTTGGTTATTCACACGATAGCCATCCTGCCCCTAGCATCGATCTCCTACATGATTTACCAGACCGAGGGGGCTATGTCGCCCTATTATGGTGGTCTTAATCTCGTATTGGTAGGGGCTACATTATTGTTGCGCTGGAGCACTTTTGATAGCGCGATCAACGTGGTGCTGTGTTTGGCGACCTATGCATGGGCATTATATTCATACGGAAGTGAGTGGGGGGCTGCATTTATCCCAAGTTACTTTATCTTCGTGACTGGAGCGATCGCGAGCACGGGCACATTTTTCTATAATCAAGGTCGGTTCCGAGAGTTCTGCTTAACCCGTGATGTAGAGTCAGCCAATGAAAAATTGGAAATTACGAACCAACAATTAAGAGCCATGGATGAAACGAAGTCTCGTTTCTTTGCCAACTTGAGCCACGAGCTTAGGACTCCGCTGACATTGATTCTTGGGCCAACCGAAAACCTTCGATCAAGTAAGAAAATCAAAGGTGATGTGATCTTGGAAGAACACCTGGATACCATCGAGGATAATGGCTACCGCCTGTTGCGATTGATTAACGACATTCTCGACTTGGTGAAGCTAGACAGCGGTGAATCACCACCACGCCCCGAGACGGTGAATATCGCTGATTTTATCAATGGGCTGACATCGAACCTGAAACCAATTGCCGATCTCAAGGGGATCAATATTTCTTGTCGCTGTAAATCGGTGGACCGTAAAGATGTTTGGCTCGACCGGGACCGACTGGAAAAAATCACGCTCAACCTTGCCGTCAATGCGGTGAAGTTTACTCATTCAGGGGGATCGATTATACTCTCCGCTGACATCGAAGGGGATGATCTTCAAATTTCGGTGGCTGATACCGGTGAAGGTATGAGCGAGGAAGATGTGGCGAATGTCTTTGTCCGATTCTGGCAGGCCGATATGTCAGCCAAACGAAAACACCGTGGAGCTGGTATCGGGTTGTCTCTGGTGAAGAGTCTTACCGAAAGCATGGATGGTGAGGTAGAGCTTGAGTCCGAGCTTGGTGTGGGGACCACATTCCGAGTGCGTATACCTGCTCCGAAGCCGGCTGAAGGTAGTCATGAAGTAACGATTGAGGAACGAAGAGCGGATGTGTTGGAGCGATTCAATGAAGAGGCAAGAATCAGAACGGATCATAAAACGGCCAAAGATACACTGATCGAAGAGGATGAGGTTTCGGAATCGGCCGTGCTAGCTGAGATTTCAGCCGCAGCGAGTACTTTTGATCCAAACAAAAAACGTATCCTGGTAGCTGACGATGAAGAGGCGATGAGGAAGTTTATCGCCCGACAGCTGACCGACTACCAACTCGTGCAAGCGAGCGACGGCAAAGAAGCCTGGGAGCTGGCCTTGGCCACCAAGCCAGACCTCATTATTCTTGATCTGATGATGCCAGAAATGGACGGAATTGAAGTCACCAAAAAGATCCGGGAGAGCGAAGAGTTATCGCGTGTTCCCATTATTCTAATTACCGCCCAAGCAAGTGAAGCTCCTCGACTGGAAGCTCTCGAGGCCGGGGTGAATGATTTTATTTCCAAGCCTTTCTCAACTGTTGAGCTGAGCGTCCGAGCCAAAAACCTTCTCGATAGCAGCGAGTTCGAAGTGCAGCTGGCTGAAAATAATGTCCGGCTGGAATCGGCCTATGCTCAACTCAAGGAGCAGGAGAGCTTATTGGTGCAGAGCGAGAAATTATCATCTCTCGGACGCATGAGCGCAGGTATTGTCCATGAAGTGAATAACCCTCTCAATTACACCAAGACAGCACTGCATGCTCTGCAATCGTTTAAGAGGGATCTTCCAGTAGATGAACATGAAGACTACCTTGACGTGCTGGGAGATGCTCAAGAGGGTGTGCAACGTGTCATTGGTATTGTCAGTGACTTGAGGTCATTTACACGAGGCGATGAGGCTTCGATGATGGAGCAGAACTTGTCTGAAGTGGTCGAAAGTTCGCGTAGGCTGGCCAGCTCATCGTTGTCTGGTGTTGAATTTACAGCTGATGTCGATGCCGCCATGGAAATCGAGGGCAATGAGGGTCAGCTTTGTCAGCTGTTTGTCAACTTTTTGCAGAATTCAACCCGTGCCATTGAGGTGAAGGCTGGAGAAACAGGTCCGTTCGACGGAAAAATATGCATTCGTGCCGTGGCTGGTGATGGAGGCGAGATACTGGTGACCTTGCGAGACAATGGCTGCGGAATCAAGGATGAGGACATGGAGCGGATCTATGAGCCGTTCTTTACTAAAAATGATATAGGCGAGGGAATGGGGCTAGGATTAAGCATCTGTCACCGTATTCTTAAACAGCATAAAGCACAGATTTCAGTAAAATCGGAAATAGGTAATTATACTGAATTTGCTATAGTTTTCCCGTTCAGAGGCTAGTCGCTATTTAATTGGGATAAGTTAGATTTAAATAATATTGATTTATTCGTGAAAATTAAATATAAATGAAGGAGAAGCAATTAATATGAGTGTGCCATCCTATAACGATCACGTAGTTCTCTTTGTCGATGACGAGGAAAAGACGCGAAAGTATTTTTCTCGATTATTTGGAGAGAAATTTAAAATCCTCCTCGCAGAGGACGGTGTCCAAGCCTTGGAGGTGTTTAAGCAGAACATGGATGACATAGCCGTCGTGGTGACCGACCAACGGATGCCAAACATGACAGGTTCGCAGTTACTGGAAAAAGTAACTGAGCTGAAGCCCTCATGCATCCGCATTCTATCCACGGCCTACTCAGACATTGATGCTGCGATCGACGCGGTCAACAAGGGGGGGATGTATCAGTACGTCACCAAACCTTGGGAAGTGAACGATCTTGAGGTGTCTCTCATGCGTGCCGTTGAGTTGTATACGGTTCAGAAAGAGCGGGATGCTCTGCTGAGACAGAAGCTTTCGAGTGTTGAGATGCTCGCATCATCAGACCGTGTGTTGTCCATTGCGACCCTAGCTGTATTTCGTAATGAAGAGCTTCGCCACGTGGGTGAGGCTCTCAAAATCCTCGTTGAACTGGCCGAAACCGGTGTGGAGGATAGCGAGGATGATCAAGGGATCGATCCTACTCTTAACTGGCGAGAACTCTATCGGAGACATCTGGTATTCCTCCGTTCAATTCGCGAGGGGCTCACCGACGATAAATTACGTGGTGAGTCGTTAGACTACAGCCGAAGCATTCCGGTCATGGACGTGCTAGGGCCGTTAACTGATCAACTGGAATGCTTCCAGTGGATGGGCGAAGAAAAATCGAGAACCGGATGGCCTGGTTCTTTGGAGGCCATGCAAGGAGAAGTAAAGCCTTTGTTAGCTGCATTAGCCAACGTGATGCGCGATGCAGGGGTTGTTCTGATTTCTGAAACCCAAGGAGGGGTGGAGTTTAAACTCTCTTCTCGATTACTTGCAAAAAATCTCGAGCCATTCCGCACAGCGACCAAGGACGCCCCATCGGATGCTTGTATCGAGTTGGCGGCGGCATTTTTCAGAATTGCTCACGCCGGTGCTATTTTCGAAGTATTACCTGAAAGCCGAAGAGATATGATTCGTCTCAAAGTGCTCTTTGATCTTCAGAAGCGAATGGATGTTGGCGAAAGTGGATGGGACTCATTGGTAGGCTCATTAGCTGGTAACGACGTCTTCTGGTCCCGATTCGGGGCATAACTGATTTTGACTGAACTTTTCACACACAAAGATATGATAAAACGTACATCACTAACGGTAGGCATGGCTGTCTTGGCGGCTCATGGAGTTGCATTCGCGGACGGTTTTCACCTTGCTGGGCAATCGCCTGAGGCGGTCGGTAAAGGTAATGCTTTTGTTGCTACGGCGAACACCGCAGCTGCCGTTTACTACAACGCAGCAGGATTGACTCAGCTTGATGGCTCATCCGTGCAAGTGGGGTTTTATAGTATTGATCTCAATATCAAGGCAAACACAGATGGAGGTAACTTTAATACCAAGCAGGGTATTCAGGTGGCTCCTCAGATCTACTCCCATTTTCGAGTTAATGAGAAGTGGGTATTGGGCGTCGGTATCAATGCCCCGTTTGGGCTTGGCTCCGAGTGGAGCGATAATACGTCTTTCAGAACTACGGCAACTAAGTCTGAATTTTCAGATGTCGCGTTGACTCTCGTAGGTGCTTATGAAGTTACTGAAACTCTTTCAGTAGGTGGAGGGGTTAGTTTTCATCATGCCGACATTAGCTTATCCCGCGGACTTTTTGTTGTTGGTGATGAGTTTGAATTTGAAGGAGATGACCAGAGCTTTTCCTGGAATCTCAGTGTTCTGTGGCAGCCTTCTGAGAAGCACTCATTTGGAGCTGTTTACAGAAGTGAGACAGATTTCACCTTCAGAGGTGATGTAAGTATTTCTCCTTATCCAGGAAGTGGAAAAGGCTCAGTTGATCTCACTACACCAGCCTCTTTCACCGTCGGTTATTCATATCGTCCATGTAAGCAGTGGAACATAGAAGCCAATGTCGAATGGGTCGACTGGTCTCAAATGGGGACATTGGTTCTAAACCAAGGCGGCGCGGGCACGGCTATCCCTTTCGAATGGGAAGATTCGTTTATTTACTCACTTGGAGCGGAATATGACTTTGGAAACGGCTACCTCGGGCGTATTGGCTATAACTTTATCGAGAGTGCTCAGACGGAAACTTATTACAATCCTGGTGTGGGTGATGCTGACCGTCATTGGTTGACGTGTGGTATTGGCCATCGCGGCGAAGCCTGGTCGTGGGATTTAGCTTACCAATACGCATTCTCAGACCGTAACGTGACTGGTGCTATCGATCCGAGCGTTAACGGAAGGTATAAGTCTCGCTTCCACTCGCTAAGCGCCTCGGCTCGTTACGAGTTTTAGTGTCACTAATCGGTGGTAGTTTGTTGGGGGGGAGGCAACTCCTCTCTCCTAGAGCACCCCGATCTGCATATTGTCTTTCTTTACTATTGCTATGAGGCGGGCATCCATCTGATATCCTCGCATGGCCAACGCAGCAATGGATCGTTTGAGACGACTCGGGGTATTGATACCCGTTTTTTCACTTCGTCGTGACGATGATCTCGGGGTGGGAGATACGCGAGCGCTGAAGGAAATGGTGGACTGGGCTGTAAAACAGCGCGTGGGGTTTTTGCAACTTTTACCGATTAACGAGACCGGGGGGGATAATAGTCCATATAACGCGATCAGCTCGATTGCTTTGGATCCTCTGTTGCTGGATCTGGAGGCGATTCCTGAGATTGGTCT
>JASJLI010000021.1:0-57997 GCA_037620805.1 Akkermansiaceae bacterium
ACTGGTCTCAGTGATCTACTCGGAAGGCATTGCCAGATGGTCCGAAAATGAGGATCTGGTGAGCCGTTACGGTGACAGGTGGAAACATTATAAGAAGACTGCTCCCCGTTGGCGGTTTCGGTTGTTACCTGTGCAGTCGGAGTTGGCATCACTCTACTATGCGCCGAACTGTTCTGTGTGTTCTGAAATTGGAAGCTGGTTTGTCCAGCAGGCTACCCCTAATCTTAAAGTAATGGATGCCGATAGCTATTCTGGCGAAACACTCACCAGGATAACATACATCAGTATCACGGGGGAAAGAAGGCAAGGAGTCGATGCCATTGCCGCTGCGATCCAGCATATCCATCTCGGATGGGCGTGGATAGGTTGGCTGATTCAATTACCTGTTCTCTCTCATGTGATTCAACTCGCCCTAGATGCGTCAGGCGCGGCTCCAGCCAAGGAGAAGTGATTATTTTACCAAGCCTTCTCGCCATCCCTATCATAAGGAAGCCACGCAAGCGCTACCGTTCGGACATCGATGTCTTTTTTGTAGGGCTTGATGACCTCGTTCTCAAGTTTGACGGTGGCTGGATTGAACTCGAGTTCTAACTCCTTGATCTCCTCAGCTAGTTCCGCTTCGAGTTCATCAATGAGCTCTTCGAGTTGTTCGATTTTCTTTTCGGCGATTTTTACATCACGGCGTTGCTTGTAAGCGCGACCAGCACTACTAACCGTGCTGGATGATGAACTGCGACGACCTCCGAGGAGTTTGCCTAATAAGCCTCCGAAGATTTTAGCTCCGATGTCCCAGGTGGCGCTGCTAGCCTCGGCTTCTTCTTTGGCCAGGGTGTTCTCGGCACGGTCAACCTGTCCTTCTTTGGTTTTGATTTTTGTTTCGTACTTATCACGGAGTTTTTCCACGGCTTCGTCTCTAACCTCGCGGGCCTGGGTGGCGAGCCGACCGCGGAAGACTCCTTCGCTTTCACCTAGTTGTGAGTAGGTCTTGAAGAGGGGGCAGTAGAAAATTTCCACTCGCTCGTTGCGGTAGATGTGATCGGCGAAGTCTTTTTCCACCTGTTTATAATTGTCCTTGTTCATTGCGAAGCCAGGGAGTTCGTCGAATCCACAGCCTTTGCGAGGTTCGTCTTTGAGTGACTTAACGGGGTGGGTGCAGCCTGCGTCATGATTCCAGTCGATTCCTTGATCACTGATCTCATTGGTGAAGCGCAACAGGCGTGAGCCGTCGATACTACACTTGGAGGATGAAAAATGAACGTTTGCCTCACGCAGTAGTGCTGGCTTGTAGGTGATGTCGTCAGCTTCACCAGCGAAGGGGATAAAGTATTCGGTGACGCCAGACCCTACGACCGGGCGTTCGCCAGCGGCAGCTTGTGTGCTGGAGCTTGGCATCGCCATCGGGTTAGACGATTGCGCGGCGATGGCCTTTGTTTTACCGGAAGGGAAATTTTTCCGCCTCGGGTCCATCAGTGTTTTGATCTTCGTACGGGTGAGTGGACCGCAGAGATAACTCATCACCCAACGGACGTGGAAGACGACGGGGGCGTCTTCATGCACGTTGTTCATCAGGAAAACTCGCGAGCCAAGGCCGGCGAGGAGTTCTTCCATGGATTTGCGATCAAAGCCGCCATCCTGGGTAGCCGCGGCACCTTCAAGTCCGTCTATGACACGGGCCTTGTCGCGCTCGGTTTGTAATCGGCCTAGCCACCATGTTCCAATGTTAGACAATGCCTTGTAGTCGAGATCGACTGGGTTTTGCGTCGCCAGTAAACAACCTAGTCCAAATGCCCGACCCTGCTTCAGCATCGTCAACATCGGTTTTTTACTCGGTGGATTGGCTGATGGCGGGAGGAATCCATAGATTTCATCCATGTAGAGCAAGGCGCGTAGGCTGGTGGTTCCGCCTTGTGAACGCATCCATCCTAACATTTGGTTGAGCAGCAAGCTGACAAAGAACATGCGCTCGGTATCGCTGAGGTGGGCGATGGAAAAGATGGACATACGAGGTTTACCTTCGGGCGTATGCATCATATTTGCAATGTCCAGAGGCGGGCCTTCCATCCATGTCGCGAAACCGGGGGAGGCTAGTAAGGAGTTAAATTTAAGCGCGAGCTTCTGTCGCTCCTTCGCGTTCATGAAGGAGTTGACGTCGAGGACGCCCACCTTATCGAATGGTGGCTTCTGAAGGTGACGGATGAGTGATTCAAGCGTGAGATCCTGACCTGCTTGCCAGCAATGGCCGAAAATGGTGCCGAGGATGACGGCCTCTGGGCTTTGAATGGGGTCGGCATCGACACCTACCAGTGAGAGCAGTGAGCTGACCGTGCTTTCGATGCGGTCGCCGAGTAGTTCTCCATCGTCGAGCACTTCAAACGGGGGGACCTCCAGAGAGCTGAGTATAGAAACGGGGATACCCGCTTTGCTACCTGGGGTGAAGATGTTGACATCGACCTTATCGCGGAATTCTTTGACTCGCTCAGGGCTTTGCCCCCATGAACCGATACCGTTCTTCCACATATTAGCGGTCTTTTCTGCGTGCTCGTCAGGGGTTTTGCCTTTTTTGGCGGCGTCGTCTTCATTGATCCATGGGCGGAAGTCAGATGCTTCGAAATCGGGGAAATTGAGCATCAGGTTGGCGATATCGCCTTTGGGATCGATGATGATGGCTGGGATATTATCCATGGCGGCCTCCTCGAGTATGGAGATACACAGGCCGGTTTTACCCGAACCGGTCATACCGAGCACCACGCCGTGGGTGACGAGATCCTTGGAATCATAAAGCACCAGTTCATCGGCGAGCTCGCTTTTCTTTAGATCATAGGTGCGCCCCAGATAAAAGGATCCCAGTTTCTCGTAATCGCTCGCTTGGATTTTCATATCTGCATTTGAGGATGATTTTGGCGTCTTGGAAAGTCACAACTGCGCATTTCGAGAAATAAAATTTACATATAAAACTTTCTCAAAACCCTATAAAACCTAGATTTTTACTCTTAAACTTTTAAAATAGTTAAGATATCTTAAACTTTTACTTGTCAGATCGATTTTTTTTTGAATAATGGGCCCCGTTATGAAAACAACCGCCCTTACTTCCACTGTTTTCGCTCTTACCGCCGCCACCCTTTTAGGCCAAGGTCAGAGTGATGTTGAATTCCTCCGTGCTCGAGCAGATGCTCATGAGCGCAAAATCGTTCAGCTTGAGAAAGAAATCATCAAGCTAAAATCCTACCACGGTGAAAAACCTTCTGCTCCTGCAGTTAAGTCTACACCGGCCGCCACTTCGGCTTCCGCAGTTGGCACTTATGTGGTTAAAAAAGGTGATATCCTCACCCGTATTGCTTATCGCCACAAAACGAGTGTGATCGCCATCATGAAGGAAAACGGTCTGCGTAATGACCGGATTTCGATCGGACAGAAGCTGCGCATTCCTGGCGCCACTTCTGCTCCCGCACCTACCTCTACCTCTTCCGGACGCACTCAAATGGCTAAGAAGTCAGCTCCATCACCCGCACCCGCAAAAACTACCGGCAAGCACACCGTGAAAAGCGGTGAGACATTCTACTCCATCGCCCGCCAACATAAGGTGAGTGTGCAAAGCCTCGTAGCAGCCAACCCTAAAGTGCGCCCTACAAGTTTACATATCGGCCAGAGCCTGAGAGTTGATGGTAATGCTAAGACTGCCATTGCCAAGTCAACCAACCGTACCAGCGCACCCAAGCCTAAGATGAAAACTCCTAGCCCACGTGCCGCCGAGTATGTTGAAGCTCCTCAGCCTAAAGCTAAGACTAGAGAGGTTGTGCGCAACGCACCTGCAAATAGTAAGACAATATCCACAGCTTCCTCTGAGCCAGCCATCCGCACCATCACCGTGCACCAGCAGATGACCTACGGTCAGTTTGCCAGCAAGCACGGTGCCAGCACGACACAACTAAATGCACTTAACGGACTGAGCCTGAGCAAGAACACCATGCTTGCCAAAGGATCCGAGCTCTACGTGCCAAAATTCTAGAAACCTCTAGAAAAACTATTTGAACCATTTGTAAGCGACAGGAAAACGCAAACAATTCTCCCTCGGGAGAACATAACGACGAAAAAGGGCTGGGCGTTCGGTTGGGTAATACCACTGGGCGTCCTTCCTTTTGGTCAGGTGTCAGGTGTCAGGTGTCAGGTGTCAGGTGTCGGGAGACAGGTAAAAAAAGGCGGCGACTCGAGGGAGCCGCCGTCTGGATGTGGTAGTTTGCGATCCTATGCGGAGGTTTAGCTAACAATCGGCAGTGGCTTGGTTGTTTTCCACTGACCGCGTGTGAAGTCAGGGAAGTCCTGAGGTATACCGTCTTCCTTAACCGACTTCATCGATAGAGGGGTAACAGCAGACCAGAGAGCGCCTTCGTAGACATTCTGATCGAGAGGCTGTCCTTCGCGGATGCACTCAAGAACACGGAAGTTCATCATGGCGTCCATGCCACCGTGGCCACCGTGTTTCTTGGCGACTTCCTTCATACGTGTGTAAAGCGGGTGATCGAACTCGTCGTAGAATGCTTGTTGATCGGTGGACCAGCCATGGTAGTTGGTGTGGTGGTTCTTACCGGCCAGTTTCTGGAACAGAGCTTGTGGAAGACCTTCGCCTTTTCCGTAGTCCAGTGCAATACCGAAGGGGAATCCCTTACCGGCGCCTTTGGTTCCCTGGATGAGGTTGTGACGGGTGTAGGGGCGTGGGCTACTCTCATCCCACTGCACCATGACCGTGCGGCCAAGTTGAGTTTTGATGATTGTGGTACTCATGTCGCCACCTTTGGTGTAGTCGATCTTGTTAAGCTTGCTCTCGGGTTTAAAATGCTTCTTCGCGTAGATCTCGTGGTTTCTCGCAGGAGATGAAAAGGAAACGAGGCGACGGAAGGTGTCATCGGTACGGCCGATGTTCATGTATTGAGCGACAGGGCCAAGTCCGTGGGTTGGGTAGAGGTTACCGCTCTTGTTTGCCCAGTGGTGTGTGCGCCAGCTTCCGGTTCCGCGGCCTGCTTCAACGGAGCGCATCTGGCCACGAAGTTCGTGGATGTAGGCTGCCTCACCGTGGAGGATTTCACCAAAAATATTTTGGCGACACATGTTGAGATACATGAGTTCTTCGCGTCCGTAGTTGACGTTCTCGAGCATCATACAGTGTTTCCCTGTTTTCTCGGACGTATTAATTACGTCCCAGCATTCTTTGATGGATGTGGTCAGTGGAACCTCAACGCAGACGTGGGCGCCAGCATTCATGGCGTCGATGGCCATAGGTGCGTGCCATTCCCAAGGAGTGACGACGTATACGAGATCCGGCTTGGTCTCCTCGAGCATCTTCTTGTAGGCGAACTTGTCACCTGTGTAGAGCTTGACGTTCTGGTGACGACCATTGCCATTAGCGAGGACCTTTTTCTTGGCCTTTTCAGCAAGATCTTCGTATAGATCGCAGATGCCGACAAATTCGGTGCCCTCGAAGGCTGAAAGGTGGCTGTAGTGTGTGCCGCCACGAGCACCGCAGCCAATGATGGCTACTTTGATTTTGTTGATCTTAGGCGCGATGAAGCCGCCCATGTATTTGGCTCCAATGATGCGGGCAGGGGTGTTGGCACCTGTATTGGCAAAGGCATTGGCGGCTGTGAGTCCGGCCCCTACACCACCAAGGGTCTTGAGGAACTTGCGTCTTGAGTTTGTTTCTTCGGTCATAATGTATGTTGCTGAGATAGCCTTATAACGTTTCGCAGGCAAAAGATTATTCACTATTTGGGTGGGTTCACCAAAAATAACACACTCATCTAAAAAGTGACGCATTGCGATCACATTGTATTTTCATCTAAAAAAAAT
Organism: Akkermansiaceae bacterium; assembly: GCA_037620805.1. Taxonomy (GTDB): domain Bacteria; phylum Verrucomicrobiota; class Verrucomicrobiia; order Verrucomicrobiales; family Akkermansiaceae; genus Oceaniferula. The sequence continues at coordinate 5,842 of JASJLI010000021.1, forward strand.
GGTCTGCGGGTTTGACATGGGGCCTGCTGGAAGGCTTTATTAATCAAAAGAGTAGTTCTCCTTTATACCAGATCACACACCCAACACCAACAACTACGATACATTTATGAGCGACGAAAAAGATTCAAAGCCGATGAAGAAGACCTCAGCGGTCCCACTTCGTAAGGAAACCGTACGTGTCACCTTAAAGGTGATACCTGAAGATAGCAAAGCCCCAGCAGCACCTGCAAGAGCACCCCGACCACCTGCACCTGCGCCAACCATTCCGTTGAAGACATCAGGTCCTGGCACGGCGAAACCTCCAGCACCAGCACCTACCGTGCGGCTTAAAGCTGGATCTGTCACCAAGCCAGCGACTCCAGCACCTACCGTTAGGCTCAATACTCCAACAACAGGTCCTGGCACCGTGCCCCTCGCAGGAGTAGGAGCAGCAGGTGGAACTTCCAGCCAACCTCTTCCCAAGGCTACTGTTCAGCTTAAGCAAACTCAGCCAATGGGTTCACCGGCGACTCCATCACAGGCCGCGACGATTCGTACCGCCGATGATGATGATGACTCTGATCAAGGTGAAGGCGCAGCCTCTGCTCTCTCTGTCGTAGCTCTCATCGCTGCACTCATTGTGCTAGGTGTTCAGCTTGCCACCGCAAACATCTGGGTAGCTGACGAAACCAGAACCGAGGCTCCAGGCTGGGGACGGCTTTTTGAATAGATAACCCGTCCGTTATTTTCTAACCAACAATTTTAATACTTACAAAACTACGATTATGGTAATGCAAATTATTCTTCTGATCTTTGGTGGCCTTATCGCCTATCTTGCATGGGCAACTACGGCCCTGCCTCTCTAGTCGATCTGATCCGATCCTGTAGGTCCTAATTTCAATAAAGGACCACAACAAATTCTCAAAACCGTTCATGGGGGATCCCGTGGGCGGTTTTTTTGTAAGACACTATTGCTCCAAATTTCTTAAATTGATGAACCCGCTTGACGTACTAAAACATGGGTACATATTTCGCGCATGGCTAATGCATATAACGAAGCAAACTTTGAGGCCGAGGTAATAAACTCGGATAAACCCGTTCTAGTTGATTTTTGGGCGGAGTGGTGTGGTCCTTGCAAGATGATCTCTCCTCTGATTGATCAACTGGCGGATGCGATGGGCGATACTGCCAACGTCGGTAAGGTCGAGGTTGATACCAACCAAGCTCTCGCCGCCAAGTATGGTGTGCGTTCCATTCCCTGCCTGCTGTTTTTCAAAGACGGCGAGGTCAAGGAAACAATCACCGGTGCCAATGTCACCCTTGATCAACTTAAGTCCACTCTCGAGGGGCTTGTTTAATTAACTCATCAAATCCACTCATCAAATCCGATCTGGAGCATGTTGAAACAGGTATCCGGATCACTAGACTATTTCGTCGCGCGGCTTCCCCGGAAGCCCGCGGCGTATTTTTTTCTGTTCCTTGCTTGGGCGATTACCTTGTGGTTCCTTTCCGCAGGAAACCCAGGCCCCAAGGACGGTCCTGACATCCCTCATTTGGACAAGGTCGCCCATTTCCTCTATTTCTTTGGCGGAGCGTGCCTACTAGCCGCATACGTCGGCTTAAAATGGTCTGAGGCCTCTAGCCGGCGACTTTTTATCGTAGTGGCTCTGATCTGCTGTATCATTGGTAGACTGGACGAATATCATCAGGGATTTACCCCTGGACGCAGTGGAAACGACAACGGCGACTGGTTAGCTGACATTCTAGGTGGTGCCTCGGGTGTTTTAGCTGTAATCTGGCTGATGTTGCCTCGAATCAGTGACCTCAAGGCTCCAAAGCCTAAAAAATCGTCAGAAAAAAAGGAAATATAGCAAATTCACTTGACTGGCAGCCGCCGGAGTGTATTTCTCCCCGCCCGTAAGCAGCGCTTTTCCGTAGCGCGCTAAGATTTTAGACAATTTAGACCAACCAATTTATAACAATGGCCAGAGTATGCAGCATCAGAGGTTCCCGTGTCCGTATCGGTGGAAGAATTCACCGTTCCGGTCTCGCGAAGAAGAAGGGTGGAATCGGTCGTCACGTGACCAAGGTAGTGAAACGCACCGTTTCTCCTAACCTCCACACCAAGCGTATCTACGTACCAGAACTAGGCCGCCACATTAAGGTTAAATTGAGCGCCAAGGCGATCAAGACTATCAACAAAAACGGCGCTTACGCCACCCTGAAAAAAGCAGGCCTTATCTAAGGGCTGTTATTCAGATCATCATTTCTAAACGACGGCTTCGCTACTTGGCGGCCGTCGTTTTTTTTGTCTGCCGATCTGCCCTTTAAGGTATTGGTGAGCATGTTTGATTGGGCTTGCCAGCCCCTTCGCTGACATATAGCGAATCACCTTAGTTCCGACTAAAACTCAAGCTCAACTCGAGCTTCTCGGAAGCAGGAGCGGTGAATGCGAGGATGCGCACGCTCTTGTTTTGATTTTCGATTTTGGTGGGTGGGGTGGCATCTAGAACGACCCAATTTCCGCCGTGGCTGTCGTTACGAGTAATCTTCAGTTGTTTACCCGATCTCTTGAGCGTGACGACCTTGCCTTTGATCTCGATTTTGGCGTGTGTCACGATGGCCCATCTTACGTTTTGCTTGGGCGATTTGATGACGTCTGTCAGCGTTACACGATGGTTGATACGGTCGAATTGACAGCTTCTGACGACACTATCGGCTTGGCCGTCATAGGCCGATGTTAGGTCGAAGCTGGCCAGCCCTGAATTTGGTTTACTACTGAAATTGGTGAGAGGGCAGGGTTTGGCTGTGGAGTTCTGAAGCTTGCCTCCGATCACCAGAGTGTTGTGACACAAGTTAGTCAGTCGGAAATACGTCCAGCGTTTAGAACCGAAGTAACTTGGCATGTTGTAGTTGTCGCTTCCTAGGTCATCGACCCAGCGAACACCATCGCTTTCGAGAATGAACGAGCCCACGTCCATCTGCCCGTGGCTTGCTCCTGGGTAACCACCTTTGATTGCCAGAAAGAGGGACTCAGGTTTTGTCCATGAACTACGGAACGTGGCTAGAGGCTGGGTTCCTTGCCATGAGGAGTCGAGCGGGAGGGCAGGGGCGTTAGAAGCTGGATTTTTCGGGAGCCAGAGCAAGTGTAATGGGAAAAATCGATGAGTTCCTGACGTCGATTGTTTGCGCATATCCGCAATATCCTTGGCAAGCTTGGTACGGATAAATCCACATGTGGCTGGATCCTTAAACTCTCTGGCCATCCACGACTGAGCGGCGCTGATACGACTGGTTGAAACTCCTGCATCCGCAAAATTGAATACCTTGCCTGTAGGTCCGGTGAGGTGTTCGGTAAATAGTGGGGAAGCTTTGAACTCGGGTGGCGTCGGGATACCAAGCTCCGCCCGATCTCCTCGAACGACGGCAAGCCCTAGCACGTGGTAGTTAGATCCATAATGCCAGTAGCCTGGGCCTTCAGGGTAGGCTCCGCTGGGGGCGTAGAACTCCCGGCACGCATTGAGTGACTTACACGCTTCAATCCTTCCTGGATGAATGGGATCACCTGGTTTTTCTAAGGCACGCTCGGCAAAGAGTAAACCTGTGGCGCAGACCTGTGCCCAGTTGTTTCTCGGTTTGGCCCACCATGCTTTCTTTTTATCAGTGAATCCTTTGCGGGCAGGGTCGAGACCCTTGGCTCGTAATGCTGTGGCATAGCGCTGACGTTGTTTCTCGCTCAAGTCATGATAAAGCCAGTCGTAGCCGATTGCGACAGCGGTGGACATCTCTGCGGTGTCGAGAAAGTGTTTGGTGTTCCAGTCCTTTAAACCACATGCCGCCTCTAGTTCGAGTATGGCGCGGTCGAGGTATTTTTTTTCACCGCACAGTCGCCAAGCCATCGAGGTGTTTAGGATAGTGCCCAGGGCATACCGACTCTGCGTGAGCAGACGTTTGCCATCGGGAATGTGGTAACGGCACACAGGAAACATAATCGCGTCATCGGCGCGTCGGATCAGCTCCTTGTAGAGTTCACTAGCGAGAGGGTCTGTTTTGATTCTTTTTTTAACAGCAGCTTCTTCCGATTTAGGAAATAGAATGCGTGGATGGTCGTCGCCCTTAGCATGGGACAATGAGCTAGCGATTAGGCAGGAGATAAAAGCAAGGATGGTACGAATCATGATATGAATGAGGTCTCTCTAAAATACCTCATTCAAAAGCGCATCTTTCACTCATCAGTGGGTCGCTCGTCTGACTGCTGAGGCCAGCTTCTGAATCGACTCTGTATCATGTGTCGCACTGAGTGTGATTCTCAAGCGCGCCGTGTGAGGTGGCACAGTGGGGTAGCGGATTGCGGGAACGAGGAAGCCCGATTCATGGAGTTTAGCGGAAAGGCTCAGAGCGGCATCGGGCTCTCCAACCATCCAAGAAATGATGGCTGAGGAGCACTCGGAGGTAATCCCAGAGGCGCACTTGAAAGTATTGATGTTCTGCCAAAGTTGATCCTGGAGTTGGCGACCTTCGGCACTTTGAATCATCCGAATAGCCTCTGCCGCAGCAGCAGCTTGGGCGGGTGGTGGTGCTGTGGAATAGATAAATGAACGAGCCCGATTGATGAGTAGATCGATCCACGTTTTTGAGGCTGCTAGATACCCCCCAGCAACACCCGCGGCCTTGCCAAGTGTTCCCATGTGAAAATCGATTTGACCTTGAATGCCTAACTCTTCAGCGAGGCCCATACCTGTTGGTCCGATCACCCCTATTCCGTGCGCTTCGTCCACCATTAACAAGCATCCATATTTCTGAGCGAGTTCAGATATTTCCCTCAGAGGTGCTACGTCACCATCCATACTGAAAATGGATTCGGTAATAACGAGGATACGAGAATCTTTCTCTGCTTTGGTAGTCGTTGAAACTAACAGAGATTCAAGTTTCTCCAGATGGTTATGTGGGAAAACACGAAGTGTGGCCCCGCTCATACGTGCTCCATCAATGAGGCTGGCGTGACAAAGTTTGTCGAGAATGACGGTGTCACCTTTTCCTAGTAACGCTGTGATGACGCCTACCGATGTCGAGTAACCAGTCGCGAAGGAAAGTGCGGCTTCTGTTCCCTTGGCCGCGGCAATGGTTTTTTCCAAATCCTGATGAGGCGCCATCGACCCACAGATGAGTCGAGATGCGGTGGAGCCAGCTCCATAAGTTTCAATCGCTTCCTGGTAGGTTTGTTTGATTCGGGGGTGCTGTGCGAGCCCAAGGTAATCGTTAGATGAGAAGTTTTTTAACGACGCATCGACAGCTGGAATGTGGCGCAACAGCGATGCTTGCTGTAGCTCGGCAAGTTCATCCTCGGGGTGACGCATTTTTTTAAGGTGTCAGGAGTTACCTCGATGCGGGTCTCTCGAGTGCCCAGCGCAGGAGCTTTTCGGAATCGGTCCAGACAGTGGCTGTTTTAGCCCCTAATACAACTACTATAGCAGTGCGGCCATTCAGTGTGCCACTGGAGATGAGGCATCGACCTGAAGCTCTCGTAGTGCCGGTTTTCATCCCGTTACAGTAGGGTAGCTTCTTGAGCACTCTGTTGGTGTTTGCAAGAAGCTTGGTACGACCGTTGGAAAAACGAAATGTGTAAGCCTTGGTGCTAATGATCCCGCGTAATGTAGCGCTACTGTATGCGGCGCGTGCGCAGATGGCCATGTCACGCGCTGTCGAGTACTGACCCGTAGCCGTTAGCCCGTGTGGGTTGAGGAAATTGGAACTACGCATTCCAAGACTGCGGGCCTTTTTGTTCATGACCTTGGAAAAGCTGGTTTCACTTCCAGATACACTGCGTGCAAGTGCGCGTGCGACGTCGTTGCCGCTTTTGACAAGCAGGGCGCCGAGCAGAGTGCGTCTGCTGTAGACCTCACCCGGAAGGATGCCGAGCTTGGTAGGGACGACCCAGGTATCACTTTTTGCAATGGTGAATTTCTTGGTGAGCCCTCCGCTGTCTAGCACGCAGAGTGCGGTCATCAGCTTCTGAGTACTGGCAACAGCGCATTTCTCGGTGGCATTTTTTTCAAAGAGGACTCGACCACTTGCGTAGTCGACTACAATCGCGCGTGGAGCGCCGATCTTAGGAGCGGGGCCGCGTGGCACGGTTCCAACCTGCACAGGCGCAGCCGCCGTTGGTGAAGTTACCCGAGAGTTTTGGGCACAGGAGCAGAGGGAGCAAAGAACGAGCAGTGTGGGGATCAACGGAATGCGCATAGACTAAATTGAAAATGTATACCCCCTTAACGTCCACTATCAGGGCTTTAAGTCAAGGCGAAACAGGTTGGGTAGTAAGTGGCTTTCTAGGTGACTTGACAGACAATTCTCTCAATTGATGCCGAAAAAATGTTTAGTTGGGATCGGCAGTTTTGGAAAGGAACAGTCGGATTCGTCCGTAGTACCACAATGAATATTTTTACAAGGTGGCCTCATACGATTGTTATGTTGGTTATTCTACTGGGGCTTTCTCCAACTTCCGAAGCGCTGCGCAAGCGCGATACGTGGACCAAGACGACCAAAGTCCAACCCGACGCACAGGCTGGTGGCTGGTTTATCAATTTGGGGGTTACTGGTGCAAGGGCGAAAATTACTCTTGAAGCGCCCAAGATTCTTGAGGTTGCCTATGTATTTGAGGACACGCCTGCTCACGGCAAGCTTTTAGCAGGTGATAAGATCACGGGTATCAATGGAGTGCCATTCACGACGGCACATAAATTTGGCTATGGTGCGGATTTTTTTGGTTATCAAGGCCCGATGATGGAGTTCGGTGAAGCGCTCGAGGCATCACAGGTAAAACTGGGCGGGAAGCTTACACTTGATGTCATGCGTAACGAGAAGCCCACTAAGGTGTCTATATCTCTTGGTAATAAGTATGGAGCGTTTTCAAAAACCTATCCTTATAACTGTAAGAAAACGGATATCATCCTGAAGGAGAGTTATGAGTATCTGATAAAGAGGCAGAAACCGGATGGTTCATGGCATGGTCGACCACACATTCACGCCTTCGCAGCGCTTGCCATGTTAGGAAGTCCCGATAAAAAACATCAAGCCTCAGCAAAACTCGCAGCCGAATTTTGTGCTAAGGCGACCACCGGTAAAATTTCATACGGCGGTCTCGACGGCTGGAAGTACACACTATTCGGAACATACCTCGCCGAATACTATCTCATTACCAAAGAAAAATGGGTGCTCAAGGAATTGGAAGAAATTAATCAGTGGCTCCACAAGGCTCAGATGAAAAACGGAGGCTGGGGGCATCGTCCTGCAGATCGTCCAGGTGGAAATGGATACGGTGCGATCAACGTGATCACGATGCAGGCAAAAATGGCCTGGGGCTTGATGATCAGATGTGGGCTGAAAGTGGATGCCACCAAATTTAAAGCTACCCATGACTTTGTAGCTCGTGGCACGAATGCCATCGGATACGTCTGGTATAAGGATAGAGGTAAGGAGAATCCCAAGTATGCCGATATGGGACGTACGGGCGCATCGGCTGTTGCGCATTACCTGAGTCCGGTGGGCGGCAAAACCTATTCAGATTTTGCCAAGCTCAATGCCTCATGTATAGGCAATCATCCAGTGACATTTACCGATACCCATGGCTCGCCACTGCTAGGCATGGCATGGACTGGTTTAGGAGCATTGCCTGACCCTGCCATGTTGCGCAAGCTGATGGATCACAACCGCTGGCACTTTGCCCTCGCCCACTGCCCTGACGGCACATTCTACTATCAACCTAACCGCGATAACAATCCACAGGATTTTGGCGCAGCACCACGCCTCAGTGCCACGGCTACCAATGCTCTGATCTTGAGTGCCAAATACAAACGCCTCCAGATGACAGGGGCAAAGTTGATCCGGCAATAGGGAGTGCGGACGCCCTCGTCCGCAATTTCCTAGGGTTGCCGGTGGACGGGGGCGTCCACCCTCCCTAGCGGCTGAATGATTTCAAAAAAGATCGGATGATGAGGACGAATATGGCGAGCACTCCGAGGGGGAGGGCTAGTAGTAATGCCAGAATGATGGCGGGGACGATGACGAGTTTTCCCCAGCTCTTGCTGCGGAGGATCATGAACCACTGGGTGGCCTTGAGAGTTAGTCTGGCTTTCCAGGGGAGGGCCTTTTGAAAGTCGGCAAAGGGATTGTCCGGAGCCGATTCTTCAGGGCGCGATACGCCATCGGCGGGTTGGGGCCGCTCAGGCTTCTTTTTATGACCTTTGGAATCACCACCCGGAGCTTTCTCCGGGGTGACGATTTCATCGATCTCGATGGTTTTGCTTTCTGGCAATTTTTGGTATTTGGAGTTTAAAACTTAGAGTTTAAGCTACGCTTGGTGCAGGTTCTTCTCTGTAGAAGCTTCGATGATTGCGAAGCGCTCGCGGTGGAGTGTGGGATCTGTGCGGAAGGTGAGTCGACCACTATGGCAGCGTTCAAGTTCAACAAAGAGGTTGGAGTCCTCTTTTTTGAAGCGATTGAGCACCTCGGTGCTGACCACGATAATGAGGTCGCCGAGCTCGCCTTCGCCACGTTGAATGACGGTGTTGAGTGCGCGTTGGACCTCGACACTCATGGTCATCGGAGTTTTAACACGACCACGGCCTTGGCAGTATGGACATGGCTCTAGCAGACTGTCGCGGAGGGATTCGTTGAGGCGCTGTCGGGTCATCTCCATCAAGCCGATTGAGGAAATCTGGAGAACCTGAGTTTTTGCTTTATCGCGCTTGAGACGTTCTTTCATCGCGCGGTAAACGGCTTGCTGATCACGGCGATGACGCATGTCGATAAAGTCGACCACGACCAGTCCACCGATGTTGCGCAGGCGGAGTTGGCGTGCAACCTCTTCGGCGGATTCCATGTTGGTTTCGAGCAGCATCTTATCGACGTTCTTTGAGCCTTTGTTTCGGCCCGTGTTGACGTCCACGGTGATCATGGCCTCAGTTTCATCGATGACGAGATAGCCGCCACATTTGAGCCAGACTTGGCGTGAAAATGCTTCGTCGATCTGCTTTTGAATACCGATTTTTTCGAAAATCGATTGTCGGGAAGGGAGGTGATGGATGCGGCGTTTGGCACGGCGGGAAATTCTGCCTGCAATCTCGCGCATCTCATTGGTGGTGTCCTCGTTGTCACAGATGACCTGGCCAACGTTATCGGTGAGGAAACTGCGGACACTGCGCTCGATGAGGTCGGGCTCACGGAAGACGCAGAGGGGGGCTGGATTGTTATCGCGCTTGTCCTCGACGGCATACCACTGCTCAAGGAGCATGGCGAGGTCGCGGACAAAGTGGCGAGCACGTTGGCCCGTACCCACGGTGCGCATGATGATGCCCATGCCTTCGGGGACCTGAAGCTTCTGCATGATACGGCGGAGGCGCTGGCGTTCTTTGGGATCGTCGACCTTGCGAGAAATACCAAACTGATCCGAGTAGGGCATCAGCACGAGGTAACGGCCTGCCATGGAGATGTTCGTTGTGACCCGTGGACCTTTGTTTCCGATAGGACCCTTGGAGACCTGAATCATGATTTCAGACCCTTGTGGGTAGATGCTCGGGATGTCCTTGGAGGTAATGCGGTTTTGTTTCTTCTTCTTTTTTTGTCCTTCGCGCTGGATTTCCTCCAGTCCCGTATCGAGGGCGGCAGGGATGGCATCCCAGAAGTGAAGGAAGGCATTTTTATCGAGGCCGATGTCTACGAACATGGCCTTAAGACCAGGCTCGATGTTTTTGACGGTGCCTTTAAAGATTCCGCCGACGATGTTGAGGTCGCCTTCACGTTCGAGGTTGTATTCCTCGAGCGAGCCTTCTTCAACGAGGGCGACACGGCGTTCGAGTTTTTCAGAGTTAATAATGAGTGATGTTCCTACGAGTGGCGAGGGTGAGCCAAGTCCGAGGACTTTTTTAATTTTTTTGATCATGTTCTTAAGTTGGTTGGTAAATGGTTTTAGTGATTGGTTTGGTGCATGGGCACCAGAGATGGTTTAAAATTATTCTTCGACGATGATGGCCTTAGGGGCTGTGGAGCCTTCGGCATCTGCTTCTTGTTTAATGGTTGGTTTAGCAACTCGTGGAGCTGCGATGTCGGCGATCGGTGTCGCCATGGGGATGTCTGAGATTTCATTTCCTGTCTCACCTCCGTCTTCGTAGGCGATGTCTAGCAGTCCTCCCTGGTCAGGAAGTTCGACTTTGGCACGGACGACAAAGTCGCCGTTGAACTCCTTCATCTTGGTGAGGGGAAGAGTGAGTCCTTCGTCACGAGCAAACAGGCCGCGGAGAATGAGGTGGACCAGAGGGCCGGCGACGGCACCGCCGCTGCTACCACGTTTGACGGCAACCACAACCACATACTTTGGCTGATCGTAGGGGGCGAAGGCAACCGTCCAGGCGTCGTTAGACTTGATGCCCATATCGACGGTTTGTGCGGTTCCTGTTTTGGCTGCAACGTCACGGTCCTTGACCGAAGCTCGTCGGGCTGTGCCTCCAGGCTCGTTGGCTGCGGACCACATTCCTTTGCGGATGCGTTCAAGGTGTTCAGGTTTTAGGCCTTCTTGCAGGAGGTTGACTTTGAGGTTGGGGCGGTTTTGAACAAGGGTTCCCTTGCGTGGATGTTGGACGCGTTTGACGATCCGTGGTTTATAATATTGGCCGCGGTTCGCGATGCTGGAAACGACGGCCGCCATCTGCAAAGGAGAGGCTGCACTGTCGGACTGGCCGATGGACATCATACCAGTAATCGATGCTGTCACTGAGGCCCCAGGACGAAGTTGCTCTCGCCAGTAGCGGTTGCCGGGAATGAAGCCAGCGGACTCTGAGGGAAGTTCAATACCGGTTTTCTGGCCAAGTCCAAGAAGCTGGAAAGAATTAAGCATTTTGGTGCTGCCGATCTCGTTGGCGACACGCATGAAATAGCAGTTACATGACCGCTGGATCGATTCCTGAAGACCGAGGGTTCCATGACCAGTGCGTTTCCAGCATCGGATTTTTATTTTTCCGTAGGCAACGTATCCCGGGCAGGATTCGGTATCGTAGGCATGCCCATGCATAGCGGCAGCGATGGCTGTCGGCAGCTTGAAGGTGGACCCTGGTGTGAAATTATTGATCGCCTTGTTCACCAATGGGTGGGCGTGGTTGGTGTTGTAGTTTTTCCATGCTGCGGGATCGATACTGGGCACGAAGAAACTCGGTGTAAAATCGGGGATGGATGCCATGGCGAGGACTTCACCTGTGTTAGGGTCCATGACGACGGCGGCGGCTCGACCAACTCGGCGTAGGGTGTTTTCAACAAGGCACTGAACTCGGGCGTCGATAGTGAGTTCCACGCGGGACCCTACATCGGGTTTAATGTAATCGACCATTTGCAAGACCTCGCCCTTTTCGTTTTTGAGGAGAGTCTTGGTTCCTTCTTCTCCCGTTAGGTAACCGTTCATGGTGACCTCCACTCCTGCGATGCCTTTGCTATCGCCTGTGTAGTGCTTGAACTTGCGTTTCTCCTCTGGGGAAATCTCACCTTTTTCCCACTGCTTGACGTAGCCAAGGATATGGGAGGCTAGCGAGCCATAGAGGTATTGGCGACGTGGGCTAACACGCACATCCACACCAGGGAGTTCGAGGTTATGCTCGGCAAAGTGTGCAAACTGATCATATGTTAGATCATCTCGGAAAGTGAATGGAACGAGCCCGCCGTGGGTGATGTAGTGGGTGTCCAGTGCGCTGGCTCGGTATTTTTTATCGAGTTTGTGCAGGGCGAGTTTAGGCCGAACCCACTCGTTAATGATCTCGTGGGTTTTGATTTTTCTGAAGTCCTTAACGGCATCTTTACCACGTGTCTTGATCAGGTGACGTTTGTAGTCGTCTCGGATTTCATCGAGATTGAATACCACTTCGTAGTTTCTCAGGTTCTGGGCGAGAATGACGCCATTTCGATCTGTGATGTCTCCGCGGATGCCAGGTTCACGGATGGTGATGGTGTAGTTTGATGGGACTTGTTTGAGAAATCTTGATCGCTCCTTGATCTGGTATTGGTACAGCCGTGACAACAACGATCCGAATCCAATGAGGATTAGAGCGGTGAGTAGGTAAAGTCTTAGGCGGTAGCGAGGTTCCATGGGGAATGGTGAATTTAGAATAGTGAATGCTGAATTAATCCAGGTAGCGGGCTTCTTTTTTTAGTCCATCGTAGCGGATGGTGTGGTGGCACGCTGAAGCGAGCTGGAAGATGAGCCAGAAAATGAGGGGGGAGAAAAGCATGGTGAGTGCACTGGTGAGATAGATGCGGTAAAAGGCAGTGGGTGGAAATGAGAAGTCACCGCGGACCAAGTTAATGAGAAGATACTCCGAAAACAGATAAAAGAAAATGGCGATGCCGGCGAGGATGGATGAGGTGTGCCATTTGCCCTTGCGGAAAAGTGGTTGGATACCCTGCATGAGTAGACCCATCATGGCGTAGAGGATAATGCTGTAGCCAAAACGGAGGGATTCCACCGGGTCCGCATATATTTCTGGGTAGCCCCCCTGAGGGCCGAGAGCGTGCTGTGCGTCCCAGAGAAACCCACAGATAAATGCCAGCAACAACATGGTGGCAAAGTTGACACTGACTGAGCAGCAGAGAAAGACGAGCGGAAGGATCAGCACGTGCGCACCGTACAATCCGGAGATTGCGGGCAGAAACTGCTGAACCATGCACGCGGCAAGGGTCAGGAGTATTACGCTGATGGTGTATTTGATCACTTCGTTGGTTCAGGCTAGCGGAATGACTCTTAGGGGGAGTCCGGGGATTTAGGGATTTTTACAAACACCGTGTGTAGTGCTGCAAAGTCCACCGCTGGCTTGACGAGTGCTTCTCCATACAAGGGTCCGGATTCGAACGTCTTTATGGTACCAAGAAGGATGTCAGGAGGAAAGAGACCGCCGCGACCTGTGGTAAATACCAGCATGCCGGCTTTGATCTTGGCGTCTTTACTCAGGAAGCGTAGGCGTAGAGACGGGGAGTCTCCGGCTAAGCCTCGTTGCCCGCTGACAATTCCCACTTCCGGTGTGCCATCAACTTTCGCTGAGACCTGGCATTTTTCATCGGTGAGTAGGATAACGGTGGATGTGTTTTCTGATGGAGCATCGACTTTTCCAACAAGTCCCTCAGGAGAGAGAACTGGGAGCTGGACGCCGACGTCTTGTTTTTCACCACGGTCGATGGTGACGGTGCGCCACCACGTGGATGGTTGGCGACGAATGATCTTTGCTGCTAAAACGCGGAAGGGGGCTTTCTGTTGGAACTTGAGTGCCTGACTGAGTCGGGCATTTTCTAACTCAAGCTTGCGCAGGTGAGCAACTTCCATTCTTTTTTTATCGAGCTCCTCTTTAGCGAGTTTGTATTTAGCCTCCCATTCCTGAGAATGCTCGGCCTCCTTGATGAACTCAGAGGCTTTGGTCTCGATACCCGAGCCTCCCTTGAGAAATGGGCTGATTGCGCTGTAGTAGGTCTTCTGGATGCTACGCACAGACTGCTCGCTACGCGTAAGTGCCCATACGGCACCGACGATAAATAGCAGGAGAGCGATCAGATTCTGCGGCTTCATTGCATCCGGGGTAAATAGCAGCTGCGAGAGCTGCGGGGATTACAGGTCTAGCGAGTTTCAGAGCTGGTTACGCGGCGGAGGAATGAGATCTCAGAGAGAACTTTTCCTGTTCCTTCGGCCACAGCACTGAGGGGGTCCTCGGCGACGTGGACGGGGAGTCCAGTTTCTTCACGCAGGAGTTTATCCAAGCCACGGAGAAGTGCTCCTCCACCGGCGAGGACGATGCCTCGATCGACAAGGTCAGCCGCAAGTTCAGGCGGGCAACGCTCGAGTGTGGTGCGGACGGCGTCTACGATGGTGCTAAGGGGATCGGACATGGCATCGCGAATTTCCTGGGAAGTGATCGTGATGGTTTTGGGCAGGCCTGCAACGAGGTCACGACCTTTAACTTCCATACTGTTTTCCTTGGGAAGGGGGGCGGCTGATCCGAGGCGGATTTTAATTTCCTCAGCAGTGCGTTCACCGATCATGAGGTTGTAGGCGCGCTTCATGTATTGAATGATCGCTTCATCGAGTTCATCACCAGCTGTTCGAACACTTCGGCTATAAACGATGCCTGAGAGAGAGATGAGGGCGACCTCTGTGGTGCCTCCACCAATATCGACAACCATGTTACCGGCTGCGTCTTGAACGGGTAGGCCTACTCCGATGGCTGCGGCCATGGGCTCCTCGATCAGATAAACTTCACGGGCTCCGGCTTGTTCGGCAGACTCGCGCACGGCGCGGCGCTCGACTTCAGTGATGCCAGAGGGGACAGCGATGACGACACGTGGGTTGGAACGACGACGACCATTGTTTACCTTGCGGATGAAATGGCGAAGCATGGCTTCAGTGACCTCGAAGTCGGCAATGACACCGTCCCGAAGTGGGCGGATGGCAACGATGTTGCCTGGGGTACGACCGAGCATGCGTTTGGCATCGTCTCCTACGGCTAGGACCTCGTTGGTTCCATTGTTGATGGCGACCACTGAGGGTTCACGGAGGACGATTCCGTGGTCTTTGACGTAGACGAGTGTGTTAGCAGTGCCTAGGTCGATGCCGATATCATTGGATCTGATGGAAAAAAGTTTAGCGAACGTTTTAAACATATTAAATGGGATAAAGTATTGAAATACAGAGAGTTAAAAGGTTTATAGGGTGTTGATAATGATGGGGTATAGCGGCTGAATCAAGGAGCTAGGGCTCCATCTCCGGCTGGGTCAATTCCATCACCGATAGGGAACACTTGTAGATGGCCCCCCGAACGGTGGGTGACTATTCATTCTTAGTTCCCTTAGGTCAAGAGGTAAGACACGGAAAGCGTTGAAAAACAGGGGCTTGCCTGCGATTTGCCATTTTGGGTATTTCCCCAGAAACAGGTCCAACGCCGCCGTTTAAGAGAGCTTCAATCGTTCATCACTCTCGAGAGCCTCGCTCAGTGCGGCCCAGCCATCGGGAGTTTGGATGTTGAAAGTATGGAGATAGAGAGCCACTAACGCCGGTTCATCGTTTTCAAGAAGAGCGTCGGTGGCGGCCTTAAGTTTCTCAGGGTCAAGGGTTTCTGGAAGTTCTCCTTCGACCTGTCCTTTGCCATCATGAGGGATTCCAAGGGAATCGCAGAAGGTGATCAGCATGCTTTCCTGGCCTTTCATGAAGTAAACTTGGAGTAAGTGCTCACCAATCATGTCGCTGGTTTTGAGCTGGAGGGTTTTGTGCATCCAAGCGATCTGATCGACTGCCGACTTCTTCTGGAGGTAGGGAAGGCGGAGTTTACGGTTGGTAGCGAGGCTTCCGAGGGCTGTTTTGTAGAGATTGCGATCAGTGTCGCGCATCCACATAAACATATCAGAGACTACGGAAGATTTGACGTTTTGGAAAAGTTCGTATGCGTGCATGGGAATTAGGTTGGAGTGTTAAGTTTGAAATTTGAAGGAAATTAGATGAATTTCACCGATTGTTTTTTGCTGAGGCGAAGGATGTCACCTACTGCTGGTGAGACATCTGCCATGGGATCTGTTAATTTTTCTCCATTGAGCTGAACAGCACCTGTGGTGATAAACTGCTTGCGGAGTTCGCCGTTGGATTTTTTGAGACCGAAAGCTGTTTCAAAAGCAAAGGCGACGAGGGTGATCACGTTAGCGCCCTCCGGTGAGTCTGCTAGGGGGATTTCGGTAGCGCCTGCAGCGGTGTCGCGTTTGGAGAACCGGGCTTCCCATGTCGTGCGGGCATCAACGGCACTTTGCTCGTCATGGTAGCGCGCGCTGATTTGGGCTGCTAGCTGTTTCTTAGACTCCATTGGGTGGAGTGATGAGTCGCGCTGTTGTCCTAGGAGTAGCGTGTAGTAGCGATCCATGAGGTCATCTGAAATGGACATCAACTTGCCAAACATTTCGTTAGGTTCTTCGTTGACCCCAATGTAGTTGTGCGCAGATTTTGACATTTTCTTCACCCCGTCGAGCCCCTCAAGGAGAGGCATACAGATGATGGATTGCTGGTGTTGGCCTTCTTCTTTTTGTAAATCGCGTCCTACCAACATGTTGAATAGTTGGTCGGTTCCTCCGATTTCAACATCTGACTGAAGCTCGACAGAATCCCAACCTTGCATGATGGGGTATTGGAGTTCGTGCAGGCGAACCTCTTTGCCTCCCGCGACACGTTCCTTGAAGTCTTCCCTCTGGAGCATTTGCTGCAAGGTAACTTGGGCGTTGAGCTTCAGGATTTGCTCGTAATTCATTTTACGAAACCAATCACCGTTGAAAATGATCTCAGTTTTTGATCGGTCGAGCACCTTGAAAGCCTGCTCGGTGTAGGTTTCCGCATTTTTGAGAACTTCCTCTCTGGTGAGAGGGGGGCGAGCGGTGCTACGTCCAGTAGGATCACCCACGGTAGCTGTAAAATCACCGATGAGCAGAATGGCGTGATGACCTAGTTCTTGGAACTGGCGTAATTTTTCAAGAGGCACGGTGTGACCGAGATGAATATCCGGAGCTGTGGGGTCGACTCCAAACTTGATTCGGAGGGGTCGGCCAAGCTCGAGTTTTTCCTTCAGCTCTTTCTCGCTGAGGACTTTGGCTGTTCCGGAGGTAAGGATGTTCAGGGCATCTTCGACAGAATTTGTCATGGCGCGCGGAGGTTGGAGTGATTGGCGGCTTGTGTCGAGTCGGAAGATGGGACTTTACGCGATGCATTGGCTCTGGATAGAGTAATCGTATGAGTCAAGGAATGTCACCCTACCAGCCGCCACAAGCACAAATGGAATCACAAATGGAATCTGATACCGTACCGCCAGCCAATATCAGTGCTGTTCCGAAGGTTATTGGGATTTTGCACTTGGTCTTTGGAGGTATTGGTCTCGTGATGGGGGTGATCGGCATAGCGAGTGCTGCCTTCAAGGAGAAGCTCGAGGAAATGCAGTTTGCCTCTTATCCTGAAGAAGTGCGCGAGGGAATGAGGGGGGCGATGCAGCCTATTTATGAAACCCAAAAATGGGACATGATTTCCGGTGTTGGCTCATTAATTTTGGCTGTTTTACTGATCGTGGCTGGGCTGAAGCTCGTCAAATACCGCAGGCAGGGTCGCAAAATTTCCAATATCTACAGTGCTCTGTCGATCGGGCACAAGTTGTTCACTATTGGTATAGTAATATTCATAAAATCTCCTGTGATGAAGAAAGTAGGGGAGTCTCTTGAGAAGATGAGTGGTCAGTCCGACATGAATATGGGGACAATGATGGGGCCGATAGTCATTATTTCTGGTATTGTTATGGCTATTGTTATGATGGTGTATCCGATCCTTAGTTTTTTCCTGCTTAGCAAGAAACAAGCAAGAGATTCTCTGCGCTAGGAAATGGGTAACTCCATACGAGTGACTGATTTTTTTCTGCCAATCCATCATTTTTGGCTTTGCAAGGTGCGGTTAATACCTTATTCCCGCGCCGCAACCCCTTCGTATGAGGGGAGAGTAATGGTGACTGTAGCTCAGTGGTAGAGCCCCGGATTGTGATTCCGGTTGTCGCGGGTTCGATCCCCGTCAGCCACCCCATTTTACTCCGCTTTTACTGCTTTCCCTTGAGCTGAAACTTGCTAGATTCACTTTAAACAGGTGTGGGGGCACCTCAATGATTTTAATACGAATTATCTATATGTTAACACTCGAAGAGGTAATCGGATACAAGTTCAGAAATTCGCTTTTATTGGCGGAGGCTCTGACGCACCCAAGTTTGGCGTATGAAACGCAAAAGCCGCATTTTGATAATCAACGACTTGAGTTTTTGGGAGATGCAGTGATCCAATTAATCCTAACCGAACGTCTCTACAAAATGTTTCCCGGCTTCTCTGAAGGTCGACTTACTAAGTTAAGAGCCCGATTGGTTTCGCGTGATGCGCTCCACCAGTTTGCCATCGATATGAATCTCGGCAATTACATCATGATGGGCAAAGGTGAGGAGTCGAGCGGTGGGCGAAATAGAGCATCGACGCTGGCTGATGCATTTGAGTCTGTCTTGGGGGCAATCTATCTTGATGGTGGACTTGACGCTGCTAGGGATTCTGTGGAGAAAATTTGTAGCCAGTGGATAGATCAAATTGCTGAGTCTCCCGAGGAAAAAAACCCGAAAGGACTGTTGCAAGAGCAACTTCAGGCGATCGCTCAAGAGGGACCCGTCTATGAGGTGATTAACGAGTGTGGGCCGGATCATAATAAAACATTTACTGTGTCCGTATACTGGAAAGGTATCTTACTGGGGGAGGGAATAGGGATTAGTAAAAAAGATGCTGAAGCCAAAGCTGCTAGAGAGGCAATGGATAAGAGGAATTGGGAAAGTTTTTCAAAATGAATAATAAATTGTTAGGCGGTGTTGAAGCTGGAGGAACAAAGATGGTGTGTGCGGTGGCAAGAGAGCCAGGAGATGTGTTGGACGAAGAACGATTTCCAACCACGACCCCATCTGAAACATTACAACGGGTGAAGTCTTACTTCGAGAAAGCCCAGCGAAAATACGGCGAACTTGGTGCGATCGGCTATGGCACATTTGGCCCAGCCGCGATCTCCCAGCATGATGCTAAATACGGCACTATTTTAGCAACTCCCAAGCCTGGGTGGGAAGGTGCTGATGTGATTGGATACTTACAAAGCGCGTTTCCCGATGTGGCTCTATCTTACGACACAGACGTCAATGCGGCTGCCATCGGTGAAGGCTTTGAGGGGGCGTCTGGTGCTGCTAGAGGACTAAAGAACTACATTTACATCACCATTGGAACAGGAATAGGCGGTGGCGTTGTTGTTGATGGTAAGGCTCTGCACGCACGTCCTCATGCAGAAATAGGACACATTCTAGTGCCTAGGCAACAAGGCGGAGTGGACGGGGGGCTTGATGGTTTTTCCGGCTCCTGCTGCTTCCATAAAGGTGAGTATGTTTGTCTCGAAGGCTTGGCCAGTGGCACAGCGATACGTGAGCGATGGGGGATACCTGCTCAAGAACTTGAAGCCGATCATCCTGCATGGGAATTGGAAGCTAAATACCTGGCTGCGATGGTTCAAAACCTGGTAGCTTGCTTCGCGCCTGATAGAATTATTCTCGGCGGCGGTGTGATGGAACAATCGTTTCTTTTAGAGCGGGTCAAAGAAAATTTCTATCAGAGCGTAAATGGATACTGGGAGAGGTTTGACAATATGTTAGTGAATCCAGGGCTCGGAAATCAGGCTGGGATTACGGGTGCTCTGGTGATGGCTAAGAGTGGGCTCAGAATGCCCTAACCTCGGAGTAACGTGAGAATTGCGACACGTGATGCGCCGTTTTCTATCAGCGCCTTGGCGCATTCATTGGCGGTTGATCCTGTGGTGAAAACATCGTCGATAAGTATGACGGCTTTGTTATCAATGGCCGATTTTAATTTGTTTCTTACTTCGAATGCTCCATGCAGGTTTTTGAGACGCTTGGCCCGACTAAAGCGCGTTTGGGTTTCCGTGTTACGATTTCTTTTGAGCGCATTTACAAGTGTGAGCTCAGTAATCTTGGCCAGACTCGAGGCGATTTCTTCAGATTGATTGAACTTTCTTTTTCTTAATCTGAGCCAGTAGAGCGGGACGGGGATGATGATTCCATCGACCAAATAAGGCTTAAATCGAGGGTCATCTAGTGCTGTCTTGAGAAGCCGACCCAATTCATCTGCTAGATAGATTTGCCTGCGATATTTAAAATCGTGGACTAAATCCCGACCTTCACCATCGCTATGAAGCGCGGCCCGGGCAAACTCGAAGTTGAGTTCTAGGCCATGGCAATTTGGGCAAATGAATTCCTCGGAAATAGCACCGTCATAACATTCACCACAACGTGAGCAAAACGGAGCTTTGATAAAGTGGAGCGACTCCGAGCATGCTTCACAAAGATGGCGACCATGTTTGAGTGTGCATTGGCAGATGTGGCAAGTCGCGGGATAAATAAAATCCAGCAGTCTCCGCGTTTTTTGTAGAACTTTGTCCAATGCGAATCAGTGTGTGGGGTTGCGGTTTGTGGGTTACGGTTTTTAGTTCGTAATTTAAGATTCGAGTTTGTTTCTATCCGATGAAATCTGAAGAAACACATGTACTAATAAACCTGTGGGAATAAGGAGGCTAAGTGGTAGTAAACCCGACTTGCGGTCAGCTCCTATCAGCACTTCAGCGGATGCCAAATGATCGCCACTCAGTTCGGCAATGTGTTGGAAGACGCGATGCACAAATACCCATCCAGCATGAAGGCCGATGGGCAGCCATAGCGACGCCGTCCGGTAACGAGCATAACCAAGGATGAGCCCCACCACTAATAAGGTGATAAAGCTCAGTAGAAATTCTTGGGGGCTCATGAAACGTTGGAAGACCAAGGATATCATGCGGAAGCCGGCGTCAGCCTCACCTGGGTTGAGTAGTTTGACTCCATCGGGAGGGAGTAGGAAATGAATTGAGGCGTAGAATATGGAGACGACAGCAATGGCTGCAAACGGGCGCATAGCACGTAGAAAAATCCCCAGCATCATACCGCGGAATATCCACTCTTCAAACACGGATACAAAAGCGGCTGATAGCAGTGACTCGCGAATGGCTACAAACCATTTGACCGGATGTTCAAGCGAGAACCAGCCGATGGCTAGAAGGAACCAGACCATCAGTGTGAGTAGGCAGGCAGCGAGTAAAAATCCTGTTACCAGATGAAGAAATCCACGTCGGTTATGCACAAGCGCCTGACCGTAGTCATGGGCGATGCTGTGTTTTGGCAGTTTTATCCGCCATGGGTTGCGGCGTGGTTGACGGGCTTCTTTTCCCAATCGCATCCACATGATGAAGGGGCCAGCAAGCACCAGCGCGCAGAGTAATAGGGCCCGATTAAAGTATCGGGGGAACTCGGCATGGTCGCATTTCTGTGCCAGCCAATTCATCAAGACGTTCAGATTACGCGTTTCTCCCACCTCAGCGATGAACTTGCCCACGTTGTATAGCCAAGGCGAAACAACGGCTGCAATGACAACGGTAAGGGTAAAAAAGATGAGGGTTTTAGTGATGTCACTCTGGATGAGGCGTTTCACGCTGACTATTGTCTGAAAAATCAAGCATCACGTCAATGACTTGAATCAGCGAAATTTCACATTCTCAAAATCAGAAAATGAGCTATAACTACGCCCATGCAGAAACATCAGTGGAGAGAGGAAAACGAAGAAGGAAAAAAGATTTTCCGCGCCACCTACCATGCCGGCGAGTGGAAACTTTACTCGCAGATGAAAGATGAAGAAGAATGGGATCATCACGATCCTATTCCTGTGGATCTATTAGAGAAACTGCGCGAGGTGATGTGGAACAAGTACCAGCGCGGACGCTGCCCGCACAAATTGGTCACCAAAATCGATAAAATGCTTGGTAAAGATTAGCCACCCAGCAGATCAGGCCTGTTAGCCTTGGTTCGTGCCAAGGCCTGTTCTTTTTTCCAAATCTCGATTTTTCCGTGGTCGCCACTCAGTAATACGTCGGGCACTTTCATGCCTCGGAAGTCATTCGGTTTCGTGTAGGCAGGAGCTTCAAGCCTATTGGGGTCTGTAAATGATTCCTCTTCAGGGGACCTCGCATCACCAAGCGCACCGGGGATGAGCCTGGTAATGGCATCAGTCACCACGGCGGCAGCAATGGCTCCGTTGGTTAATACGTAGTCGCCGATAGATACTTCTTCGTCGACGAGTGATTCAATGACTCGATGGTCCACGCCCTCGTAATGACCACAGAGAATGATCAGGTGCTTCGAAGATGAAAGCCTCTGTGCATCGGATTGTTTAAATGGAATGCCTTGAGGCGTCATGAGGATGACTCGGGTGTCGCTTTCCTGTTGTTTAAGTTCCTCCACCGCCGCGAAGATAGGCCCTGGCATCATCAGCATCCCTTGTCCGCCACCGCAGAGGTATTCATCCGTTTTCCGATGCTTGCCCTCAGCCCAGTCACGTAGTTGGTGAGCGTGGATATCGACCAGTCCTTTTTCCCGTGCCCGCTTGATGATACTCTCATTCAGTGGGGCGAGGGCGATTTCAGGAAAAAGCGTGATGATATCAATTCGCATGGGCAGAGAGTCCAGAATCCAGAGTCTAGAATCAAGAACAGAGATTGAAGTTTGAAGTTTTATTTTTTCAAGCTATGCCTCCCACAGTGAGCGACGCAATAAAGGAGTCTATCTATATCGTTTCCGGTGAAGTCAGTGGGGATACCCACGGGGCCTACTTGATGGAGTCTTTACTCGAGCAGATGCCAGGAGTCGTTTTTCACGGCGCCGGAGGCCCTGCGATGCGCTCTGTGGGAGGCGAGAGAATCACCGATTGGGTTGAGGACGCTGCCGTCATGGGGATCTGGGAAGTGCTGAAACACTACAAATGGTTCAAGCAACGCTTCGCAGAAATGCTTGAGGAGGTGCTACAACTCAAGCCTGACGTGCTCATTCTCATTGATTACCCAGGGTTTAATCTTCGGCTCGCTCATGCGGTGAAGGAAAAGCTTCCTGATACCAAAATCGTTTATTACATCAGCCCGCAGGTGTGGGCGTGGAATAAAGGCCGAATTCCGAAGATGGCCGAGACACTGGATCTGATGCTCTGTATTTTCCCTTTTGAGAAGGCGATTTTTGAATCAGCGGGACTCCCAACCGTCTTTACCGGACACCCACTTGTCGATGAACTCGAAGAAAAACGCGAAGACGTGGTTCGTGCCGACCAGCTGATAGGTTTATTCCCCGGAAGTCGTGAGCGTGAGGTTGAGAGGTTATTTCCTCTGATGGTCGAAACTGCCCGTCGAATGCATTCGCATCATCCCGAGTGGCAATTTGAAGCAGCGGCAGCATCGGAGAAGCTGGAAGGACGCATGCGCGAAATCATCAAAGCCGGAAAGCTTCCTGATGAGTGTAAGATCACCTTAAAAACGGGTAACAGCCATTCGTTGATGCAACGCGCAACTTGTGGTGTGGTTGCCAGCGGCACCGCGACCCTAGAAGCCGCGGCGCTTGGCCTGCCATACTGCCTCGTATACAAAATTTCCTGGCCCACATGGGTGATGGGTAAGCTGTTGATTAAAGTAGATTTCATAGGCTTGGTCAACATCCTCGCCGGAGAAAAAATCGTTGAAGAGCTCATTCAGAGTGATGCAGAGCCGTGCCAGTTAGAAAATGATTTAACCCAGCTGATGACGGATGATAAAGTCCGTGACGACCTAAGGAAAAAACTCCTCGATACAGCCGCCAAGCTCGGTGAGCCAGGTGCCCATGAACGCGCAGCGGCTGAAGTAGTCAAACTCATTAATAAAATCTAGTAAGTTACTATGTCTGAATTCGATTCAAGTAAATCACCGCGTGTCTACAAGGTCCTCTTGATGGCTCTTCCAGTAGGTGTTGTGGTAGGGACGATCATTTTTATGTTCATGTATTTCTATCTGGAACGTGAGGATGAGAGAAATCACGCTGTGATCGTATCACATGGCCTACGCGTCAGCGACCTCGAGGACATGGTAGATAAATTCACCGACCGCATTGGCGAGCGCGATCTTGAGACCGAGCAGGGTAGGGTAGGGCTGAAACGAGCGGCATCGATGATCGAAGGCCGTCTAGGACCGCAGAACGTCGGCTATCCCGTGAAGAAGTGTGAGGGGCAGGCGGCGTATGGCTTGCTATGGAAAAGCCTAGCCGTTGAAATCCGAGGCGAAGACAAACCCGATGAGGTGGTTTTCGCCGCAGTTTCCTATTCGGGAGCCGGCAACGTGGCGGATGCTAACTCAGTGTCGACCTTGATGATGCTGTCGGCATCGATGGCCAGGGAAAAGGCGGCTCGCACGTTGAGATTTGTGTTTTTGCCAATGAATCTGTCGGCCAATGAACAAAAAAGCTGGTTAATCAAGCGATGCCTGAAACCTGGTGAAAGCTGTGCGGGAATCATCGGGCTCAAAACGATGATTGCCGCACCTGAGACTGGGGCTGAGGCATGGCAGGCAGAGGTCTCGGAGCCTGCTGACAAGGCGTGGTGGGCTTATTTATCACAAGGCGATTCCACAGGTGCCTTTTCCGGTGGTAGGGCACCGTCGGTCTGGCTGACCAACCTCGCATTTTCTCCAGAGACATGGGTGGGGAACAAAGACGGGCGATTAAACGCCACGCTGGCCGTAGCGCGTGAACTCAGAACGTGGCTGCTGATGGCTGCGGGCGCAGGGAAGTAAGCTGGAGGATAGGCGGCTAGAATGGCCACTTGCGCTCCAAATTCCTTTAATTGGTGGGTATCTCCTTGCGAATTTTCGAGATGGCTTCGGTGTCATCCTTTCTGAGAATCCCGATTCACCGAAAGAATTCCGCCTAGCCCTCTCAAAAATCTTCGGCGGGGCTACCCATCAATTTAAACAATTCGAAGCACCAGGTTCATGATCGAAATAGCATTCCGCTAAAAAAACATCTTGCCACACGCCTCTGTGTGGGATAATTCCGCCCCGCACTCCCTTTGTTTATCTGTAAAAAGAAGAAATCAGGGAGAGCCGTTAAAAAGGAAAATGAGGGGCATTAGCTCAGTTGGTAGAGCACCTGCATGGCATGCAGGGGGTCAGCGGTTCGAATCCGCTATGCTCCATTTCCCTTTTCCTGACGCAAATACCCGCGATTTTACTGTCAACTTGCCGCCAGCTGACCGCCTGACATGGCGGTTTTTTCATCTCCACTAATAACTTACCATGGCTATCGAAGGAAAAGAACTCGCCATCGCATGCGCCCGCGCTGCGGAGGAAATTCAAGCCGAGGACATCACCGTTCTCGACCTTACAGGCGTGTCTTCATTGACCGACTTCATGGTAGTCTGTTCTGGCACCTCCCTACCACACCTCAAGGCAGTGATGCGCGATGTGGAAAAGGAAATGATCGCTAAGCACGATGTCCACACGGTCAATTCCGAGGGCAATGCCGATTCCCGCTGGGTGGTCATGGATTACATCGATGTGATGGTCCATATCATGCATCAGGAACTACGCGACCTTTATGGTCTGGAAGATCTCTGGGCCGAGGGCAAAGAAGTCAATTGGGCTGAATAATTCTAGCCCCCATACGTCGAATCCTGTGTAAACAATTACACAAGGAGACCCGACAATGGCAAAAAAACAAGTAGACGTATCAAAGATCTACGGACGTATTCAGTTCGTAAGCAGCTTCCCTGATTACAAGGTAAAGGTGGTAAATCACTTTCCCGACCTGAAGGTAAAAAAGGTGAATCATTTCCCGACAAAAGCCGGTCTGTGGAAAATAGTGAATCGGTGCCCCGATTACAAAATCCAGATTGTGAATCACTTTCCCGATTTTAAAATCAAATACGTTAACCACTTTCCAGGTGTGTGAATAACTTGAGGGTAACATGTATTTCAGCCGTTTATTTTAACCGAGATCTGTCGATTACGTCACCTAAGTCCTTGAAATTACGCTAGTAACAAAACCCATCTAGCAGGCTGGAAATTGTTGGATTTTTGATTTTATCAAGTATTCCCTAACATCAATCCAGATTTGTAGATAAGTCACTCAATTCTTGATGAATAAGGGGTGGATACCATTTGTCCACATTTGTCAGGGGAGGTATACCCAAGTTATTCACGTCGACCCATCGTAACTCATACAGCTGAAAACGGATCATTCCGTAAATATACTGGCCGTTAACACGTCTTCTGAAGAAGTTGATGTTAATAAACTTGCGGATAAAGGGAGAGCTATCAACTTCCTCCCACAACCGAGTTTGCTAATATGCAACTATGAAGATCAACTATCGGTGGCGTAGAACGCCAACTCGATGGCGAATGACCCAAACAGGGGCCCAATATATAGTGGTCGACTGGTTTGATAGGTGAAATGGTGGAGCTAAGGGGAAAGAAAATGCCGATTCAGCAAAACTTTTACACCTAAATAGAGAGTAAATACTCGCAATGTATTGATACTGATGCTATTATCAAAGGGCTGTTCAGGGGAACTTATTAAGTGATCTTAATTATCAGAACCCTCCGATTACCTGATGATTTTGAAAAAAACACCTTCTTTAGGTATTGACCTAAAGTGCACTAAAGTGTACTAAAGGGCTCAATCAAGCACATCTTGTGTATCTATGAGCACTAAAAGTCACAGTATCGGAGGGAATTACCCCTATAAAATGGACGCGAAATGCCGCGTTTCCATTCCGAGTGATTGGCGATCAGAGATCGATAACGGTGTGCTTCACCTGATGGTCTCATCGAACGAGAAGTTCCCGACACTACGTGTCCTCACGGAAGCCGAGTTCGAGAAGATGCAGCAGGAAGTTAATGACAGCGAGCGTTCCCCCGCCGAAAAGCGCAGTATTATCGGTATTATCTTCGAACGGTGCACCAAGACCCGCATCAACGAACAAGGTAAGCTGAGTATTCCCAAAGCGCTGCTGGATCATCCCGGGCTTGTGGCCGGTGACGGTCTGGTGCTCTGCGGGCGCGGCAACTTTATTGAAATTTTAAACGAGAAGAATCACCAGAAACTACGTGCTGCCCAGGATGCCAAGATCATCGGGGACATCAACGACGAGTTTGGATTCTTCTAAAACAAGGCCTTAGACAATTCGCGCCTAGCGCATCAACAAAACATTTCCTGTGCAACACGCTGATACACAACTGACACAACCGCTGCTCATGCAGCGAGAAGATGCTCGTGCAGAGGTCGGGATGACTTGGAGGGAGTCCCGCCTCTGCACGGCCTTCAAACAGCTGTGCCGATCACACTGCCTCGATGGCGGGGAGCACCACCGACAAACACTTTTCTGGATACACGCTGATAACAAAATGCAGTTCACCCTTACGCATTCATGTTGTTTACTCAAACAAAGTTGGTAGCTGTCGGGGTTGGGACAACTTGGAGGGAGTCCCACCCCGACCGTTCAGCTTGGTTTCAGACGAAAATTACGGAGACTCATATGGAGCAGTGTATGGAACAAAACAAGACACCTGAAACTAACTATCACATCCCCGTCCTGCTGGACGAGGTGATAGATTTGATGGCGCCTGAAAAAGGAAAAACCATCATCGATGGAACCCTTGGAGGTGGTGGCCACACCGAAGCTATGCTTCAAGCAGGTGCCAATGTCATCGGAGTCGATCAGGATGATCAGGCACTCTCCTTTGCCCAAGACCGATTGGTTACCTTTTCCAACAGCTTTACTCCTGTAGACGGAAATTTTGCAAATCTGCCTCAGCTTCTGACCGATATAGGCGTTGGCAAAGTTGACGGAATCCTTGTCGATATCGGAGTGTCCTCATGGCAGCTCGATGAAGCTGATCGAGGTTTTTCCTTTCGTAAAGAAGGCCCGCTCGACATGCGCATGGATCGTTCAGGTGGTAAGACCGCCGCTGATTTGGTGAATACCCTTTCAGATCAGGAACTCAGAACCATTTTCTACGAATACGGCGAAGAACGGGCGGGTAGCAAAATAGCCCGTCGCCTCGTCGAACGCCGCGAGACCCAACCATTTACAACCACAACCGACCTCGCCGACTTTATATCCTCGATCCTTCCTCGGAAAAAAGGACCTGCCGGAAAAATCCACCCAGCTACGCGTGTGTTCCAAGCTTTACGCATTGCGGTCAATGATGAACTCGGTGTGCTCCGAAAATTCCTGGAAAATGCTTCCGACCTTCTCAATCCAGGTGGTCGGGTGCTCGTCATCACATTTCACAGCCTCGAAGATAGAATGGTGAAGCGTTTTTTTAAAAACGCATCCGAATCCCACATCGATCGCAAAGAGTGGCCCGAGCCACGCCCGAACCCCGATTTTAAATACAAACTGATCACCCGCCGCCCGATTACTGCCACTGATGCAGAAATCCAGGGCAACAAACGTTCCCGTAGTGCCAAGCTGCGAGTTGCTGAAAAAATTTAAACACTTGGATATTCGACCCATGAACAAGCATCGCAATAAAGAACGCCGACTGAGTATTCCGGAGATCACACTCCTCGTGCTTGCTGCTCTGGTGTTGATGACCGCTGGCGTCACTCACGCATGGCTGAAGAACAGTCACGTGGAAGTAATACGTGATGTTGATAAAACCCAGCAGCGTATCAGCGATCATGAGGACTCAATTAATAGCCTGCAGGTGAAGATCGATAAGAAGCTGAACATCTACCAGATTCGAGACGACTTGAATCGTGCAGGATCAGAACTTCGCGATGTCCCTGTTAGTTCTATTGAAAAAATTTCATCTCACAGTCTTCCTCAAATCGCAGAGACGTCTCGCGATGCATCCACCCTTGCTCAATCCCGCCCTTAAGTGAACTCAGCCGTATTTCATCGTCGTTGTCTGATTCTGTGCCTGGTCTTCGTGACTGGGCTTAGTGGGTTATCGGCACGCCTTATTTACCTGCAGGTGGTGAAAGCGAAGGATTACGCCAAAAAATCAGATCGAGTTTCAATAAGGAAAGAAACTCTGAAGGCGAACCGTGGCTGTATTGTCGACTGCAACAACCAGCTCATCGCCCGCAATATCCCACGCGCACGCCTTGCCTTGGATAAAAAACTTCTGCGCGACATTGGCCCCGCCACCCTTTCGTTGGCCAACAAAGAGCTACGTGAGTCTCCTGAGTGGAATCAGTGGGATCAGCGCACTCGCTATAGTAAAATCAAAGCTCGC
The DNA here is from genome assembly GCA_037620805.1 of Akkermansiaceae bacterium. Lineage (GTDB taxonomy): Bacteria > Verrucomicrobiota > Verrucomicrobiia > Verrucomicrobiales > Akkermansiaceae > Oceaniferula. Next base: position 34,553 of record JASJLI010000021.1, read on the forward strand.
GCGGCAAAGTTAAAAAATGAAATGCAGGCAGAAGTGATTATCGAGCAGCACATCGCTCATGTCATTAACATCTTCGCCCGCCCTTTGGGTATGACCCCCCTCGAACTACGTAAACGCATGAAGCTTGAGAAGGAGGGGCAGATGTATGTCGTTATTAAATCCGACCTGTCCGAGGATAACGCTGCGAATCTCAAAGAACTCTCACGCGAGTATTCTATCTTACATACCTTCTTTTTCGAAGAATGGCAGAAACGTTGGTATGTGATGCCCGCGATGGCAGCTGCGATGATCGGTTACGTTGGTGAGGATAAAAATGACGCCATTACTGTGGTGAAAGGTCGTGCTGGGATTGAAAGAAAAAAGAACGCAATCATGTCGGGTCGCGATGGTTTCGTGATCACCCATCGTGATAAATTTGAGCTGTTAGCCGTGGCTAAACCTCAGACAATCCGTCCACCTACACATGGTTTGAATGTTCAGCTCACTCTGGATATGGGCATGCAGGCGATTCTTGAGGAGGAGCTCGATGCGGGCCTCGCTAAGTACATGGCGGTCAAAGGCACAATTATCCTGATGGATCCTAACACGGGCGCTATTCTAGCGATGGCGAGCCGCCCGACCTATAACCTGAACACAAGGGAGAACATCGCAGAGAACGGATTTGATTTTGCGACTCAGGCTATCTACGAACCTGGTTCGACTTTTAAAATCATCTCAATCGCCGGAGCGTTGGACCAAGGGCTAGTGCAGCCGGGAACGCAGGTATTTTGTCACCACGCTAGGTATCACGTAGGCTCAGTGAAAGTCCCTGACCATCATCCATACGGCATGCTGAGTGTGGAGCAGATATTGGCAAAATCAAGTAACATAGGATCATACAAAGTAGCTCTCCAGTTAGGGCGTAAAAAGTATTTCAACTACCTTCGCGCTTTTGGTTTTGGAGCCAAAACCAATGTCCTGATGGCTGGTGAAAGTGCCGGTGTGGTGAACGATACAGGAAACCCAACTGACTTTTCGCGGCTTTCATATGGTTATGCTGTAAGTGTGACTCCTCTACAGGTTGCCTGTGCCTATTCTGCGATCGCTAACGGTGGCACACTGATGGAGCCACAGCTGCTGAAGTCAGTGATGGCAAACAACGGCGCTATTATTCAGAACTTTAAACCCAAGCCTGTTCGCCGCGTTATTAAGGAATCGACAGCACTTAAGATGCGTCGGGCCCTCGCCACCGTTGTCGATATCAAAGGCACTGCCAGGCGGGCCAAGGTTCCTGGATATCTAGTAGGTGGAAAAACTGGAACTACGGTAAAAATTGATCCTAACGGTGGCTACCTGAAAGGTCGCTACACGGTTTCTTTTGCCGGAATGCTTCCCGCTGAAAAACCTGCCTTTGTATGTGTCGTCGTCGTCGATGACCCACAGACGACGGAAGTCAAACGCTACGGTGGAACCATCGCAGCTCCCATTTTTGCCAAAGTCGCTGCCCGCGTAGCCGCCCGTATGGGAATAGAGCCTACCGAGCCGATTGATCCAGACACCACCTCTCAACCACTTGCTCAATCGAGCCACTAATGACATGAATTTACGTCAACTCATAAGCAGTCTGGAAAAGGCCACCGTATCAGGTGACCTTGATAAGGATGTCGTCGGTCTTACCTCCAGCTCCCGCAAAGTCGTCCCAGGAAGCGTTTTTGTCGCCGTGCGTGGCAGTGATACCGATGGGCAGCAATTCGTTCCGCAAGCAATCGAACAAGGTGCCTGCGCGATTGTTTCCGAGGTGGCTCCTGGAGCTGGACACGATGATAAACTTTGCTGGGCTCACGTCCCGGATGCTCGTGCTGCTGTTGCTGCACTAGCTTGTGCTTGGAACGAAAACCCATCGGCCTCGATGAAGGTCGTGGGTATTACAGGCACGAATGGTAAGACCACCACCGCATTCATTACCCACGCCGTGATGGAAAGTGTGTGGATACGTGCTGGTTTGTTAGGAACTGTTCAAGTCAATGACGGTGAGACAGTAACACCAGCTACACACACCACACCAGGGCCTGTCGAGCTACAAGCGGTTCTTCGTAAGATGGCCGATAATGACTGCCGTGGTGTCGCCATGGAAATTTCCTCACACGCCCTCGAACAAAAGCGCACGGACGGGCTTCAGTTAGATGTCGCTGTGTTTTCCAACCTCAGCCAGGATCACCTCGATTACCATGGCAACATGAACGATTACTTCGCTGCCAAGTGTCGGATGTTTGAACTTCTCGAAACCCAAGACGGCAACAAAAAGCCTACTGCGGTGGTTAATCTTGACGACTACTATGGCCAGCGTCTGGTTGAAGAGTTTAAAGACCGCCTCTACTTCATCACCTACGGTCACGGTGTGCACGCTGACATGCGCATCGGGCGGGAAATTCAGAACGTGCGAGGCACTGAGTTTGATATCAAATATAAAGATCGCGATTACTTCGTTCGAACTCCCTATATTGGTAAGTTCAACGTCTACAACTGTACCGCGGCTCTCGCAGCTTGTGTCGCAGCGGGAATCAAGCCACGTGACGCTGTAAAGGCCTTGGCTGATGCTCCTCAGGTTCCAGGTCGGATGGAAAGCATGGGCTCCCGAGAAGGTACTACCGTTTTTGTCGATTATGCTCACACCCCTGATGCACTTGTGAATGCTTGTGCCGCTCTTAAAGAATCGAATCCACGCAAACTCATCACGGTGTTCGGTTGTGGTGGCGATCGCGATGCTACCAAACGTCGACTCATGGGTAAGGCTGCCGAGGAAGGTAGCGATTTCTGTATCATCACCTCCGATAACCCGCGCTCGGAAGATCCTGACGCTATCATCGCAGATATTGTCAAAGGGATGAAGGGGGACCGTTACCAGAGTATCCCCGATCGCATGGCTGCCATCCAAACTGCCGTGAATCTATCAGAAGAGGGGGATATCGTCCTTATCGCAGGAAAAGGACACGAGCCATACCAGGAAATCGCAGGGAATAAAATCGAGTTTGATGACCGCCGTGCCGCCTACAAGGCAATTAACTTTAAGAAACCTCTCGAGTAATCTAATCATCGCATGAAACCTCTCACCATCGAAGAAATAGCCACCGCCACTGGCGGAGAGCTTGTCGGGTCCCCTCAGGGGGATACCGGTAAGTGCGTCTTGGCTGTTTCTACTGACACACGCAATCTACCCGAGGGTTGCCTGTTTGTTGCGTTGCGTGGTGATAACTTTGATGGCCATACCTTTGCTGCTTCGGCGGCAGAAAAAGGAGCGGTTTGCCTCATGCTCGACGAGCTTCCGAAGGGGAAAGGCGATCCCGGAACACCTATCGTGTTAGTCAAGGATACCCTCATTGGGCTTCAACGTCTCGCGAAGTGGTATCGTCAACAACTGAATATTAAAGTGATTGGCATTACCGGATCTAACGGTAAAACATCCACCAAAGATTTTGCTGCTTCTGTGCTTGCTGAAAAATTCCGAGTCAATGCGACAAAAGGTAATTTAAATAATCACATTGGACTACCTCTCAGTGTTCTTACTACGGAGGAAACTGATCAGGTTTGTGTTTGGGAAATGGGTATGAATCATGCCGGCGAAATAGCACCTCTTTGTGAAATTGCTTCACCTGATCTTGGAATTATCACCAACATTGGAACCGCCCATATCGAGTTTCTAGGAACCCGCGAGGGTATTGCCGAGGAAAAGGCCGCTCTTGCACGGGCGCTTCCTGAGAAGGGCACTCTGATTGTTCCCGCCACATGTGATTATGTCGAATATCTTATCGAACGCACAGTAGCCAAGGTTATTGTCGCTGGAAACGGACGAGGCGCCGTGCGAGCTGAAGATTTAAAAATGACGGATCTCGGCTCCGCGTTCAACTTATGTATCGACGGGCAAGATGATGTTCCTGTCGAGATCGCAGTCAGCGGCAGACACATGGTGAGTAATGCCCTGTTAGCTGCCGCCGTAGGATATGTTCTAGGTATGAAGTCCAAGGAAATTGCCGCGGGCCTGAACAATACCACGCTGACAAGTGGTCGACTCCGCCGCTACCTCTCAGGTGGAATCACCGTGATCGATGATACCTACAATGCGAACCCGGATTCGGTTGCCGCCGCGATAGAGACTCTCGCAGAAATACCTTTAAACAACGGAGCTCGCCGCGTTGTAGTTCTCGGCATGATGGCCGAGCTTGGTGTGCATGCTGATACCGAGCATTTACGGATCGGGAAACTCGCCGCCGAGAAAAATCTTCATGTGGTTAGTGTCGGTTCGGAGGCCGAGAAAATCCACCAGGGTGCCTGCGAAAGCACGGACACCGCTAAGCAGTTCGATGATGTCGAATCTGCCGCTGCGTGGCTGAAAGATTACTGTAGGGAAGGGGACAGCGTTCTCTTCAAAGGAAGCCGCATGGCCGGTATAGAAAATGTAATGAACCAAGCGTTTCCTCAAAACTAATTACTCAATTTACGAATGTTATACTGGATTTACGAATACTGGATGGAAGCACTGAAATCGGGTGCTGAATGGGCAGACACCCTGAGCTTCCTCAGAATTTTGGGCTACATCACCATACGTGCGGGGCTCGCTTGTATGATGACGTTTATGATCTGTGTTGCTTGCGGTCCATGGGTAATCCGTAAACTAGTTTCTCTTAAAGTGGGCCAGCCCATCCGTAGCGCTGCAGAGATTCACAAATTAAATGAACTGCACGGCGGTAAGGCCGGCACACCCACGATGGGTGGCATCATGATTCTCGGAAGTGTTTTGCTTGCCGTGCTGATCTGCGGTCGACCTCTTAACCCCTTCGTGGCTGTCACCACATGCGTGATGCTGGCACTAGGTTTGTTAGGGTTTATGGACGACTACACCAAGGTCAAGCTCAAGAGCTCAGATGGGGTCAGTGGGAAAACCAAACTCTTCTGGCAGTTCACCGTCGGAGTGATCGCAGCCACCTTCCTCTACTTTAAAACTCAGTCCTCAGAATACGTTCTTTCTGGAGAACCTCTCAAGCTAAGTGAACTCACGTTTCCTCTGTTTAAAGGAGCGCTATTTGATATGGGTCTGCTTTGCATCCCATTCTTTGCCATCATTGTAGTGGGTTGTTCAAATGCAGTGAACCTCACCGACGGACTCGATGGTTTGGCCACAGGTTGCACCATCACAGTTTCTCTAACCTATGCGGTGATCGCCTACCTAGCGGGGAATATTTTTGCTGTCGATTACCTCTCAATTCCCTACCACCAGCATATTGCTGAGCTGTCCGTCTTCCTGATGGCCCTCGTAGGAGCTGGGTTTGGATTCCTCTGGCACAACTGTCACCCGGCAAAGGTCTTTATGGGCGATACCGGTTCACTCGCCATCGGTGGCGCTCTCGCAACAGCCGCCGTCTGCGCCAAACAAGAACTCCTGCTGGTCATTATCGGTTGGGTGTTTGTGATGGAGGCTCTCTCGGTGATTCTTCAGGTGGGTAGCTTTAAACTTACCGGCAAGCGCATCTTTGCGATGTCTCCTATCCACCACCACTTTGAACTCCGTGGATGGCACGAAAGCCAGGTCATCGTCCGCTTCTGGATCATCTCAATCTTTAGCGGGCTCGTAGGGATTGCGTTACTGAAAATTGTCTAACATGGATCTTAATAACAAACATGTCATCGTCCTAGGTGCCGGCTCAAGTGGCCAGGCCGCAGCCGCGCTTTCGCTTGCTCAGGGGGCGGATGTGTCTGTGCATGATTCCCGTGAAATGATTGGCGGTCTGCCAGAAGGAGCGCACGCTGTGGCGAACGCGACCACTGCAACTGGTGAGGCTAGTCAGTGTGATTTGTTAGTCCTTTCTCCCGGTATTGATAGCAATAGTGACTTCGTTAAGTCATATCAGAAAAATGCCGCTGAAATGATTGGTGAAGTAGAGCTGGGATACCGCTTCTACGAAGGGCAAGTCATTGCCATCACTGGAACCAACGGTAAAACCACGACCACTGAGCTCGTTGACCGAATTCTAAATCACTGTGGGATCTCATGCCTCCCTTGTGGCAACTACGGTGATCCTTTTTCCGCCCTCCCTTTACTCGATGAACCACCCGCAGTCGCTGCGTTGGAGGTGAGTTCTTTTCAAATGGAAACCATCGTGGATTTTCACCCTGATGCTGTCATCTGGTTAAATTTCTCAGCCGATCACATGGATCGTTACCCGACGATTGAAGCCTACAAAGAGGCCAAGCTCCGCGTGTTTGAGAATCTCACTGAGGAGGATGATGTGATTATCCGCGCCGGTGAGTACGTGGGTCCATTGACCTCAACGGTGAGTACGTTTTCTACAGAGGATGAAGCAGACTATACCCTCCAAGACGGTTGGGTTTGTCGGGGAGATGAAAAAATCATTGATCTATCGATTACCCGCCTTCTTGGTCTCCACAATGCGGAGAATGCCATGGCAGCCTTTGCCGCCTGTTCAGCACTCGGTGTAAAGGCAGAGGATGCGAATGAAGCCCTACGAGGGTTCGCCCCACCGCTGCATCGCTGTGAGCTTGTGAGGACGCTTGATGGGGTTGAATACATCAATGATTCCAAGGCTACCAACCTGCATGCACTCGATAGTGCCTTGCGCTCGCAGAGTCGCCCGATCGTTCTTATAGCAGGTGGAAAGCAAAAGGGGCTCGACTATACCGAAATCCTTCCGCGACTGCAAGCTACGACCAAGGGCATCGTCGTATTTGGCGAGATTGCGCAGCAGCTTGCCGACACATTTGAACCTATTTCAAATTCTGAAAAATCTATTCCTACCGCTCTAGCTTCCACCCTTGAGGAGGCCGTGCAACAAGCCCAAAGTATGGCTGAGTATGGAGATACCATCCTTTTATCTCCGGGGGCGTCGTCCTTTGACATGTTTTCAGGATATGAAGAACGCGGCGATTGCTTCCGTCGCATAGTCAATGACCTGAAGTGAACTCCCCTAAAACCCCCAACCCCTGATGTTCCTGCATCAACCCACAAACTAAGCCCAAAAACCCCAACAATTAGTCGTTATGAAAAAAATAATCCAAACAAAAAGAAACAAGCCATCCGGTTCTAACTTCCGGGTTCTCTACGCCAAAACAGGCCGCCGTCGCAGACTCAATGCTGCTACTTCCGCCACTGCCGATCCACATGCGGATCTCGAATCAGATGTTTCTAACATCGGGATCGGACGAGCGCTTCTTGTGATTCTCGTATTGCACATTCTGGCTATTGCTGCCATCTATGTACACAGCACATTCTTTGGGAATGAGGTTAATGCCACGGCCAATGTGGGGCAGAAGCCTCTTCCTGTCGCAATCGCCGCTGCTCCAGCAACTGCCGAAGTGCCTGAACCTGTTGCTCCAGTTGTAGCACCTCCTAGACCAGCGCCTGTTGCGACGATTACTACTGATCCAGAATCCGAGCGCTACATCGTAGTGACTGGTGATACCTATAATCGTATCTCCCAGGTGCGTCATGTTGATGAGCAAGCTCTGCGCGCTCTGAACAGTAATCGACCACTACGTGCCGGTGTCGTGCTTGACCTCCCGGCCGAGCTTTCCACTCGTCCTGTGAATCCTACTCCAGCACCGATTCCATCTGTAGCTGTTATTGAAGATACGCCGAAGGTAGCTCCTTTCCGTGCCGTTGAAAAAGTGCCTGAGCACGATGTCTCTACAGCACCTAAAGCCATCGTCGTTAAGTCTAACCGACCTGCCCCAGTTGATCCAGTTGCCACAGCAGGAGCCAAGGACAGCGGAACGCGTTACACCATTAAGAGTGGCGACACACTATGGCGCATTTCCAATAACTTCAAGGTGTCACGTGACGCTATTTTGAAGCTCAATGGAATCCAAGATCCTAACAAACTCTATGCAGGGCGTGAGATCAAGATTCCTTCTAAGTAATCCATTTTAGAACCCCCGTTCATAACGACACCTGCCCACCCCTTCCTTTACAGAAGCCACATATTATGGGACGCAAGAATGCAGTATTTCTTTGCCTAGCCGTCACCGCACTGGTGACGCTAGGTCTAGTGATGCTTACCAGTACGAGCGTCTGGGACGATGAGGTGGATGGCTATGCTTTGGTCAAGAAGCAGGCTGCATTCATAGTTTTCGGTATCATCGGGGCGGTGTTCATTTCTACATTTGATTACAAGAAGTTAAAACCCTACTGGATACCGCTGTTAGTTGGTTCCTGTGTATTGCTCGGTTTGTGCTATTTACCAGGAATAGGACAGAGTATTAAGGGTGAAGCTCGTTGGATAAAAATCCCCGGGTTACCTCAGTTTCAACCCTCTGAGTTGGCAAAAATATTTGTCATCATGGCGCTAGCAGGGTGGTACGCTCATTTTCAAACAGAGGGGCGAACCTTCTTTAAGGGGTTTATATGGCCATCTTTGTTGATGGGGATTCCTGTGGTACTCATTTTCTTTGAGAAAGACATGGGTACCGCCATGGCGCTGGGTGCCTCGGGTGTCATTGTTATGTATGTTGCCGGGGCCCGGCTTCCCTATCTGGGCACTGCTGCAGGAACAGCACTGGGCGGGATGGCATTTGTGGTTTGGAAGAACCCAGAGCGCATGGGCCGCGTGATGGCCTTGTTCGATCTTGAGAGTGATAAATACAGGTTAGGCGACGGTTATCAGCAGTTGCACGGGCTCTATGCCTTTGCCAATGGTGGTATTCATGGCGCTGGGCTAGGGAATGGTGTGGAGAAACACGGCTACCTTCCCGAAGCACACACGGACTTCATTTTCCCTGCCGTCGGGGAGGAACTAGGGTTATGGTTTACCCTAGGCAGTGTGTTCTGCTTTGTCCTTATCGTGGTTTACGGTATTGCGATTGCGATGCACGCCAAGGATATTTTTGGTCGCTTGTTAGCGGTTGGGCTCACCAGCATCATCGTAGTTCCAGCAATGATGAACATCGGGGTTTGCACCGCGGTGTTACCTAACACAGGCCTGCCATTACCGTTTATCAGTTACGGTGGAACCAATATGCTATTTACCCTTTTTGCGGTGGGTTTACTCATTTCTATTCATCGTCAGACGGTGTTTGTCACCCGATCCGAATTGCCGGTCATTAACGAAAAAAAGCAGTGTTTGAGGATTTGATATTTTGGGAAATAAATCACAGCGGGTTTCTAGCAAGGACTTTAGTAAGCTGATTGCGATTCATCGGCCAAACATCATTGCGTATGCCGCGATGCTATGGGCTGGCGAGTTTAAAAAGGGATATCGTTATCCTTAAGTCCATGGCGGCGATATGTGAAAGAAGAAAAGAGTATCGGCCGTCCGAGTGGCCAGATTTTTGTGGATGGTGTTACACTCAGATTGCGGATCAAATAGTCTCTAATGACTCTCACAAGGGAGTGGCTGATTTTGCTCTTAGCATTAGGGATACTGCAGCCCGTTCTTTGCCTGCTACTGCTTTACGGATGGATGCATTCGATAAAGCTTTCTTCGAGCTGCCAGGGAAAGATAAATAAATTCTTTCGATCAGTTGCCAACATCATCGACTACAAGATCAATTTATCACCAAGCAGAAGGTAATGAGTCGTGATGAATTTGACAAAAAAGTAGAAAATATTAAACTAGCTATGCTAATCACAACCGCATGGAAAAAGCCTCACTCAGTCAGTTCTGGAATCATGCCCGCAGAGAACTTGGACCTGCTGAGGTATGTGGCCAACTCTCCCGGTGAAGAAGGGAATGTCGCAACGAGGGGAATGCTACTGGAGAATGAAGCCATGTTGGATCAATATATCCTACACGTTGCACTGCAGCAGTCGCTGATGACCCGGCTTCTGGATGAGCCTGGAGCTGAACTTCGCAGTGAAGATAAAAAGCAGGAAAAGTCATTCAAGAGGAGGCTGGCCTGCGCGTTATTCTTACTGATTATATTGCTTTCACTACTTTTTGTATCATCAAGCAAGGGAAGTGGAGCACACAATGAGGTCAAAAGATTGGCATACTCCGTGATACCAGAGCCTTCGAGTGTAAGTATGCTAGCGGTGGGATTGGGGGCTCTCTTGATTAGGGGGCTCTCTTGATAAGGCGATACCGTGGGAACAAAATCTAATTGGTAACGATAATACCGTTTTTAGTAGTGGGTGTTGTCGGTGTGACTTTGGACGTAGATGTTTGAATTACCTCATCATCAGGAACTACTTGAATATCGGTATTGTGTAAATCATCGTTGTCCCAACCGCTTTTCAAAATGGCGCAACCTACAAGCAATGAGGTTAACGCGAGGACACAGGCTGTTGTGGTTGCAGGTTGTCGATCTGACTCCTCGGCGCGGGCTTTCAGGGCTGCGTTTTCAGCAGTCAGCTTTAGAGCTTCTTTTTCGTAACTCGGATCCTATTCGTTACATGAGCAGAGTGCAAATATAACTGTTAGGGTTAACGTAGGCATAAGTAGTTTGCTTTTGCTCACAACGTTAATATGATTATTCAGGTTTTTTTTTCATGATGAATCTGTATTTTTGTAAAAAATAAACGGTAGGAATATACTGTGTCAGTAATTTGGGCCAATGGGCTAAATCTGAGGTGAGTGGGAGAAATTTTCTTTAGTCAGGGCTTGGATGGTGAAGATCCAGAAGGATATCAGCCCCCATGATAGGCCGAGGACGACACCGAAGTCGATGATACCACGCCATGGATCAGGGCATAAATAGGTCACTGCCAGAACAAGAGTGATGATGCCGAGTGTCAGGATGATTGCGGTGAGTCGTGTTTTTCTATTGGCGTGAAAGAATCCCATACAAAAAACGGGTGCGAGTAGAACACGAAGTGGGGTAGCATGATCACGGAGGTATTTGACCCGCGCTGCTGTGCGCGGTGAGAACTTTTTCTGAAATCCGCGATAGCCTTCTGCAACAAGCATAAACAAGGCAAAACCAATGAGGAAGGTCCATTGCCATGTCGATAGTCCGCCTTCTATAGCTTCAAGCGCACGAGGGGCAAGACCAATGATGGCACGGAGGAGCAAGGCACTCACGCCAGCTACTCCCCAAACAACTCCAATAATTCGCATCGCGTAGACTTGGCGAATCTCGAACCAATGTAAAGCCGTGGATATCACTATTTAGGCGTGCCACTGTGACAATCGGCGTTTTTGGGCCGCTGTGACTCCAGTAATCAGAATAATGGCGATGTAGTTCAGTATAACATCAACTGGCACGGAGACAAATGCGAGTTTACTGGCCATGAGATAGCTTTCGTCGTTGTCGCTAGTGAGATGAATCCTGAAGACGACTAGGCCTAGAATACTTGAAATAATCCATAGAGCCCACCATATGGGCATAAGCCCACGTAATGCATGATCGCTACCGTAACTGGAACTGCGAATCTCTTTCATGGAAACGTAGGGTTTCCAGAAGTTGACGATAGGGATAAAATAATAACCAATCGACCAGCTTGGAGTGATGCTCATGCGTGGAGGATCGAGAAGCCAGGCGTTTTTACAGGAGCGATTGATCCAAATGACAAAAACAATGGCGGTGATAAGGATGAGGAAACCGTGGGAAGCCCCGATTAATCCCATGATATTGTCGAGCTGCGACGGTTCATCAGTAAGCCAATATTCATCACTCTCATACTGTTTTATGGCCAAGTAGTTGAGAACACCCGAATTGAAGATGACGAACATGCTATCGAGTAGCAACAGCCCAATAAGAACGTATTTAAGTGGTCCGTTATCGCGGAACGGGCCGTATGTTCCAACGGCATCGGTCGCGGGAGTTGTCTCAAGCGGAGCTACGGGTGTTCTATAAGGATTTGATTCCATGTGGCCTGATCAAGGACTAGACCTCAGGTTTTCTATCCAAGTCAAAGGCCTCATGCACCACACGAGCGGCATCTTCGATTTCGGTTTCGTCCACAGTGATAGAAATCTTTATTTCAGATGTGGAAATCATACCGATATTGATTCCAGCCTCACCGAGGGCTTTGAACATTTTGGCAGCCACACCGGAGTGGGAACGCATGCCGATACCTACCGTGCTGAGTTTGGCGAGTGCGGCTTCGGTTTCGATTTTTGCATCATTGGAAAGTTCGCCGAGGACGGGCTTGAGGGCTGCCTGAGCACGGCCAAGGTCGTTGGTGTGCATGGTGAATGAGTGACGTGCCATGCCATCGCTTGCGATGTTTGAGACGATCATGTCGATATTGATTTCGGCATCAGCCAGACAACCGAGGATTTTTCCTGAGTTGCCGGGTGTGTCCGGTATATCGGTGATGGTGACGCGGGCTTGGGAGCGCTCGATGGAGACTCCGCGGATGACTACTGCTTCCATGGCGGGATGTGCTTCGGTGACTAGGGTTCCTGGGTTGTCGTTGAGGCTTGAACAGACCTCGAAGACAACTCCATATTTTTTGGCGAATTCGACGGAGCGGGATTGCATGACCTTGGTCCCTGAGGAGGCCATTTCCAACATTTCGTCGTATGAGATTTCTGGGAGTTTGCGGGCATCTGTGACGATGCGGGGGTCGCAGGTATATACACCATCGACGTCAGTAAGGATCTGGCAGACGTCGGCTTTGAGCGAGGCTGCTACAGCGATGGCACTCAAGTCAGAGCCACCACGACCGAGGGTGTGAATCAATCCCTCGTGAGTGACCCCTTGGAAACCGGCAACGATGACTACTTTTCCTTCGGCCAGGTAACCTTGGACGAGCGAGGGGTCGATTTCGTTAATGCGGCCGCGGGTGTGGCTGCCGACGGTTCGGATACCAGCCTGGCGTCCTGTGGCGGAGACGGCATCTACCCCCATGTCATTGAGGGCCATGGAGAGCAAGGCGATCGATTGCTGCTCACCACTGGAGAGCAGGACATCGAGTTCGCGCTCAGGTGGGCTGGCATTGAGCTCGGTAGCCATGCCGATGAGTTTGTCAGTGACTCCTCCCATCGCTGAGACCACGGCGACCACTTGGTTCCCCTCGTCACGCAAGCGCTTGATACGCGATGCGACGTTTCGGATGCGGTCGAGGCTGCCAACGGATGTGCCGCCGTATTTTTGAACAATCAGTGCCATTCGTGAATTGTGTGGTTAAACGAAAGTGAGGGGGGCGGAGCATAGCGTTGAGTCGTAAGTCGTCAAGCCTGAGAAATGTCACAGTGGCGCACAAGGCGGGTGGTTTTCGTATTAAGAAATTTTTCACTTCGAACCCTCCTTTTTTCTTCCGAATTATTGTCATCATGCTATTGCCATCCCATCTAAATCACTTCCATGGCTAACTCAACTGCTACCCCTGTGCCGGACACACTCAAAAATGCTGTCATTCGCCTCGCTGGATACTCTCAAGACGGCATCCAATCGGTCGGTGCTTTTCTTGCACAACTCGCTGGCTCAACGGCCAAGGAGGTCATGACCTACATGACCATTCCCTCTACCATTTCCGGTGGTGCATCCATATTCCAAGTTCACCTAGGTTCCGGTAAAGTTCTCCATCCGGGTGATGAGGCTGATATGCTGATTGCCTTCTATCAGGACTCCTATGACAACCATTTACACTCAGTTCGCGATGGTGGAATCTGCATCTACGATAGTGATCAGGTAGAGGAACTCAAAGAAGAGCGCGGTATTACTCAGATCGGTGTACCGTTTACCTCGGCTACGATCGAAGCTCTTGGTGGGTCAGCCAAAAACCGAGGTAAAAACATCTTTGTGCTAGGTATGCTCTGCGCTGTTTACGAACTTGATCGAGATAAGATGAGCGACATCATCGCCAAGAAATTTGGTAAAAAATCCGAGGATGTTTTGCGCAACGCAATGATTGCATTTGATACGGGTTACGCTTGGCCGATCCAGAGTATCGATCGCATGCCAATGGCTCCTGGCGAGAGCAAGGGAAAGAATCGTATCTCAGCCGATGGAAACCGCATGCTCGCCCTCGGACTTATTGCAGGTGGTTGCCGCTACGGTGCGGGCTACCCAATCACACCTTGGACCAGCATCATGGAGTTTCTGCGTTCCGAGTTTCCGAAGTATGGCGGCTCATTCATTCAGTGTGAGGACGAGCTTGCGGCCGTTTGTATGGCGATTGGTATGTCCTATTCGGGGCACCTTGCCGTGACGGGTTCATCCGGTCCGGGACTGGCATTAAAATCTGAGGCCATGGGATATGCATCCATGGCTGAAATTCCCCTGGTGGTGATCAACGTTCAGCGTGGTGGTCCATCGACGGGTATGCCGACATCAGTGGAGCAGTCCGACCTGATGCAGGCGATTTACGGTTCCCCTGGTGATGCACCGCGAGTGGTGTTAGCGCCTCGTAGTGTGAAAGATTGTTTCTACACCGCCGTCCGTGCCTGCCAGATTGCCAAAGAGTATTCAACACCCGTGGTGATTCTTTCTGACCAATCGATTGGAACCCGAATCGAGGCATTTACTGAACCTGATTTAGAAAAGTGGTGGGTAGAGCCTGAGTTTGATCAATCCATGAAAGGTGAGGATTTTAAACCTTACCCATTGGATCAGATGACACGGCACTCACCTCCGGGATCACCATCGGAAACAGGGAAGTATCCTGTTGTGACAGGCCTTGAGCACGATGAGTGGGGACACCCGTCAGGAAATCCTAAAAACCACGCGGCCATGACGGCTAAACGACGTGAGAAGCTCGTCAAACTTTCCCATTCCCTACCTCCACCGTCGTGCCACGGTGATGAAGAAGGTGACCTTCTCTTTGTCGGTTGGGGGTCAACCTATGGTCCAGTGAAAGAAGCCACTGAAGTGCTTCGCAAAAAAGGCTACAAGGTTGGTAGTATGCACATTCACAACATCCACCCGCTACGTGCTGGTCTGGGTGATATATTTAGTCGCTACCGTCATGTGCTCGTTCCTGAAATGAACGATTCAGGCGTCTATGGATTCGGGCAATTAGCTACGCTCCTCCGAGCCAAGCTCTGTGATCCCCGTATCCAGTCGTTTAACAAAACCGAGGGCCTTGGCTTCCGTGTTATCGAGCTGGTTGATGAGGCCGAAAAAGTCCTCGCCGTCTAACGAATTTTAATTATCCACTTTTAACCATCTATTATCATGTCCTCTACTGCACCCGTACCCGCTGAAAAGCTGACAAAGAAGCAACTCAAAGCAGATAAACCAACTTGGTGTCCAGGTTGCGGTGATTTCTCTGTGCTAGCCTCGTTTTTTAACATTGTCCAAAAACTCGGAATTCCCCACGAGAAGATTGTGTGTGTTTCCGGTATTGGTTGTTCATCACGTTTTCCGTATTTTGTAAACGCACATGGCATCCACTTCATCCATGGTAGGGCACTTCCTCTTGCAACGGGTATTTCCCTATCACGACCCGACTTACACGTGTTTGTTTTCGGTGGCGATGGTGACGGCTATTCTATCGGTGGTAACCACCTTACACACGCAGCTCGGAAAAATGTGAATCTCTCTTACGTGGTGATGGACAACCAAGTCTACGGTCTTACCAAAAACCAGACTAGCCCAACGACTCCTGTCGGCCGCAAATCCAAGACTGACCCACGTGGTGCGATTGATCGTCCCATTAATCCGATGGCACAGCTCGTCGCCAGTGGTGCTACCTTTATTGCCCGCACGCACACCAACCAAATCAAACACATGAATGAGATGTTTGAACGCGCGATCCTGCACCCAGGTTTCGCCGTTGTTGAAACTCTCTCAGAGTGTTCTATGTTCTTCCCCGGTGCCTTTGATGCCGGCAATCCACGTAAAGGAGGAAAGTTTGATCTCGTCGATGAAGAAACCCGCAACATGGAATCTACTGCCGAGGCCATGACTCTAGCGGAGGATGCTGGGGATAATTTCCCTGGCAAATTCGGGGTTTACTACGAGACCCAAGTTCCTACAAAAAATGAACTTGAAGCTGCGTGGGTAGCTGACGAACGAGCCAAGGTTGGTGATGCTTCTGATCGCGATCTAATGCTCAAGAGCTTTGACGCAATGCGTTAAAATGGCACCATGGATTGGGGGTTTACAATCCCCGACTTCCTGACGAGCGTCGTACCTGGGCGCTACATAGGGGACGTGGGTTGCCGCAATAGGTAGACGCGGTAGACGCGGATTACAATTCCATACTCCGTCTATGGGGAAAGGCTGACGTATTCTAGTCTTTGCGTGCTCTCGTCTTTCTGGCATGTTGACTCATCCATTAGCTAATAACAATTATGAAACTAGAAACACTCTGCCTACACGGCGGCCAACAACCTGATCCTACCACGAACGCTTGTGCCGTTCCCCTTTATCGCACTAGCTCATTTGTTTTTGATTCCACCGAGCATGCAGCGAATCTTTTTGCACTCAAGGAGTTGGGAAACATCTACACCCGATTGATGAATCCCACCACCGACGTGTTGGAAAAAAGAGTTAGTTTGCTAGAAGGTGCACACGAGATGGCTGGGCTTGGGTTCGCCTCAGGAACTGCCGCTATTTTTAACAGTATTATCAACTTGGCTCAGTCGGGGGATAATATCGTTTCTGCGCGTAACCTCTACGGGGGAAGTTACACGATGTTTAACGATATCCTGCCGAAGATGGGAATTAATGTCAGCCTGGTCGACTCCACAAATCCCGCGAATTTCGAAGCTGCCATTGACGAGAACACACGCGCGCTTTTCTGCGAAACAGTTTCCAATCCAGCTCTCGAGGTGGCTGACCTCGAGGCAATTGCTGAAATTGCACACAAGCACGGTCTTCCACTTATCGTGGATGCTACCTTCTCCACTCCCTATCTCACCAACCCACTGGCGCATGGCGCTGATGTGGTGGTACACTCGCTGACTAAATGGTTTGGCGGTCACGGAATCGGGTTGGGTGGAATCGTAGTCGACTCCGGGAAATTTAACTGGGCAGCGGGCAAACACCCACTCTTTGACGAGCCAGATGATTCGTATCATGGGCTGCGCTGGGGACATGATCTGCCAGATATGTTAGCGCCGCTGGCTTACATTCTCCGTATGCGCACGGGTCCGCTCCGTAACCTTGGTGCCTGCATCAGTCCAGATAACTCATGGCAGTTCCTGCAGGGGATCGAAACCCTGCCATTGCGGATGGAACGCCATTGTGAAAATGCCTTGAAAATTGCTGAGTATCTTCAGGGTCACGACGCAGTCGAATCGGTTCGTTTCCCCGGTCTCCCTAACGACCCTGAGTATGATCGCAGTCAGAAATACTTAAAAGGTAAAGGCGGAGGTATGGTTGTCTTTGAACTGAAAGGCGGTAGCGATGCCGGTAAGGAATTTATCGAGGCGCTAAAGCTTTTCCTCCACCTTGCCAACGTAGGCGACGCCAAGAGTTTGGCGATTCACCCAGCTACTACGACGCACAGTCAGCTTAGCGAGGAGCAGCAGTTGGGTGCCGGTATCACGCCAGGATTGATCCGACTCAGTGTAGGTATTGAAAACAGTGAAGACATCATCGCTGACCTCGAACAGGCTCTTGCGAGCGTTTCTTAATTGATCTCAAGAAAAACGCCGTCGTGGTTGATTCCACGACGGCGTTTTTGTGAGGGATTGCTGAGTGGTATAAGTCCTTAGAAAAACACCTTGCCGCTGATGATGAAGGTGTGAGTGTCCACTCCTGGGTCTGAGGCACGTGAGATCATGATGAGAGGCACAAAAGCACGGTTGTAGACGTATTCGGCACTGATTGAGAAGTTGGGTGTGACCCACATTTCCGCACCTGTTGCGAGTTGTTCAAGTTCATGGAAGGAATCTTTTTCGTAACCTTGCTCACCACGTCCATAGGCGAGTGAGAATCGAGTATCTTTACCCCAGAGTTCGGTATCGTAGGCTGCTTGGAGTGTTAGGGCTTCGACAGCGCGTCCTGTGGCAGGCCAAGCGCGTTCAGTCTTGGTGTATTCTGCCATAAACGACCACTTACCGTTTTTGGCTTCAACCCACATGTCATACGCGCCATTGCGATCGCGCATGGTGAGTGTGTCAGGAGAAATACCCGGATGGTTAGCGGCGTCGCTATCATAGATCGTGCTGTTCAGGTAGCCGGCACCTACGGAGACATCCCAATCGCTAACCTTGAAATTACGCTGTGCGCTGAGGGCATAGTTTCCAAAAGATCCGTTACTGGTTGTATCCGCGACACGAAGCTGACGATTGCCGTCAATGGCTGTGAATGTTAGATGCCAGTCCTCGGTGAGATAGCCAAACTCAGCTGCGAGGTCATCGGTGTCCGTGCGGTAGTAATGATTGGTGACTGAGTGAGTCGTTGGGTTATACGACTGCATATTTCCAAAGTTGACGGTCTTGCGTCCTAACGAAAGGTAGAATGGAGTTTTCTTTAAATTACCGATGGTGATGGCTGCCTCGCGTAGCTGTTTGTCGTCCTGACCGGGGAATTCAAGCTCGGTGTAGATGCCGCCGAGGTAAATGGACACCCAGTCGTTAGGTGCGTAGGTCAGCGACAAGTTGATGTTGTCGATGATACTCTCATTCGCAGTTTTTCCAGAGGTGTGCTGATCGGGGAAACGGCCTAAAATAGGAAACTTGCCCGCAGTATCTGTGCGTTCGTTGTAATGCGAAAACGACAGATGGCCAGAGAAGTAGATTTTTCCAGTTTCCAACTGCCCATTGCCGTAGGCGTTAAGCTGGTAGGCGGCTCGGTCAGTTACTCCACGTTGGAGAGAAAGCACGTGTTTGGAATACTCCAGATTAGTATCGAGGAAGAAGTCCTCGGGGAAGATTGTATCAGACCACGGCTCTGAAGGGGCTGTAGTTTGGGCAGAGAGCGGGGCGGCGACAGTAGAAAAAACTACTGCGATTACGATCAGGTTGCATGGTTTCATAGTATCTTACTGTTCAGGAATATCCGCAACCTTCTAAAATAATGTTTTATTAGCAAGGAAATAAAATAGGGCGGATTCACAGGGCTCCTACACAAGGGAGAGGGCGTTTTCGAGGTAGATTTCGTCATTGGCCATGCGGAGCTGTTTTTTAGGGAGGCTTTTCGGTCGAGATCTTGTGCTGTTATCAGGGGCTTTCTTCAACATTGTTTGAGCGATCCTCCGCATGGTTGACAAGTTTTTGGCGGCATTTTTTTCGCGAGTTTGATTGTGATCCTCCCTGAATAAGGTGTCCAATACCCAGTGGCAACAGTTTTCAATTCGCCAATGGTTTCGGATATAAGTCTGGATCTTTTCTGCAGAGCAATTTTTCAAATTTGTGATGTAGTAGTGGGTTTCAACTTTGCTTTTTGGTCCTCCATGATCCCTGTCCCGACTAACCATTACAATGCTTCCAAGGTTTTCCCATGAACTTCGGATACCCGAGTCCATCCAGTCGAGATAGCGGCAAACAACAGTCTGGCGTCGCTCATTACGCCCGTGGCTTTTGGCGATGCTTTCACTGTAACTCCAATTTTTACTATCCAATTTTCCTCTATCAAGTTGCTGTCCGGCATAGTCAAAATGATCCATGATTTCTTTGTGTAGATTACCCTGATTCCCTTTCACGCATAGTACGTAATCGCCGCCCTCTTCGACAATTTGATCCGCTATCGTGCATTGAGTTCCCATCGCATCAATTGACACAACCGCACCCTCTAAATTAATCATCTTTAGAAGTTCTGGGATAGCTGTGATCTCGTTGCTTTTCTCACCGACAAATGTTTGCGCCAATGTGATTCCCTTTTCGCAGGCCCATGCACTCACGGCATGAATATGGACATCGTCACCTTTGCGGCTCCCTCTTAATGCTTTGCCATCGATGGCGATTTGCTCATCTGTAATCGCAACGCCTGCCTGCTACAGATGTGAGATAATGCATTGGCTAAAGAGCTTAGGCTCAATAGATTCGAATACTCGTGAGAATGTATTGTAGCTGGGGATACCGTTGGGTAAACCAATCCATTTTTTAAACCACTTCATGCGAAGCGTGCAATACTCTTCCATTAAATCATAGGATTTCACACCGCAAAGAATGCAAACAAAAGCCATGAATACGATCTCACCAAAGTGATGCAACGTGTGTCCTGAATGGCGAGGGTCTTGAATTTCCTCGAAGATTTCAAAACCAATAGGGAAATTTTTACTGTAATCTATTTTGTTAGGATTTCTGGGCATTCAGGGGTTTTAACCATACTCCATATAGCGTACAAGCCTTTTGTGTCGCTAAATACAGTAGCTCCCGAGTGTATGAGCCCTGGGCGGATTCAATATGTTAAGGAATAAATGTTAGGAGCGGAGGCAGAGGAAATACTGTAGACGTTGTTTTTTACTACAAAGACAAAGACAAAGCAAAACCGCCACCACCGCGAGGAAGATCGTGGAGTAATCTACCGAATGAATATAGCAGCAAAATCCCAATCTGAGATAGCTCAAGCCATAGGCTTCAGCCAGGGCACTGTGAGTAAGGAACTGAAACGCAATAAGGGCAAAAAAGGTTATCGACCTAAGCAGGCCCATCAATGATCACCTTGTTAGTAATGGCAATGGTAGTCTCACTCAGTCGACTTGCCGTTTCCTTCGGTGAGGTAACAGGATGGACAGTCAACGTCCCAAACTCAGCAAGTGGGTTCAGGTCTATCTCCCCAAGAGTGGAGCCATCAAGAAAGGTGATGTTCTGCATGCCTCTATCCTTACTTCAAGGTCTTAATGTAGGCGAGCAGATCTTGGATGGTCGCATCAGGCATGGACGAAATGAGTCCTGTAGGCATGAATGACTTTGATCCGACGTGATGTTGCTGGGCGATGCTGCGCTGGGCGATGAAGGTGATGGTGCCGCCTTGCTGGGCGATACTGGTGCCGCGATTGTCTTGTTTGCTTTTCAGTCCCTCGGTAATGCGACCGGATGATTCGATGGTGCGGTAGAGCACGTAGGCGATTTCAGCGGCTGCGTCGGGGTTGATGATGGCGGTGAGCAGGTGATTGGTGTCGCGTTTGGCTGAGCCGTCGAGTGCCGGTCCGATGCCGCTACCTTGGTCGCCAACGACGTGGCAGGAGAGGCACATGCCGGAGAATAGTGCCTTGCCGATGGCGGCGTTGCCGGGTTTGGTGGCAAATTGTTTCTCCAGCTTGGCAATGCGGGCGACGTCTTTGTCGAGTTGCTGCTTGTGCTGGGTTGTCACCTGCTGGTGGATGGGTTTGGCATTGGGGTCGTTTTTGTAGAGGTGGTTGATACGTTCGGCGACGGCGAGCGGGATGTCTGCCGTAGTAAGCTTTTTGGTGACAACGAGTATGAGGAGAACGTGGTTGCCCTGGG
Organism: Akkermansiaceae bacterium; assembly: GCA_037620805.1. Classification (GTDB taxonomy): domain Bacteria; phylum Verrucomicrobiota; class Verrucomicrobiia; order Verrucomicrobiales; family Akkermansiaceae; genus Oceaniferula. The sequence goes on from JASJLI010000021.1 coordinate 55,768, forward strand.
TGGTGCTGCCGAGTGCATTGATGACCTTTGATTTTTCGTCGGGATTATCTGCGAGGAATTTTTGTACCGTCGCGACTGATTGGTCGCCTTGCGCTTGGGCGAGAGCTGAGAGGGCATCGATCCTAACACTCTTTGAGTTCGAGCTGTCATTTACTAGGGCAAGGAACTGCTTGGCGTAAGGTTTTGGCAGGTGGCTGAGGGTCTCGATGATTTCGCGTTTCAGTGTCTCATCTTTGGCAGCAGGAATGAGCTTGGCAAGCTCTGGGCTAAGATGGGTGATGCGGTAGGTGCGTGCCAGCTTCAGGCCGAGGATGATGTTCTCTTTTTTGCCTGAGCGGACGAGCGTCATGGCCGTCTCTGCGAGTGGGTACCCAACGGATGGCGTGTAGGCATCGGCGGCATGCTTGAGTGCGACCTGCGCGATGTGCTTGGCATTTTTTGGGTTGGCAAAATACGGCTGCACCAATTTCTGCACGCTTTGATCGGCTGAGCGGCCTGAGACGATGACCAGAGTGTCCTTGTCGAGTGGTTTCTTGCTGAGCGATTGCCATTGCTTGGCGAATGATCCTGAGGCTTGCTTGCCGAGTGCCTGCTGTGCCCAGACACGATGTTCTTCTGGCTGCTTGGCGGCCTCTGCTGATGTGAGGTAGGCTTTGAGTTCTGATGGGTAACGTTCGAGGGCGCGGCGCGCGAGGTAGCGCTCGAAGTTCTGTTCGTAGCCACCACCCATATTGTTGTTGGGTGCTGCGGGGTGACAGAAGCTGACGAGGATATCGATGGTCTTGTCGTTTGCCTTGCCGAGGAATTCCAGGGTGCGGATGATCTGGGAGCGGACCATGACATTGTTGTCGGTGAGCAGTGGGGTGAGTAGCGCGGCAACATCGTCAGGCGATGGTTTGAATGTGGCTAGCGTGCGCACGGCTTCACGGCGGATGTCGCCATCCTTGTCGGCGAGCAGTGTGGTGATGGTTTTTTGATCGTAGGTACCGAGCCCTTCCAGCGCCCATAGAGCGTGGATGCGGGCGGTTTTTTCGACGGAGGGGCTGCTGACAAGTTGCTTCAGTGCGGGTGCCAGATCCTTGGCTTGGCGGTCGGCGATCTGGAAGGCGGCTGCGCGTTTTTGCCAGTGTGATGGTGATTGCAGGTGTTTGATGAGGTCTTTGTTAGCGACCTTGTAGAGGTTCGGGATGCTACGTGGTTTTTGTGACTTGTGGCGGATGCGCCAGATGCGGCCGTGGGTCTTGTCGCGGTCGGGGTGGGTGGTGGGCAGCTCGTTGTGGGAAACGATCTTGTTATACCAATCGGCAATGTAGAGACATCCATCGGGTCCGAACTCGATGTTGACCGGGCGGAACCAGTCGTCCTCAGACTTGAGCAGGTCAGGAAGGTGCTTAGCAGTGATGGTACCGTCGGGATTCCTGACGATTTTGACGCAGTTGATGGTGGAGGTGATTGGGTTAGCGAGGAAGGCAACGTCACGGAATTCTTCCGGGTATGATCCCGAAGTATCATCGGCAAATGCGAGGCCCGAGATGCCGGTGCCACCGACGCGGAACTTGTGCCGCGCGGGCATGAGCTGCTGGTAGGGGCGGAGCTTCTCGTTGCCGATACCCTTGAAGGTGGTCAGTGGCTCAGCTGGGGTGACGGACTGTCCGAGGTCATTGGCCTCGGTTTGATACCACTGGCCGTTACTGCGGAGCTGATAGCCCCAAATATTTTGCAGGCCGGCGGTGACCAGCTCGATGTGGTTGCCGTCGATGGAGAAACGTGCGGTTTTACTGTAGTCAATACGGGTGCTTTCACCGGATTTCACAGCCTTGATGTCTCCTTTGTTCAGAGCACCTTGGGAGAAGTGAACCCAGCCACCGGGCGCGCGTACGAGAGAGTGGCCCATCGTATGAGTGTCGGTGAATCCGAATCCAGTTAGGACGGGTGTGCGTTTGTCGGATTTTCCATCACCGTTGGTATCATCCAGGAAAAACAACTCGGATCCCTGCATGACATAAGCGCCATTTTTGTAGGGCAGAATCGATTGCGGGATGGTCAGTCCTGCGGCGAATTTTTCCACGGAGAGTTTTTTCCCGCCGTGGAGGTTTGAGAGGATCAGGATCTCGTCATCTCCCTTGGTTTTTCCCTGATAGAGATCTTTGATGCGTTTGAATTCTGGGTTCTTGTCCTGCTCGGCAGGATTATCCATAAGCTTAATTAATGCGCCCCATTTGATGTTTTT
>JASJLI010000022.1:0-13928 GCA_037620805.1 Akkermansiaceae bacterium
AAAATAACCGAACCCAAATCACAAACAATGAAAGCAAAACGAAGAAGACACGAACCCGAATTTAAGGCCCGCGTTGGCTTGGAAGCCCTTAAGGGAATCAGGACGATCCAAGAGATCGCGAAGGAATATCAAGTCCATCCAGTACAGGTATCTGACTGGAAAAAGAAGATGCTCGAAGGTGCCGGTGATGTATTCAAGGCAGCTAAAAAGAAGACTGATGAAGAAAGTTTTGAAGTTATGGAGTTATGGAGTTGTGGGGTAATGATGGGGCATTAGTAACGGACGCAGCACCATCGGTGTGAGATTCCGGTGTAGCGGTTTCCATGGATGCCGTTTGTCTTGATCAAAGCGTCCCCACCAGAGGCGTCCACCCTTGCGCCAAGGATCAAGGATGATGCCCTGATCGAATGGCTGGCCCTGGGCGGTAACGACCATGCCATTGTGCTCGAATGGTGTGCCGCGTTTCGCGGTGGCAAGGTGTAGTTCAAGAGTTTTTGATTTTAATCGGAAGAGGTGCGGAAATAAATCATTGCGCCATTGCCAGCAGAGCCCCTGTTTGCGCAGGCCCAAGTTTACGAGGCCGTTGTTCGTCCAAGGCAGCCGTAGTGGTTTGTAGATCGCAGACAATTTGACGGACTCCTCAATGGCGGTGACAGCCATCTTATCGGCTTCGCTTGCACTGACAATGAGTGAAAGCTGCTGAAGGTCATAGCTGAGTCGGTGCGCTTGCTCTTGACGTAGCGCTGGTGCGCCAGGATTGACACAGGATACGATTAAAAGAGCGAGGAATCCTACACTCAACCGGGGCAATAAAGTAGCATTCAATGACATTAAAAAAAGAGAGGAGGCGAGAGGTCTATTAGAAAAGAGCAAATTTTCTAAAACCTCCACGCAAGGACTCGTGTTATCTTGTTACCCTGTTGCATATTGATCTCCTTGACCTCAGAGGCCTTCAGTTTGTTGAGGAGTTTAAGTAATGGTTTCATATTTTCACCTTTTGAAACCAAACTTGTGAACCACTTACATTGCGCGGCAAACTTTTTACTCTCCTTCAGCATCTTGCGTAGAAATAGGATCTCGCCTCCCTTACACCATAACTCTGCCTTCTGACCCCCAAAATTTAACACGGTTTCTGACAGTGTTGGTTCGCCTGCTTCATTACTTGAGTGCTTCTGACGATTTCTATTCAAATTTGTTAACTTCTTTTGACTCACTTTGAGTGCTTCTTCTAATGACGCGTGAAAGGGAGGATTGCAGACACTAATATCATAGAACTCCCCCTCCTTGATCACCCCATCAAAAATGTGACTATTGTCTTCTTGTAAACGCAACGTTAAACGCTCAGCAAGTTTTGGATTACGAGCAGCTATTGCCGCAACATTTTCTAATGAATTAGCATCAATGTCACTCGCTGTGCAATTCCAACCATAAGCTTCACAGGCCAATAAAGCATAAATCCCATTAGCTCCTGTGCCGATATCCAACATTCTAACAGGTTGGGCATCGTTTTCAGTAGGGTGATCAGTCTCGTCAGGGTTGCTCACACCTAACAGATCAGCTGCATAGTGGATGTAGTCAATACGGCCTGGGATAGGTGGACACAAAAATCCATCAGGGGTATCCCAGCCGTCTATGCCGTAGTGATGCTTCAGCAAAGCACCATTCAACGCCTTCACCGCTATAGGATCAGAGTAATTAATGGACTCACCGCCATGTTCATTCACTTTTACATGCTTCGCTAGAGCTGGATGTGATTCCGTCAATGCCGCAAAATCATAGCCATCACGGTGCACATTTCGCGGGTGTAGTCCCTTACGATGGGTTTCTTTCCCTTGGTCTTTAATTACACGTTTTTTCATAGATCGCCTTGGCTCGTCTCCACTGATTTAATTCCCCAGATGCATGTGATGATCGCTATTAGGAGTGAATAGTTGAGCCTAGGAAATTTCATCGCTTTAGCGATACATTTAAAAAAATACAAACTACGCTACAAACTTCATTAGGCAGATCTGTATTTCTTCACCCATCAGCTCAGATCAACCTGACGCTGAACAATATCCCTGTTTAGGTGATTGTTATTTGATGAGAAAACACGTATTATATCGGCGTATGTATTCAGGTGAACTCTCACGAGAAACACATAAAACAAGAATTATCTAACCATAACGACACACGATGAAATCTACTAAACAACAAAGTAAAATAACGGTCCTCTTCATTCTTTTTATCGGGTGGACTTCAATGTCGCTCAGCCTCTGCGCAGAACCGGCAGAACTGAGTAAGGCAGAGAGGGGGGGATTAACAGTGCTCATCACTGGTGCGAATCGAGGCCTGGGGCTTGAAATGGTCAAGCAATTTAAGGCGGATGGATACAGCGTGATCGGTACGGCACGCAGTCCTGAAAAGGCGACGGATTTAAAAGCCACGGGTGCCCAGGTCGTTAAACTCGATGTTACCAGTGAGGCGGATATCTCCGCGATGGCTAAGGCGCTTAAGGGGCGCAAGATTGATATACTCATTAACAATGCAGGATATTTTGGACCTAAACTGATGACGGAAAAAATGCATAGTCTAGAAACAGTGACACGAGCTGAGATGATGGACTGCTATGCGGTCAATGCGGCGGGGCCTCTGTTTGTGACCCAAGCTCTGCTTCCCAATTTAAAGCTCTCAAAGACGGCTAAGATCATTAACATTTCTTCTAGAGCTGGCATTATCACGAAAGGGGGCATCGGCGGACGTGCCTACGGCTATCGTGTGAGTAAGACAGCACTGAACCGGGTGACTAAAATCATGGCTGGAGATATAGCACTGAAAGGGTCCCTAGTGATTGCTGTGGCTCCTGGTCACAATAGAACGGATATGGGAACTGAAAGAGGAAAACTCGATCCTGCGGTCACCATGAAAAAGGTGAAGGAACTCATAGAAAACCTGACTCCCAAGCATCATGGTGGATTCTGGTATTATGATGGCACTCGTGTTGAATGGTAGCCTCTGAAGTGACTCAGATCAAGACAGAGGAGCTTTAAAAGAGACCTCGTCCCGATCGCAGTATAACTGTGTTTCTCTTTATGCTTGGTATTTGGGGAATAACTCTGCAGGAAGTGGCTCTTATCAGTTATGAAAATACCATTGCTACCCGTTTTTATGGTGCTTCTTGGGCTTATGACGGGGGTTGCCGCAGTCTCAGCTGATGCTGGCGAAGCTCAGACATCAAAAAAGAAGAAGAGAAGCCAGTTTGGCAGGAGTCCGTCCGTGGGTAAGGCTATTCCGAAGATCACGGTTAAAACCCATGACGGGAAAAAAACCGTGGCATTGCACAAACCTAAACGCCTTACCGTGCTGGTCTTTGGTTCTCACACCTGAGGGCCGTTTACCAAACAGGCCGGGCGCCTGCAGCAAGTGTATCAGCAAAATAAAAATCGAGTCGACTTCTACTGGGTCTACATCCGCGAAGCTCACGCCAGCAACGGCCTCTGACCATCACGCAAGGTGAAGGTGGCCAAACACAAAACAACTCTTGATCGTCAAAACGCGGCTACAGTTTGTCGGAAAGCTCTCGGTCTAACCATTCCAATCTTGATTGATGATATGGACGATACCGCCAATATAGCCTTCCAAGGCTACCCGGACCGGCTCTACATTCTTTCGACCGATGGCGCCATAACCTATCGCGGCGGTCGCGAACCTTGGGGTTTTAAAGTCGACAAAATGGAGAAGGTGTTAGTGAAGTTACTCAACAAAGCGCAATAAAGCCACTGGGTTTGTCACTACTACCCCTGATTCCCTACTTCAGGAAATGCCTTTGTTTAGGAAATGCCTTTGGCATGGGTGATGGTACGTGCGATCTGGGCGAATTCTTTAGGGTTGCGGCCACGGCGTCCCGCGCCGAATCCGTCGAGATCGGAGCCAGCGAGCAATGCTTCCGAATTTTCGGGAAATACCGAACCACCATAGAGAATGGGCACTATTTGGGCGGTACGATCATCGAACCGTTGCCGTAACCATTGTCGGATGAACTGACAGCGTTTACCCACAAGCTCCGGCGCGGCTGTTACTGAGGAACCGATTGCCCATTCCGGTTCATAGATCATGACGGCACGAGCCATATCGGCGGGTTGAATGCCGGAGAGGATTACTTTCATCCGTTGTTTGAGGTGGTCGTAGGCTGACTCTGAGTTTGAGTTCGAGTCTTGCTCGTCATTTGATTCACCGACGAGGATGATTGGCCGGATGTGGGTGGCGATGAGGGCATGGAGTTCGTGGTTGAGGTCTTCGTCGGACTTGTCAACCTGACGAATGACGTCCCAGTGCCCTACCATACACCATGCAGCTCCGGCGTCGGCAAGAAGCCCAGCTGAGAGCTCGCCAGTGTGATTTAGGTCCGGATGTGCCGATGAGTTTTGAGCGCCAACTTCTACTAACGGCAGTGGTTCTATGATGGGTGCGAGAGTGGTAATAGCCGTGGCTGGGGAGCAGATGATGATTTGAATTTTCCCGATCAAGTCGTCGATCTCCGGAAGGAAGTCGTCTATAAACGTGCGGCTTTCATCGATGGTCATCGCCATTTTCCAATTGGCCATAATGGTAGGTAACCGGTGCTGAGGGGAGGGTTCTGTCATGTCGTGGAATGGTCGGTGGTGAGGTGAGGCATCTTTGCTGTTTCAACTCTCTGATGAAAAACCCGACAATCAAAGCAATAATCAGCTCAGAACAGGATCCCAGAGCGGGCACCTATGGGAAACTACCGGGCCTCGCGATGCAAAGGATACCCGTTCGGAGCGATGAAATAGGGAAGATTTTCGACTTCTTTGCCTGCCGCTATTCGCATCATCACACAGCGATCAATTTCTTCATCTGGCTTCCATTTTTCTAATTCGATTCCTTCCATGATCTCCAAAGGGACTGGCCAGAGCGGTTTTGGGATAATCTCTAGCTGCGCATTTTTTCCGAAATACTCCACGCACTGCTTCACATGCAGCCACTTTCCGCGCCGCCCTTTCGGGTTGAGAAACTTCGCTTCCACCGGCCTGCTGGCATTGACATGATTGAATATACAACCATGCACTAACTGCTGCACCACGATCTCTTCTTGCCGAAATTTTTCCGGCAGTAGATCTCGAAATTTGCCCGCCAGTATCAATTGATGCGACTGCATCTTTTCTAACTTCCGGAAATAATTGTCCCGAGAATCCGGTCCCGGTAGTGAAGCCTCGCTCTCCGTTTCGACAGCCAAGTAGAATTTCACGGCTAGCTCGAGATGGATCAGTCGATCTGAAGCTAAATCTTTCACCAGGAAATCCAGCTCTCCAAGCGTGCGTCCCGCCTCTTGGCGGATCTGGAGGCCCTGCGCCACGGTGTCATATCGTGGAGTGGATTCCAACATCACGGCCAAAGCGTCTTCATAGAGATGCCCGAGTTTTTGTTGGAGATTTAGTGCGATTGATTCCGTGGGTGGAAGCAATGAGTGGCACGGGAAGACTATTCCCTCTGGGAGATCCTCGAGTAGTAGCGGCCCTTCAATAAGACTCTGAAAAAGAGCTTTGGAAACAATGTCAGAAGAGTGAGTCATTTCTATAGGGTTTCATTCCTTAGGGTAACGCTGGGAAGGTAAAGAAGTGGGGGTGTGCATGGATGACTACTCGAGATGGCCTTCCGTTTGCAGTGCCTCCATGATCTTCAGGGCTGCATAGGCGACGTCGTCGTCGGCGGTTGGGACGGTCGGAGTGTGGGTCGGGTTGACTCATTTCGTTACTGGTGCAGGGCATCTTGGTGGCAGTTGCGTCCCTTTGCAAACTCTTCATACGTGTGTTAGGTCCTTCGAGTGCAACTCATGTCCTCGATTCATACCGATTGGCCAGTCGGTTGACCGGATTCGGAAGAGGTGACGATGGCTCATTCATTCTCCGGCACCCAAATACCGTGGTAGGTCATCGGCACTTGATGTCCGAGAATGACTCGAGCGACCGGACCATCCTGGAATCGCTCAGTGTCGAGCACTGCGATGTGACTCTGGTCCATCTCCTCATCGTAAATGAGTGATAGCGCATATCCGTCGCCCTCCGGTGCATCTGATTAGCGTGGAACCATGACTATTTCGGATGGATATTCGGTTGACTTGAGTGGCGGTGAATCCACTTTGCCCGGTTCAATATTTACCTTTGCTAACAGGTGCTCACACGAATCGGAAGACAGGAATACCTTGCTGTGTAAGCCGCCCTCGAAACGCGGATCGATACGTGGAAGCTCGCACTCATGCTCCCAGAGCATCTCGACATGCATTTTCTTAGAACGAGGTTCCAAGAAAGCTCTCGTCAATCGTCCAAGCCCTGAGCGTTCTTTTGGGGCATCGAGTTCGCCGAGTGATCGGAAATCAGGATGGCGCACAAAATCGACTACAATCTGCCCTCCTTTTTCGTAGGCTCCGGCGAAATGCCACTGCCAGAAGGAATCCACGGTGAACCGAACTGGCTGCTCGGGATCGTTCAGCGGTACGACGATGATCTCGGTGCCATCTTTCTCATCAAAGCGGAATAACTTGTCCAAATCATTACTCCCCATCATAGCGCGCAGTAATTTCAATTTAACCGGCACGAGGCCGAAGTTGTAGTCCGCTCGACGAGCATTCACACGGTGTGGATGCGCGGAGAACCCTGAGGCAACTAGGCCATCAAGAGTCGTGCTACCAATTGTCTTTAAACTAACGGGATCAATCTCTGTCGGGGTTCAGCGTTCCATCAAGGCAAGCATACGTTCCTGCCATCGCCAGATACTGGTATATTGGCCGTGTTCTTAAATCGCTGGCTCAGGCCATTGCGCAAATTCCGAAACCAAGGCGCGGCCGTGCCGAAGTGGGCCTTTCCTGAAGCATACTCCTCAAGCAAACCCTCACTTTGGACCAATTGGTGCGCGCACTCGACGTCCTCATCGGAAAATCGCATGGCACAGACAGCGCCGTCTCCTTCAAACGAGTGCCTGTGTGGCTTGCCGCCGTGCTCGAATAGCGCGGGGCCATTCCGGTAAAGTGTGCCTCGCAGGACACTCGGCAGCGTGCCTTCGACGCGGACGTTTTCGAACCCATACTCACGGATCATGCTCTGGTGGAAGCCATGAATTGAATCACTCATTGTTAGTTTTTTGATTGAGATGGTTGAGGGTAACGTGCTGAGGCCGATAGAGGGGTGAGAGAAAAGCATCAAGTTACGATTGAGTCGTAGTCTAGCAAGTTAAAAGTTAGGAAAGAATGGGAGTCCTTGGAGATCGACAGGTATAATAGCGGACTGGGTAGTGTTTTGATATTTGCTTACAGCTTAGTCTGCATATTGATCGTTTTTTCGGTCGCTGCGCCATAGGGGGGCAGGATGCCGCCCAACTTGGCAACGTTAACTCCCGCTTGTCTGTAAATAGATTTGGCGTGGCTGAAATTCTTGAACCCCTCGTGACCGTGGTAAGAACCCATGCCGGCGGGGCCGACGCCACCAAAGGGCAGGTCTTCCTGCATGATGTGCATGATCACGTCGTTGACACAGACGCCGCCTGAAGTGGTGCCGTCGAGAACATCCCGCTCTTCCTTACCGTCCTTGCCGAAATAGTACAGAGCCAAGGGTCGCGGTTTGCTGTTGACGTAGCGAATGGTTTCGTCAAAGTCTTTGTAAGTCTTGATAGGCAGCAGAGGGCCGAAGATTTCCTCTTCCATGATGCGCATATCTTCGGTGGTTTTTTTCACAAGGGTAGGGGCAATCTTACGGGTGCCATTTTGGTTGGCAAAATCTTCGCCAGCAGGAGCAGTAGAAATAACCTCGCCACCCTTGGCGGCTGCATCTTCCAGAGTTTCGTTCAGACGCTGATAGTGACGTTCGTTAATCACCGAGGTATACTCGGAGTTACCAACCATGGTGGGGTACATTGCAGCCACCGCGATGCGGATTTCGGCAATAATTTCATCCACTTTTTCTTCCGGCACCATCAGGTAATCAGGTGCTAGGCAGATTTGGCCGGCGTTCATGGTCTTACCCAGCATAATGCGGCCCACGGCCTGCTTGATGTCGGCACTACGACTGATCAGAACCGGCGATTTACCGCCCAGCTCCAGAGTCACCGGTACTAGGTTCTTGGCAGCGGCAGCCATGATGTGGCGCGCGACCGTGGTGGCGCCAGTAAACAACATGTGGTCGAAGGGCAGGGCACTGAAAGCTGCGCCCACTTCCGGGCCGCCGGTGAACACAGCTACTTCTTTCTCGTCCCAGGCTTCCTTGACAATTTCGGCCATGACTTCTGAGGTGGCGGGGGTAAATTCTGAGGGCTTGATGATAGCTCGGTTACCCGCTGCTAGAATATCCGCCAGCGGCCCGAAAGTCAGATTGACTGGAAAATTCCAGGGACTGATAACACCTACGACACCCATGGGTTGGTACTCGATACGAGATTTTCCACCCAAGAGGTTGAGCGGGAACATGGTTTTGCGCTTCTCAGGCTTCATCCATCTGCGTACCTGTTTAATGGCACTCTTGAGGGGCATCATGCTGGCAGAGACGTCGATGAGCATGGAAATTTGACGGGGGCGACAGCTGAAGTCAGTGTTCAGTGCCTCAACAATACTATCCTGATGCTTATGGATAGCCTCCATGCCACGGCGCATACGATCGATGCGCACCTCGGCACTAACATGGCCTTCGTTTAGGTAGTCTGCTCGCTGTATTTTCAGCGTCTTCATCATGTTTGCGGTGATCGGATCGTGCTGATCATTGCTACTAGGAACTTGATTTTTGAGTGAGGTGGATGAGAGCATAGTGTTGGGGCGAGATGAGGGGCTGACGTTGTTCATCTTTATGGGGTTGAAATTTGACTGCCACTTTTTGCTAGGGCCTACGAGGATGTTTTATTCTGGTAGGTAGCTTACAGCATAATTTTCATCTGTATAGCCTCTACGAGGCGAATGATACTGAGCGTATGCCTTTATGCGTGTGCTATTTTTGTGCTTTGTTGGAGGAATAAGCGTGATTTTTTTGAGATCTGTCGTTGAATGAACTTCATGAGTCGGAAGAAAAGAAAGGCCGAGCGTTCTGGAGAAGAATCGCAAATACCCAATGCAGCTAATGCATTTGGAGCTTTGGACGCACTCGGAAACTTGCCTACAGGGCCGGAAGGTTCCCTGTCTGTGACCCCGGTGAAAACTTCCAAGCGCGGTCAGAAAAATACCTGTCGAGGTCGTGTGGACATCGTTCGCCAGACGTCGGGTCGCGGCGGCAAAGGGGTCACGGTCGCGAAGAATTTTATCGGGATCGGACTGGCTGAAAAACAGGAACTCGCGAAGAAGATTCAGAAAGCCTGTGGTGTCGGCGGCACCGTGAAAGATGGCTGCATCGAAATCCAGGGCGACAAACGAGATGAGGTAAAAAGAATTCTAACAGATGATGGCTTCAACCCGGTTTTTGCTGGTGGCTAGGGGATGTTTTTCTGGAAAAGGCTAAGAGTAACCCAGTGATGGTGGAAACTACGATCATCAGTAACTGCCTTGGCTCTGCCTGGTCGAGCCCCTTGATGACAAAGCATTCCCAGCAAAACCAACCTTCTACGAAGGTGATCGATAGAAAACCTGTAAGCAAACCAGCTGCCTTTTTATCTTTGGCGAGCAAGAGGCTTCCCAGTAAGGCAATGCTGCCCATCACAAGCCCAAACCAGAGCCCTTTTTCGCCACCGGGGGCAAAGAAGTAACGATAAGCTCCACAGGCAATGACTGCCAGCCCGTAAAAACAAAGAAGGCGCGATTTCATATACGGGTTAGAGACGTTAGTCGTGGTTTGATTTCGAGTATCATTTTCCAATTACTCTCCCGTTCCGCCGGTCCAATTGTTGGTTTGGAAGGGGGAGGTGGGAAGGCCCTCGGCATTGGTGAGATTTGGATTGGTGCTACGGTGCCAGCCGAAGCGAACCTGCTTGGGGGATTTGATGTCCTTAGCACTGACGACGACCGTTTTGCCATCGATCTCTGCTTGAGCCGCGACGAATTTTCCATCCGCCCCGGCGATGGTGAACTCACTGAGTGGTTTGCCGTCGCGGGATTTTAGTCCACCGGACGCGTGGGCAAACGATAAATGAATTTTGTTTCCTTTGACTTTCATCGCTTTGAAAATCGGGCCAGAGTAGATCACGTCCTTCTTGCCATAGTTCTTCGCGAGCGCCCAGCGTGCGAGCCGGTTGCCGACGTCGTGTTTGTTTCGAGGATGGATGTCGCCTATGTTACTAACGAGGTCAGTGGTGACGGCCATTCCGGTATTCGGGATCTTTAAGGTGGCGGTTTGTGCCTCCCAGAGCGCGGGAAGCTGGCCGTCTGCGTAGCGCTTGTTTCCCCATGGGGCGATTTGCACAAAGTAGAAGGGCATCTCCTTATTGTCGAAAACGTCGCGCCAGCCGAGAATGAGATCTTTCATTTTACCACCGTAGCTGAGGCCGTTTTTATTAATGACGTTGGTCTCCCCCTGATACCAGATCGTGCCGCGCACTGGGAACTTTGTGATGGGTGCGATCATACCATTGTACATTTTGCCGGATGAAGTTTTGGTGACGATCCATGGTTCGATCGGTGAGCCACCCCATGAGCTGTTGATGAGGCCGATGGGAACGTTGACTTCCTTATGAATTTCCTTGCCGAAATGGTAGAGCACCGCGGAAAAGTTTGGTATGTTCTCTGGAGTGCATTCTTTCCAGCTAGCTTTCACGTCCTTGGCGGGCTGATTAGTCTGCGTTTTGGCAATATGGAAGAGGCGAATTCCGGCATGTTTGGCGCCTGCGCAAAATTCCTTACCGTTGTCGGTCTTTTTGAGTGGCCATTCCATATTGGACTGACCGGATCCGATCCAGACGTCGCCAATGAGGATATTATTGAGAACAATTTTGTTTTTTCCTTTGACCGTTAGTTGGTGCGCCTTGCCACCGTCGGAAGGCATGCTCGGCAGGCCGGAGAGCCAGTTGCCATCCGCGTCGGCGGTGATGGTTTCGGAGTGACGATCAAAGGTCACGGTGATTTTTTCTCCGGCTTCAGCCGTACCCCAAACATGCTGAGGAGTGTCCCGCTGCAGAATCATGTGATTGCCGAAGACCGCCGGGAGCGTGACATCGGCAAGCGAGGGAAGGGCGGTGCCGAGGATAGCGAGAAGAGTGAGCGTAGATGCATGTTTCATAATGATTTTAATACGAAGTTGAACCGCAGCCTATTTCAGTTTCTTAGGGACTGCGGAAAGAAAGCGACGATGGGAGGCGAACAGTGGTCCGACAAGGGGAAAAGATGAAAATGATCGAGTGCTTATGGATTCGATTTCTCGACCATCGCCGGATCAGTGAGGGTCTTGAGGAACGCAATTAGCGCCAGTTTGTCATCCTCGGTGAGCTTGAGGCCGGTGGGATGTTTTGCGAGATTGGGGTCGAGTGTGGCGCTGCGTTCAAAGCTACTGTTGTAGTGTTCGATGACTTCTTCTAGGGTGGCGAACCGGCCGTCGTGCATATATGGCGCGGTCAGGGCGATATTTCGTAGGCTCGGTGTGCTGAATTTGTAACGGTCTGATTTCTTTTTGGTGAATGCTGCTAGACCTATATCGTCTGTAGTTGTTAGGCCATTGTTGTGAAACGAGTGATCGGTGAATAATGCACCTCCATGGCAGTGGAAACAGTCTGCTCCGAACTTGCCGAGACGGGGTTCGAATTCGGTGAAGAAGAGTTCGAAGCCACGTTTTTCCTCAGGGGTGAGGGCGGCTTTTCCTTTCATGGAGCGGTCGAGCTTGGAATCGAGAGAAAGGCGGGTGAGGAGGAAATTTTCAATGGCGAGACCAATGTTCTCCGGGGTTATTTTTCCCGATCCGAAGGCGGCGGCAAACAGCGGCGGGTAGGCGGGATCCGCTTTGAGTTTTGCAACGACGTTATCGAGGGACTCATCCATTTCCAAGTGATCTTGAATAGGTATTAATGCCTGAGCACGTAGGCTGGGAGCGCGACCGTCCCAGAAGAGGGCCTTTTTCCAGGCCAGGTTGAAAAGGGGCATAGAATGACGGGGAGTTTTTTTCCCATCGACTCCCAGACTGAACTGGCGTGGGTCGGAGAGGGTGTCGCCCTGATGGCATGAGGCGCATGAAATGCTATTCGTGCGGGAGAACTTCGTTTCAGAGAAGAGTTTCTTTCCAAGAATGACGCGTTCTTTGATGAGTGGGTTGTCGAGTGGAAGTGCAGGAATGGGAACGTGTTTGGGCAGCGTGATGGGGTAGGGTGTGAGCTTGGCGGGTAGGTCGATAGGTTTTACCCGGGGCTGCGGAGGCATTTGCCGGGTAGGGGCGACGCGCAGGATACGGAAGGCCGAGGAAAGATTGGTCCGAAGGCGAGCTGCGACTGGATCACCGGGCTGGGAGTGGGTGGTGGAGCCGTCCTTGGCAAAGGACAGTCCCTTGAGGAGCTTGCTGAGGTCTAGGGCGATGATGAGATTAGTTTCACCGCTGATTTTTATGGGGCCTTTAAGAGTGATAAGAGTTCGATTGGCATCGTTTGCCAAGTGGTAAGCATAGCCGTCGGGGAACTTGGCGCCGGGTTTTCTCCAGTGACCTTCGAGGGCCATGAATATGTAGCCACTTTTCCAATCCCAATGCAGATTATTGAGGTTGGGGTTGAGCGGATGATTGGCGGTGTATTGGGCGGGGTTGGAATGGTTCGTTTTTTTGTCGGGACCGACGTAGAAGGAGATCGAGGAATAGATCTCGTTAGGGATGTTGGGAATAGAGAGGCTGGAACGTGTGGGGTCGATGAAACCGATGGTGTTGGCGGTGACTGGGAGGGCGCCAACGGCACGGTGTAGGGTGATGCCGCTGACGAGGTAGCTCAGTCGAGTGGAGGAAAAGCTTTCTCCGGCATCATTCTTATAGCGGAGTGAGTCGAGCAGGAGAGGCCGCTCACCGTCGGTGTGGGTGAATGTGAGGCGGAGTGGTTTGGCAGTGACGGGGGATGAGGATGTTAGGAATATGAGCGCAGTGGTGAGAGACCATTGCCAGAGGCTAAATAGGAATCCTCTCGTCACGTTAGATGGGGTGGAGCTCATGGAGCGACGAAGATGTCAGGGGTAGTGAAGGAGCGGGGATCGCCAGACATTGGATTGTCGGGAAAGGTGACGGTGGCGGTAGTGTAGGGGCCGGAGATGGTGTTGGGTAAGGTGCATTTCACCCAGTAGCGATCGTAGGTGTCGGTTTGATCGAAGCGATCGACATAGGTGGAGGTGACACCATTGACGGTGATTGTGACTGGGTCTACATTGGCATTCTGGGGGACCCCTGATGCTCCGGTGACCGTTGGGAGCTGCAGATAGAGGGTATCTCCTTCGATGACTGGGACGAGGGACTGATCCTTGGCGACAAGTGCGTTGTAGGCGGCTTCGTGAGGATCACCGGAATTGGGAGGGGTGGTGAGAGTGTTGGATTCGACGCCGTTGCTTCCCAATTCATACATTTGGTAGGACGGGATGTCGGTGGGATCGGTGACGTCTTGGATGGAGATGAGTTTATACTGAGGCCAGTCGTCCATGATGAGGGCGCGGCCGTCGGTGGCGGTGTTGAGGCCAAACTTTTCTGCGATGATACAGCGATCTGCCATATCGTTGCCACGGAAGATGGGGACAATGGATTGAGATTGGATTTCAATACCTTGAGTGGCGTTGGGGACATTGACGTTGGAGAGTTCGAGGATGGTGGCGAAGAGATCGACGACGTGGACGAGCTTGTCGGTGGTTCCGGTGACGGTGACATCGGGGCCAGTGGCAAAGAAGGGGACGTGGATGCCGCCTTCGTTGAGAGATCCTTTGGCGCTGGCAATTCCAGTCGCAGGAAGTTGAGCGACCTGACTCGGGGTGCCGTTGTCGCCGACGACGATGATGTTGGTTTTGCTGAGATCGACTGAAG
>JASJLI010000023.1:0-3917 GCA_037620805.1 Akkermansiaceae bacterium
CAAAGCTCTCAACCGGAAGGGGGTTCCGCAGGGTTTTATGACCATGTCATCGGGCCAGGGTGGACGTCACAAACAAAGCGCCTCACCGCTGTCATGGACATCGTTCCAGGGTGTGAAAGACATTAAAAACCCCGTATTTAAAGCGAGACTTGATGAATTATTCCTACAGTTCCCTAACTCGGGCGTTGCCAAAAAAGCCGCGGATAAACATGTGGGGGAGGTAAAAGCCTTTGTTCAAACGATTGTGGATGCCGGCAAACGTGGTGCGGATATGTCCATAGGACTGCCTCTGCAAGGTCCTGCATTCCCAGTAGCCGGAAGAAGCAGTGACGTTACACCGGACATGATCCCGACCTATGCCTACAATTGGTGTGTGAGCCCACTGACACCGATGGCGGTCGCGGGGGTGATCTGGATCCCCTCGG
Organism: Akkermansiaceae bacterium; assembly: GCA_037620805.1. Classification (GTDB taxonomy): domain Bacteria; phylum Verrucomicrobiota; class Verrucomicrobiia; order Verrucomicrobiales; family Akkermansiaceae; genus Oceaniferula. The sequence continues at coordinate 426 of JASJLI010000023.1, forward strand.
AGCATAACCTCGGCTACACTCCTGCCAACTATGCGACTGAATTGGAACTCTATGCCAAGAGCTTACCAAACACGTATGGCCAGGATAAGGTGCAGTTCATCTATGCCCAGCCTGCAAGCACCTTGGTCAAAGGTATTACAACACCCAAGATTCCAGGCGCTAAGAGTACTCCATTGGATCAATGGCCAAAAAGCTTGAAAAATTTGGCCGCTAAAATGGCAAAGCTGGCTGAATAATTCATCGGCGATTTTACCAACGGACGAACATTCTTCCCAATCTTTTATGCGCCACCTACTCTTTTTTCTCCTGCTGACGGCCAGCCACGCCGCCGAGCGCCCCAATCTACTTTTCATCAACGTCGATGATATGAGCCGCGATTCTGCAGGCGCATACGGCTGCCCGATCAAGGATATCACCCCGAACATTGACAAGCTCGCATCCGAAGGAATCGCCTTCGACCGTGGATTTGTCACCGTCGCCATCTGCCAGCCGACACGTGCCGTCTGGATGACCGGCCGCTATCCGCACCGCAGTGGTGCCTTGGGCTTCAATCATATCAAGCCGGACGTTGCTTCACTCCCCGAGGCCTTGAAAAAAGGTGGCTACTACAACGCCCTGATAGGAAAGGCACTCCACATCATCCCCACCCGACACAAGGCTTTTGATTACATCCGCGACCAACGCAAACTCGGCCAGGGCCGTGACCCTGCCGCCTATGCCGATGCGACCCGCACGGCCATTGAAGCGGCAAAAAAGGAAGGTAAACCCTTCTTCATCATGGCAAGCGCCCACGATCCACATCGGCCCTTCGCCGATAGCCAAGGCGATTTCAAAAAACTCCCTCCCGTCACCCGGACCATTACTCCGGAAGAGGTCGTCGTTCCCGGATTTCTACCCGATCTGCCTGATATCCGAAAAGAACTAGCTCAATACTTCACCTCCGTCCATCGCGGAGACCAAGTGGTCGGCGCAATCCTCGCGGAAATTGACAAAGCCGGATTACGCGACAACACCATGGTCGTTTTCATGTCCGACCACGGAATGCCTCTGCCTTTTGCTAAAACCAACTGCTACATCGCCTCTACCATCACCCCGTGGATCGTCCGCTGGCCTGGTCACACCAAACCCGGCAGCCGTGATGCGAAACACTTCGTTTCCGGCATCGACCTCGCGCCGACCTTACTCGCCGCCGCCGGGCTCGCTAATCTTCCAGGAGCCGACGGAAGCTCGTTTCTGCCTATCCTTGATGGGAAAGAGCAACCCGAACGCAACACGGTCTTCACCTCGATCAATCCGATATGGTCCGACAAACCCTACCACATGCGTGCGGTCAACGACGGTGATTTTCTCTACATCTGGAATGGATGGGCAGACGGTAAATATGCGTTCAAAAACGAATCGATGAGCGGCCTCTCCTTCAAGGCAATGCGGAAAGCCGCCGAAACCGACCCCGCCATCGCGAAACGGGTCGAGTTACTGGTCCACCGCGTCACCGAAGAGATGTATGATATCCGAACAGACCCGAGTTGCCTGCACAATCTCATCGCCAAGCCCAACGACGCCTTCACCCCTCGCTCCAGCGCGATGAGCAAAGCGCTCTGGCACCAGATGAAACGAACAAAAGATCCGTTACTTAAAAAGTTTCAGCAACAGGTCGAGCTGGCGCTAGACTAGAAGGGGAGAGGCGCATTCTCAGAGTGCTCGTAGAAACCGAGGAATTGCTCCATTTTTTTTATGTGGCTCTCCACGCGTTACGGCAATCTGACTGTTCAAGTGGTATTATTCGCCAAAGGCGAAATTAATACCAGCCCAGGGAATGGATGAAATCAATTCCCTGGGTTTTTGAGAAAAACAACCCGTTCTCTAAAGGAGAACCTCATGTTGGTAAGCTTTAGCGAAGAGGTAAGGCCGTGATTCCGTGTATGACTGCCCGCTTATGAAGTTCTCTTTCAGAGAACGCCCTGTTCCGGTTGAAAACCTAGGCATGCGGGCGAAGCCCTTTGCCTAGGCTGGTATCAAATTGGCCTTTGGCCAATAGGTAATCACAAGGAGCCGCTGTATTTAACAGAAACGGAGGTCAAGGAAATGAGTTTTTAAAATGTGGGTAAAGCTCAGGTCAAGCCTCAGTAATCAAAGGGGGCATCGGCCAAATGGCTAAGCTTCAGTATCCTATCTAGTCCCTAACGGGGTCAGGCTGCGTTTGAGGAATAATTTGGCGTATTTTGTAAAGTGGTGTAAGTTCTTTGTAGTTACATTATATGGTTAAGTAGCTTTGTATACCCAATGACAAATTTTACCCATTCCACAGCATCCATGCATCGTCGTTTTAAAGTCGGTTCGAAGCTTGGTCTGAACTCTGGAGTCGAATCCGGATTTGCCTTGATCGCTACCATATCGGTGATGGTATTGCTGGTCATGATTGCCTTGGCCATGTTGAGCCTGAGCACCATTGAGCTGCGCTCTAGCCAGAATGGCCGAGCGATGGCTGAAGCCCAGGGCAACGCACGTATGGCGCTGATGCTCGCCATCGGTGAACTGCAAAAATCCATGGGCCCGGACCAACGAGTATCGGCCAACGGAGACATCCTCTCTGACCCAGCCAGCGCTGTCTCCACCGTCAATCATCCGCACTGGGCAGGAGTGTGGAATTCTTGGAAGGCAGGCACTCAGACTGGTTCGAGCAACCCCGATACGGCAAGTGAACACCGTACCATTGACGGAGCATCGAACACTGGAATGCATCCTACCTATGAGGAAGATCGTGAGGATCATTTCCGCTCATGGCTCGTCTCGTTAGACCCAGCGGAGGCTGCCGCCGCATCCTCTGCGAAAGACCTTATTCTCGATGGTGTTGTCAAGCCCGTGAGTGAGACAGCTGCAGTACAACTTGTCGGAGCGGGGTCACTCGGCCCGGACAGCCTGCCACAGGACCACGTCAGCGCACGCTTGCTGGATGTTGTCCGATCCGATTCATCTGGGAACACATCCAAAGGTCGCTACGGCTGGTGGGTCGGCGATGAAAGCCAGAAGGCCCGACTGATGGATGATTCCTATCAATTGTCTGACGCCCCTGAGAACTTGGCCGAAAGCATCTTCCGTCATCAGGCTCCTGCATCAACTGGCACCACCACTGTTAAGGGACTCGAGGATATGACTGACGAGCAGCAGGAAAAACTTGATGCCCTGCAGTCTCGACGGACACTTGACCTCGTTGACGGAACAACGGATGAGGTCGCGGAAAATTTCCACCACGTTACTCCCTTCTCCTATCAGGTTCTAGCCGACGTGCGTGAGGGTGGATTAAAACGTTGCCTAACAACATTGCTGGATCGAAATATTGATCGAAATGACGTGTTTAATACCAGCGAATATACAAACCTTAGTTGGAAGGCCGATGCTGATGATTACATGCTTTATAAGTTCAATACCAAGGATAGCTGGTCGGTGACCCGAGGGCAGGAAATGGTATCCATTCATGATCTGGCTGCCTAT
>JASJLI010000024.1:0-28999 GCA_037620805.1 Akkermansiaceae bacterium
AGCTGCGCTTTTTTATAGCTGTATGCCTTTCCATAGGTTCCATCGTTGATGCCTTTATCGGCTTCAACTGGCCAGCGACGGAGTGAAATTTCATAATCGCCATCACGTTCAACTTCAATCGCCCAGTGCGATGGCACCGCAACCTTACCGCCTTTTACATGCGATTGATTCCACGGAGGAAGTTTAGCGAGCAACCAGTCATGAGAGGATAGAGAAACGACAGGTGAGTGATCCGAGCCGATCACCATATAGCTCGTTAGATTGTGCTCACGAGAAACGTCATCCCAAAATTTGTCATAATCTGCGCGAAGGCGCTTCACCACTTCAGGGTGCTGGGCGGCTACATCGTTAGTCTGCTTAGCATCGCCTTTTAGCTCAAAAAGCTCTTTGCCATTTACCAACCTCCAGCGATCGGTCATGACTGCGGATTTACGCCATTTAATGGGATCAACCACCCGCTGGCTTTCCACGACAAGTGAGCGGTTCGGCCAAACTTTTTTATCTGAATAGAGCAAATTACTCAGGCTGGTGCCATCGAATGCAATCTCGGGAGCCTTAAGATCACAGAGATCAATCATGGTGGGTAAGATATCGATATGTGCCGTCAGTTGTTTGATGGATTTCCCGGCTTCGATCTTTCCTCCAGGCCAGCGGATAATGAATGGCACACGGTGACCTCCTTCATACTCGGAGTTTTTTTTACCACGCATGTTACCGTCGTAACCGCGATTTCCTTTAACACCTCCAGCAGTCCCGTTATCGGTCATGAAAACGAGGATGGTATTATCGGCCAGACCTTCACGCTTCAGCATCGCAGTGAGCTTTGCCATGTTGTCATCGATGTTGGTAATCATGCCATAGAACTTCGCATTGGATACCTTGGGATTACCTTCATACGGTTTGGAATATTTCTCAGGACAGTTCAAAGGACCGTGTGGAGCATTGGTTGTGATATAGGCAAAAAACGGCTTATCCTTATTGGACTTAATGAATTTTATTCCTTCGTCAAACCAGATATCGGTGCAGTAACCAGTGAACTGTTGAAGCTTTCCATTCACGATGTAGGTATCGTCGAAATAGTCATTACCCCAGTAATCGGGTGCCTGCCCTACCCCTCCAGCACCATGGTAAACGGTGTGTTTGAAGCCGCGGTCTTCTGGTCGGTAAGGATAACAATCGCCTAGGTGCCACTTTCCAAAAATTCCAGTGGCGTAGCCGTTTTTACTGAAAACATCCGCCATGGTGACTTCTCGCTTACGTAACATGCTCCGCCCCTGCACCGTGTGCCAGACGCCGACTCGGTTAGAGTATCGTCCAGTCATCAGAGCCGATCGCGTAGGGGCGCAAGTGGGATCGACATGAAAATTATCAAGTAATGTTCCTTGGGAGCGAAGCTTATCGATGTTCGGAGTCTTGATCGCTGTATTACCAGTGAAGGATAAATCACCATAACCTTGATCATCGGTAATGACGATAATCACGTTTGGGGCAGCGGCAAAGGTTGAGGAGGCAACGAGGAACGTAGCTAGTCCTGATAAGATTGGTTTAAGATGGGATGGATTCATTTTATTGATTCGGTTGTCAGCTGAGTAGTTATACGTGGTTTTAGCTTCGAGTTATAGCGCTCATTTGCATAAAAAATCCGGCCACCCATGAATGGATGACCGGATCAAACACAAATGAGAATGAATAAATCAAGGGGCTTCTCAAATCCCGAGAATGGTTAAAGTTATTTCCTGCGGCGGAAGATCAGAGCGAGACCACCGAGGCCTAGAAGGGCTGTTGAAGAAGGCTCAGGGACGGACGTAATATTAAGATTTACGCTGTCCGCATCATAGCTGACGGCACCTGCCAGTCCTGCGTCCAAGCCAGTGATGGACACAGAATTAAAATCACCACCAGTACGGTTAGTAAAAGTGATCAAATCTATATCCCCTGCACTGCCCGTGTAGGAACTGGCGTCGATGATGAGGTTTTGTCCAGCTGCTAGTTGGCGCAGATTGAGCGTGGTAGTTCCAATCGCATTGGTCAATCCTGCTGTTCCTAGTGCAATAGTAACTGTGCTGCTTGCTGGAGCTCCAGTGTTTCTACCCATTAAAAAGGTAGCTGTCGACAAGCTTGCTCCGTCGTTATAAATGAAATGCCCTGCAGAACCATTCGGCCCGACGTAGAAATTAGTTGTTACACTGAGGCTGGCCAACGATGTCATGGTAAAGGTTGAAACCGCTGTTCCCGGATTCTGGTTTCCAACGTTCATAGTTGAGATCGTTCCGGCACCTGATGCATCGGAATTGAGTGTCAGCTTTCTTCCACCGTTCACGCCTGCAAGATCAACTTGGCTAAGCGTCGTGCCAGGGACGACCTTGGGAGCCGCGCCAGACCAGTCAGTATTAGTCTCCCAGACCGCATCTGCAACAATGCTATAGATCGTTGCGCCCTGGAGCGATGAGGCTGAAAAAAGAGAGGCGAGAGCCAGCGTGTGGATGGAGTATTGTAATTTAGTTTTCATAGTTGTCTTTAATGGGTTATTCAGCTGCAAATATTGCCTGATTTCCCAGCAAGTCAAGCTGCCGCCTATCCCCATTTTACAGGATACCCCACATTGATATTATGGAGTTCCTTCCTATATGAATCGGATTTGACTCCTTTCTCTCGTCACAGCGTAAAAGAATCTTGATTACGTATTGTAATCGCACTGCGAAAGAAGTCTAATGGAAAGATGCTGATGACCTCCTCAATGATGATGCCGTGCATTGTAATGTTATTGGCCGGTCTTGCCTGTCATTCGGTCCGGGGGGTAGAGACCGCTGGTGAAAATCAGCCTCGTTATTACCGCCAAGTTGAGCGAGGACCTGCGAAATCGGTCGAATATGATGTCGTGGTCTACGGTGGCACGCCAGCTGGCGTCACCGCAGCGATCCAATCCGCACGCATGGGCAAAAAAACAGTGCTGTTGTCCTTCAATCGCCATGTGGGAGGGCTCACCTCTGGAGGCTTGAGCTCCACCGATATAGGGAAACGCGACTCCATCGGGGGGGTGGCCATGGAGTTCTATAAACGCATCGGAAAAATCAAGGACTTCCGGCCGTCGGAAGCGGAATCGCTTTTTCTGAAGATGCTCGCTGAGGCAGGCGTACCAGTTCTGCTTGAGCGATGCCTCGAGTCGGTGGAGAAGAAGGACGGGCGTCTAGTATCGGCGACCATGGAGACCGGAGAGACTTTCAAGGCGGCCATGTTTGTGGATACGACCTACGAGGGGGACCTGCTCGCAGCGGCGAATGTTTCCTATCAGGTCGGACGCGAGCCTGCCTCTGCCTATGGGGAATCCTTGGCTGGACAATGGATCAATGGCCCTGGGAATTACTATCAGTTCTGCCATCTGCCCATCAGTCCCTACGTGAAACCGGGAGATCCGGATTCGGGGCTGCTTCCGGGAATCTCCGCGGAGCCTCGGGGGAAGTCAGGTGAAGGCGATTTCAAGGTTCAGGCCTATAACTTCCGGATGCACCTTACCAACAAAGCAGGGAAGGTTCCGTTTCCAAAACCGCCTAAATATGATGCGGGCCGATACGCACTACTGGCTCGCTTTCTCAACGCCGATCCGAAACTGAGCTGGACACTCAATTACACAACCAAGCCGATGACTGATGGTCCGGTGCAGATGCGCAATGGCGACAGCAACAATGCGGGAAGCTTCTCCTCGGACTATATCGGGGGCAATTATCGCTGGCCTGACGGAACCTATAAGCCGGACTCTTTTAAGAACCTTCCTCCAGCGCGACGCGGGTTACCAGTTTCCCTGCACGAGCTCTATAAGTTAAGGGATCTCATCTTTCAGGATCACGTCAACTATCAGCAGGGCCTCGTCCATTTTTTGGCGAACGATCCTCAGGTCCCAAAAGAACTAAGGGACAGAGCAAACCGCTTCGGACTCGATCCTAACGAATTTAAAGATACGGGGTTTTGGCCACACCAGCTTTATGTGCGTGAAGGGCGTCGTATGGTATCCACCTATGTGATGACGCAGGCTAACGGGGAATCGAAAAGGCTGGCCAGTGATTCGGTCGGGCTTGCTTCCTACCCCATGGACTCCCATCACTGCCAGCGCACGGTGGTGATTAAGGATGGGAAAAAGACCGTTCGAAACGATGGGAATTTCTTTAAAGGATGCCCGAAGCCTTACCCCGTTTCCTATCGCTCCCTGATCCCTAAGAAAGAGGAGTGTAAAAATCTTCTGGTGCCTGTGAGCCTTTCGTCGTCACACGTTGCATTCGGTTCGATTCGTATGGAGCCGGTGTTTATGATCCTAGGCCAGAGTGCGGGCACGGCGGCTGCCTTGGCCATCGATGCGCAGGTTGATTTGCAGGATCTTCCCTACGAAAAGCTGAGGGTGAAACTCGAGTCAGATGGACAAATCCTCAAGGGTTCATGATGGCGAGCTACATTCTTCAGAAGTCGTTACATCTCAATGAACCTAGCCTTCAGCGATTTTTTTTAGCAGCTCCAGCTTTAACGGGCAGCTTGGCACTAAGGGCATGTGCCGAATACTTGGTCTTAGTTTTACTCAGGGTGCTCATATCCGGTAGCTCGGGATAGCTGCGGAGGAAGTTGTTTTCGTCGATTAAATTCATGACGTAGTGCGTGGTGCCAGCGGGTAGAGTGACCGTTGCTTTATTACCAGTAATGATCTTGGCTTGATTGCGGAACCACTCTTCATAGCGATGGCCACCGTTTAGGGTGTAGAGGAGGTTTACTCGGACGACCTCGGCTCCCTTTTCCTGATAGGCAATCTCGACCTGGCGTCCTTTAAGATGATGCGAGGTAACGGTGCACACCTTCTCCTTATGAGGAAGCGGCCTCTTGTAATGAGGATTATAATACGGGTAACTGGCTTTCATCTCAGTAAGCACCTCACCCAGTTTGGCGTTCATCTCATTGGCCTTCTCAGGCATCGCCGTTACTAGATTTTTTGATTCCTCGATATCCACACGGCTTTGTTTGCCGTCGGCCGTTTTATAAAGTCGGAAAAGTTCGAGTTCCGGCGTGCGAGGGTCATTGATGTGTGAATAATTCCTGACAAGTTTGTAGTCGCCGATACGGATACAGCTTTCGAGCGCCGCACTATTCGGGAAATGCCAGACCATGGAATCTCTGACTGAGCCATCTGGTTTACGGACAAGAGATGCATCACGAGGCGATTTCAACAATTTCGTTAGATCACATCCATCGAGATTCTTCTGTTTAGGTTTTTGTGCTCCTACGAGAGAGAGGATCGTTGGGTAGAAATCTAGACCATTGACCATCACATCCGATTGAGCCCCTTTCGGAATCCCTGGACCCGTGATAATGAGAGGCACGCGGGTGCCACCTTCCATGACGGATATTTTACCACGATCAAGCGGGTAGTTATCAGTGTAGATCTCTCCTGGGTGACCTTCCATACCTCCGTTGTCGGATGTAAAAATCAGGTAGGTGTTTTCGCTCAGTTTATGCCCAGGCCAGCGAGGATCATCGGTGTTGTCCAAGTAGTTAAAAACCTTACCCACGTAGTAATCCAGTTCCTCAACCATTGCGCAGTAGAATGGATTTGTCTGGCCTTTACCGTCCCAGCCATCCGGCTTCAACGTCGTAGGGTCAACCTTGAGTTTTTTACAGTATTTATCCAGCAGTGCCTTACTCCGCGTGTGAATGGGTGAGTGAACTAGCCAGGTGGCGTAGTAGAGGAAAAATGGTTTGTCTTTGTTCTCCTTGAGAAAGGTAAGCGCGTTGGCACTGTTGGCGTGATACGGAAACCCGTTTTCATCAAGCTTGTACTTGTCTCCTTTTTTTTGCGTCGCAAAGTCACTCAGCCGATCAGGCTTCATACCGGATCGGGCACCTCGCTCGCTCATGGTCCAGTGAAACCCCTGGTCCTCGGGTTGTGGATAGGCATGGTGATTAATCGCCATGTGCCACTTGCCGCTGTGTCCGGTGGTGTAGCCATTTTTTTGTAGAACCTTGGCGAGAGTCACCTCGTTTTCTGGCATACGCCCGCTGTACCATGGAGCCATCATTTTCCACTTCGTCTTATGATTGGGCGTTGGTGGTCCACCTCCTACCACGTGAGTCTTCTGCGCCCGTGCGGGATGGTTGCCACTCATGATGGCACAGCGCGATGGAGCACAGGTCGGTGCTGGCGAGTAGGCTTGCCAAAACTTGATCCCCTTCTTCGACAAGGCATCGATGAACGGTGTTTCCATAGGTGATGGTTTATCAATATCGTAGCACTTCATATCCTGCCATCCGAGGTCATCTGTCAGGATGAGCACAATGTTCGGTTTAGCCGGCCGGGCTGAGTCATCCGCTGCCACCACGGGCAACGGTTGTGAAATCGTTGCTAATCCCCCAAGAAGCAAACAAGTTGAGCGCTTAGTTATCATATTTAGAACCAAACTAGCAGAGAGCTAGACTCTGACCATCCTTCATATTGAGGATACATATTATGAAAGATTCTTACTCACACTCGTGATACCGAGTCAGCAGCCATTACAACGACATTGTATCCACTTTATCAAAGAATTCTACCCTTGATACCGCTGATACTAGAGACTGCAGACGGAGCACAACCGTGCCTACCCTACATTTACAGAATGGCTTTATTGTGATAATTTGCATGGACCAAATACTACATCCATCTCTGGTTTACGGTTTTTTAAGGCTCTCTACCCCTCCATTTTCATGTCTCCACTCAACGTTCTCTTTATCTGTGCCAACAACCAGTGGCGTAGCCCAACGGCCGCGGCGATTTATCGCAATGATGCCAGACTCTCAGTTCGATCGGCAGGATTAAGCAAGCAAAGCCCCTGCCCGATCTCTGGCAAACTTCTCAATTGGGCAGATCTAGTGCTGGTTATGAAAAATGCCCACACCTCAAGAATACGAGACCGCTATCGTGGACAGATTGAGATCCCTGAGATTTTATCGTTAGACATCCCAGATGACTATCCATTTATGGACGAAACCCTTATAGGCCTACTCAAAGATGCCGTTGAAGATATTCTTAGAGATCACCTCTAACTCCCCACCAACGCTACAGCATTCGCGGCTGCGTAATGTTGGGCATGGGTCAGGCTGATTTTGATTTGACCCAAATTATTGTCTTTGGCAAATTGGGCGCCGTCACCTGATAGAAACACTTCAGGTTCTCCGCTTTCACGACGGCGGATTTCCATGTCGAGCCATGAGAGGTCTTTACCGATGCCTGTGCCAAGTGCTTTTGCCACAGCTTCCTTGGCAGCAAAACGTGCCGCGTAGTGGATCGCTGGACGTTTCTGGCTGTCGCAGTAAGCGCGCTCAGCTTCGGTGAATACCCTGCTGGCAAAACGATCGCCAAACTCTGCCATGGATGATTCCACGCGTTCGACTTCGACAACGTCGATTCCAATTCCAAAAATCACAATTGATATCCTTCCATCGCTGCGTGGATTTCTTTAACCGCGGTTGTTAGTCCTACTTGGACTGAACGTGCGATCAAGGTGTGACCAATATTAAGTTCAGCAAGGTGAGGGACAGTTAGAAGCTCTGGCAAGTTTTGCAAATTGATCCCATGCCCCGCATTGACCTGAATATTCAGACTATGACCAAGCTTGGCTGCGGCGATCAGGCGTTGTGTTTCCTGATTTCTTTGCACGCCCGTCTCACCAATAGCATTGGCAAAACAACCAGTATGCAGCTCGATCATTTCCGCACCTATCCTAGAAGAAGCTTCCACTTGATTGGCATCTGGATCGATAAACATACTCACTTTAATACCGGCTTGCTGGAGGGAGGAAACGGTGCCTTGGAGTGAATCAAAGAGTCCATCCACATCTAGGCCACCCTCAGTGGTGATTTCTTCCCGAGTTTCGGGCACAAGACAGACGAAGTCTGGATTCAGTCGGAGTGCCATCTCCAGCATCTCGGGGGTGTTGCCCATTTCAAAGTTGAGTGGTAAGTCGATTTTTTCACGGATCTCAAAAGCATCCTGTTCCTGCATATGCCTGCGGTCGCCCCGAACATGAACCGTAATGGAATCAGCCCCACCTACCAAGGCATCCTCAGCGGCAGTACGCGGGCTAGGCTCCGCATTCGGTGAATACGGCATATCGGCGAATCGGGCCTGACGCAGCGTGGCTACGTGGTCAATATTAACTCCCAAGAGCAAACTCATGAGAGTGAGATAATCGACATCCGGAAATGTGCCAACTTCTTTTCTCATCCTTTTTATAGAGGATTTTCATTCCTCGATTGCATTTCCCCTCTAGCGGGAGTTATCTAGAGGCATGAAGATGATTTCCCGTCTCCCCCACCTCACCTTGTGGCTCCTCTCATTTTCCCTGATGACCGCTATCAGTGTTCAGGCTCAGGAAGATGAAGAGCGTGAACCTGTCGCTCGACCATCTGTGCCCGACGATTTAATCGACGATCCCCACGTGCGCGAAGAGCTCGGAGTCAACGAGTTCACAGCCCCTTCGATCAAACGAATTTTTGATGACCTCGACAAACTCGCCCCTCTGCCCGCCGATGAATTAGTGCATGAAATGCCTAAGCGCATGCCGCTGAATCGAGCCGACCTCGCGCTTGAAATTGGATTCCTCATCGCGGATGGATTTTTAGCCGTTCAATCAGGGCACATGCAGAAAATTGAACCTCTTGCCAAAGAGCTGTCGCGATACGGTCGAGCTCTGGGTGCAGGTGAACGAGTCAACCGCCACGCGGCCAGCCTGCTAGAAAATGCCCGTAAAAATAATGTAGAAGCACTCAAAAAAGAACTTACAGCCACTCAGCGAGATGTAGAAACCGACCTAATCCACCTACGTGATGTGGATCTGGCGCACCTGATTTCCCTTGGAGGTTGGGTCAGAGCTCTGGAAGTGGGATCTCATGCCGTGAAGGTAAAATACACTGTTGAGCGAGCCAAACACCTCTACCGTGAAGACATTGCTGATTATTATGAGGGATCCATTGGTTCGCTCGATCCACGTATTTCCGAACGACCAGACCTCAAATCCATGCGCACCATCATCGCAGGACTCCGCACCATCATGGTATTGGGTGAAGACGGCGAACCCACGGAAAAAGGCGTTCAAGAGATCGCCGGTGCCGCCCGTAAGCTAGCTGCACTTGCTCTGAATCGGAAGAAGTAAGGTGACTAAGTGATTATGTAAGTAGGTCAGTAAGTTGCAACCTACTCACTTAATCACCTACTTACATAATCACACCCCCCCCCTCCACCCTTCCATATGAACACCAGCATTGCCGTATTCGGCCTTGGCATTATCGGATCGCGTTGTGCCAATTGCCTTTCAGAAAAAAGCCTTTTAGAAAAAAACTACACTGTTCGCACCTGGAATCGGACGCCTAAGGATAGGGCCGACTCCGTAGTTACCGCAGAGGAGGCCGCTCAAGGAGCGGACTTCCTCGCCTTCTACCTCAAGGACGGCAACGCTGTGCGTGAGGTATTCTCCAGTATTAAAAATGGGATCACCCAAGAACAAACTGTTCTTAATCACTCGACCATTGACCTGGACACTACCCAGTGGCTCGCAGAGCAGTGTGAGGAGGTAGGCTGTCAATTTCTTGATGCTCCGTTCACAGGCAGCAAGGTCGCAGCGGGCAATGGAGCTCTAGTCTATTATGTTGGTGGTGATACTGAAACACTCGAACACGCACGTGAGGTTCTGAGAGCAACTTCCAAGGACATCAAACACCTTGGAGCAGTAGGTAGTGCTACGGTGGTCAAAATCGCCACCAATCTGATCTCAGCCTCCACCGTCCAAGCACTTTCCGAAGCTCTAGCCATTACCACTCACCATGGGATCGAGCCAGAGGTTCTCACGGATTCTGTTTCATCCAATGCCTGTGGGTCTTTATTAGCATCGATGAAATTACCGACCATGTCATCGGCCGACTACGATACTCATTTCTCTCTCGAAAACATGCTCAAGGACAGCCGGTTTGCACTACAACTCGCTCAGGATGCTGGACTTGATCTCCCAGGCATCGAAGCCACATCCACAGCTATGGAATCGGGATGTAAAAAAGGTGATGCGCTCCTTGACTTCAGCGCCCTCTATAAGGCATATCAGAGGCAGTAAATATCTGTGTGACCAAACCGTCACATACCTCTTATTACTATTTCGTCACATCGCACTTAAACACACGCCATCATGATCGTCTGGACCACAATCGTCGCCATCCTCAAAATCCTTGGCGCACTCGGAATCTTCCTCTACGGAATGAAGGTGATGTCAGAGGGCATTCAGAAAGCCGCGGGTAGCGGAATGCGCCACGCACTAGCGACAATGACCTATAACCGAGCCAGCTCGGTATTCACGGGTTTCTTCACTACCTCGCTTGTGCAGTCGTCATCTGCGACCACCGTGCTCGTAGTTAGTTTTGTGAACGCAGGCTTACTTACCCTCACCGCCTCAATCGGCGTCATTATGGGAGCTAACCTCGGCACCACCATCACTGCGTGGCTGGTAGCATGGATCGGAAAGTTCAGCGTTTCATCCATCGCCCTTCCCATCATTGGAATCGGACTGCCGATGTTTTTCATCGGAAAAGAAAAACTCAAGGCCTCGGGTGAAACACTCATCGGGTTTGGTCTTCTTTTCACGGGTCTTGCTGCACTTAAAAAATCAGTCCCCAACCTCAAAGCAGGTGTCAAAGAAAACGAAGGTCTCCAGGAGACAATCCAATCCATTATTGAGGTTCTCAACGGATATGGCTTCGGCTCCATCGTCCTATTCCTTATCGCTGGAATTTTGCTAACCCTCATCGTGCAGTCCTCCTCAGCGGCTATGGCTATCACGATCACCTGCGCCTGGAACGGCTGGCTCGGTAGCGATCCTGAGCAAGTCTTCCAATACTCCGCAGCCATCGTGCTCGGTGAAAACATCGGAACCACCATCACCGCCTGGCTCGCCTCAATAGGCACCAGCGTGAACGCCAAACGCGCCGCGCGCGCACACTTTCTCTTTAACGTGATAGGCACGATATGGGCGCTAGCTCTCTTCTATCCGTTAGCAAAATTGATATGGAGTATGACCGGACTTTTCCCTGACCACATCGTCGAGATCAAAACAGCCAAAGGTGATGCAGGCAACCCTCTGACCATCGTTGCCTTCGCTGTGGCTCTGTTCCACACGACCTTTAACCTGATCAACATCTTCGTCCTCGTCTGGTTTGTTCCTCAGATTGCGAATATCGTTCAAAAGTGGGTCAAGGATCCAACTACTGAAGAACAGCCTACGCACCTCCGCTATATCTCGCAGAACCTCGTTGACTTAGGAGAGCTCAACATTGCCGAGGCTGAAAACGCCATCCGTAAGATGTCCACCCTCTGTGTGGAGATGTTTGATGGATTTGTTGATGTCTTTGAGCATCCCAAGGACGATATGTCCAAGCAAGTTATTCAGCTTAAGGCTATCGAGGATGAGTCTGACGTCATGATGCAGGAAATCACCGAGTATCTAGTGCGTTGTTCATCCAAGGATATTGGACCTACCAATGCTACCAGAATCGCCGGTATGCTCCGCATTACTCAGGAAATCGAGGAGTGTATTGACTGCATCTACCGTCTGGTGAAGCTTAACGAGCGCCGCTACAAAAAGGACAAGCAGTTTACCACTACACAAAAAAATACCATCCGCGAGTTCGCTGGTAGTATTGCCCAGTTCATCGCCTTCACCGATTCCCACCTTCTCGCTAAGGTCTCATCTGAAGACATGAACAAAGCAAAGGCAATGGAGGACACGTCCGACACCATGCGCAAGAAGTTCAATAAAACAGCTATGAAGCGTATGGCAGATGGCAATGTGAAGTTGGAGATGATCAACATCGATATCAACAACCACCTAGAGTTAATCGCTAACCACGCCCTGAATATCGTTCAGACCAGTCAGGCAATGCACGATGTGTAGTTGGGCATTGGTCGACTGCTTCATTAGTCATTGGTAGGAAGCCTCACCCAACCCTGCGTCAGCTCACGCTCCGTAGGGTTTTTTCTTCCCCGAAGCGCAGGGCTTGCGCCCTTCGTCAGCTTACCCGTGCCCCCCCCAACGGCACGGCAGACCAATCAACCAATCAACCAATCAACCAATCAACTAGTCAAATGTCCCCTCCTCTTCCACCAGAATCCTGAGACCGTCCTCGTCAACTACGACCACGGGTTTCTCGATGTCGATAAATCCGTTGGCGGCAGTTACATCCAGCACCCTGCCGTTGAATTCACCTTTTCCGGCTGGGCGAAGGGAAGTGGTGGTGACACCACGTAAACCTACGTGTTCTCCGGTGCCGCCTGACGGCCCGTCTTCTCCCGAAGCATCGCCCTTGACCAGTTCCCCGCTCATCACCATTTTATTGAAAAGCGGAACATTTGGCAAATAACGCATCATCACGATCATTAGGATGGCCGAGCCGAACAGACCTATCGCCAAGTTCAGTGACGGCCCATTGATGAAGTCCATTGCCCCATCGGCATCCCAGCCGCGGACATCGTTATCCTCAAAGGCGAATTCGTCCACCATCGCCATAAACAGCGTGCCAAGGACAAGTATCGCCCCGATTACACCTGGCACGATCATGCCAGGGAGTATGACTAACTCAACAATGATAAGAATCACTCCAAGTACGAAAAGCAGCATCAGGCCGTAACCCGCCATGTTTCCAGCCGCATAATTGCCAAAGAAAAACAGTGCAAAAGCCAGTAGAGAAATGCCTCCACCGATTCCAAAGCCTGGGGTTTTCATTTCCAAATAGGCTCCGCCCATACCGACCAGTATTAGTATTCCCGAAAACGTAGCTACCCAGTAGGCGAATTTTTCCATACCCGAGAGCTCCGCCACGACCACCTCGACGTCACCTAAGCCCTCTTTTGCAAGCAGTTCCTCAATGCTATTGACGATTCCTTTGGCTAATAGAGGTTTCCCTTCGAACTCCATGATGGCTTCATCAGCCGTCAGCGTCAGCAGCTCGCCTTCCTCAACCTGAATCTCCCCAAAATCGTAATACTCTTTGGTAATCATCATCGCCCGAATGACATCGGGGTTGCGGTTTTTGCTCTTTGCCACGGCACGGACAAAGGCGTTAAATGCCGACTCAATTTTCGCACGCATGATATCGGGTATCTCGGCGCCACTTCCGCTGACAATCGCAGCAGCACCAATAGCTGAAACCGGATGCATGTAGATTCCATCAGTGCCCGAGGCGACCAGTGCTCCTGCGCTCAAAGCCTTCTGATTCACGAACGCATAAGATGGAACCTTTAACTTCTGCATATCCACCATGATGAGTTCAGCCGTATCGAAGGCCAGACCTCCGGGAGTATCGAGGTCAAATACCACAGCACGGGCATTTTCCTCATTCACGCGTTTGATAACTCTACGCCAGAATTTGAAGGCGTGTTTGTTGACCAAATCATCCTCACCCACCTTGATAATAACCACTTTCCCTTTAAAGCTCGCTTCATCGGATTTCCCAAAAACCCTCTTTTGGGGTTTGTCCTGGGCTTTGTCTGATTTTTCCTCTGGCTTGATTTCAGGCGTTTTTTTCTCCTCCAGTTGTGGCGCAGTAGGGCTTACTGCTGGATCAAGTTGTGCAGGTTGATCCTGTGCCGCTAGGGGCATCAAAAGGCTCAGATACGATAAAAAACTCAGACTCAGGGCGAAGATTGGCTTCATGGCTATACCTTTAGCATAAAGCTGCAAAAGCGACACCGCAAATTCCACCTTGTCGTAAACGAACCTCCAAATCTTCAAAACCCTAGAAAATCTAGAAAAAACGATTGCATTATGGCTCTCCTTCCCCTTTATTCCCCGCTCTGCGAGCTAGAAATCGCCGTAGGTCCTCCGCAAATCTGCCAACTGTCAATTCTTGACGACCCGCTGATCCCCGCTCGCCGGAGGGTAACCCGGTAACCAAAATAAAAACATGTCAGAAGACACATCAAACAATACTGAAACTACAGAAGCCACCGAGGAAGAAGAAGATACCGCATTCAAACTGGATCGTTTCGAACTTCCTAACCGCCTTACTAAGAACGAGGACACTGAGTCCAATAGCTACGCCCAGTTCACTGCTGAGCCGTTCGAAAGCGGATATGGTCACACCATCGGAAACTCCCTGCGCCGCGTGCTGCTCTCCTCTCTTGAGGGTGCCGCAATCACATCTGTGCGCATCGCCGGAGTTCAACACGAATTTTCCAGCCTTCCTGGCTGTGTTGAGGACGTCACCGACATCATCCTCAACCTCAAGAAGGTCAAGTTCAAGCACCATGGCAAAGAGCCACGTGTGCTTACTATCAAAGCTGAAAAAGAAGGCGTCATCACTGCCGCTGACATTCAGGACGACAACATGTATTCCGTTGTCAACAAGAAGCAGATCATCTGCACACTCGACCGCAAGGTTAAGTTCGACTGTGAATTCGAAGTCAAGGTTGGCCGCGGATTCAACACCGGTGACGAGAACAAGCGCCCTGACATGCCTATCGGCGTCATCGCAATTGACTCCATCTTCTCACCTGTCGTGCGTGTTAAGTATGCTGTGGAAGCTACCCGTGTTGGTCAAATGACTGACTACGACAAGCTTATCTGCGACATCTGGACCGACGGTCGTGTCGACCCATCCGATGCCCTTCTCCAAGCTTCCGCCATTCTTCGTCACCACCTCGACGTGTTCGTCAACTACGACGAAAACGCCGTTGACTTCGAAGAGGCACCAGCCGAGCAGAGCGAAGAGAACGCAGCCCTTAAGAAGCTCCTCAACATGAGCGTCAATGAGATCGAACTTTCCGTTCGTGCTGCAAACTGCCTGAACAACGCCAACATCACTACTGTTGGTCAGCTCGCTACCAAGACAGAAGCAGAAATGCTCAAGTATCGCAACTTCGGTAAGAAGTCCCTCAATGAGATCAAGGAGAAGCTCGTCGAGCTCGGACTTGGCCTTGGCATGAACATCGATCCTTCCCTACTCACGGGAGCGTTGCCATCTGTGGCCGCACCTCGCCTCGGCGCTGAAGAGGAAGCACCTGTTGGTCTTGCCGACCTTATCGCACAAAACTTGAACGACTAATTCGCGCCATTCATAAGCGTCAATAATTTAAAAAACAAACCGTCCGAAAGGACTCTATCCAATGAGACACAGAAAAAAAACTGTCAAACTTCAACGCTCCGCCTCACATCGCCGCTCGTTGCTTGCAAACCTTGCATGCAGCTTGATCGAACACGGCCGCATCCGCACCACACTAGCTAAGGCGAAAGCCCTGCGCCCTGTGGCAGAAAGAATGGTTTCACTCGCTAAGCGTGGTGACCTTCACGCACGCCGCCAGGCACTAGCGTTCCTTCGCCAGAAGGATAACGTCAAGAAGCTCTTCGCAGAGGTCGGACCTGCTTGTGAAGACCGTCAAGGTGGTTACTGCCGCATCACCAAACTTGGTGCCCGCGTTAGCGACTCTGCCCCGATGGCATACATCGAGTGGACTGACGTTGAGGACATGGCGCTCTCCAATAGTGGTGCCATCTCTGACGACGACGAGTAACAAAGAATTAAAAATCGTTAATTTTTGAGTATAATTAGCATTTAAGTATACAATCTAACTAATACTAACATCTTTAACAAACACGCATCCCCTCTTGGTAATGCGTGGTTTTTATACTGGTGTTTGAAAAAAAAATGCACTTTTTTATAAGAGTTGTTGGACATAACTCATTCTATGATATATCAGTGTAACGGACTCACACACACACAACATGAAATCCAGAAAAAACCTAACGCGTTTCACATACGAAACCACAGCATTCCAAGGCTGGCGTCTATGCCTCAGCCGTGCCGGTAGTACATTCACCAAATATTTCTCCGATAAGAAATACGGCAGTGAGCGTAAAGCTCTTAAAGCAGCTGACGGTGCGCTTAACGACCTAAAGGACCTGCTTGACAAGTCCCGCAAGGTAAACGGCAAACTTAGCAAGACTACCATCGCCAAGGCTCAGAAGCTTATCAAAGCTGCTTAAGCCCATCTGGCCAACTGGCCAGTATACACTAACAATCATACAAGCAGACGGGAGTTATTCCCGTCTGCTTTTTTTATGCCCAGATTAAGACTTTGTGCTAGTCTCGCTGCAGTGAAAGACATTCAGTTTTACAACCGCTACTCAGACCAGATGGAGACCGAACAGGTCTATGGAGAATCATTCCTCAAATGGGCCTACGGAAATCCGCTGGGGAAGCTTACTCTCCATAGCTTTGTCAAACGTCCCGCCTTCTCGCGCTGGTACGGTAAACGTATGGATAAACCTACTACGAAGTCGAAAGTAGAGCCGTTTATCGCCGACTACACCATGGATGCCTCCGAATTTGCAGGGAATCCGGAGAGCTACTCAACCTTCAACGAATTTTTCTACCGTAAACTCAAACCTGAGGCTCGTCCTATCGCTGACGCTGATGTCGTATTCCCTGCGGATGGCCGGCATCTCGGTTTTAGCAACATTAATGACATTCCCGGATTTTTTGTGAAGGGTCAGACCTTTGATATCCATAAATTGCTAGATAATGAGGAACTATCCTCACGCTACGCCGGTGGCTCGCTTGTACTTTCCCGTCTCTGCCCAGTGGACTATCACCGTTTCCATTTCCCCGTTAGTGGCACCCCCAGTGAGACACATCTAATCAATGGGCCTCTCTTTTCGGTCTCCCCGATCGCACTTGCCAAAAACCTTGCTTACCTCTGGCAGAACAAACGGACAATCACTCAGATCAAAACCGATACCATGGGCACTGTGCTCATGCTTGAAATTGGTGCTACCTGCGTAGGATCCATTTTGCAAACATATGACTCGGGCCATGCTATCAAAAAAGGCGATGAAAAAGGCTACTTCGCCTTTGGTGGATCCTCGACCATCACCGTTTTCGAACCCAACAAAGTAAAACTGGCAGACGATCTTCTCCGTAACTCTGCCAAACAAATCGAAACCTACGCTAAAATGGGTGACTCGATGGGAGTAATTATCAGCTAATTACTTATTCCTACCGCGTTGCTGTTCCTCTCTCGTTTTTAAAAATGCATCCACCGCCAACCAATAACGAGGACGACCAAATTGGATTTCTGTCTTTATCTAACTCGATAAAAATATGACTAATCTCATGTGCCCCTGCCACCATGGTTAGAATGGCGCAAAAAAAAAGACAGCTTTCCGCCACCGACTCATGACCTGAAATGCTGCCAACCTGACTGATCTTGCATGGAGTCAGAATCTTCACTCACAAGCCTACCGATCAACGATATTGGTAAATCAGGAAATTTCTCACCCCAATCAGCACAGAGCCGAGTAACAGATCGATCAGAAACAGTCAGTAGTAACTCGTAGTCCTCACCGTCCCCAAGCGCTTGGGCTACATCGCAGCCAGGATTACGTGGAAGGCTTGCTTCATCGAGGCTGTATCCACAGCCACTGGCCTTTGCCAGTCGTGGCAGATCCTGACCTAAGCCATCGGACAGATCCATCATCGATCGGATTCGAAAGTTTTCGGTAAGCCACTGCGCCTCTTCCAGTCGAGGTAGAAAATCGAGGTGTTTGCCGCGAATTGAGCCCCCCAGTTTTCCAGTCACCAGAATACTATCGCCTACTTTACCACCGCTTCGTGTGATATATTTTCGTTTTTTCACCCATCCAGTACCGGCGATTGAGATCACAGCAGCAGAGCCCTTGGGCACAGAGCTCGTCTCGCCGCCACAGATAGCAGCCCCATATTTTGAGGCACATTTTTGCATCCCACGGTAGAGTTTTTCCAAATATCTCACCTCCATATCGGAGGGCATGGCGATCGTTACCAGTAATTGATCTGGCCATCCACCCATGGCTGCGAAGTCGCTAATCACTCTAGCTACGGCCTTCCAGCCCACTTTGGCCGCCGCAGTCGTGGGTAAATAATGAACACCTTCCACAAGAGAATCGGTCTTAAGCAACTGGTAGCGATACCGATGCCCCACGTCCACAACTGCACAGTCGTCCCCCGGCCCGACGATGACATTCTCACTCGTTTCCGCTCCTTTTGGCAACTGATTCAGCAAGCGCTCAATCAAGGCATCTTCGCCCATATCCCTTAATCGTTTCATTCCAACGCCATTGCAGGCCAAAACGCAGCAGAACCCAAAACAATTCGGACTCAATTTATGCGAACAAATTCTGTATATTTGGTCAATTTGCCGCATAATGCCTATGTGCTCCACCGACTGACCATCCTGATCTTCTTATTTACCCTCCCTCTGCAAGGGGCGCCGGGCGACGCCAGGTTGCCTATCAAGGTGGTCAAGGAGCTCAAAAAAATATCTTCTTATCAAGATGGTGCCCAAGCGATGGCAGACCAGCTTCATGATGTGTCGATCATCAAATTCCGCACGGCTCTTGCGGATAAAAAGCTCACCACGAGTGCTCGGCCTTACGTTACTCTAGCACTTGCAGAGGCATTGATCCGTTCAAGTATTTCCCCTCAAGGTGACGCCAAACAAGCCGCAGAGGCGCTTAATCTGCTCGACGATAAATCCATTCAAAACCTCAACTCCACTCCTATATGGAAGGCTGAAGCAATGGCTTCGCTCGGTCGCTACCTAGAGGCGGATAAAGCACTCTCAGAATTACCCATCACACATCCTCTCCATAGCGAGATTCAACTTGCCCGAGCAAGGATCCTTCTGGCACTGGATCGCATCCCCGCAGCCTTGAGTATCTTGAAACAGACTGCTCAGTCAAAAACTTTAAACATACGCAACGCTGCCAATTTACTGGCTTCAGAAATTCATCTCGATCAGGGGCAATATGACACAGCCCAAAAGACCCTCGAAAAAATTGAAGGTCAGAATGTCGTTGCCGCAAAGCTCAAAGAATACCTCGGGGCCCGACTTGCGCTAAATGAAGGAAAGTCCGCTGAAGCAACCAATCTCTTCCAATCACTTATCGATGCCCCCAATAACCTAACCAAAAGAATTTTCCACGCCTGTATATTCGGTAAGGCTGATGCTCAAGCTGCCAACAAGCAACTTGATGCGGCTATCGCGACTCTGGAACAATACATTTCTGACTTCCCGGACGCCCCCTCGCTTCGGCTAGCATTCACCCGTCTCTCCCGTATCCTTCCAGACGATCTAGCTGATGACGCACCAAGCATAATCAAGCTACGTCAATGGAGCGGAGAAGCGCCTCTACCCGATGACACAATCTATATTGGAGGCGACAGCGTGGCGGCCATGCGACAACACCAACAAAGCCCAGGTGAGCATACTGATCTCGTCAGCCTTGCCCTCTACCACCGAGCACTTCTGTTAGCACGCACTGACGATAAAAATAAACACAGTGTCGCCATGACCCTGCTCTCGAGACTCCGCATTCAACACACCGGCAATCCACTCCCCTCGAGCGAGCTCTATTTAAAACTTTCCTCCGCATCTCTTCTCGATACAGCCTACCTTCACCTCAAGAAAAACCAGCCAGAACAAGCAACGTTCACGCTTTCCGTCATGGAAAAAGTCGCTTTTTCCCCACGATTAAAAGATCAGGCAAGTTTCATCCGTGGTCTATTATTAGCCAAGGAAACCAAGCTCGAAACTGCGCTGGAAGCATTTAACTATGCAAGGCAGTCCACCTCAGAGGATATCGCTAACGCAGCAAGCATCAATGCGGCCATTATGGCATTGAAGGGCACTAACCTGATTGCTTTTGAAAAGGTGCTGTCGAATTCAAGCAACCCTAAAATACGAACGACTCTACTTCTTGAAAGAGCCCTTTGGAAATGCAGCCAGAATGATGCCACGGGTCGAAACGAACTCGACACCTTTATCATCAATCACGCCGATCACCCCAGAGAAAACGAAGCACGCCTAACTCTCGCTGCAGCATCCGTCAACATTTCGCCACCTGATGTGATTCTTGCCAAAGCTCAACTAGAAATCATCTCACCCAGACTTCCTCAGGCGACGGACCAACTCGCAATCACCCGCATCCACATCCGGGCTGAAGAGCTCGCTCAGAATTGGACCGCTGCTGCTGCCGCCGCTGAAAAATTCATCGTTACATTTAAAGACGACCCCAACATTCCTGCCATTAGGCTCAAGCTGGGTGAAGCGTATTACCACAATAAGGATTACAACAAAGCTCGTCGCATCCTCCAAGACATCCCGGAAAATTACCCAGACAGTCCATTCTCCCCATACGCGAGTTTCTTTGCCGCTATGTCTGCTCGACTTGGTGGCACTACCCAGTCACGGGAGGAGTGTATCACAATGTTTCAGAAAATCATTGATAGCAAACACTCCCTCGCATCCGAGGCTCGCATCCAGCAGAGCCGTGTGCTCATCGACCTACGCCGATATGCTGAGGCTGAAATAAGCATCAACCCTATGTTAGATGCAAAAAACACCCCTGCACCACTCCGCCGAGCTGCGGGTGTCTTGATGGCAGATTGTCTACATCGCCAGGGAACGTCTGATACAAAAAAGTATGAGCAAGCAATCAAGATCTACAACACTCTCCTAACAGATGAGCTCCTTCCCCTTGCATGGAAAAACAGAATCCACTTTCTCCGTGGGCAAACCTACGAGAGCATGTCTCTGGTCAGTGAGGCCTTTGGATCCTACTATGATGTTGTGATCAGAGGTAATGTTCCCCTTGAGGGTGAAGCTCACAAAGAGGAATGGCTCTGGTTCTACCGATGTGGATTTAAAGCCCTCTCAATGATTGAAACAAACAAACGTTGGGAGGCCGCCGTCAAACTAGCCCGCCGTATAGCCTCGTTCAATGGCCCTCGCGCTGAAGAAG
The DNA here is from genome assembly GCA_037620805.1 of Akkermansiaceae bacterium. Taxonomy (GTDB): domain Bacteria; phylum Verrucomicrobiota; class Verrucomicrobiia; order Verrucomicrobiales; family Akkermansiaceae; genus Oceaniferula. Next base: position 20,829 of record JASJLI010000024.1, read on the forward strand.
CCGCCAAACGTGCCAACAGTCTCGCCAAAAAACACATGATCTGGGAGAATGTGGATCCAGCCCCGATCCCACTGGAACCCAAAGACGAGAACAAACCCGAATCATAACTGATAACTGCCACCCCCACCACACTATGCGCACAGCCGTCTACGCAGGGTCATTTGACCCCCTCACCAATGGCCACCTTTGGATGATTGAAAAAGGTTTGGAAATGTTTGATCGGCTCTACGTCGCCATCGGTAACAATCCATCGAAATCCTACACCTTTAGCGTTGAGGATCGTATTAAACTTTTACACGATTCCATCCCCTCATGTGAGAGGCTTACCATTGCAAAGTTTAAAAACCGTTACCTCGTCAACTACGCTCGCGACGTCGATGCTCAATATGTCCTACGCGGTATCCGGTCATCTAATGACTACGAATACGAACGTGTCATGCGTCATATCAATGGAGATATGGCTCCTAGCATCACGACCACCTTCCTAATGCCGCCACGCGACATCGCAGAGTTATCCTCAAGCATGGTTAAAAGCCTCATTGGGCCAGAAGGCTGGGAAGATTCGGTAAGGCGGTATGTCCCTCCCGCTGTCTTCACCGCCCTTCAGGAGAGGGATCACGAATAAGTTACTTCTTACTTCATTGTGCTTACGTCATTGATTGCTCGCTATGATTTCAGTTCTTGATCTTTTGACCATTGGGATTGGCCCGTCCAGCTCTCACACAGTGGGCCCAATGCGATGGTATCAGTAAAAGCCATCAACGTGCACGTATCAGCATGTCAAGTGATGGAACCCACTTTGCTTCGCTCGATAAGGTCATCAAAACCATGAAGGAAACCGGTAAGGATATGCAGGAGAAGTATAAAGAGACCTCTCGCGGTGGCCTTGCCGTTAATGTAGTTGAATGTTAGGTCATCAACTAATCCCGCACCATGCCTCTTCATGCCCATCTTCACGAACCTCAATTGGCAAATCGGATCGACGCCAAAACCCCCTCCACCTTGTTTTCCTTCGAAATACCCCTATCAAGAACTTGATAATGTGGTGATGATGCCGCATCGTGGTGCGGATCACCGCATGGAACATCTCCAGCTTCGACTCCGGACCATGCTCTCCGAAACGAGGATATTAAACAATTCCTACCCCCTGTAATCTTCAATGATCGATTTTAAAGCCATCCAAGACACATTACTTAGTCTTGTCGACGACCGACAGGACTACTGGCAGTGGGGTGCGATCGGGCTATGTCTATTGGGTGCCATTGGGGGTGCCATGCTGCTTGGCAGAACTCTTTTCTGCCAAGGCTCGACCTGCCAGGTCACACTAAAACGCTTTTTCGACCCCGGTAAACGTATCGGCGGATTCCCTATTCTATTCTGTCTACTGCTTTGGGTCACATGGGCAGTACGTAGTAATTGGTCGCTCAGACTTGAGGAGGCAGGACACTTAGCCATCCCCTGTGGCTATATCTATACCACCACGCTCCTAGTCACGGCCTATGTCATTTATCAATTAGCCACGGCGGTTTCCAAGGGACAATCTGCGCCTAAATTCCTCGGAGGTGGAATGCTCGTCATTTTTGCTCTCCATCTGTTCGGATGGCTAGAGCCCCTCAGCGAAGCCCTTCAGACGATCAGCCTGCCGCTTGGCAGTATTGAAATTAACTTGTGGGCTATCATTTCGGCCTTTGCGGCTCTTTTTCTGCTGCTCTGGCTAGTCGGACTCTCAACCCGCTTTATCGACGCGGTGGTTAAACCTCGCTCCGACATACCACCATCGATCAAAGTCCTCATCGGTAAAACATCACGCCTATTCCTCTACATTGCTGCCATCGTGGGAGCACTAAAAATTGGTGGTGTGCCACTTGGTGGTTTAGCCGTTTTTTCAGGAGCACTTGGACTTGGACTCGGATTCGGTTTACAGAAGGTCATTTCCAACCTCGTTTCCGGCGTCATTATCCTACTCGATAAATCCATTAAACCAGGTGACGTCATCGAGATCGAAGGAACTATCGGCTGGATCAACTCCCTGCGCACCCGCTACATCTCAGTCATTACCCGCGACCGAAAAGAAATCCTTATCCCCAACGAAGATTTCGTTACCAATAAGGTGATCAACTGGTCCTTCACCGACCGTGTTGTCCGGATCAAGGCCGATGTCGGAGTTGCCTACTCAACTGATGTCCACGAGGCTATCCGTATCTGTTCCGAAGCAGCCAAGGACATCCCACGCGTTCTCAAGGATCCGGCTCCCACATGCTTGCTCATGGGCTTTGGAGACTCAGCCATCGATCTCCAAGTTCGCTTCTGGATCGATGATGCACCTCAGGGTGTAAGTAACATCCGCTCGGAAGTTCTGCTTGCTGTCTGGCAAGCTTTCCGCGACAACGACATCGAAATCCCCTTCCCGCAACGCGATCTCCACATCGTCTCCGGCAGCCTTCCCAATCCCGCCCCCCCAGCGGCGCAAGCCCCCATTTCCTAATTCCAGCTTCCCATTCCCTATTTCCCAATGTCTGCTCTTACTCTTCATCCAATCAGCGAAATCATCGCCGACGTCGCCGCAGGTAAAATAGTGATCGTCGTTGATGATCCAGGTCGTGAAAACGAGGCTGATCTCGTTGCTGCGGCCTCCATGGTCACACCTGAGATCATTGCATTTATGGCCAATCACGGTCGCGGACTGATCTGCGCTCCCATCACAGCTTCCCGGGCTAAAGAACTCGAGCTTCCACCGATGACTCCGCGAAACACCGAGTCGATGCAAACAGCATTCACAGTTTCTATCGATGCCGCTGATGGGATTACCACGGGAATCTCTGCGGCCGATCGAACCCGAGCCATTCACATCCTTGCCAATCCAGAGGCAAAAGCCAACGCCCTTGTCCAGCCAGGCCACATCTTCCCTCTCCAGGCCGTTCCCGGAGGGGTTCTTCGTCGTGCTGGGCATACTGAAGCCGCTACCGATCTTGCCCACCTGGCAGGACTTCCCAAAGCTGGTGTCATTTGCGAGATCATGAACGAGGACGGCACCATGGCTCGAGCTGGAACTCTGGGCGAATACCAAGAACAGCACGGACTCAAGGCCTGCAGCATCGCCGACCTCATCGAATACCGAAGACGCTCTGAGAAACTTGTGCGCCGTGGCGAAACCATCGCTATGCCCACCGACTACGGTGAGTTCGACTGCCACCTGTATTACGTCGAAAATCCGAATCAAGCCACAGGCAGCCACCACCTAGCATTTACAAGGGGCGAGATTTCACCAGATGAACCAACTCTCGTGCGCGTTCACTCCGAGTGCCTGACGGGTGATGTTTTTCATTCCCAACGCTGTGACTGTGGTGGTCAGCTCGACACTGCCATGAAGCAGATCGCAGCCGAAGGAGGAGTCCTCCTCTACCTTCGTCAGGAAGGTCGTGGCATTGGCCTTCCAGCTAAAATTCACGCCTACAAACTCCAGGAGCAAGGACTCGACACCATTGAGGCCAATGAAAAGCTCGGTTACGCATCTGACCTACGCGACTACGGCATGGGAGCTCAGATCCTTTACGATCTGGGTGTGAGAAAAATCAAATTGCTCACTAATAATCCTAAAAAAGTCGTTGGCCTTGAAGGCTACAAACTTGAAATTGCTGAGCAAATACCACTCAGTATTCCTTCGAATCCTCACAACGAGAAATACCTTCAGACGAAAAAAGATCGTATGGGTCACACCCTTTAAGCGTCATAGCCCCGATGAGGCATCATATTTACATCTTGATGTACCTGCTCCGTATTGCTTAAGATAAACAATGCTATGACTACAATAACCCACACTATCAGAAAATTCGCAGCTAGTTTTGTAGCTGCCGCTATCGTCACTACCTCAGCCACAGCTGATGTCACCAACGTCAAGGAAGCTCTCGGTCTTGCCTTGAAACAAGAAGCGATCGCCGCCGCAGGTTATAAAATGAAGCTCTACTCGCTCTCCGCGAATTATAACGGAGACAACAAACGCTGGAGTTTCCAATTCTACGATGGAGGAACCAGTCTACACAGTTGCTCCATCGATAAATCAGGTAAGGTCCGATACTACGTTCGCGATAAAGGATCGATGCGTATTTTTGATGATGTCGACTTCACCAAACTACCTGCGCCTAACGAGGTGCTCATTGAGGATCTGGTAGGACAAGGTAAAGCCGCTCTCACAGCACTTAAGTTCAAGACTCTTGATAACGGTAAGCTCTACGTTAATTACTACGTCCGTAGTGAGTTCCGCCAAAAAGACAAAGCCTACCACTCCTGGAGTGTCACCATCCCCATTGGTGATGGTAAAAAAGGAAAAACCGTTGCCTTTAAAAACGGTGCAATTGATACCATCAACAACTCTACCATCTACGGAGGTTAGAAATAATTCAGATCACATCGAATATAAGTTCGTGTGATGTGATCGAAAGTTGCGTTAATGTATCACGTGCTCACAAACGGCGGCACAGAACAACCAATGGCATCTGCTGTGGCACGGAGAAGTTCAGCTTCCCTGCTTTCCACAACGCCATCATGCATCACGGCGAGACCCAGCATGCGGAGCAGTTGTTTTTTAACCAGTGGCGTGGCGTGGTTGAATTTATCTAATGCCGACTCGATGTTTTTCAATCCACACTCGGCTGGAGGCGTCATCCCAATTTCCCAACCCAAATCAGCAACAGCCGCCATGTAGGCGTCCTTCATCTGATCTTCGCCACCCACAGCAGCCATGGTGGTGATGAGGATGTTTGCCTCCTGCTGGAGAGCATCAATTTTTCGGAACTTAATCTTCGGGAAAGCACGTCGTCGGAAATGGGTATCAAGGTGACGCTGCACGACGTGTTGCAGCATGAATTCAAATAGATCCACCTGTCCATCGCTGGCAATCAGCCATTGGGTAATCTCGATAAAACGATCATATTCGGGCAGCGACAGTCTTCTGAGTGTGGGTATCGTGAGATCGACCAAGGCGATTTTTTCAGACGAATGTAAACTGCCAAGCTCATGGTTCCAATGCAAGGCTAGCTCTCCCGCGTCGTCCCCTGCCCCTTTTTTCACAAATAGAACTTCTCCTTCACGTAATTTGTTATCTTCGGCTAACAGAAGACCAAAAATGAGCGCCTGGGATTCTTCACGGTCGTGACAAGCGTGAATCCACTCGGGCTGCAGCCCTTCACGTAGAAGGTGCCCGATGTTGGCATTGATTTCAGATGGTTCTCCGAGTTGGTCGATACTACGCTGTGGGATGGGTGGCGGTGTAGCACCTGATGACCCACTAAACCCGCTGACTCGGGAGTCCCCCCGATTGGATGAGTGTTGATGATGAACCCTACCTTCTGCCACGTCGGGAAGTTCCGTAGAAACAAATTCACCATCCCAGCTTTTCTGTAGTGCCTTGATTCGAACATCCAACGGTGGGTGGGTGGCCAAACCATAACTGAACATGCCACCATCGGCAAAAAGTAGGTGACTCGCTTCGGCCGCTTTGGGTGAGTTAATTTTAGATCCATACTGCTGACCACCGATCTTTTTTAAAGCTCCCGCAATACCATCGGGGTCACGCGTAAACTGCACCGCTGAGGCGTCGGCTAGATATTCACGTTGCCGGGAAATCGCGGCTTGGATGAGTCGACCGAAAAACACGCCTACACTTCCCACAATCATCAGTCCGACTCCGGCTAGAATGATCGCAATGACAATACCTCCATTCCCCCTGTCGTTACGAGAACTTCTAAAACTGGCAAACCGCAACGATTGAAAAAGCATCTGACCAATCATGGAAATCATCAGGATACCAAATAGTAGCCCCATCAAACGCATGTTCAGGCGCATGTCGCCATTCAAAATATGGCTAAACTCGTGTGCGACTACACCTTGAAGCTCGGAACGTGTTAGACGCTGGATACAACCGCGTGTCACAGCGACCACAGCATTTCCCGGCTCGGTGCCAGCAGCAAAGGCATTGATGCCTAACTCCTCGTCCATGATCCAGATCTGAGGGACAGGAACTCCGGATGCGATCGCCATTTCCTCAACCACATTGACTAATCGACGTTCATCCGTATCGCGGGTATGAGGGTCGACTTGGCGTGCTCCCATGTCACGGGCTACCACAGCACCACCACCCTTGAGCTGCATGGATTTAAATAAACTCCCCATCCCCATCACACCACCTGTGCCAATAGCTGTGACAGCAAACACACCAGGCATCCACAGACTAACGGCTCCCCCTGTATAGAGCAGCGCCAGATAGACGATGCCATAAACAGAGAGGATCACCCCGATGATAGCGAGCATAAAGTAGACCAAGAGCCACTTGGTCCGTCGCCTTGCATCATCCTGTGTTTGAAAGAAATTCATTTTTAAAACCACGGAATCTGACTCCCGACTCCCGACTAAAACTCCACCTTCACGGCCTCGCGCTCAGATGCCTCAGCCACCTCGAACAAGGTGGCTTGGCCGAAGTTAAATGCTCCGGCGATGACGCTGGAAGGGAATACTTCGGTCTTGGTGTTATACTCGGTAACGGAATCGTTATAAGCTTGGCGAGAGAAGGCAACTTTGTTTTCGGTAGAGCTCAGCTCCTCACTCAGCTGCATCATGTTGGTATTGCTCTTGAGGTCAGGGTAAGCTTCGGAGAGCGCAAACAGTCGTCCAAGAGAGCTACCCAAGCCACCTTCGGCAGCCATCAAGGCCCCCATGGACTCTGCGTCCTCGGTGTTAGCCCCTTGGCGGGCAGAGCTGGCCATGTTTCGGGCCTGAATCACGGCTTCCAGTGTCTCTCGCTCGTGTTTCATGAAACCTTTGGCTGTTTCGACGAGGTTAGGAATCAGGTCATGGCGGCGTTTGAGCTGCACATCGATCTGAGCAAAGGCATTGCGATAGCGGTTGCGTAGCTTAACGAGTCCATTATAGGCTCCCATCACCCAGAGGGCGACGATCACGGCTAATCCAACAAGCACAGCTAAAATAATTATTACGGCAGTCATTCTTTATACGTAGGTTTGTTAATAGGTTTCTGGGAATATCTCCCCCCAGTGGACACTCCCATGCTAAACCAATCTCCCGTCATTGCCATTACAAAAAAGAAGGACATTTACCCCCCCAACTTCCAGACTTCCAGACTTCCAGACTTCCAGACTTCCAGACTTCCAGACTTCCAGACTTAAATCCATGCCGCTTTCATTTCAAAATACCCTGATTCAGGCCAATACGTCTCTTACTCGATCAAAGCCGGAGATACTTCAGATCAATACGGGAAAACTTTGCAATCTGACCTGTGTTCACTGCCATGTGAATGCTGGTCCGGCGAGGAAGGAAATCATGACGGATGAGGTGATTGATCGGATTATTACTTGGTTTGAAACAACCGACATCCCAACACTCGATCTCACCGGCGGCACCCCTGAGATGATTCCAGGTTTCCGTCGACTCGTCGATGCCGTGCGGGCCTTTGACCAACCACGTGAGGTGATGACCCGACTCAACGCCACCATCATCAACGAACCCGGCTACGAATGGATTCCCGAATACCACGCCAGTCATGGTATTACGATTATTGCGTCGATGCCCTGTTATTCTCCTGAGAACGTCAATTCCCAGCGTGGTGACGGGGTGTTTGACTCTTCCATTAACGCATTTCATAAATTGAATGCGCTAGGATACGGTCGGGACCCCAAGCTGCCGATGCACTTTGTCTACAACCCCAACGGAGCCGCACTCCCCCCCGACCAAAAAGAGCTCGAAGCCGATTACAAACGCGAGATGAAACAGCACTTCGATATCGATTTCAACGACCTCTTCTGCATCACCAACATGCCTATCGCCCGCTTTGCTTCCTATTTAAAAAACAATGGTCAGTTAGAGGAATACAACCAACTGCTCCGTGAGTCGTTTAACCCAACCACCGTCGAGGGACTTATGTGCCGAAACACGATCAACACCTCCTGGACTGGTGAGGTCTTCGACTGTGACTTTAACCAGATGTTGAAAATGGGATTAAAAAACAACACAACCCAAGAACCTCTTATGGTTTGGGATATTGATACTCTTTCCTATGACAACATCCCGATACAAACAGCCAACCACTGTTTCGGATGCACAGCTGGACATGGGTCGTCGTGCAGTGGTAGTTTGGAGTAAAAATTGCCAGTTGGCAGTCA